>CAZEPJ010000122.1:0-1615 GCA_964514105.1 uncultured Desulfarculaceae bacterium | reverse complement strand
TGGAGTACGGGATCGTGAGCCGGGCCGGCTTCGTGGTCATCACGGGCGAGGCGGGTACTGGAAAGACCACGCTGCTCAACCACTTGTTGAAATCCCACGACGAGGAGTTTCCCCTGGCTCTTCTCTCTCAGACGAGCCTGAGCCCCGAGGAACTCCTTCGCGGCCTGTGTCAGGAGTTCTCCATCCCCCACGAGCACCTGAGCAAGCCCGAGCTCCACGAGGCCCTCGGGCGCTTCATGGTCTCCGAGTTTCAGAGGGGACGGCATACCACGCTCATCTTGGACGAGGCCCAGAATCTCTCCGTGGAGTGTATCGAGGAACTCCGGATGCTCTCGAACCTGGATGGGGGAAGCGACCCCCTCCTTCAGGTGATCCTGGTGGGCCAACCCGGCCTCAGGGAGAGGCTCCGGCGTCCTGAACTGCGCCAGATGGCGCAGCGTGTGGAGGTGAGCTATCACCTGGATCCCCTGGATGGGGAGGATCTCGGAGGGTACATTCGCCATCGCCTGAAGCGCGCGGGAGGCCCGGACCCGGATCTGTTCGATGGCCCGGCCCTGGAGGCCATATACGCGCACACACGGGGGCTTCCACGCCTGATCAACGCCCTGTGCCACAGTTGTCTGATCTACGGCATGGCCGACGATCTGAGCAGGATCGGGCGAGATGTGGTGGAGGCCGTGGTCAGGGAGCAGCCCATCTGGGAACTGGTGGGGCAGGCGAACCCCCCGTCCCAGGAGGACCGTTCGGCGACGGAGCCCGGGTGGAATCGCGTTCTCGCCGCGATCGAGGCCCTTCGCTCGACCCTGGAGTCAATGGCTTCCACTCTCCTGCGTGGTGCGGATGGAGAATCCGTGAGGGATCTGGAGCGGCGGCTTCAAGCCGAGACGGCCCGTCGCGCGATGCTGGAGAAGAAGGTGGCGGAGCTGGAGAGGCGCATGGGGGAGCATTCTGAAGAGCTGCGTGTTTCCCCGCGCGGCGCCTCGTCCCTGAGGGGTTCGGGCTAGTTTCTTCCAGGATGCGGGGATCCGTCTCGCGCGTTCCAAGTGCGACCGGATGTCCGGTGATGGGGCGAGGGCGAGCGGCACGGAGAGGAAGACCACTGCCCCCCGGCCCGGGGATTGAAGGCGCTGCCCCGGAAACGGCCGTCCGCTTCGCGCGCTTGTCGGGATTCCGTAACAGAGGCGTCAAGAAGAGCGGGTAGAGTGCTCTTGGTCCTGGGGGTTCTCCTGGGACGATCCGTGTGGACCTTCTCCACAGACTGAACGACATCCAATGGGAAGTCCGGGCCGGCTCTGGCTAACTGGAGCCGCAAGGATCCGTTGGCCGTGGTGTGAACGCGGTCTGAGTTGTGGTCGTAAAAGGACTTAATTTCAAATACTTACCAAGGGACAAAAGGGGTCTCAACGGGCGGAGCCTTTTCGAGCATCAGGCGCGGTACTTCCTCGCCATGTCCCATGTCGTAGAGCCCAGCGGCGGAGGTTCCCGATGATACTTCAATGCTGCAGCGTATGTCCGTCCCACTCGATTCGGATGGAGGGCGAAGAGCGCCACAGCCACTGCTCCAAGGAGAACTGCTGGTCCCGCTTTTCCAAGTGCGTGACCATCCAGGCCCTGG
>CAZEPJ010000121.1:0-1972 GCA_964514105.1 uncultured Desulfarculaceae bacterium | reverse complement strand
CAGCCCCGCGGCCCACGGTCGCCGGATCCCCCACAGTAGCTGCGTGTACAACCCCCAGTCCCGCAGGGTACTGCCCGGCACGCGCTCCCCTTCATGAGTGAATCCGCCCGCACGGAAATCCCGGCCCATGACCTCGCTCTGCCAGGTCAAGAAGGGCCATCCTCGGGCCGCATCCCGCGGGCGCCACTTTAGCGTCAGGTCGGCCCCGTAGATCCAGGTTCGGCCGTCGGACCCCGAGTTGTTGGGACCGTACAGACCGGACAGACCCAACCGCGCGGAGACGGAATCGGTCAGATCGAAGGCGTTGATCCAGCGGCCCGAATAGACCAGGTCCTTGAGAGCTCTCACGTCTCGGTCCACGATGGGCCTGCCTCCGATCCCCTCCTCGTGATCCTCTTCTCCGCCGTGATGGTGATGGCCCAGTCCCTCGCCCAGGAAGCTGGGCATGGTGCCTCCGCGCGGGTCCTGCACCCCAAGGCGAAGCTCGCTGGACCAGGGGAGGGGCGTGAGCCACCCCAGCCGGGTCCCTGCGTTTCGCATGCCGTCGCCCCCAAACAGACGGGTGTTGATGATGGGTTGGTCGATCCAGGCCCACGCGTGGGGATGCGTCGGATTGATCAGACCGAACTCGGTCAAGTAGTACCCCGCCTTGGCCTGCAGGCCCCAGGGCAGGGCCCTGGTCGTGGCAAAGGCCTCCTCCAGCTCCAGGCCCTCTTCCGTCACGACGACGTGGGACTCGGCTGTGAAGTAAGGATCCACGGCCCCCAACATGGAGAGTTCCAGCTGCTGAAAAGTGAACCCTCGCCGTTTGGGGTCATGGGCGCCACCCTGGAGGGTCTCGATCTGCTCCGACCCCTTTGTGGAAGTCCCTCCGACCGCGTTGACGACCGCCGCGAGATCCATGAGCCGGAGGGTCGCCCCGCCCACCTGTTTGGAGAGGATGTCGCCCCGGTCTGTCGGCAGCGTCTCCCCCTCTTTCGATCGCGCCTCCTCCACCGCCTTGTCCAGGGCGGCAACGGCACCCTGGCCGTGGGACTGTCCCTGGACCTTCAATTCCTTGAGCTGCTTTTCCAGGGCCTCGATGCGGCGTTCCTTCTCCTCCAACACCTGTCGGAACTCGGTCTTGACCTTCTGGATCTCCTGCCTCAGGGATTCCAGATCCGGGCTTCCCGACTGCGCGTATCCTGGCAACGCGCCCATGCCCCCCTGCCAGAGCAGCGTCAAGATTGACGCCGCACAAGTGCCTCTCCAGGACATGTTCGTATCCTCCCATTCGGTGCGTTGAAGCTCCTTTCCCGCTGGCGCCGCCCGGGCAATCCTCCCCCCCATGGGTGATGGGCATCGCTCAGGTTGTCTTACGGGATGAGGATCAAGAATGGATGGGAGGCGCCCTGGGGGTCGCCGTGGATGGGAGACATGCGGACCCCGGCCAGGTCCATACGTGCGGATCGGCCGCCCGCTGCGCCGGAATCATCCAGGGGACCGCGCATGCTGAAACCGAGAGGAAATGCCGATGCTGAAGTGCCGCCCTGCAGACAGGGCAAGTGGCCGGGTCGTGACCGTGGCCCTGATGGACCCGTTGCGCCACGAGGACCGCAGAGCCGTCGCCCGGCGCGCACGGGTGGGCCCAAAGCCCCGTTTCCCCAACGTGGGAATGGCGGCCCAGCTCCAGGTCGTGGAGAACCGGCAGACCCAGCTGGGCGATCACCAAGAGGAGTCCGAAAGCGGGTTTCCATGGGCGGGATCGGAACAGGGCGCCCTTTGCCAGGCCTCCGTCCCTCAGCCCGGGCACAACCCCTCGGCCCTTGACCGTCGAAAGCCCCCCATCTTTGCAGGCGGGATCCCCAGAAAAGCGGGGCGGACGTCCGCTACGGGTGCTGGACATGACGCAGCTGACTCTTGGGAAGCGTTATTGCGAATTAGTTTGCATTATACTGAGGGTCAGAAACGGGAGTCAACTCCGAGTGAGAAC
>CAZEPJ010000120.1:0-2328 GCA_964514105.1 uncultured Desulfarculaceae bacterium | reverse complement strand
AAAGGGCGCGCGTCCTCGGGATTGACATGTGAACCTGCCTCCCATAGAGTTCCACTGCAAACCGAACGCGAAGCCCACGAAAAGGAGATGCCCATGACGCTGAAGTTCGGGCCGAGGCGCGGCATGTACATCGATATGGGGCGGGCCATGCGGGGGCAGGAACGGCCGCTGGACGCGGCGGCGCTGCGGTGCTTCGAGGCCTTCGACGTCATCTATCGCTCCCTGTGTGCGCTGCTGTTCAACTACGTGCCCCTTTCCGGACATCCCGGCGGGTCCATCTCGGTGGGCCGGATCATGGCGGGCCTCCTGTTCGACAGCATGGACTACGACTTCTCCGATCCCGACCGGCAGGACGCGGACATCATCTCCTTCGCAGCCGGCCACAAGGCCCTGGGCCTCTACGCCATGTGGGCCCTGCGGGACGAGGTGGTGCGCCTGCACGCACCGCATCTCCTGCCCGCCGACGAGTCGCGCCGGCTGCGCCTGGAAGATCTCCTGGGCTTCCGCCGCAATCCGGTCACCAAGACGCCTCTGTTTCTCAAACAGCGCGCCAAGCCCCTGGACGGCCATCCGACCCCCGCCACGCCCTTTGTCCGGCTCTCCACGGGGGCGTCGGGGGTGGGAGTGGCCAGCTCGCTGGGCCTCGCCTTCGGGGCTCTGGACTACTACGGAGAAGACGCGCCCCGGGTGCACATCGTGGAAGGGGAAGGGGGGCTGACCCCGGGGCGCGTGAGCGAAGCCCTGGCCGCGGCCGGGACCGCCTCCCTGCGGAACGCCGTCCTGCACCTGGACTGGAACCAGGCCTCCATCGACTCCAACCGGGTCTGCCGGGAGGGGGAGATCCCAGGGGACTACGTGCAGTGGACGCCCATGGAGCTGGCCTATCTCCACGACTGGAACGTCATCTACGTCCCCAGAGGGATGGACTTGCAGCAGATCGTGGCCGCCCAGAGGCGGGCCGTGCGCATGGGCAACGGCCAGCCCACGGCCGTGGTGTACCGCACCACCAAGGGGTGGCAGTACGGCATCGAAGGCCGCGGTTCCCACGGCGCGGGGCACGGGCTGTGCAGCGAGGGGTTCTATCGGGCCCTGGAACCTTTCCGGAAACAGATCAAAGGCGCCCTTCCCAGGTGCGACGAGGTCCAGCGATGCCGCGCGGGCCTGGACAGCGACGTCCTGGAGGCGTGCCTCTGGGACGCCCTGCTGATCGTCCGGGACGTGATCGCCGACCGTCCGGAAGTGGCCAGGCATTTTGCCCGGCGGGTGGAGGCCGCGCGGGAGCGAGTGGTTCGCAGGGGGCGCGGGCCCCGGAGGGATGCGCCCAGGGTCGAGGCGCTGTACGAGGCGGCGAGGGAGGGCGTCGGCCGGATTCCGGAGCCCCTTCGCATGACCCCGGGCACGGTGACGACCCTCCGGGCCGAGCTGGGCCGGGTCCTTCAGCACTACAACCAGGTGAGCGGCGGGGCCGTGCTCCTGGCCGCGGCAGATCTCCTGGGCTCCACCAGCGTCAACCTGGGGGCCAAAGGCTTCCCCGATGGGTATTACAACGGTGTGACCAATCCCGATGCCCGCACCCTCTCCCTGGGTGGCATCTGTGAGGACGCCATGGCCGGGATCTTCTCGGGCCTGGCCGCCTTCGGGCGACACATCGGGGCGGGCTCGTCGTACGGCGCCTTCATCGCAGCCTTGAGCCACATCGCAGCCAGGCTCCATGCCATCGGCAACCAGGCCCGCCGGGCCGTGGTTGACGAGCCGTACAGGCCCATGATCGTCATCTGCGCCCACGCGGGCGTCAAGACGGGCGAGGACGGCCCCACCCACGCGGATCCCCAGTGTCTGCAGCTTTTTCTGGAGAACTTCCCCCGGGGCACCATGGTCACCCTGACGCCGTGGGACCCCCAGGAGATCTGGACCGCCATGTCGGCGGCCCTGACGGCGCGCCCGGCGGTCATCGCCCCGTTCGTGACCCGGCCCAACGAGACGGTCCTGGATCGCACGGCCCTGGGGCTGGCGCCCGCCGAGGCGGCGGCCAAGGGCGTCTATCTACTCCGGGCGGCCCAGGGCCGGCCAGACGGCACCCTGGTGCTGCAGGGGAGCGAGGTGGCCTACGCCTTTGTCCAGGGGGCGCTTCCCCGCCTTCGGGACAATGGCGTCGACCTCAACGTCTACTACGTGGTGAGCCCCGAGCTCTTCGACCTGCTGCCCGAGACCGAGAGGGAGCGCATCTTCCCGGCCAGGCTGGGGGAGGAGGCCATGGGCATCACCGGATTCACTCTTCCCACCATGTACCGCTGGATCCGCTCCGAGCGCGGCCGCCGGATGACCCTC
>CAZEPJ010000119.1:0-3114 GCA_964514105.1 uncultured Desulfarculaceae bacterium | reverse complement strand
ACCGTTGCCCCGTGATGAGCGGGGCCGTGGGTTCGAATCCTACCTCCTCCGCCAAATCCCGGAGCCGGGCCGCTGCAGCGCGATGCGGCAGGGGCCGGATCCCGGTTGGATGGGCAGGGGTCTCACTCCTTGCCCGTCTCATGGGATGAGGGGGCCTGCCGGCTCAGGGGCGCGAGTCCCTGCGGCGGAATCCTCACCTCCAGGGCAAGATGGTCCATCTTTGAGGCGTTGGCATCTGAACGTATCATTGGAGCGGCGGGAAGAATCACGAGGGCCTCGGACCTCGTCATCCTGGAGCGCCGGGCTGTCACTGCCCAAAGGGCGAGTGCGCCCGAGGGCCCCTTCCCTGGGCTGACACTGAGACCCGCCCGAGATCCGAAACGGGACACGCAGACGTGGCTTGATCGCCTCGATCATCCCTGGCCCCATCCACGCGATCCGTGACACGAGGCGCCCGACGACGGGGGCGGCCCGCTGCCCCCCCCCCGGGCGACGCCCCGGGCAAGACGGAAGGGGCGTGGGCCTGAGCCCCCGGCCGCATTGACAGGTGGTGGGTTGCGTGCTATAGAAGAGGCCGATCATGGAGGACTTCAAGGGACCGCTCCGATCCTTCAAACCGGATCTTGCCCCGCGGACATCACATCGAGGGATTCAAAGATGGGCATCGTAGGAAGGCGGGTGCTGTTGTTCGGTGTGGGCGTGCTGTGCGCCACCGGCGTGGCTGCGTGCGCCGGGCGTCAGCCGGAGCCCCAGTCTCCGGCCACCTCCATGCGCGTGGAGAGCCTCAAGAGCATTGGAGACGTCCACCTGCGGGAGGAGAGATACCGACTGGCCCTCCAGCAGTATCAGGAGGCCGACGCCATTGACCCGCGGAACCCGGAGATCAAGTTCCGCATCGGCCTGATCTACGGGGACTTCCTCAAGAGGGTGGAGGAGGCCATCCAGTATTACACGGAGGCCATCCGCCTCAAACCCGATTATTCGGACGCGTACAACAACCTCGGTGTCCTGTACGCGAGACAGGAGAGATGGGACGAGGCCATCGCCATGTTCCACAAGGCGCTGGAGAACCTCTACTACACGACCCCGGAGCGCGCCTATTACAACCTGGGCGAGGTCCACGAGGCCAAGGGAGATCCGACCCGCGCCATCGAGTACTACCAGACCTCCATCGAGCTCAAGCGCCAGTACGTGGAGCCCTACGTCCGGATCGGTCTCATCCATGCGGCCGCCGGCCAGCACGGGCCGGCCCTGCAGGCATTTCAACAGGCCAGGGCCATCATGGAGAAGCGGGAGCCCAAGCGGGGTCGGAGTTCCGAGGCCGAGATGAACGCGTATCGGGTCACGCTGGCCGGGATCCATTACCACATGGGGCTTTCGCTGGTGCATGTGGGGCGGGTACCCGACGCGCGGGAGGCGTTTCAGAAGGCCTTGGAGATATCGCCCGAGGAGGAGATGCAGAAACAGGTGCAGCGAGAGCTCAAGGCCCTGCCTGCTCCGTAGGCACAGAAGGAACCGGGAGGTTGACGCTCGGTGGAAGACGTTCTGGATGTCCTGCAAGATCGAGGCTTCATCTACCAGATGACGGCCGAGAGCGCCGAGGAGAAAGAGAGCCTTCATCGGGCGCTGCGGGGCCGTGTGACATGCTACATCGGCTTCGATCCCACATCCAGCAGCCTGCACGTCGGGAGCCTCGTGCCCATCATGTCCCTGGTGCACATGCAGCGATTCGGCCACCGGCCCATCGCGCTGGTGGGGGGTGGGACCGGGTTGATCGGGGACCCCAGCGGCAAGACGGAGATGCGCAAGATCCTCACCCGCCAGGAGATTGACCGGAACGCAGAGGGGCTCAAGGTTCAGTTGTCCAGGTATCTGGACTTCGGCGGCGGCAAGGCCCTGCTGCTCAACAACGCCGAGTGGCTGGTCCCCCTCAACTACATCGCATTCCTCAGGGACGTCGGGCGGCACTTCAGCGTCAACCGGATGCTGACTGCCGAGTCCATCCGCAAGGGACTGGAACGGGGTCTGTCGTTCATCGAATTCAATTACATGCTCCTCCAGGCGTACGACTTCTGGCACCTGTGCGAACACCAACAGTGCACCATCCAGATGGGGGGGAGCGACCAGTGGGGCAACATCGTGGCCGGCATCGAGCTGATCCGGCGAATGAAGGGCACCCAGGCCTATGGGATCACCTTTCCCCTGCTGGAGACCAGCTCCGGGCGCAAGATGGGAAAGACCGAGAGCGGCACGGTCTGGCTGGACCCGGACCGGACGTCCCCGTATGATTATTTTCAGTTCTGGGTGAACACTGAGGACGGCGACGTGGCCCGATTCCTGAGGCTCTTCACGCTGCTCCCCTTGGAGGAGATCGGGCACGTGGAGGGCCTCGAGGGGGCGGACCTCAACCCGGCCAAGGTCGTTCTGGCCTTCGAGACCACACGCATGGCCCACGGCGAAGAGGCTGCCAGGGAGGCATATCGCTCCAGCGCGGTCTTCGGAGCCAGAGAAGTTCCCGCGGATTTGCTGCCGAGCAGCCCCATTCCGAGAGAAAAGGGGGTGGCCGGGGATCTCTCCATCCCCACGACGTATGTAGAGGCCTCCCGGCTCTCGGCGGGGATCGCGGCCTATGAGCTGCTTGCCGAGGCGGGCCTTTGCGCCACACGGGCGGAGGCCCGCAGGCTCATCGCCCAGGGGGGGGCCTACTGCGGTGAGCGCAGAATCGCCTCTCACGATGAGCCCATCAGCCTCGTCGACCAGGGCCCCGATGGGATCTTGTTGCGCAAGGGGAAGAAGCTGTATCGACGGATCGTCCCAAGAGAATAGCCTCCCCTCTGGAGGAGAAAAAAAAGGCTTGACAGACTCAGAGGGGCGCGTATAATAAGATCCTGATGTGAGGGAGAAGCAAAGACGGTCTTCCCCACACGGGGAAGACAGTGGATTTTTGTCTCCCATTTTTCGGGTTCTGCCCCTTCGATCTTTGAAAACTAAATAGCCGTGAACGCGCGTGAGGCACCCCAGTGACTTCCTGGGATCCGCGTGATCCCTTGGAGCCGTTTTAACTGGAGAGTTTGATCCTGGCTCAGAACGAACGCTGGCGGCGTGCTTAACACA
>CAZEPJ010000118.1:0-3120 GCA_964514105.1 uncultured Desulfarculaceae bacterium | reverse complement strand
GGAGGGGGCGGTTTGACACCCTGGAGGGCCAGAGGGTAAGGTACTGGGAGAAGTGGAGGCAACGGCGTTTACCCCGGGGGCCACAGACCCTCCGGACACTCACCCACCCAGGAAGGAGCACGAGATGATCGGGAGATGGATGTTGGCCCTTGCGGCCGTGGTGCTGTCCATGGCCGCGCAGTCCGCGGTCCAGGCCCAGGGCGCGGGGGCGGCCTCTGATGTGAAGGTGCCGGCCACCGTGGCCAAGGTCAACGGCAAGGCGATCTCCGGGGCCGTGTACGAGAAGATCTGGCGCCAGGTGATGGCGGAGCGGGGAGGGGCCAACGCCCCCAAGGATGCCCGGGAGCGCGATGCCGTCAGGGACCGCATCCTGGACCGCCTCATCGACGTGGAGCTCATGAGCCAGCAGGCCGACCAGCTCAAGATCAAGGCCGAGGCCCAGGAGGTGGAAAAGAAGATCCAGGAGGTGCAGACCTCCATGGGCGGCGAGGAGCGCTTCCAGGAGCTCATGAAAGCCCACGGGGTGACCATGGAGGAATACCGGGCGGAGGTGGGACGGTCCCTCAAGGTGCAGCGTCTCCTGGAAAAGGAGGTCTTGCCAAGGATCAAGGTGGAGCCTGGCGAGGCCAAGGTGTACTATGACGCACATCCGCAGGCCTTCAAGATGCCGGAGCAGGTGCGGGCGAGGCACATCATCATCCGCGTGGCCGAAGGGGCCACCGATGCCCAGAAGAAGGAGGCCATGGCGGCCATCAAGAAGGCCGGGGATCGGGTGAAAAAGGGGGAGGCCTTCGAGGAAGTGGCCAAGCAGGTGTCCCAGGACGGCACGGCCTCCAACGGGGGCGACCTGGGCTTTTTCGGCCAGGGGCAGATGGTCCCCGAGTTCGAGAAGGTGGCCTTTTCCCTGCCCCCCGGCAAGGTCAGCGATGTGGTCCAGAGCCGCTTCGGGTATCACCTCATCAAGGTGGAGGAAAAGCGGCCAGCCCGCGATCTGGCCTTCCAGGAGGTGGAGGAGAAGCTCGGACAATTCCTCAAGAGGCAGAAGGAGGAACAGGGCGTGGCTGCATACGTCAACGAACTCAAGGGCAGGGCCAAGATCGAGCGCGTGGCCTTCTGAAGGAACTCGTCCGGGCAGTGCTGAAGGACGCTGTGAACAGAAAGGCCCGCCTGCCGGCGGGCCCCGATGTCACCTTGGTGGAGCTGAGGGGGATCGAACCCCTGACCTCTTGAATGCCATTCAAGCGCTCTCCCAGCTGAGCTACAGCCCCACGGGAAGGACCTTATTATAGGGCCGGGCCGTCCGGCCCGTCAAGGCTGGGTTTGACAGGGCCTTTGGTGGCTCTCTATAATTGGCCGTGCGGCAGGGACGCAAGGCGAATGGCAAAGGGGTCATTACGACCCCGCCTCGTGGCGTTGGCTCTGTGCCCTTGGCTTTTCACAAACGGCCGGAGTGGTGGAACTGGTAGACGCAGGGGACTCAAAATCCCCCGGTCCTCGTGACCATGAGAGTTCGATTCTCTCCTCCGGCACCAGTCAAATCAAGCCCTTACCGGTCTTCCGGGGGGGCTTTTTTGGCGAAAAGACTTACGGGACGTCTTTTAGTTCGTTGAATTAGTCTTCAGCGTCCGTCGCATGGCGTGCCAGAGGGCGGGGGTGCATACCCCCAATTGCCGCGCTGCCTCCGCCAGAGAAGATCCCAGGTTTTTCACAAACGCCTCGCGCTCGGCACGATCATCCGCGATGCTTCGCGCGCTTCTCGATCCCCCTCACGATCACGTGGTGCAGCGTCCCAGGGGCGTCCAATCTGGCTTGTCTCGGCATCCCTTGAAACCCTCGCCTGACTACCTTGCCGAGAATCCTGCGACTCTATTCAATTATTAAAAGACGTCCCCTAAATCGATGACGATCCGGGCCGCGATTGTCGATGTGGGGATGCAGCAGATCTCGCAAGGCGAGACGTTTTGCTTCAGGCTGCACAAGAGGGGTGAGCATCGGCTGCGGGACGATACGCCCCGGCTCGAGCGGGAGTTGGGAGGGGCGCTGTGGGAAGCCCTGCAACGGAGAGACGGCAAGCGGCCCAAGGTGAACCTGACGGACCCTGATCTCACGGTGGTGGCGGAGGTGCTGGGAGCCAGTACCTCCGTGGGCATTGTGAGGAAGATCTGGGGGGAAGCCACGCAGGATTGCTCCCCTTGACCCACCTTTTTTTTCTTGACAACCTCCCAAGACCGTTGCTATAAACCGGTTCCATACCCGATAACAACGTTCTCGCTCGTGATCCAACAAAGCTGCGGATGTCTCTGAAGTTGGATTTTCGGTGAATATGTCCGGAGCCTTACAAGCTATGCGCAGCGAAAACGACGTTTCAGATCACACATCGACGCCCGGCGAGGCGCTGAAGGCAAAGCTGGAACGGGCCGTCCTCGAGGTCTTTTCCAGCGAGGATTTTCATCGGGCCACCATGCGGACCATCGCCCGGAACTCCGGGGTGGGCCTGGCGACGATTTACCGGCATTTCGGAAGCAAGGAGGCCCTTCTTTTTTTCTTCGTGGACGAGTGGCTCAGCGGTTTTTTCGAGCGCATGGTGGACCATCTCAAGGGGATCACCGACCCCAAGGAGCGGGTGAGAAAGATCTTCTGGCTCCATCTGGATTACTTCGAGAGGAACCCCGAGGTGGGGCGGATTCTGATCCTCAACATCCCGTTCAAACGGTGGATGTTCAAGAAGTGGATGGCCGGCAAGAACTTCGAGCGCAACCGGCTGTTCGACGTGTTTCTCGATGTGATCCAGGACGGCCAGAGGGCTGGGGTTCTCAACGCTGCGGTCGCGCCGGGCGTGCTGATCGACTTCATCTACGGTCTCGTGCATCGTTGCTTCACCTCGTGGGTGTTTGACGGCCAGACCCCGGGGCTGGCGGATCAGGCGAACGTCCTGTTCGACCTGCTCTGGGGGGGGATCGCCAATCCCGATGGGGCGGCCCGCCTCGCAACTTCGTAGGACCTCTTGTCGGGGGGGGGGGGGGGGGAAGGGTGGGGGGGGAGGAAATCGCCAGGCGCCGGCTCCTCTCTCCGGACGGGGAAGGGGGATAATGGGGGTTAATGAATTGGGTATTTACGGGA
>CAZEPJ010000117.1:0-3168 GCA_964514105.1 uncultured Desulfarculaceae bacterium | reverse complement strand
TGGTGCCGAAGCGGGGACTCGAACCCCGACAGGCCTACGCCCACCAGACCCTGAACCTGGCGCGTCTACCAATTCCGCCACTTCGGCACGGGACTCACCTTGAAATCAGGCAGATAAATTTTTATAGTACAAGGGCCCGGTTGTCAAGGCCGTACGAGCGTGTGGGACGGAGCTTTCAGCCCCATGGAGCGCATCAGAGCAGCTCGCCCCAAGAGGGCCTTTCGCAATGCCGTCGTCACCCTGGGGAACTTCGACGGGGTCCACCTGGGCCACCAGAAGATCTTTCGCCAGATGATCCAGACGGCCCGCGAGATCCGCGGCCAGAGCGTGGTCTACACCTTCGAGCCGCATCCCCTCAAGGTCCTTTATCCCCATCAGTCGATTCCCCTCATCACCTCATACGAGGAGCGCGCGGCCCTGGTGGCCGCCCTGGGTGTCGACGTCCTGGTCAGTGCACCATTCGATCGGCAGTTCGCACGCCAGGGGGCGCGGGCCTTCGTGGAGGAGGTGCTCCATCGGGGCCTGGGGGCGCGGCACGTCATGGTGGGGTACGACTACGCCTTTGGCAAGGGTCGAGAGGGAAACACGGACTTCCTCAAGGAGATGGGGAGACTGCTGGGCTTCGAGGTGACGGTCATCCCCCCGGTCATGCTGGACGGGCAGGTGGTGAGCAGCAGCCGCATCCGCGGCTCGGTCCGGGAAGGCGACGTGTCTTTGGCCAATGCCATGCTGGGGAGGGAGTTCTCCGTGGCGGGCACGGTCCGGGAGGGGCACCGCCGGGGCAAAGGCCTGGGGTTTCCCACGGCGAACCTTGCCGTGGACAGCGAGCTGTGCCCCAAGCCGGGGGTCTATGCGGTGCGGGTCTTTCTCCCGGACGGATGCGCGCCCTTGGGAGGGATGGCCAACCTGGGGACGAATCCCACCTTTGCCGACGGGGTGCTTTCATTCGAGGTGCACATCTTCGACTTCGAAGGGGATCTGTACGGGCAGAGGCTTGGGGTCTCGTTCGTGGACCGATTACGGGACGAGAAGAAGTTCCCGTCGGCCGCGGTGCTGGTGGAGCAGCTCCGGCGGGACGAGGAGGCCTCACGGGCACTCCTGCGGAAACGGCCGTCGTGACCCGAGAGGCCTGGAGAGACCCTCGGGTTTGGATCGGGGCGCTGTCGAGCGCCCTTTTTGTTTGGCTCACCCTTCGAGGCGTCGAGCCGGACCGACTCGCAGAGGCCCTCGGGAAAGCGCACTACGGGTACGCTGCCCCGGCCGCGCTGCTGGCATACCTCATCATCTGGATCCGAGCCCTCAGGTGGCGTGTCCTGCTGCTTGGCATCAAGACGATTCGCCCGGCTTCTCTTTTCAAGGCCACGATCATCGGATTCATGGCCAATTACCTCCTGCCCGCGAGGGTGGGGGAGCTGGTCAGGGCCTACCTGATCGGGTCCCGGGAAGATGTGGCCACCTCCTCGGCCTTCGCCACCGTGGTGATGGAACGCCTGCTGGACGTCTTCAGCATCCTCGTCGTCTTCGGCCTCGTCACCCTCCTGATCCGGTTTCCCCATGGCCACCCGGAATTGGAGAGGGCCCTGCAGGCCGCCGCCTATTTGCTCTTCGCGGCGGCCTTGGGCGTGGTCGGGTTGCTGTGGCTCTTGAAAAGGCGCATGGCCTGGCTCCTGCCGTTCCTGCAGCGATCCCTGGGGCGCCATTTCCCGCGGGCGGCGGCCTCCGTGGGCGGACTCCTTGAGTCGTTCGCCAGGGGGGTGGGCCCGGTCAAAGGCAGACGGCACGTGATGGCCATCGCCGTGCACACCGTCCTTCTGTGGTGTCTCTCGGCGTCGGTCATCGTCCTGCTGGCCGAGGGGTTCGGTCTCGACCTGCCCTGGGAGGCATCATGGGTGATGCTCGTGGCCCTGGCCTTCGGGGTCAGCGTCCCATCCGCGCCCGGGTTCGTGGGGACGTTTCATTATGCCGCGGTCCTGTGCCTCCAGCTGTACGGGGTGGAGCGTTCCCAAGCCCTGAGCTTCGCCATCGTCCTACATGCGGCCAACATCCTCCCGGTCTGCGCCCTGGGGATGGTCTTCCTCTGGGGCGAAGGGCTCTCCTTGGGGCGGCTGGCCAGGGTGAGGCGCAAAGAGATGGGGAGGGGCAAGGAGAGTGGGGGAAGCAAAGAGGCAGGGACATAGGGGGGAAGATGTACGCGAAGGAAGGGGACCCGGGGGGCGGCGAGGTTGATGAGGCACGGGGGCAGGGGACTTCAGGTCAATGGCGGGTTTGAAGATGGGACACCAGGCGCTCCAGGATCACGCTGGCCGAGCCCTTGAGCATCACGTCGGTGACCGAGCGGGTGAGGGGGGTCTCCTCGGTGTTGATCTCGATGACCTTGGCCCCCCGCTCCCTGGCGATATACGGCATGTCACAGGCAGGAGCCACCACGGCCGAGGTGCCCACGACCATCATGACATTGCAGTGCTTGGACTCCTCCTGGGCCTGGACCAGGGCCCGCCACGGGATGGGCTCGCCGAAGAACACCACGTCCGGCTTGAGCACGCCGCCGCACAGGCAGCGCGGAGGCAGGTAACTCAGGTCCACGTGCTCCCGGGCCATACGCTGGCCGCAACTCAGGCAAGCGAACTGATGGCCGCTGCCGTGGAACTCGATGACGTGACGGCTGCCGGCGCTCTGGTGGAGATGGTCAATGTTCTGGGTGATGATGGCCCTCAGGTGACCCATCTCCTCCATCCGGGCCAGACATCGATGGGCGCTGTTGGGGGTGGCCCGCTCCACGATGGTCTGCAGCTCGCGAAGCATACGCCAAACCTTTTCGGGGTGGGCCCGCAGGGCGTCGATGTGGGCGTATTCCATGGGGTCGTACTTCTCCCAGAGCCCCTGACTCCCCCGAAAGGCCGGGATGCCGCTCTCCACGGAGATCCCGGCCCCGGTGAGCGCCACCACGCTTTGGGCCTTGCGGACGAGGGCCGCAACCGTCTCGATCCGGGTCTCCAGGTCGCTCATGGGGGCCGTGTCCTCTGCGCAGGGGAGCGAAAAGAGACGAGGGGGGCGGGGCCCCCTCCCGTCATCGGTCACAGGGTGTTGGCGATGACCAGGCGCTGGATCTCCTGGGTGCCCTCGTAGATCTGGGTGATCTTGGCGTCGCGCATGTAGCGCTCCACCGGG
>CAZEPJ010000116.1:0-3434 GCA_964514105.1 uncultured Desulfarculaceae bacterium | reverse complement strand
GCTCGTAGGCTTTCGCCACGCCGGCCGCCTTGGAGGCGGCGATCCCCCGAACCATATGAGGGAGTCCCGCCCGGTCTCCGTTCTTCCTGAAGATCCCCCTTTCCTCGATCCCCCCGCCCATCACGTGGTGCAAGGTCCCAGGGGCATCCAGCCCGAGCTTGTCTGGGCATGACCGCGATCCCCCTGGCTTCCTCTCTGTCAGCTCCATTCAGACACAACGTCCCCTATTGGACGTGTACGTGCTCTCCGGTGTGGTCCGAGACGTGCCCATGCACGACATCTTCAAGGGATGCTCCTGGTTCCTGCTCTTGGAGGCCGTCTCCACCGGGTTGCTTTTCGTGTTTCCCATCATCTGTACCTATCTTCCCAGCACAATGTACGGTCGGTGATCCTCCCGAGCCCGGAGGCGAGAGAACAGGATCGCCGCGGCGTCAAGCCGGCGAGCTCTTGCCCCCCTTTCAGTCTCGAGTCATGGATGAGGGAATGGTGGACGAAAGGGGGTGGATGGGGGGGCAATGCGATGGGTGGGGCGAGGTGATCCGGGTCAGGGGTGGTGGGTACATATCGGCTGAGATGGGGTCGGTGAGCTTTGGGGAGGGATTGCAACTTTGCAGTATCGCCCCATGACAGAGGAGACGTTGTGTCTGAATGGAGTTATGGGTCCTTGCACGCGGTGTCAAGCTCGTAGGCTTCCGCCACGCGGGCCGCCCCGCAGGTGGCGATCCCCCGCCATGTGAGGGAATCCCCCCGGTCTCCGTTCTTCCTGAAGATCCTCCCCCCCCTCGATCCCCCGGTCCATCGCGTGGTGCAAGGTCCCAGGGGCATCCAGCCCGAGCTTGTCTGGGCATGACCGCGATCCCCCTGGCTTCCTCTCTGTCAGCTCCATTCAGACACAACGTCCCCTATTGGAATGGACAATTCCCAAGTGGCATGATCCAGGATGCGCACGCGGTACAAAGGATTCATTCCAGCCGCAGGCGCCGGACAACGTCTTCAAGCGGCTCCCCCCGTTCTCCCGCTGCGACGTGCTGTTTCTGGCGTGCTAGCCTCTCGCGGATCGCTTTCTTGATCGACAGCCCTTCGTCGGGGTCTCCCAGTAGTTCCAGGAGCTTCTTCTCGAGGCTGGTCTCGATAAGATCCCTCAACTCGTCCTTTGTCATTTCCACAACGACGGTGCCCATGTGACCTTCTCCTTCCTCGGGCAACGAGAAAACATCTGCGGGCAAGCTCCGGTTGGATTATATCACACCACCCCTTTTGCCCTCTCCATGCCGTGGACTCGGCATCCTGCATCTCATGTTCCATGACGGATACTTGTGAGGGGATTCGCCTGCCCGCCCCGCCATCCTCGTCTCACGCATTCGACTCGTACGAGACCTTGACTGTCTGAGATATGGGACGTTGTGTCTGAACGGAGTTATGGGTCCTTGCACGCTGTGCCAAGCTCGTAGGCTTTCGCCACGCCGGCCGCCTTGGAGGCGGCGATCCCCCGAACCATGTAAGGAAATCTCCCCCGGTCTACGTCCTTCCTGAAGATCTCCCTTTCCTCGATCCCCGGCCCATGGCGTGGTACAGAGTGTCACTCATTTTCGACAGTTTCGGGGCCGTTTGGGAAGTGTGCTCCAATGGAATCGATGAGTTACGGGCCGTTTTCCGGAAGACTGGCCGAAATGTAGTGCCATGTACTGTGCCTTTTTCCCTTGACATCCCTTTTTGCCAGTGGCAACATATGCTTCATGTTCTTCAGGGCAAAGAAAAGCGGCTCCAAAGGGCATCCCCACGAATACCTGCAGATAGTAGAGTCTTTTAGAGACGGCAAGACCGTCCGCCAGCGCATCCTGGCCACCTTGGGCCGCTTGGATGAGCTCCAAGCGGTGGGCCAGGTCGACTCGCTCATGCACAGCCTCGCAAGGTTCTCCGAAACCCTGCGGATCATCAGCGCAGCCCAAGACCCCAAGGTGTCGGCCTGTACGGCCAAGAGCTGGGGCCCGGCCCTGGTGTTCTCCCGACTGTGGGAGGGGCAGCGGCTCCCGGAGGTGATCGGGAAACTTGGCGGGGGGCGGGGCTTCGGCTTTGATCTGGAGCGGGCGAGCTTCGCCTTGGCCCTGCAGCGGCTCTGTGAGCCGGGAAGCGATCTTCAGGAAAGTCACTGGGTGCAGGGCGTTGAGTGCGAGGGCTTCGAGGGGCTGGATCTTCAGCACCTGTATCGGGCCAACGGGTTTCTGCACGAGGTCCGTCATGAGCTGGAGCGAGAACTGTATCTGCGGGACCGCGAGCTGTTCCACCAGAAACTCGATGTGCTCTTTGTGGACACCACCTCCATCTATGTGTACCGGGACGGGGAGACAGCGTATCGCAGGCGAGGCTACTCTCGGGATAGACGGGCGGAATTGCCCCAGTTGGTGCTTTGCGTGGCGGTGGATCGCCGGGGCTGGCCCGTGGCCTGGGAGGTGCTGCCGGGCAACACGGCCGACCCCCATGCCTTTGAGCAGGTGATCACCAAGCTCAGGGAGCGCTTCCAGATCGGCCGGGTGATCATCGTGGGGGACCGGGGGATGATCTCCAAGAGGGGCACGGAGCATCTGGCGGCAGAGGAGCCCTTCGACTACATCCTGGGCTGCCGGATGCGAAGGCAAAAGGAGGTCACCGAGGAGGTGCTGTCGCGTGCGGGGCGGTTCCACGAGCTAGCCCCCAACCTCCAAGTCAAGGAGGTCACGGTGGGGGAGCGTCGCTACGTGGTGTGCCTCAACCCCGAGGAGGCCCAGCGGGATGCGGCCGATCGTGAGGCGATCCTGGCCAAGCTGGAAGAAACCATCAGCCGCAGGGGTCCCAAGGCCGTGGTGGGCAACAAGGGCTATGCCCGCTTCCTCAAGGTGTCCCGGGGGGCCCTCACCATCAACCTGGAGGCGGTCGAGGCCGATCGGCGCCTCGACGGCAAGTTCGTGCTGACCACCAGCACGGCTCTTTCCCCTTCTGAGGTGGCCCTGGCCTACAAGGGGCTGTGGCGGGTGGAGCGCACGTTCCGCAAGGAGAAGTCCACCCTGGAGGTTCGACCCATCTACCACCATCGGGATGACACCTCCATCGGCCACATCGTGGCCAGCTTCCTGGCCCTGCGCTTGGAGGTCGACCTCCAAGGAAGGCTCGATGACCAGGGCATCTCGCGCTCCTGGCCGGACCTCATGCGAGATCTCAACCGCCTTCAGGCGGTGAGGATCACCCTGGATGGCACGCCCTTTCTGGTACGCACTGACTTCGAGGGGGTCGCCCACTCGGTCCTCAGGGCCGCCGGCGTGCGACCACCCAGCAGGGTCACCCGGCTGTAGCCCCCCGCCCCCCTGGCACACAAACCGTGTAGTGCCATAAATCCCTTTGCGCTCCGTAACTACCTGAAATTGAATCACTCCTCATAACAAACTGTCGAAAATGAGTCA
>CAZEPJ010000115.1:0-3463 GCA_964514105.1 uncultured Desulfarculaceae bacterium | reverse complement strand
CAAGGGCAAGCTCCAGGCCGGGGTGAAGGTGACCCTCGACGACCGAGGGCGCGTGCTGAGCTTCGCCATCTATGGCCCCTCGGGCAACGAGTCCCTGGACAAGACCCTCCAAGAGGCCCTCAGAAAGGCCATCGTAAGCGAGGCGCCGCCCGAGGGAATGCCGAGGACCATGAAGTTCAGGGTATCGACGCAAGGGTGAGGCCTGCAGCGCGAGGCGCAAAGGCCGCGAGGGTGCAAAAGCCAATTGCTCTAGCCCCTAGGCCGTAACCCGAAACCTGATTGCTCCTGACACGGGAGTTGCGACAACGCTCCGTGTCGAGTTAGACCGTTTTTCGCACTCTAGGCCTGTTCGGCATTCTGGCCATTCTTCTTTCTTGGAGTTTCCCATGGTCGGGCGATTGATCACGTTGTTCATCCTGGGATTGCTCACGACGGTCTTCCTGCCCGCATGGGGCTGGAGCGCAGAGAAGGCCGAGGAGTCCTTCGACACCATCGAGGCCCTGGTCCTGGTCCTGAAGGAAAAGGGGGTCATGAGCGAGGCCGAGGCCGCGAAGTTCATGAGGCTCCACCGCAAGGCCCAGGCGGCCGAGGAGAGAGGGACCGTGGTGCGGTTGGTCCCCTCGGAGAAGGAGAAGCTCAAGGCCGAGGTGGTGCAGGAGGTGAAGAGCGAGGTCAAGGAGGATGTCAAGGCAAGGGTCAAAGAGGAGTTGAAGGCCGAGGTCAAGGAGGAGATGGCGCGGGACCGCGAAGGGATCTTGGACAAGGCCAAGGAGGCCATCCCCGATTGGGTGAAGCGTATCCAGTGGGGAGGCGACATCCGCCTGCGATACCAGGGGGAGTTCTACGACAAGAACAATGCACTCCTGCTCAAGCCGGACAAGCCCACGGAGCTGATGAACACCCAGCATGATCGGCACCGCTTTCGCGTCCGGGCCCGCCTGGAGGCCAAGGTGGACGTCACCCCCGGCGTCGAGGTGGGGGCCCGGATCTCCACGGGCAACGAGACCGACCCCATCTCCACCAACGAGACCCTGGGGGACTACTACAACAAGGATGGCATCGTGCTGGATCGCGCGTATCTGAAATGGGACCCGGCGCCATGGTTCACGGCCTGGGGGGGGCGCTTTCGAAGCCCGTGGTTCTCCACGGATCTGGTCTGGGACGAGGATCTGAACTTCGAGGGATTGGCCCTCCGGCTGAGCCCCCAGATCTCACAAGCCCTCAAGGGCTTCCTCACCCTGGGGGCCTTCCCGCTCCAAGAGGTGGAGTTCTCTCAGCAGGACAAGTGGCTTTTCGGGGGCCAGGCGGGCGTGCGGTGGGAGCCGTCCAAGAACTTCAGGGCCGTCGTGGCCGGCGGGTACTACGAGTTCGTCAATACAGTGGGCGTCCTGAACAACCCCCTTCGACCGGGAGAAAAGGATTACACGGCTCCACTCTTCCAACAGAAGGGGAATACCCTGTTTGACATTGATCCCGGAGTTGGGATCAAGACCGCCCTCGCCTCGGCGTTTCGGGAAATGAACGTGACGGGCGAGCTGGATATCGGCGTGTTCGACCCCATCCGTATCGTCCTGTACGGCGACTACGTGCGCAACCTGGGCTACGATCGGAATGACGTTGCGCGGCGCACGGGCGTATCCCTGGTGGGCAGTGAGACGGATGGGTACCTGGCGGGGCTCCGGGTGGGGCACCGGAAGGTGAGGGATTATCTCGCCTGGCAGGTCCATGCGTACTACAAGTACCTGGAGGCGGATGCGGTCATCGACGCCTTCACCGACTCGGACTTCCACATGGGAGGGACCAACGCCAAGGGATGGGTCCTGGGAGGAGAGTTGGGACTGGCGAGAAACGTCTGGCTTCGCGCCCGCTGGATGACCGCGGACCAGATCTCCGGTCCCCAGTTTGGGGTCGATCTGTTCCAACTCGATCTCAACGCGGCGTTCTGACCGACCAGGTCTCGAGTCGTGGGTCGCAAGGCGTGAAGGCGAATTGCTGAGGTCTGAAGCCTGGAAGTTGATTGCTGATAGCTGATGGCAGAGGCCCAAGGGCGCGAGTACTGGGCGAGCGCCTGGCCCCCTGACGAAATACCGAAGATCCGAGAAAGGACACACATGAGATGGCCCGTGCGGTGAACCGGGTGACCCTCATCCTTCTCGTGCTGAGCCTCCTGGGCGCCGGAGGCCTGGGATACCAATGCTACCAGCTCACGGGTGAACGGTCGAGCCTTCAGGACAAGGTCAAGGAGCTGGAGAAGAAGGCGGCCGCCGTGCAGAAGCGCTACGAGGAGAAGAATGCCCTGGCCGAGCAGGCCGTTCGCATGAGGACGGCTGTTGAGGGCAAGGCCCGGGCCCTCCAGGGCCAGTTGGAGCAGGCCCGAAGCGAAGCCCAGGCCCTCCTACAGCAGAAGGATGCGGAGATCGTGGCCCTGCGGGAAGAGATCAAGCAGAAGGGCTCTGTCTCCCAGGCAGTCGAGGCCAGGATTCGGGAACTGGCCGAGGCTTCGCGAAAACTCGCTTCGGAGCGCGATGAGCTGGCCAAGAAGCACGCCCAGGCCCTCAAGGGGCACGAGGCGGAGAGGATTCGCCTGGAGGGGGAGATGCGGACCCTTGATGCCGAGCTGAAGAGGACGCAGCAGCGCGTGGATCGGTGCGAGGGGAACAACGCCCGCCTCTGCATCATCGCCACGGAGCTTCTGGAACGGTACGAGAAAAAGGGAGTCTTCGGCACGATCCTGCAGGCCGAGCCCATCACCCAGTTCAAGAAGGTGGAGATCGAGAAGATCGTGCAGGAATACGAGGGACGGATCGCCGACGAGAGACTGGCGAAGAAGGCGGAGACCAAGGGGATGAAGTGAGGCGCGAGGGCTAATTGCTTGAGCCTGAAGACTGAGGCCCGTAGCCTGGACCTGGAACAGGAGTCAAGAACATCATGATTTCATTGGGTTGCAGGTCATTGCTGATCTGTCTCACCTTCGGGTGGGTTGCGGGGTGCGCGCTCTGGAAGGAGTTGGCGCCCCCCTCCGACACTTCAGCGCCCCGTTCTTCGGCGGGGGCTCCCCCCGCGGCCTGGCCCAGCGAGGACTACGTCCTTGGAGCCGGGGACGCGCTGGACATCTCGATCTGGAAGGACGAGGCCCTCACGCGCACCGTAACCATCCCTCCCGACGGCAAGATCACCTTTCCTCTCATCGGCGAGGTCCACGCCTCGGACCGCACCCTTGGCCAGCTCAAGGGGGAGATCGAGGAGCGTCTGAAGCCCTTTGTTCCCGATCCGGTTCTCTCGGTGAGCATCCGCCAGGTGAACAGCATGATCATCTATGTCATCGGCCGGGTGAACAACCCGGGGCGTTTTGCGCTCACCACCAACGTGAACGTGCTTCAGGCTTTGGCCATGGCGGGGGGACTGAACCCCTTTGCCAGTCGAAACGAGATCAAGGTCTTCCGCCAGGAGAACGGCCAAAACA
>CAZEPJ010000114.1:0-3968 GCA_964514105.1 uncultured Desulfarculaceae bacterium | reverse complement strand
TCTCCATGACGCTCCTGGAATCACGGTTGATGCGCACATGACCCAAAGACCGCCCCAGACAGATCGACGCACCCCGCGCCCGCAGGCCCGGGTCCCCGCGGGGAATCCGCCGAAGACCGTCGTGGTCATGGGCGCGGCCGGGATGTTGGGCCGGGATTGCGGGACAGCCCTCGACGGGCCCTGGCGGCTGGTCACCCTCACGCGAGACCAGCTGGATGTGACGGCGGCCGTGGCGCGGATGTCCGCGATCCTCGGACCCCTGCGGCCCGACGTCATAGTCAACTGCACGGGCTTCACGGACGTGGACGGGACCGAGGAGAACATGGCCGAGGCCGAGGCCGTGAACGCGGCCGGCTTGGGCCGCCTGGCAGAGGCGGCCCGGGGCCTGGGGGCGCGTCTCGTTCATTTCTCGACGGACTACGTGTTCGATGGGGCCAAGCCGCCGCCCGAGTCGTACGGGGAGGAGGACGCCCCGGCCCCCGTGAACGCCTACGGATTGACCAAGTGGCGGGGCGAGCAGGCGGTGCGCGCGACCCTGGAGGAGCACCTCATCGTTCGCACCGCATGGCTGTACGGAAGGCACGGCAACTCGTTTCCCAAGGCCGTTCTCCGTCAGGCCCTGGCGGGCAGGGACCTGCGGGTGGTGGACGACCAGTTCGGCTCCCCCACCTGGAGCCTGACCCTGGTCCGGCAGGTCCGGGCCCTCATCGAGGCCGGGGTGACGGGCACCGTCCACGCCACGGCCCGCGGCCATTGCACGTGGTTCGAGTTCGCGCAGGCCTTCCTGCGTCTCATGGGGATCGAGGCGAGGCTCGCCCGGTGCGCCTCGGCGCAATACCCCAGGCCTGCGCGGCGGCCGGCCAACTCCATCCTGGAGAACCGCCGCCTGGGCGCCCTGGGCCTGGACCTCATGCCCCCCTGGGAGGAGGACCTGGCGCGGTTCGTTGCCCAGCACGGGGCCGACCTGCGCCGGGAAGGCCTTCCGATCTGAGGAGGACTCATGTCCTGGGACTGTCTGCTGGTCACCGGCGGGTGCGGCTTCATCGGGAGCCATTTCGTTCGCTTCCTCTTCGACCAGGTCGGGTTCCAGGGGACCGTCCTCAACGTGGACAAACTCACGTACGCCGCCAACCCCGGAAACCTCCGGGATGTCGAGGAGCGGGCCGGAAACCGCTACCGGCTCTTCCCCGTGGACATCTGCGACGCCCCCGCCCTGGAGCGCATCTTCCGGGACCACGCCGTGGAGGCCGTCTGCCACCTGGCCGCCGAGTCCCACGTGGACCGCTCCATCCGGAGCCCCGAGGACTTCCTCAGGACCAACGTAATGGGGACTTTCAACCTGCTGGAGGCGGCCAGGGCCCACGGGGTGGCGCGATTCCACCACGTGAGCACCGACGAGGTCTACGGCAGCCTGGGGGCCGAGGGGATCTTCACCGAGGAAAGCCCGTACCGCCCCAACAGCCCCTATTCGGCCTCCAAGGCGGCCTCGGATCACCTGGTTCGGGCCTACCACCGAACCTACGGGCTCCCCGTGACCATCTCCAACGCCTCCAACAACTACGGCCCGTACCAGTTTCCGGAAAAGCTCATCCCGCTGATGATCCTCCGGGCCATGGCGTGGAAGCCCCTGCCCGTGTACGGCGACGGGGGCAACGTGCGGGACTGGATCCACGTCGTGGATCACTGCGGCGCCCTGTGGACGATCATGACCCGGGGGCGGGCGGGTGAGACGTACAACGTCGGGGGGTGCGCGGAGATGCAGAATCTGGCCGTGGTGCGGGAGATCTGCGACCTGCTTGACGCCCGCATCCCGCCGCCAGCCGGCCGGTCCCGCCGTGAGCTCATCACGTTCGTCACCGACCGACCCGGCCACGACCGCCGTTACGCCCTGGACGCGGGGAAGATCCAGGCCGAGCTGGGCTGGCGGCCCCGGCGATCCTTCGGGGAGGGCCTGGCCGAGACCGTGCAGTGGTACCTGGAGCACGCCGAGTGGGTCCGGGAGGTGGAAAGCGGCGAGTACCTGCGGTGGATCCGAGAACAGTACGAGGTGACACCATGAAAGCCCTGGTCCTGAGCGGCGGAGCGGGCACGCGGCTGCGCCCCCTGACCCACACGGGGGCCAAGCAGCTCGTCCCCGTGGCCAACAAGCCCATCCTGTACTACGTGCTGGACAACCTGGTGGAGGCCGGGATCCGGGACATCGGGATCATCATCTCCCCCGAGACCGGCGGTGAGATCCGACGTGTCGTGGGCGACGGGGAGCGGTGGCACGCCGCCATCTCGTACCTGGTCCAGGACCGGCCCGGGGGCCTCGCCCATGCGGTGCGCACGGCCAGGGGTTTCCTGGGCGAGAGCCCCTTCGTCATGTACCTGGGGGACAACCTCATCGGCCGCGGGATCCGCCGCTTCGTGGAGCGATTCTCCGAGCGAAGGCCCGAGGCCCAGATCCTCCTCAAGCCCGTGAACAACCCCTCGGCCTTCGGCATCGCCGAGGTGGACGGCCAGGGCAAGGTCATCCGCCTGGTGGAGAAACCCAAGGAGCCGCGCTCGGACCTGGCCCTGGTGGGGATCTACATCTTCTCGCCCCGGATCTTCGAGGCCATCGACCGGATCGCCCCTTCCTGGCGGGGGGAGCTGGAGATCACCGACGCCATCCAGAAACTCATCGACTGGGGAGCCCCGGTGGACAGCGAGGTCATCGAGGAGTGGTGGCTGGACACGGGCAAGAAGGACGACCTGCTCAAGGCCAACCGCGTGGTCCTGGACGAGTGGATCCGAAGGGACGTGCGGGGTGTCGTCGAGGGGGACTCGGATGTGACCGGGCGGGTGGTGGTGCCGCCCTCGGCCGTGGTGCGCGACAGCGTCATCCGGGGACCTGCGGTTTTGGGGGAAAACGTGCTCGTCGAACGTTCCTTCGTGGGCCCCTTCTCCAGCATCGGGGACGGATGCGCCGTGGTGGCCTCATCCATCGAGCACGTGGTCCTCCTGGAGCGCTGCCGCGTGGAGCAGATCCAGCGGCTGGAGGACTCGGTGGTGGGCAAGGGCTCGGTGGTCAAGCGGCGCCAGAGCCTCACCGATGGCCTGTGCCTCATGGTGGGCGACGACTGCGTGGTGGAGCTGTAGTCCGAAAGACCCCTGCGACAATCTTGTGCCTATGAAATCAACCTGCCCATTTCCTCATTCCGTCGTGTTGGTGGGTCCGCTTTTCCGTCCCTGACCCTTCCATCTGCTCCCGTTCAAAGGGCGGCAAAGCCCCGAATGAGGCGGCAGCCCGCGGCAGGGCCGAAACCGTCCCGGGAGATGGAGTGTTTCTTTCTCGACGTATCATGAAATCTGGTTTTTTCATGATCCATGCCAACGAAACGCTGACGTTCAGCGCCGCGGCTGGACGGGGTCATCGACCTTGAACGGCTCAGGTCAGGACCTTCGAAGTGCATCGAACGGGACCTCGATCGGTTCCTTGATCTTGCGTACCCGTCCTGAGACCTGAGGGGGATATGACATGAAACAGAAAATCGGCACCGTCATCGAGGAAGAGGTCATCCGATTGGCCAAGCGCAGGGCCCTTGAGGAAAACCGACCCCTGAGCGACCTCATCCAGGATGCCCTGGTTTCGTATCCCGGCGGCAGGGCCCCGAGCGTGCGCGAGCGGGAGGCCGCGCACAGGCTCTTTTGCCAACAGCCCGTGAAGATCGGCCACGAGCAGTTAATACAGATCCTGGGTGAGGACGCATGGGACCTGTGAACCTGGACGATGCGCCCAACGGAAGCTTGTGCGTCTAGGACACGAACGTTCTCCTTTACGCGGAGCGCGGCCTTTCGCCCCAGGCGAAAAGGCTTATTTGCCGATTCTCAACCGGAGACCTTTTGGGGCCGATGCCGCAACCCGTCTGGCAGGAGCTGTCCCACAAGCTGATGCTCGCCGAGGCCGTGATGCCGGGGAAGGTCTCGGGGCCGAACCTGGCGAA
>CAZEPJ010000113.1:0-4305 GCA_964514105.1 uncultured Desulfarculaceae bacterium | reverse complement strand
CCCTTTGCCAGTCGAAACGAGATCAAGGTCTTCCGCCAGGAGAACGGCCAAAACACCGTGTTCCCTTTCCGATACGATGACGTTGCCAGGGGCGCCCGTCTGGAACAGAACATCTGGCTCAAGCGGGGCGACGTCCTCCTGGTCCCGTAGGGCGATCCGGCCAGAGGCCCTGGGCATGCGCCTTCGCACACTCCCATGGATCGTGCTCGCCGTACTGGGCGTCTGGGCCGTCGAAGCCGGGGGCCAGGAAGTGCACCTGAATAGCTCGCTGTCCGTGCAGGAGGAGTTCAACGACAACCTCTTCTTCGAGACCAAGGACCGGGCCACGGATTTCATCACCACGATCTCGGCGGGCTCCGAACTGGTGGAGCGCACCGAGCGGCTGGATCTCAGGCTCGCGGGACGCACCGACCTTCTCCTTTATGCCCGGAACACGGATCTCGACGCCTTGAACCACTTCTACAACGGGAGCCTGCGGTACCGGCTGAGCCCCCGAGTCAATGTGTCCGTCGACGCGGGATACCTTCGGGACAACAGTCCGGACCGGGACGTGGCGACCACGGGTCTCCTCCTGAACGCCGCCACCCGGCAGAGGTTCACCGGATCGATCTCCGGGGATTACGCCCTGTCCGAGAAACTCTCCGCAGGGGGTTCGTACTCCTTCGAACAGGAGCTCTTCTCAGACCCTGAGATCTCCGATAACCAGTCCCACAGCCTTGGCTTCGGGTTGGGCCGGGACCTGGCCGACTGGGTGCCCAACACCGTGGGCCGCATGAACCTGGGGTACGCCCGTTACATGGCCGAGGATTCCCTGGTGGACAGCTTCTCGTGGACCCTGGGGGCCGGACACGACTTCAGCGAGAGGATGAGGCTGTCCGCGGACGCGGGCGTCCGATACACCATCTCCCGTTTCGAGGTCCAGGGCGTGGAGTTCGTCCCGCCTCCCGTCTTTTTCCGGATCGTGAGCGAGCAGCGGGAGCAGAGCGGCCTTGGAGGGGTGCTCAAGCTCGCCCTCTCGTACAGGTGGGAGCGAACGAACGCAAGACTGGGCTTCCAGCACGACCTCATGACCGCCAGTGGCCGCGATGGGCCCACGGAGCGCACGGGGCTCACGTTCGATCTGGAGCACCGCCTCACCGAAAAGCTCTGGGGCAAGCTCAACGCCTCGTTCTTCCTCAACCGGGCCGAGGCGGAGGAGTTCGGCACCGAGCAGATCGACGAGCAGGCCTTCACCCTGCGGCCGGCTGTGCGATGGGAGATCTCCGACAAGTTCTCCCTGGAGGCCTCGTACACGTACAGCCGGGTGCATGATCTGGTGGACGCCACTGCGACCTCCCGGAACCTCTTCTCCATGAGGCTGACCTTCGGGCACGATCTGCTGAAGAGATGAACGACCGACGAGTGCGTGCTGAGGATTGAGCAGGGAAGAGCGAGGGGGCGGAGCGGGGAGCAGGCGAGGCGGGATTTCCCACACCCTGTACCCATACCTTGCAACCTGCACCTTGGGCCCTCCACCCTGCGCTCTGCTCCCTCAAGTGAGCCAAAGGCGAACGCTTTTGGAGCCGGGACGGCCATCGGATCCAATCCCGGGATTGACCGACCGCTGTACTCCGAATTGTTGCCCTGCCGCATCCAGAATGTCACAGAACAGAGGCAAAGTGAGGGCTTGGGTTCTCATCCGCTTTTTCGTCCAATCGTGAGAGTTCATGGACACAGCTCCCAAGACCGTTGGCGAGTTCCTGGAGATCCTCAGGAGACGAAGGTGGGGCATATGCCTTCCGGCGCTCGTGGTCATGGCGGCGGCGGGGGCCGTGGCTCTGCTTCTGCCTCCTGTGTACAAGTCCTCATCGACCATCCTCATCGAGGAACAGGAGATCCCTCCCGAGTACGTCATGTCCACGGTGACGGGCTACGCCGAGAAGCGCCTCCAGACCATCCAGCAGCGCATCATGAGCTTCACCAAGCTCCTGGAGGTGATCAACCGTTTCAACCTGTACGCGGATCTGCGGGAAAGCTGGGCCACCGAGGAGATCGTGGATCAGATGCGCAAGGACATCAAGCTGCAGACTCTTAGCGCCGACGTGGTGGACCCGAGGACCGGCCAGCCCAAGAAGGCCACCATCGCCTTCACGCTTTCGTACGAGGGGAAGAATCCCCAGGTGGTGCAGCAGGTAGCCAATGTCCTGGCCTCTCTGTATCTGGAGGAGAACCTGCAGGTGCGGGAGCGCCAGGCCCAGGAGACCTCCAAGTTCTTCGATGAGGAGGCCAAGGCGGTGAGAGCCCATCTTGCCGACCTGGAGGCGAAGATCGCCACGTTCAAGAAAACGCACGTGCAGGAGCTTCCCGAGCTTCTCCCGACCAATCTGCAGGGGCTGGAACGGTCGGAGCGGGATATCGAGATCCTCAACGACCAGATTCGCACGCAGAGGGAGCGAGAGAGCTACCTTCAGACCCAGCTTGCCGCCATCCCGCCCTCGGGCTCAGAGGACAAGAGGCGGCTGGACGATCTGCGGGTGCAACTGACCTCTCTCCGGAGCCGGTTCTCGGATCAGTATCCTGACGTGGTGAAGACGAGAGCGGAGATTGCGGAGCTGGAGAAGCGCTTGGGGGACCGCGGCAAGCCAGACGGTGGGAAACCGGGAGAGATCGTGGGCGGCCAGCCCGACAATCCCTCCTACGTGGCGCTCGCGGCCCAACTGGCCAGCACAAAAGCCGAGATCGAGTCGTTCAGACGGCAGATGGAGGAGGTCAAACGCAAGCGGGAGGAGTACCGCAGCCGGGTGGAGGCCACCCCCAGGGTGGAGGAGGAATACAAGGCCCTCATCGTGGAGCGGGACAATACACTGATCAAGTTCAATGACCTCGTGAGGAAATCCATGGAGGCGCGGGTGGCTCATGGACTGGAACGGGAGCAGAAGGGCGAGCGCTTCACCCTCATCGACCCGGCCAGGCTTCCCGAGCGGCCGCACAAGCCCAACCGGCTGGCCATCATCGTGATCGGGGTGGTCATGGGCATCGGCGCGGGCGCTGGGGTCGGCGCGCTAAGGGAGTTCTCGGACCGCTCCATGCGGAGCACGGACGCGCTTGCGTTCCACACCTCGATGCCAGTGCTCGTAGCCATCCCTGTGATCGTCACGGACGAGGAGCGGAGGACACGGAAGGTGCGCCGTCTGGCCGTGGCGGGCGGCGTGCTGATCGCGCTGGTTCTGGGGGTGGTGGCCCTTCACTTCCTGGTCATGGACCTGGACGTCCTCTGGGCCCGTCTGGCAAGGAAGGCCGCGAGGATGTGAGGGGCGGGGAGGTGGGGGTGGAGAAACTGAGAAGGGCCCTGGAGAAGGCCAAGGAGGCCCGCTCCCCGGTAGAGGGGCAGACCGAGCCAGGGAAGGTCGGGACCCTCGCGGGGGGCCGCGGTTTCGAGGATGATTGGCGCGCTCCCGTGTACTCCACGTCCCGCCACGTCGCCCTGGATCCGAAACGACTCGCGGCAGGCCGCTGCGTGTGCGTCGAGCCAGGCGCCCCTGAGGCGGAGCCCTACAAGGTGCTTCGCGCTCAGATCCTCCAGCGGGCTCGCGAACACGGATGGAACAGCTTCATGATCACAAGCGCTGTCCCGGGGGAAGGGAAGACCACCACGGCCGTGAACCTGGCGTTGATCTTCGCCAAGGAGTTCAACCAGACCATGCTGCTGGTCGACTGTGACCTGAGACGACAGGACGTTCACCGCCTCATGGGGTACGAGAGCCCGGCCGGCCTGACGGACCACTTGCTGGGAACTCGCCCCCTCCGGGAGATCATCGTCTGGCCCGGAGTCGAGAAGCTGAGCGTCATCTCCGGGGGGCCCACCGTGGCCGAGAGCGCGGAGCTTCTGGGCTCTCCCAGGATGCGGTCGCTCGTCACCGAGATGAAGAGTCGCTACCCGGATCGCGTCATCCTCTTCGACGCCCCCTCCCTCCTGGAAGGCGCCGATGCGATTGTTCTCGCGCAGCTGGTGGATGCCGTTCTGGTGGTGGTTCGGGCGGGGCGCACCCCGCTGCCCGAGGTCCGGCGGGCCGTGGAGCTGCTCCCTGTGGGCAAGCTCCTGGGACTGGTGATGAACCGTTGCGACGCGCACCAAGCGGGCCGCGGGTTCACGCCGAGGCGGTGACCCATGTACGAGACGCACTACGGGTTCACGAAGCGTCCCTTCCGCCTCGCCCCGGATCCGGACTTCCTCTACCGGAGCAGGAGGCACGAGGCGGCGCTGACATTTCTGGAGTACGGGATCGTGAGCCGGGCCGGCTTCGTGGTCATCACGGGCGAGGCGGG
>CAZEPJ010000112.1:0-5332 GCA_964514105.1 uncultured Desulfarculaceae bacterium | reverse complement strand
TGGGGCTCGCAGCCTGATCCAACACAGGGGGGTTTTCCTCACGGAAAAGTGTCTCGATAAAAAGGGTAAAGTGCACCCGCGTCTTCCCCGCAGCCGGTAGGATCAAAACACCTTGCCCGGCAGCCATGTCGCGAGGGAGGGGAAGAACATCACCAGGGCCAGCCCCAGGATCTCCACCGCCGTGTAAGGCACCACGGACCGGTAGATGTCCCCCATGGTGATGGAGGGCGGGACGATCCCCTTCAGGTAAAAGAGGTTGAAACCGAAGGGGGGGGTCATGTAGCCGATCTCCATGTTGATGGTGAACAGGATCCCGAACCAGAGGGGATCGAAGCCGAACGCCTTGATCACGGGGAGGAAGACGGGCGCCGTGATCATCATGATCCCCGCGGGGTCCAGGACCATGCCGAGGAGCAACAGGACAATCTGGATGAAGACCATGCTTCCCCATGCGCCCCCGGGGATGTACTTCATGAGGTTCTCCACAAGGGCGGGAGCCCCCATGCCGTGGTAAGCCGCACTGAAGCAGTACGCGCCGAAAAGGATCCACATGATCATGCCCGTCAGCCGGAAGGTCCTCAGAGCCGCCTCCTTCACGATGACCCAAGTCAGACGGCGGTACACGAGGCCCGAGACGATGGCTCCCAGCACTCCCACAGCGGCGGCTTCCGTGGGCGTGGTAACGCCGCCCATGATGGATCCGAGAACCAACCCCACGATCAGCAGGGGGAGGATGACGGCCCGTATGGCCTGCAGCTTCCTGGGCCAGTTCCCTCGTTCCTCCACGGGGAGGGCCGGACCCAGATGGGGCTGAAACAGGCAGCGGATGGCAATGTACAGGCAGAGGAGGAGGGCTAAGAGGAGGCCAGGCACCACCCCGCCGGCGAAGAGCCGCCCCACGGACTCCCCGGAGATCAGGGCGTAGATGATCATGATGACGCTGGGAGGGATCAGGATGCCCAGGCTTCCTCCGGCGTTGATGCAGCCCAGGGCGAGTTCCTTGTCGTAGTTGTGCTTCAGCATGGAGGGCAGGGCGATGGTCCCCATGCTCACAACCGCGGCGCCGCTGATCCCGCACATGGCCGCGAAGATGGCGCAGATCCCCACGGTCCCGATGGCCAACCCCCCCCTCACCGGCCCGAACCACAGGTACATCATCTCGTACAGATCCTCGGCCACGCCCGCCCTCTCCAGGAGCATGGCCATGAAGATGAACAGGGGAATGGCCACCAGCGTGAACTTCTCCATGGCCCCCCAGGTCTGGGCTGCCACCATGTAGAATGACTGCGGGCCCCAGGTGAAGTACAGGAACACCACGGAAACGCCCCCCAGCACGAAGGCGAGGGGCAGGCCGAGAAGCAGGACCGCCAGCAGTGCGCCGAAGAAGAGAATGGTGACGAGTTCGATGCTCATGAGCGACTCCTCAATGGCCGGAGGGGGACGCCTGGGGTTTCTCCCCCTTCAGGACGCGGATGTCCTTGACCAGCTTGGCCAGTCCCTGCAACAGCAGCAGGATCGCCCCCAGGGGGATGGTGAGCTTCACGGGCCAGAGAGGAGGGTTCCAGGCCGACTGAGAGTGTTCCCAGCGGGAAAGCGATTCCAGGGCCAGCGCCCCTCCGAAATACAGAAGCATGGCGCAGAAGAGAAAGAACAGAATGGACGTGGCCACGTCCAGCAGTGCCCGGGTCCGGGGGGCGAGGCGGGAATACAGTATGTCCACATTGACATGGCCGCCCCTCCACAGGAGATGGCCGCCCGAGAGCACCACATAGACCCCGAAGACCATCTGCGTCAGTTCGTTGGTCCACACGGTGGGGGCGTTGAAGAAATACCTCAGGACGACCTCCAGAATCAGCAGGCCGAAAATGATCAGGATGCCCAGAGACAGGGCGCTCCCCATCCGGTCGTTGACCGCATCGATGAACTGGATGAGCTTGTCGAGTCCCACCTCCGGGCTCCTTTCCAGGGGGGGAGGTCTCCGGCGCACGAAGATGCCGCCCGAAGGAGCCGGCCGGAATCTTCGCAGCGGGGACGCTCTACATGTATCCGAGGGACTTCATGAAACCCTTGAGGATCTCCAGGGCCTTTCCGCACTCCGGGCACTTCTTGCCCTCGTCCTCCCAGATCTTCATGGCGACCTCGGTCATCTTCTTCTGGTCCTCGGGAGAGAGGACGTTGACCTTGACCCCTTTCTCCTTGCGGACCTTCGCCAGGGTGATCGCCTCCAGATACTCGTACTCGTTGGAGCGGGTCCAGAACTGCTCCTCCAGGGTCCAGAGGAAGACCTGCCGGATATCCGGCGGAAGGGCATCGAGGGCCTTCTGGTTGACCAGCCAGGCATCGGTGCCGGCGATGTTGAGGCCGGGCTTCAGGTGGTTCTTGCACACGTCGTAGAAGCCCATGCTGTCCGCTCCCTGGACCGCGCCCCAGTGGGCGCCGTCGATGACCCCCGAGGCCAGGGCGGGGTAGATCTCCGGACCCGGAATGGAGGAGCCGGCCGCGCCGAGGGCCGTGAGAAACACCTGAAGGATTCCCGAGGATCGAATCTTGAGCCCCTTGAAGTCCTCGATCTTCTCGATGGGCTTCTTGGAGACCATCTCGGTGGGATACACCTTGTCCGTGGAGAAATAGACCCCGTGAGGCGCGCAGGCATCCCGCATCATCTTCTCGAAGCCCAGTGCCTTGTGAAAATAGGCGCACTCCCAGACCTCTCGGAAGGTGTACGGCAACCCCGACGCGATGCCCCCCAACGGGACCTGATCGCGGAAATAGCCGGGGGAGGCGGTGCCCATCTCGATCATGCCCCGTTTGACGGCGTTGAAGATCTCGTTGGCCGGAACCAGGGAGCCTGCGGCGTACGGCTCGATGACCAACCGCCCGTTGGTGCGGGATTTGAGCTTCTCCGCGAGGCTGATGAGACTGTCCTTGTAGGAGCTGCTGGCCGTGGGCCAGTGAGATTGACACCGCCACTTGATGACCGGGTCCGCCGCCTCGGAAGGCGGGGTTCCAATGAAGAGGGGGCAGGCGAAGACCACTGTCCACACGATCCACAGGGCGAGACATCTCTTGGGGCTCATCACGTCACCTCCTCTGGGTGTTTGGAGAGGGGCGAGGGACCCCCACGGGTCCCCGGCCCTCCTCGTTGGATGCAAAAGCCAGTCGCCCGAGCCGCCCTCACAACGGGCCGATGTCGCGTTTCAGGATCTTCCCCGTGGTGCTCTTGGGCAGTTCGCTGCGGATGTGAACCCGTCGGGGGTACTTGTACGGCGCCACCCGATCCTTCACGAACTGGCGGATCTCCTCCGGGGCGGCCCGCGCCCCTTCCCGCAATACGACCACAGCCGCCACCTCCTCGCCCAGATCCGGATCCGGCACGCCCACCACCGCGGCTTCCAGGACCGCCGGGTGGGCGTAGAGGATCTCCTCGATCTCTCTGGGGTACACGTTGTACCCTCCCCGGATGATCATGTCCTTCTTCCGATCCACGATGTAAAGGTACCCCTCCTCGTCCATCCGCGCCAGATCCCCCGTGTGGAGCCAGCCCCCCCGGAGGGTCCGCTCGGTGGCCTCGGGCTGGTGGAGATACCCTTTCATGACTCCCGGCCCGCGGACGATCAATTCCCCGACCTGGCCAGTCGGAACGTCTTGATCGCCTTCGTCCACGACCCTCGCCTCGAATCCCGGGATGGGCAGGCCGATGGAACCCGGTCTGGACGGGCGGCCGAAGGGGTTCTCCACGCAGACCGGGGAACACTCCGTGAGCCCGTATCCCTCGTAAATGGTGGTCCCGAAAGTCTCCTGGAACCGCCGGAGGATCTCCACCGGGAGGGAGGCGGCTCCGGAGATGCAGAAGAGCAGTCCCGAGCGTCTGGGCGGCCGCTCCCGGGCCAGCTCCAGAAGCCGGTTCAGGATGGTGGGGACGGCGAAAAGGATGCAGCTCTCCTCCTCCTCGATGGCCCGAAGCAGGGCCTCGGGCTCGAAGTGGGGCCACAACCGGATGGTGAGGCCGAGGTGAATGGCGGCGTTCAGCGCGCTCGTCTGGCCATAGATGTGGAAGAGGGGAAGCACGCAGAGGACCACGGCCTCGGGCGTCAGGGGGCGCATGGATGCCACGGTCACGGCGTTGCTCACGAGGTTTGCGTGGGTGAGCATGGCCCCCTTGGGGAGGCCCGTGGTCCCGCTGGTGTAGATGATGGCCCAGGTGTCGTCTTCCCCAACCGGATGCGTGGCAAAGGGCTGCCAGTCCGCCGTCGGGACGGAGTCGAGGGGGATGAACCCCTCGCCCGGTGAGACGCCCTGGGCCAGGCGCAGGTCCAGTTGGGGCAGGGAGGCCATCACCCGGGCCGGGTGCTCCAGGTAGTCACGGTGACCCACAAAGGCCCGCGCCCCGGAGTCCCGGAATATGTGCTCCAGTTCCCCGCTCCGGAACAGGAAGTTCACGGGGAGCGCCACCGCCCCGATCCTGGCCAGGGCGTAATACAGGGTCACCCATTCCACGGAATTGGGCAGCATGAGAACGCACACGTCCTTGGGGCGGAGTCCGATCCGGACAAGCCCGTGGGCCGTGCGATCGACCTGTCGGTTCAACTCCCCGTATGTCAGGGTGCGGACTCCGAATCGGAGAGCGGTGTGAAAGGGCCTCACTTCAGCGCTTCTCGCCAGCAGATCCGCGACGTTCATCGCTTCCCGCTCCGTTGCAAAATAAAATCGGAAGGCCCGCAATGTATCACACACGCAGGAGGGTCCGCAAGGAACGGCTTGAGGGGCGCATTACGCCCCGGAGGGGACCGAAATGACCACAATGCGGCGGACCTCTTTGTGGACATCATTTGCCCTGCATGTCATTCGCTGGTGGGCTCTTGTGATCCATGTACGATTGGGAGAGATCGCTTTGCGGGATTCCTCGGGAGCGCGGGTGGCCTGGGCCTGGCTGCCGGAAGCCCGCGGTTCCGCGGGGCCGAGAAATCCGCAAGAGAGCCCGGCCCATCTTCAGCAGTGATAGGCACATATTGGCCTCTTGATGACCGCAAGAGGTTTTCTTGCCTCGGGTGGGGTTCGCGCCGGGGCCGAAACGCCTAGGCACACCAAGAGCGCATCAGTTGCTCGACAATCGGATGGATACATGCCCATCCACTGGGCACGTATGTCTGGACCATCTCCAGGAAAGAAAAAGACGGCTCCACGGTAAAACGCCTACAGCTCGCCAATAACCTCCGGGACGCCGAATCGAAAGGGGTTGGGAGGCCGGCTAGCTCTCCCAACCCCTTTGAAATCGTTTGGTGCCGAAGCGGGGACTCGAACCCCGACAGGCCTACGCCCACCAGACCCTGAA
>CAZEPJ010000111.1:0-5402 GCA_964514105.1 uncultured Desulfarculaceae bacterium | reverse complement strand
TCGTTCAGCTCTCCAGGCATCCCTTGGGAAGAGACAGGGCCATGGAAAGGGACATCCACGGGGCTGCCGTCTCCATGGCCTGCCCCGGCAACGCCGACGACATCGTCTTGGAGCGCCTAGAGGGGCACGTTCGAAGCCTTTCGGCCCGAGGCGTGGAGGTCGTCTGCTTCCCCGAGGCCTGCCTGACCGGGTACAGCCTGGGTCCCGAGGCGCGGCAGTGGGCCCGCCCCCTGGATGATCCCGTGGTCCGGTCCGTCCAGGGGCTGGCCGCCGCCCACGGCGTCTGGATCCTGGCGGGCCTCATGGAGGCGGGACAGGAAGGGCGACTCCACATCAGCCATCTGGCCATCTCCCCCGCGGGTGAAATGGCCGTGTATCGAAAGGCCCACTTGAGCCCCCAGGAGAAGCGGATCTTCTCCCCCGGAGCCCGCCCGGGGCTCTTCCATCTGAACGGGACCCCGGCCGCCATGGCCCTCTGTTTCGAGGCCCACTTCCCGGAGTGGATCGCACGCCTGGGGGTCTCGGGCGCGGAGATCCTGTTCTTCCCCCACGCCTCGCCCCACGAGGCGCCCGGGGAGAAGCGCGACAGATGGCTCCGATATCTGCCCGCCCGGGCCTACGACAACAGCGCCTACGCGCTGGCGTGCAACCAGGCGGGGAGCAACGGCAAAGGGCTTGTGTTCCCGGCAGTGGCCCTGATCCTCGATCCCAAGGGGCGCACCCTGGCTGCCGCCCAGGGCGGGCAAGAGGCCGTGGCCGTGGCACTGCTCGAGGCCCGGGAGATCAACCGCGTCCGATCCCACCCCGTGGCCTTCTTCCTGGGGCAACGGCGACCGGAATTGTACTGGGATCGCAACCAGTCAGGCCGCACGAGGCTGAAGACGCAATAGGACCCCGCCTTCCCCTATCGCGTCGCCCGGGTCCCTTCTCCCGAACCCCCGCGCCGGCCGGAGCCCTCCGATCTCCCACTGCTGGACTCCTCCTCGATCCTCCGCAAGCTCTCCACTACCCAGCCCAGGGTCGGATCCAGCTTGAGCGCCCGACGATACCACTTGACCGCCTCCTGCCGATCCCCCAGGTCCCTCAGATTGCTCCCCACGTTGGCGTAGTCCACGGCCGACCGGGGATTGATCTCCAGGGCCTTGAGGAACGCGCCGATGGCCCCCCTGTGGTCCTGGAGTCGGAACAGACAGTAGCCCAGGAGATTCCAGGCGTCATAACCCCCGGGGTCCGCCTGGATGCTCTCCCGAAGGGGCGACAGCGCTTCCTCCCAACGTTCCAGCTCCTTGAGGCAGTGACCGATGTAGAAATGGACCGGGGCCAGGTCCTCGGGGTCGGGCCCCTGGGCCAGGGCCAACCGAAGCTCACCCAGGGCCTCTTCCAACCGCCCCAGCCCCGAGAGGGCCATCCCCCGATAAAAGCGCGCGGTGGGCCCCGCCCCTTCCCACCCCTCCAGGGCCGCCAAAGCCTCGGAGAACTCACCCAACTGGACGTGGGAGATGCCCAGATACACGGCCAGTTCACCCTCCAGCTCCCGGGGAGCCCCCAGCTCCCGGGCCTCCCGGAACAGCTCCGAGGCGGCGATGTAGTCGCGCCACAGGAACTGGCACCGGCCCAGATGGTAGCGAACGCTCCCTGCCCGCGGGAGGAGTTCCCGGGCCTCCAGGAGCGCGGCGTGAGCCCGCTCCACGTCCCCCTCCTCCAGGTGGAGGATGCCCAGGTACAGGAGGCTCTCTCCCTGGAGCTCCGGGGCCTTGGCCCGGCGGCTGGCTCCGAGGAGGTGCCCCCGCGCCCTGGCCAACTCCCCCCTGGACAAAGCGAAGAGCCCCAACTGGTGGGAGACCCTGGCCCCCTCCTCCTCCCTTCCGTTCCAGATCAAAGCCCGGCGAATCCTGCCGGGCAGAGCGTCCCAGCAGGTGAGGCACCCCTCCGCAGGCCCTTCGCCGGGGAGGGTCACCGGCTCCCCCAAGGGCATGGAGGGGCCGTGGGGGCAGCGGCGGGCCTGCCCCGCGACCACGTCGACCACCAAGGATGGACACGGCTCCAGGGAGAACCCCCCCGACGAGGACAGGGCCCATTGGAGGAGATCGTCGAACAGATCGTGCCCGTGAAGGGCCTCCAGTGCCCCGCCCGCTCCCTCGCACAGGATCCGTTCCCGATTGGTATCCAGCGACCGGGCCCAGCGGGAGGCCCGGGGAGACGGCGGGAACGAGAAGCTGGGGATCATCATCCGCTCCCTGAGAAACCGAGCCAGCCCCAGGGCGTCCTGCCAGGCCTCGGGGGAGCGGATGCGCAGCACGGGCATCACCATCCAGCGGGAGACCACCTGGTGCTCCAGGGCCTCGCGATGAAACCCACGCCCCCACCCGAGCAGCGCGCCGTACCGCTCCCGCAGTCGATCCCCATCTCCGGCCCGCACCGGATGAACGGGCCGGATGTTCAGCCGGCAGAACCCCCAGTCGCGCAGGAACGTCGATGCCTCGTCCAACACCGTGGTCAGGGAGGTCCAATCCGCCTCCAGGTCCTCGGACAGCAGATACACGTCGGCGCTGTGGTTGAAATGGGGGAGGAGCCGTCTCAACAGTCCCGCGGGCCACAGGCCCCGTCCCCGGGGAGAGGAGACCACCCCATAGAGCCGTCGACGGGGAGCAACAGCGCCGTTCACGACACCATCCTTTTGCCCCCGTCCAGGGACGCGGCCTTCCAAAGGTCTCTCACCCGGTGGATCTCCCCCACGGTCATCCAATCGGTCTCATATCGCGAGCCGATGGCCATGTAGGGCAGCCGTGCTCCGTCCAGGGGGCGGATGCCGTGCGAGCGGAACCGGTCGTGCAGGCGCGTTCCGAAGTACAGGCGGGTCTGCTGGGCATTGGAGTTGCCCCGGATGGGCACCAGGTCACGGACGAAGGCCAGGGTCTCCAGGGCGTCCGCGTATCCTTCCCCCGGGAGGCCGTACTGGCTGAAGAGCTCCACATCGAGCCCGTGCCTGTGGGCCAACTCCACGGCCGACCGAACCTGGGCGGGGGAGACGCCCTTGCCCAGTCCCGCCAGGACTTTCTCCGAGGCCGACTCCAGGCCAAAGGCGACCAGCCGCACCCCCGCTGCGGCCATGAGGGCGAGCAGATCCGAGTCCACCAGATCCGCGCGGGTCTCCAGCCAGACGCCCCCGGCCACGCCCCGGCGGATCATCCCCTGCAGGAGCGCCTCGGTCCGCTCCCGCGCGAAGGAGAAGCTGGGGTCGGCAAGCCAGAAACGGCGAATCCCTTTGCCGTTGAGCCAGCGCATATCCTCGACGACCCGATCCACCGAATGGTATCGGATGCCCCGGCCGAAGGCCCTGGGCGTGTAGCAGAAAACGCAGCCGTACGGACACCCCCGGGATGTGAGAAGGATGGCCTCCTCGAACCCCTGGAGATCCAGGGCCTCCCGGAGAAACGGCGAGGGGTAGATGTCCAGATCCTCGGGAGGCTGCACGGCGGGCCCGTCCTCCCAATAATCCGGGGCGAGGCGCGTGGTGGTGCCCGCCACCGGCCCACCCGGCCGGTCCGACTCCAGGGCCCGCACCACCTCCGGGAGGACGATCTCGCCCTCCCCCCGGCAGATGAAGTCCACCTCGGGCAGGGCCGCCATGGCCTGGGATGGCATGAAGGTCGCCTGAGGCCCCCCCAGGATGACCCGGATGGCCGGGTCCACGGCCTTGACCGCCCGGGCCAGGCCCCTCACGTGGAGCATGTTGCGCTGGTACGTCGCAAACCCCACCAGCGCCGGCGCGAGCTCCCGCACCATCGCCTGGAGGCCCGCGGGGGAGAGGGGCGTGGCCTCGCCCACGTTGCGGATCTCCACGCGGTGGCCCTCGGCCGCCAGGCCCGCCGCCAGGTACCCCAGCGAGATGGGGAGGGAGACGGGCACATAGGGGTTGACTTCCATCAACAGGACGTTCACCGCTTCGATCCCCGCGCCATCACGGCACCCCCCGGGGTCCCGGCGCCCCCGGACACGCCGGCAGGCCACCCGCCATGCCGCGCTTCCCCGCCCTCCCCCCTGCCCCCCCAGCCCGATGCCATGGGGCGACCATGGACACAGATCCCCCCACGGCGGGTTGTCTTCGGATTGTACCATGGATCGGCAAGCGTCGCACCGCCGACGTGAAAAACCCTCCGGGATATGGTAACGTGGGGGGATCTCGGAAACACGATCCAGGCCTCGGGGCCTTGCGGAGGAGCTGCCCATGAATCGACAGCAGGTCCGGTTTCTCTTCGATCCCGTCTGCCCCTGGTCCTGGCGGGCCTCCCGCTGGGTGCGGGCCGCGGCCCAGGTGCGCCCCCTGGACATCCAGTGGGAGCTCCTGTCCCTCGCATTCATCAACCGATCCCAACCCACGAACCCCATGCTGGAGCGCCAGCGACGGGCCATCCCTGCCCTTCGCCTCCTGGCCAAGGTCCAGACCTCGGCGGGAAACCAGGGCCTGGATCGCATGTACTGGGCCGTGGGTCGTGCCTGCCATGAACAGGGCCAGGAGATCGACGACGAGGAGATGCTCGCCCGATCCCTGGCCCAATGTGGCCTGCCGCAGGCCCTCTTGAGGGACTCCCGGGAGGACGGAACCCTGGAGGCCATTCTGGAGTCTCGTTACGAGGAGGCGTGCCGGGAGGGCGCATTCGGGGTGCCGACGATCTGCGTCCAGGGCAGCCAACGGCCCTTCTACGGCCCGGTCATCGAGCCGGTCCCCGTTGGGGAGGAAGCCGGCGTCTTGTGGGATCTGATCTCGGGCCTTTGCCAGAAGGAGTACTTCTACGAGATCAAGCGGCTGCGGGGCTGAAGCCCGGCGGGGGAGGACGGCGGCCCTTTCGGGGTCGGGCGAGAGGAGGCCGTGCGGGGAGATGGCCGTTGACGCCGGGCCGTGCCGATGAAAAAATGGGCCCCGGCGGGCGGCGGCACAGCCTCCCGACGATCTTCCCACGGGAGGGACCCCATGAACCAGGTGAAGACCATCGGCGTGCTCACGGGGGGCGGGGACGTCCCGGGTCTCAACCCGTGCATCAAGACGTTGGTGTACAGCGCGGTGGAGGACGGGCTGCGGGTGCTGGGGATCAAGAAGGGATGGGCGGGCCTGCTCAACTACGACCCCGAGCTGCCCCGGAGCTTCGAGGAGAATCTGACGTGGCTGGACAAGTCCATGGTGCGGACCATCGATCGGTCGGGGGGCACCTACCTCCACACCTCGCGGACCAATCCAGGGGCGGTGAAGGCCAAGGAGACGCCGGCCTTCCTGCGGGATCGATTCCCGGCGGGTCAGGAAAAGGCAGATTTCACGGACCATGTCCTGGGCAACCTCTCCCGGCTGGGGGTGGACGTGCTCATCCCCATCGGCGGGGATGACACGTTGAGCTTCGGGGAGCGGC
>CAZEPJ010000110.1:0-5791 GCA_964514105.1 uncultured Desulfarculaceae bacterium | reverse complement strand
CTGGGATGATCCATATTTACAAGCGCCTCCAGGTCGGGTATAATTTGGCTTCCGTGCAGGACGATCCACCCCATTCGGAGTGGCACATGGAGAGGGACAGACTTGAGTTCTTCCGGAAGCTGCTGAACGAGCGGTTGGAGGCGCTGCTCACCGACGCTGCCAAGACCATGAGCAACATGACGGATGAGGAGGAGAACTTCCCCGATCCCACGGACCGGGCCTCGGTGGAGAGCGATCGGAACTTCCTGCTCCGCATCCGGGATCGTGAAAGAAAGCTCATCAGCAAGATCCAGGAGGCCCTCGACCGGATCGACAAGGGGACGTACGGGATCTGCGAGGAATGCGGCGAGGACATCTCGGAGCCGCGGCTCATCGCCCGTCCCGTGACCACCCTGTGCATCGACTGCAAGACCTCTCAGGAGGAGGATGAGAGGAGGCGCGGCGACTGAGATGCTTTACCGGGAGCGGGAGCCTGGATCATTGCCTGCCCGCCCGGAACCTCCGCCGTTTCCCCCGAGAACTCCCGCGACCCCGCGGGGGGCGTAGCGCCTCATGCGTCCTGTCCGGCTCCGCCGGGCGTCCCGTGTCCCCGTGCCGGGCAGGATCGTTGAAGGCCGTTTCCCTTTCATGCTAAGATCTCCTCACGTTCCTCGATCCGCCGAGGAGCCCCACCCTGGCAGCGGGACCGTGTGCATGGATCCGGTCGAGTTCATCGATCGAATTTCGACGCTCGCTCGATCTTCCGGGGAGACCCGCGAGAGGCTGGGATCCATCCTCAAGATTCTGGCAGAGGCCCTCTCCTTCGAAGTCGGCATTTACTACGCCAACGATTCTTCCCGTGGGGTCCTCCAGCCCGAGCAGTCCAGCGTCGGCCAGGGGTTTGTGGCGGGCAGCGGGTCGTTTCGGTGGGGGGAGGGCCTGGTGGGGTGCTGCGCCCGGAGCCGGGATGTCCTGTTGTTGGACGGAACGGGATCTCTCGACGGCGAGGCCGAGGCGTGGGTGCGGGATTTCCCGGGGTACAGGGCCCTGGCGGCGGCCCCGGTGGCCGATGGAGACTCGGTCGTGGGCGTGGTCCTGTTGCTGAACAGCGAGCCCCGGCGCATCTCGGAACAGGAGCGCCGGCTCCTGTCCGTGGTTTCCCGGGACATCGCATCCATGGAGGAGAGAGCCCGGCTCCTGCTGGATCTGGCGATGAGAGACCAGGAGCTCACGGCCCTTCACGAGATCAGCCGGGCCGTGGGCAGCACCCTGGATCTGGACCCCCTCATGGACATGATCGTCCGGACCGCCGCCCGGGTCATGGGCGTAAAGGGAGCGGTCCTGCGGGTCCTGGACGAGGAGGCCAGCGTCTATCGCGTGACCTCGGTTTTCGGCCCGGATATCCAAAGGCACCAGGAGTTCAAGTCGGGTCCGGAGAGCGACTGCGAGGTGGTGCGAACCGGCCAGGCGTTCCTGATCAAGGACACCCGGAGCGGGCACTCTCTGTGCCTGGACCATATGCGCCACGACATCAACGGCTGCCTGTGTGTGCCCCTTGTGGAGGAAGGCAATGTCCTGGGCGTCCTGAGCGTGTACGACCGGGCGGCCTGGCCTCCGGGCGACGAGAGGCTCTTCGAGAAACAGGACATCACCCTCCTTCAGACCCTGGCCGGCTTCGTGGCCAACGCCATCTCCAGGGCCATGCATCACCGGCGGATCGCGCGCCTTGCCGCGGAAAAGGACTCCATGGTGCGGGAGCTGTCCATCCTGTACGCCACCAGTGCGGCCATGATGGGCACCGTTGAGATGGACCGGCTCCTCCAGGTGATCCTCCTGGCCTTGACCCTGGGCGACGGGCTGGGATTCAACCGGGCCATGCTGCTTCTGGTCAACGAGGCCCAGGGGGTGCTGGAAGGCAAGGTGGGCGTGGGTCCGTCCAGCGGGGAGGAGGCGGGCCGGGTGTGGGGTCAGATGGAGAGCCGGGCGTGGACCCTGTCCCAGTGGCTGGAGTGGGCTTTGGAGCAGGACCGGTGGCGGGACGACGAGAGCCTGATCCAGCGGGCGGCGAGGGAGATCCGGGTGCCCCTGACGGACGAAGGCTGTTTCCTGATCCGGGCCCTGCGGGAGCGCAAGCCGTTCTGCGTGGATCCCAGGGCCGAGCCGCTGGTGCGGGGGCTTCCCCCGTCGCTGGAATTGGCCGGGCAGCTGGCGTGCGTACCCGTGGTGGCCCGGGGGGATGCCCTGGGGGTGATCCTGGTGGACAACCTGTACTCCGGGGGATCCATTCGGGCCGGGGATCTGAATTCCCTGGCGGCATTCGCCTCCCAGGCGGGGCTCGCCATCCAGAACGCGATGTTCTACGAGGGGCTGAAGAAGGCCCACAAGGAACTCCAGTCCCTGCAGCAGCGGCTCATCCAGTCCGAAAAGATGGCCGCCCTGGGGGAGTTCGCCTCGACCATGGCTCACGAGATCCGAAACCCCCTGGTCTCCATCGGCGGGTACGCGCGGCTGCTTCAGAAGCGGTACCGCAACTCGTACTCTCAGATCATCTTCGAGGAGGTCGAGCGACTGGAACGGATCCTCAATGGGGTGCTGAGCTTCTCCAAGGTCAGCACCACGGAGCGGAAGCCCGAGGATTTCAACGCCATCCTGGACGAGATCCTGCGTTCCCTGCGACGGGAGCTGGATCAGAAGCGGATTCGCGTGGAGAGGGAGTGGACCCAGGGGCTCCCCCTCATCAGCTGCGACAAGGACCAGATCAAGCAGGTGTTCCTGAACCTCATCCAGAACGCCCAGGACGCCATGGCCGGCCGCGGCGTCATCACCCTTCGCACGTACCTGGCATCGGACGAAGGAGGGCTCTGGGTGGTGGGAGAGGTGGTCGATTCCGGCAGGGGTATCCCCACCGACGTCCTCCAGAACATCTTCAACCCCTTTTTCACCACCAAGGCGCAGGGAACGGGGCTGGGGCTTCCCATCACCCGGCGCATGGTGGAGGCCCATGGGGGCCGCATCGAGGTGGACAACCGTCCGGGGGAAGGCACGACCTTCCGCGTCAAGCTTCCCGTGCCCGTGTGACCATGGAGGCCTCCGTGGATGTCGGTTGGCGTCGAGTGCGGCTGCGCGTGCCGACGTGGGCGGAGGACGCCGTCACCCTGTTTTTGGTGGAGCGGGGTCTGGCGGGCGTGGAGATCCTGGAGGAAGCGGAGGCGCGCTGGCTGGTGGCGCACCTTCCCCAGGGCGGCGCGGGGGAGGATCTGGAGCGCGATCTTCAGGCGTACCTGGGGGATCTGGAGGCGCTCCACGGCCGGCCCGTGCGGATGGGTTGGGAGGTGGCCCGGGCGCCGGGGGTGAACTGGGGGGAGATCTGGAAGGCCCACTTCCGGTGCCGGCGCGTGAGCCGTCGACTGGTCGTCAAGCCCTCGTGGGAGGATCATGAGGCCGCCCCGGGCGACGTGGTCCTGGAGATCGACCCCGGACAGGCCTTCGGCACGGGGCTACACGCCACGACCCGGTTGTGCCTGGCCTGGATCGACGAGCTGATGGGGGAGGAGGGGCTGGCCGGCGCACCGCACAGGGCCCTGGATCTGGGGACCGGCACCGGGATCCTGGCCATCGGCCTTGCCAAGCTCGGGGCAGCCGAGGTGTGGGCCCTGGACAACGACCCGGTGGCGCTGCAGGCTGCTCGGATGAACGTCGCCCGCAACGGGGTCCAATCCCGGGTGCGGGTCCTGGAGGGGTCTCTGGAGCGGTTGGACGGGGGGACGTTCTCTCTGATCGCAGCCAATCTCACGGCGGATACCCTCGCGGTTATGTCCGGGAGGCTCGCGGCCTGCCTGGCGTCCGGCGGGCGGCTCCTGGCCTCCGGGATCCTGGCCGAGCAGAGCTGCGCCCTGGTCCTGGCGCTGCAGGCCGCGGGTTTGCGGAAGCTGGCCGAGCGGCAGGAAGGCGAATGGTGCGCCCAGCTGCTGACCTCGGGGGATTGACGTGCATCGGCTCTGGGTGCCCCAGTTGCGCGAGGGCCAACGGGTCTTCCTGACCGGGGCGGATGAGAGAAAGGTGCGCCGCGTGCTGCGGCTCGGTGCAGGGGATCGAATCGTCCTCTTCGATGGACAGATGCACGAGGCCGAGGCCGAGATCGTGGATTGCGCCGGGGGACGGGCGGCCCTGGCCGTGGGCCCCGTGCGCCGGGTGGACCGGGAGTCCCCCCTTCGGATCCGCCTGATCCAGGCCCTGGCCAAGGGCGAGCGCATGGACTGGGTCATCCAGAAGGCCACGGAGCTGGGGGCGAGCGAGATCTGCGTGCTCCGGGCTCACCGGAGCATCCCCAGGGTGGAGGGGGCCCCGTCGCGGACGAGAATGGAGCGCTGGAACCGCATCGCCGTGGAGGCGGCCCGCCAGTGCGGCAGGACCCGGGTCCCCATCCTCTCGGGGCCGGTGACCCTGGAGACCCTGTGCCGGCGGGTGGCCCGGGAGGCGGGGCTGAAGCTGGTGGCCTGGGAGGGGGAAACGAAGCGCGGACTGAGAGGGGCCGTGGCCGAAGCAGGACAGGGATGTCAAGAGGCATGGCTGGCCGTGGGCCCGGAAGGCGGGTTCGAAGAGGTTGAGGTGCGCGCCTTGGAGGGGGCCGGGTTCCGCCCGGTGCGGCTGGGCCCCCGGATCCTGCGAACGGAGAGCGCGGGGCCCGCGGCCATGGCCATCCTGCAGCACCTCCTGGGGGATCTCGAGTGAGTGCGCCGCTGCCGCTGGATCTGGAGTCTTGTCATCCCTGGCCCCTGCCCAGGCCGGCAGGGCGCTGGCGCAGGTGCTGGAGCCTGGTTCTGGATCTGGCCCTGCTGAACGCCGTGGGGCTCCTGCTGGGCGCGGCCTTGTGGGTGGCCTTCGCCGAGGCGCGCCAAGAGGCCCTGACCCTGGCCTCGATCCTCAGACATCCCGGCCACATCCTGGCCGCCGCATGCCTGTGGGCCGTGGCGGCATCGCTGGTCTGGTGGGCCTATTTCGTGCTCCTTCGGGCGGCGTGCGGCAGGACCTGCGGGGAGGCCGTCTGGGGCCTTCGCCTCGAGGCCATGAACGGGGGCGCCCCGGGGTTGGGTGCGTGCGCGGTGCGGGGCCTGGGGGCCATCGTGTCCGTGGCCTTCCTGGGGGCGGGCTTCTGGTGCTCGGTCCTTGACCCCCAGGGGCGAACCTGGCACGACCGGATGAGCCGCACCCGCATGGCGGAGGCCTGGCCGCGGCGGACCCCCACGTGAACCTGGAATGCGGATTTCGCTTTTTTCCCTTGACACGCGCCCTTCCATAGGGTAAGCATTGCATCAGCATTTCCCTTTTACCCCTGCAACCTGACCGGATTTACGGCCCATTGGGCTGCGACGAAGAGGCGGCATCTGAAGGTGCGGTATCTGCGCCTGGGGGCAAGGCGCTTGCCTCCCCCCTTGGAGGCCGGCCGGGCCCGGGCGTGTTGGCGGGGGGGGAGGCGGGTGATTTCCCGGGGGGACAGCCCCGGGGCGGCTAAGACCTGGAGCCAAGGGAAAGGAGGCAACGAAGATGAAAAGACAGACCGCGATCCTGATGTTGAGCGTGTGCTTCGCGTTGGGAGGCGCTGCATGGGTGGGCGCCCAGGATGGGGACGACAAGCCGGAGCCCCTTTCGGACGGCATCTCCACCAAGGCTTGGGACCCCATCCCGCCTGGCTATGTCCCTTTGGCGTATTTCACCGGCGTCAGGGAGAGTATTGGTAGTATGAGCACTCTAGTCTTTTGCACCAACGTGGGCGGCAGCGACGCAAATGTGATCGTGGAGTTCTCGACCTCCG
>CAZEPJ010000109.1:0-5981 GCA_964514105.1 uncultured Desulfarculaceae bacterium | reverse complement strand
CGAACCTGGATAGCGGGATCCAAAGTCCCGAGTCCTGCCGTTGGACGACCCGTCTGCAAGCGGAGGGCATCGATGAGGTGAAAGGCATGTTACCATGGGGCCAAGGCGGCGGGCAAGGCGGGCGCCCTTTGTGGGATCCGCTCCCCTTTGCCGCGCGCGGGAAGGATTCATACGGAGGATGGCTGGCGGGCATGGCCGATCCAGGACCTGTGGAACAACAGCGGCTAAGCAGCCTGTGGGCCCATCTCGTCGAGACTTGCCGGACCCAGGGGGCCATCTCCTTCGCCCGGTACATGGAGATCTGCCTGTATCATCCAGACTGGGGCTATTACACCGCCGGGCCGCCCCCTGTGGGCCCTCAAGGGGACTTCGTCACCTATCCGGCGGCCCATCCGGCCTTCGGCCGCCTCCTGGCCCGGCAGATCGTGGAGTGTTGGGAGGCCATGGGGCAGCCGAACCCCTTCACCCTGGTGGAGATGGGCGGCGGCCGCGGCACCTTGACCGTTGACCTGTTGCAGGGCATCCGCAGGGATTGCCCGGCCCTGCAGGAGGCATTGGACCTACTCCTGGTGGACGCCAGCCCGGTCCTCTTGGAGCATCAAACCCGGGCCCTTGCGGGCTTCGCCCGGGTTCGCACCATGGCCCCGGCCCCGTTCTTCTCCCGAGGACGCGTGGAAACGGGCGTGATCCTGTCCAACGAGGTGGTGGATGCCCTTCCCGTCCACGTGGTCGAGCAGCGCGACGGCGCCCTGCACGAGGTCCATGTGTGGGTGGGCCAAGACCGCATCGATGAGCGACTGCCCCCGCCGGGCGATCCCCGCATCGCGGCGTACCTCCGCCGGCTGAACGCCCAACTTGTCGACGGGCAACGCACGGAAGTGGGCCTGGCCGCTGCGGACTGGATGCGCGGCGTGGGCCGCGTCCTCCACCGGGGCCTCGTCATCACCCTGGACTTCGGGTACACGGCCCCCGAGTACTTCCATCCCTGGCGCACCCGAGGCACCGTCATGGCCTACAGACAACACCGGGCCTCCGACGACGTATACGCCCTGCCCGGAGGCCAGGACCTTTGCGCCCACGTTAACTTCTCGGCGCTGATCCAGGCGGGTCAGGAGATGGGCCTGGCGCCCATGGGCCTGATTCCCCAGGACCGCTTCCTCTTCAGGATGGGGCTCATCGACGAGATGGCGGATCTGGAGGCCAGGCGATCCCACATGGAGGCCGGGGCTTTCTGGAGGGAGAAACTCTCCCTGCGGCGGCTCATGATGCCCCAGTCTCCCCAGGGCGGCTTTCAGGTCCTGCTGCAGCACAAGGGGTGGGACCCTCCCTCCCTGAGGGGCCTCTCAGAACCGCGCGCCCCGACGACCTGAGCGGCGCGCTTTACGGAGCCGGATCGCGGCGGTTATAATGCTTTTCATGTCCGACCCCGTCGTCATGTTTGGCCAGCCCACCTTGCGAAGCCCGGTCATGATCGCCGGCTTCGGGGGGTGGCCCAATGCGGGCGAGGTCTCCACATGGGTGGTGGCCTATCTCGTGCGCGCGTTCGGGGCGGCCAAGTGCGCGGAGATCCGATCGGAGCCGTTTTACGACCTCGTCCAGCAGCGGCCCGTGGTGTCCGTCCAGGGGGGCCGCGTCCAGAACGTGGAGTTCCCCAGAAACGCATTCTACGCGGCCGAGATCCCCGCCCCCCTCCCCAGGGACATGGTCCTCTTTCTGGGTCAGGAGCCCCATCTCCAGTGGCCCCAATTCGTGGAGACCCTCCTGGACGTGGCCCAGGAACTTGGCGTAACCGAGATCGTGACCGTGGGCGGGCTGTACGACAACATCCCCCACACGGTGCCCCCTCGAATCACCGGACTGACGAATGAGGACCGGTGGCTGGATCGGTTCGCGAGCCTGCAGGTCCAGCCGGCGGACTATGATGGACCCATGAGCATCCACACCCTCCTGCTGACGGGGGCCGGGAAGAGGCGGCTGCCGGCCGCAAGCCTCTGGGGGCACGTCCCGTACTACATCCAGTCCAGCAACGCCAAGACCTGCCTGGCCGTCCTGCAGCGGATCCAGTCCGTGATGGGGTTCGAGCTGGACCTGAAGGAGGTCCGGCGGGCATCGGAGCTGCTCGATGACGAAGTGGACAAGATCATCCAGAGCAAGCCGGAGCTCCGGGAGTACATTCAGGGGCTGGAACACGATTTCACCGCAACCCACGCCCCAGAGCAGCCCTCTCAGCCACCCCCGCGTCATCACGCCTCGGGCGAGAAGATCATCCGTATCGATCCCTTTCTGCGAAGGGACTGAGCCATCTTCGTCCGGCGCCGGTCTCCACCCTCCCTTCCGGCGCGCCCCATCGGCGATCCGTATGGCCTCGCTCGGCCTCATGGCCGCCGCGGGACTTGCCCTGGCAATGGCGGCCTGCCGCCTCTCCCCGGTCCCCGCGTCCGACACCCGTCTCCTCGTTGCCGCCTCCCCTCAATGGATGGGCGGTGACGGCGCCTTTTCCGTGCCCCTCACCGGGAGAGCCCGCCTGTGGCTCTTCGGCGACACCTGGATCCGCCTCCCGGGTGGGGGAATCGGCATGGCCTCAAACACGGTGGGGCTGCAGAGGGGATCGTGCCAGGCGCCGTTTGACGCCCACTGGGGCGGGGATCCGCACAACCCCGGGGCGATCTTCCACGCCCCTGGCGAGGGGCAGTGGCTTTGGCCGGCCGGCGGCCTGCTCCTGGAAGGAGATCTCTTTCTCTTCCTGCACCGGCTGGCCCGAAGGCCGTCGGGCGGTCCGTGGGAATTCCGGCTGGTGGGGACCGACTTGTTCCGGATCGCCAACCCCCGCGCACCACCGCGGGCCTGGGTTCACGAGCGGGCCGTCCTGCCCTGGGAGGGCGAGACGCTCCTCATGGGCCTCTCCCCCGTGGTCCAGGGGGCCCACGCCCTGATCTTCGGGACCCGGCCCGCCCCCGGGGGTCGGGAGCTGATCCTGGGGCGCATCCCGCTCCAGGCCCTCAGGGCCCTCGACTTTGGCCCGTGGGAGTTCCTGGCCCAAGGCGGCGGTGGTCCCCGCTGGGTCGACCGGCCCGGCGATGCCGTGGGGCTGTTTCAGGGAATCGGCACCGAGTTCACTGTGTCCAGAGAACCGGCTGCAGGCGGGTGGCTCTGCGTGTACACCCCCGGGGGGATCTCCCCGGAGATCGTCCTCCGGCGGGCCCCCGCGCCCCAGGGACCCTGGAGCCCACCCCGGGTCATCCACCGCTGTCCGGAGGCGTCCGATCCGGATCTGTACTGTTACGGGGCCAAGCACCACCCCGAATGCGGCCCTGCCGACGGACAGGGCCTCTGGGTGACCTACACGGTGAACCGTCGGGACGGGGGGCTTCCCGGGGAACACCTGGCCAAGCCCCGATGGGTTTGGGTCCCCCATTCGGACCCGGGGTGAGGACGAGCGGCGGCTGGCGTCGGGCCGAGGGGACCTCGGAGTCCGGCGCGGATCCCGGTCATTTCATGCACACGGCCCGCACCTGCTTGAAATCGGTCAGACCCTGGAAGACCTTGCCGATACCGTCCTGGAGCAGGGTGGTCATCCCCTCCTTCATGGCGATCTGGCGGATCTCTTCCACCCGCCCACGCCGCTGGATGACCTCCTTGATGGCCTCGGTATTGACCAGAAGCTCGTGGATCCCCATGCGGCCCCGATAGCCCGAGGCGTTGCACTGGTCGCACCCCATGCCCCGATACAGCTTGAGTTCCTTGGCCGGGGGCAGCCCCAGCCCGCGGAAGGCCTCCTCCCCGCCGTACGCGTGAACGAGCTCCTCCAGTTCCTTGGACTCCGGCGTGAAGGCCACCTTGCACTTGGGGCACAGGGTACGGACGAGCCGTTGGGCCAGAACTCCCAGGAGTGAGTCGGCGAAATTGAATGGATCCATGCCCATCTCCAGGAGCCGGGTGATGGTCTCCGGGGCGCTGTTGGTATGCAGGGTGCTGAGGACCAGGTGCCCCGTGAGGGACGCCTCGATCCCGGTGTCGGCCGTCTCCTGGTCCCGCATCTCCCCCACCATGATGACGTCCGGGTCGGCCCGCAGGAAGGAGCGCATGGCCGCCGCGAAGGTGAACCCGATCTTGGGGTGGACCTGCACCTGTCGCAGCCCGTACTGGGTGATCTCCACAGGGTCTTCGGCGGTCCAGATCTTGCGCTCGGGGGTGTTGATGTAGCCCAACCCCGAGTGCAGGGTGGTCGTCTTCCCGCTCCCCGTCGGGCCCACCACCAGCACCATTCCGTACGGCTTGGAGATGAGGTCCACGAACCGGTCGAAGTTCCGCTGCGTCATGCCGATCTTCTGGAGGGGAATGGGCTCGCTGGCCGCCAGGATCCGCATGACCACGTCCTCGTTGCCGCCCGCGGTGGGGATGGTGGCCACCCGAAGCTCGATCTCCCGATCCTCCAGGCGAAACTTGATCTTGCCGTCCTGGGGCTTTCGCCGCTCGGCGATGTCCAGGGAGGCCATGATCTTGTAGCGGGAGACCAAGGCCCGGCTGTACGACGCCGGGATGTTGAGGTAGTTGGTGCACACCCCGTCGATGCGGATGCGGATCACCATGTCCCTCTTGCCGTAAGGCTCCACATGGATGTCCGAGGCCCGCAAGCGGAAGGCATCGCGGACGATCTGGTTGGCCAGTCGGACCACGTTGGAGTCGCTCTCGTTCACCTCCCCGGGGAGAGGCTCCATATCGTCCAGGACCGCTCCTCCCCCTTCGGCCTTCATGGTGGTCAGGATCTCGTCGATGGAGGTGAGGGTCTGCGGAGGCGCGGTCGTCTCGGGTTGCGCCGAAGGCTGGGGCTCGGCGACCTCCACGCCGGAGGCGCTGATATGGGTGTGGATGAACCGCGCGATGTCCTCCTTGAGCCCGACCCGCACCTCGCAGTTCCTCAGGTGCTGGTGGGCGCGGATCTCATCGAGTTTGGTGAGGTCCTTGGGGTCGTCCACCAGCACCACGGGCCGGCCCGCTATGCGCGCCACGGGCACCCAGAATCGCTTGAGGAGGTAGTCCAGGCGAATCCCGCGGATGAGGAGTTTGTCCAGCGGGACCTTCTCGTCGAAGAGCAGGTACCCGCATCCGTAAAAGGCCCCCAGGCTGCGGAGGAGATCCTCCCGAGAGATCTGGTGTTCGATGATGAGGATGGTCTCCGGATCCACCCGCTGAGCCTTGGCCTTGCCCACGGCCTCCTGGAGGAGTTCATCGCTGATCAGTCCGTGATCGAGCAGGTAGTCGAACTTGGTGGGGATGCGGCTCACCATGCGCTGCTGGTTGAGGAAGGCGATCCCCAAGGCCTCGGCCAGCCGCTCCAGATCGGCCTGATCCTGGGCGCTGAACGGGCCTCCCGACAGCTTGTTGATGAGCTGGACCACTCCGCCGAACACCGGCTTTCCCCCGCGTTTGCAGATGATGGGCACTGCCAGGACCTGATGGGTCCGATACCCACTCTGGTCGTCCCAGCTGCGATCGAAATGGAGCACGGGCACTTTGCGGGACAACTCGGCCTCATCGTACGCATCGGCGATGTTGACGGGCCGCTTGGTCTGGGCCACGAAGCCGGCCAGGCTGTGGCCGTCTATGGGAAGCCGGATCTCCAGGATCTCCCGCCCCTCCTTGTACTTGGAGTAGATCTGATTGTTCTTGGCGTCCACCCCATAGATGGTGATCCTGTCGGCGTCGAAGAAGGCCAGGATGTCTTCCTTGACCTGCAGGAAGATCTCATTGAGGTTCCGGGCCGAATGGATCTTGGTGATGACCTGCTGGAGCCGTTCCTGGGTCTCGATCCTGCGCTCGAGTCTGGACAGCCGGTCGCTGCCGGGCTGGGCGGTGGAAGCCATGGTCGGTTCCTCCCGTGGGGGGTGAGGGGCCTGCAACGGGATGGCAAAGGATCCAATCTCCTCGCGAGTCGCATGCTACAACAGTTGGCAGGCCCGGTGCAAGTTCCGTCCGGCGCG
>CAZEPJ010000108.1:0-6126 GCA_964514105.1 uncultured Desulfarculaceae bacterium | reverse complement strand
GCCCCGGGACGGGCAACTTCTCTGAGGAGCCAACCGCCCGCCATTCGATGAGGCGCGACGTGCGGTTGCGATTTCCCCAACCTCTCTGAAGGCGCTCTCGGTGCGGACGTTGCAGACAGTTCCGTAACTTCTCATCCAAAAGTGCGCATTCCCATCCGGAAGCACGCGTCATCCCTGGCCTGATTGTGAACGATGATCCGGCCAGCAACCCGGGATTCACTCCCCCTTGTCCTGTTGGCGAAATCCCAAGTCCGGCCTTGTCCAAGAGCTCAAGAGCCTGTGCGCCTCGATCTTCCCCGGGCTGGCGAGCTCTTGTGAGATCCTCATGTATGGCACGGCCTTGGCTAAGGAGGGAATGGAACCGGGGCCGCGTCTTCCGTCGGGGCGATTCAAGGAGGGTCTTCTCCCGTGATCTCTCGGTACCCCGGCGCCCATCCGACCCCAAAATCAGGGAAATCCGGATGCACGCCCACGGGGAGATGAGATAGAAGGGGGGTGTAGCAGCGCCATCCAGACATCATCCCAGATCCATGGACCGTCACCAGGGAACCAGAAAGGGGAGGGCATTGATGAAAAAGAGGATCTTTCTCGCGGTGTGGGCGGTGGTCGCGTTTCTGGCCGCGGGGGGCCTGGCGTCCGCCCAGTGCACGGTCGCAGACGGAGATATCCCGGCGGGTGCGAGCCGCCTTCTGGGGGCTGTCTACTCATCCGATGTCGCGGTCTCCCTGGGGCCATGGCTTCCTCCGGCCATTCCACCGGCAACCGTGGCCTGGGGAACCAGCAACAGCATCCAACTCACGTACAACCGCGCCACGAGCCCGGCCACCCTGACCACGGTCATCGACCCCGGAACCGGGGTCCCCACCGTGGTGGTCTACGCATGGGAAGCGGGTGTGGCGGGCACCCTGGACTTCATGCAGCTGAAGATCACGGCCGGGGGCCAGAACAAGGCGGACTTCACGGTTGAGACGCTGGACGTTTGCCCCTCATTCGCGCCGTTCAGTTTGGGAAGTTCAAGCGGCCCTCCCGCGGTTTTCGACAAGCTGGTGACCGGGGAGGACTTCACGAACGGGTTCACCCTGACGGGAACGCTGGTCCTCGGGACTGCGGCGGATTCGTTTTCCCTCCAGATCGCCGCTGGCTCCCTAGCCCCTGTGAACCAGCCGCCCGACTGCTCGCTGGCGGCCCCCAGCGCGGCCAAGCTGTGGCCGCCCAACCACAAGTTCAGGAACGTCAACGTCGTCGGGGTTACCGACCCCGACGGTGACACGGTCACCATCACCATCCACAGCATCTTCCAGGATGAACCCGTGGACGGGACCGGAGACGGCAACACGACCCCGGACGGGCGGGGCGTGGGCAGTTCCACGGCTCAGGTCCGCGCCGAGCGAGACGGGGGAGCGGACGGACGCGTGTACCACATCGGGTTCACGGCCGCTGATCCGGGCGGCGCCAGTTGCACGGGGGAGGTCTTGGTGGCCGTGCCCAAGAGCAAGGGCAAGAACTGGTGGAACAATTCCGTTGACGGCGGGGCGCTGTACGACTCGACGGTGCCGTGATTCAACGAGGGGCACGGAGGGGAAGGGCGGCGGTCTTTGCCCTTCCCTCCTTGCCTGAACCCAAGGACGCTGTGGGAAGCGGCCGATCTCCATGATCTCACAGCCGATGCGGGGATGTCCTTTTCCGGCCGTGCCGCGGACCTCGAAGCCAGCCTTCCCGGACGGCTCGACAGCGTGTCCTTTCCTCCCGCAACAGACCCCAAGACCAGCGGGTGTGAAGTCTCCCTGGAAGAACAGGAAGCCAGGGGCGCAGAGCAGGTGAATCCTGCCCGCTTCCAAGATGGAGGGGGTCTTCTTCGGCTGGTGGGCGGTGGCGGCCGCATTCGTCATCACGGCCGCCACCGTGGGGGTCTTCTACCGCCTCGGGGTGTTCTTCCTGCCGATCATGGCCGAGTTGGGCTGGAGCCGGGCCGTGCTCTCCGGGGTGACCCTGGCTGGAGGGCTGACCTATGCGGCCACGGTGCCGGTGGCGGGCTGGCTGGCGGATCGGTACGGCTTCAGGCCGGTGATGGCCGCCGCGGCCCAACACGCTGGGCCTGAGCTTCACTGTGTGCTCGCTGGTGGAGCGCGTCTGGCAGTTGCATCTGTTCGCGGGCGTGGTGTGCGGGTTGGGGTCTCCGGTCGGCATTGCCCTTTCTCTGTCCATGGTGGTCGGTGGCGCAGGGTCTCGCAGGGGACCGTGCCGTGGATGGGCTCATACCGGCCTGTCCGGGTGGTGCGGGCTTCGGTCCCTGCAGGTTCCATCTTCTTGCCGGGGAAACGGCCCATGAGAAATGAGATGCCCCGGAAGGCCCGCGTCATGCACAGGATCCAGACGTTCCAGGGAAAAGACCATCCCCTGAAACAAAACGAGGGGCAGGCCGCCAGGACGAGCGCGCTCACGAGCCCTGGGTTGGCGCTCATGTAACGCATGCTCATCTGTCCGCCGAGACGGTGGACCACCATGGTCAGTCGCGCCCGGGGAAACCGCGACCGTACGACATCCATGACCGCGCTTGACTCCCTCGAATGGCGCCGATAGATTGGAAGTCAGGCACCTTACGGCCACGATGTGCAGGCCGTCCAGACCCATGTGTAGGCCGGGGCCACAAGGGGTTGGGGCCCCCAGCGAGGCGCATCCTGCCTGGGGCGTCTCGAAGCCGATGGGTTTTCTTCCGGTGAGCCAGTTGCAGAGGAGGAGACGTTCATGGTCGAGGACTGGCTGTCCAATGCGTATGCCGGCATGTCGCGCCGTCAGTTCATGGCCAGGATGAGCGCCGCCGGGGCCGCGGTGGCAGGCTTCGCCGCGGCATCGAGCGCCGTGGAGGGCGAGATCATCCGCACACCCCAAGAGGGCCTCGTGGCTTCGGAAGGCACGGTGAACTCGGGGGGATTTCAGGTGCCCACGTACGAGGCGAGGCCTTCGGCTGCGGGGAGATGTCCTGTGGTCATCGTCATCCCGGAGATCTTCGGCTTGCACGAGCATATCAAGGACGTGGCCCGCCGCTTCGCCAAGGAGGGCTTTCTGGCCATGACCTTCGAGCCGTACGCCCGGGAGGGGGGCGTCCTGCAGCTTGCGGACATCGCGGCCGTGCGCAAGGTGGTGGACCCGGTCCCGGACGCCCGGGTCATGGCAGACTTGGACGCACTGGCCGCTTACGCCCAAGGACATCCGGCGGCCCAAGCAGACCGTCTGGGGGTGACCGGCTTTTGTCGGGGGGGGATGTACACGCTCCTTTTCGCCGCCCACAGCCGTGCGGTCAAGGCCGCCGTGCCCTGGTACGGCCAGATCAAGCCGGCCAAGACCCCGGGCGTGCGCACGGCGGGGCCGCTGGAGGTGGCCGCGCAGATCAGCGCCCCGGTGCTGGGCCTGTACGGAGAGGCGGACCAGGGCATCCCCGTGGCCGACGTGCGGGAGATGGAGGCGGCCCTCCACGCGGCGGGCACGACCGCAAAGTTCGTGCTGTACCCGGAGGCGCCCCACGCCTTCTTCGCGGACTATCGACCCAGCTACCGGGAAGACGCGGCTAAGGACGCCTGGGCGCGCTGCACGACCTGGTTCAACAAGTACCTGAAGGGATAGCCCGGCGCCTCGATGACCAGTTCGGGTCGATGGGCGTCCATCCCCCCGTCGTCTTCACTCCAATCCAACGCCCCCGAGGGGCATCCTGAAAAGGGAAGGCCGGGCTGAGCCCGGCCTGATATCGCCTAGATATGCATCGTCCTCAGTGAACCGCTACCCGATGGCCCCGCACAGCGCTGCGGAAGGGCACCTGGATGGTCAGGAGCCCCGACTCGAACTTGGCCCGGGCCTCATCGGGCTTGACCTCGTGGGCCAGCATGAAGCAGTTCTCGTATCGGATCTCATCGCCCTCGGCGCGCACGCAGAAGCCTCCGCTTCCCATATCCAGTTCCACGCTGTCCTTGTGGGCGCCCACCAGATCCACCTCGATGCGGAAGCCCGAGTCATCTTCATCGTGCAGGATATTGGTCATGGGCATCATGACCCGTTTGGATTTCTCCGCCATGGCAACTCACCCCCCTTTGCTCCCCTCCCGGGAGGCCTCGCTTCCCCGGGATGCCTCTCGCCGTGTAATCCACTCCTCATCCGACGCGCTCGCTTTCCCACTTCAGCCTAGATCCGGCGTCATGGAAGTCAAGGCCAAGTGCGGGGGGGGGGGGCGAGAGGCGGCTTGGGGGGCCACGACAGGACACGACAGCGCCCCTGCATGGCCCGGGCGCGGGAAGGTCACTTCAAGACGGCCATGGGCAGGTTCCGATCGAACATGCCGGCCGTGTCCGGGTGCTGCTGGCTGTTGGTGTCGCGCCGCACGTTCTCTGAGGTGTAGTCCATGACCTCGCCCAGGGAGACGACCCCGTCGCCATTGTGATCCGCCTCGCCCCTCAGGCCCTTGAGCAGGTAGTGGGTGAAGACCCCATGGCCGCCTCCCCAGTTCTCGGACTCCAGGGACCGCTCACCGGCCTCGCTGGCCGTTAACACGGCGACGCCCCGCTTGGCCTGGGCGATGCCGAGGAGATACTTGTTGATCAGGTTGTCCCTGGAATCCAAAGCCCGGGTGCCGATGCCTCCTCCCACGGCGCCGGAATGGCAGGTGTCCGTAATGATCACCACCTTCTGGGCGGCGATCTGCCTTTGCACGGCTGTCTCCAGATCCCACATGGGAAAGGCCGTGGAGGCCATCCGTGAGACGTCCGTGTCATAGGCCAGGAAATAGAGGTTTTTCTGGTTCTTGGGGTCGGGCGCCCCATGCCCGGATATGTAGACAATCACCAAGTCTTCCGCAATGGCCCGCTGCAGGAACGTGAAGAGGGCATCCCGAAGCGCCAGGTACGTGGCGTTCTCGTTGAGGAGCAGCTTGACGTGGCTCTCGGGATAGCCGCCGCCCTGGGGGCTTCGGAGGAACTCGTACATGGCGCTGGCGTCTCGGTCCGCGTACCGCAGGTTGGGGATGTCGTGGGCGTTCTGGTAACGGGAGATCCCCACCACGACCGCCCAGCGCTGGCCGCGGATCCCCTCGGCCTTTGTTGGCTTGGGGGCTACCGGCGCCGGCGCGGCGGCGGTCTGGGACCCCGCCTCCCGCTTGACCGTGACGATCTTCTGCTCCGTGTTTCCCGCCTCGTCGCTGGCGCTCACCGCAATGACGTTCTGCCCTGCCTCCAGCGGCAGGCTGGTCTCGATGGGCACGCTCCTGCGCCCCTTGACGTCGGCCGATGAGGTCCCCCTGGAGGGGGGGAGCGGCTTGCCGTTGATGGTGATGCGAAGCTCCGAGATGGGATGCTCCGACTCGACGGTGCAGATGAATGAGATCTCCTCCCTGTCCAGGACCGAGGCGTCGGGGGGGTACTTGATGGTGACGGCCAGGCGCTTGGGCGTGGCCCCGATCCCCGGCTCCCATCCCGCGAGCACCGTCACGTCCACGTGCCCCTCATTGTCTCCCAGGAAGCCCTGCTTCTCGTTGATCCTGAGGTACAGAGTGCCGCTTTCTTCCGGGGAAAGGTCCAGGGAATCGCCCACCGCGAAAGGCGCTCCCGATTCGCCGATTCTCCCAATGAGCGCCGCATGGCTCCATCCCCTGACGATCTGTCCCCCCAGATCCCAGCACAGCGGTCCATACAGACCGACGCCGTCCGGGCCGGTCCAGTTGCAGGTCCCTCCCGTCCGCCATTTCCCCCTGGCCTGGATTGTGTATCTCTTCCCCTTCTCGACGATGACGCTCGAATTCTTCCAGTCCTCCGCCTTGGCCAGCACCCTGGCCTCGACCTTGATCTTGTCCGGGCTCAGCGAGACCGGGGTCACTGTCTCGGTGTACTGTATTCCTGGGCAGCCCCACAATCCCACCACCCAGATGGAGATGAAAAAAAAGTGGCGTCTCATGGGAACCCTCCTGACGTAACGGGGAGACCGCTCCGACGACGGCCACGCCCCAATCGGGCAGAGTATATCAGAATGGGCGGGCCCTTTGATACCGCCACCATCCCGCAGCAGAAGTGACCCGGCGCGCGCTGTGGACAAAAGGGCGCGCGTCCTCGGGATTGACATGTGAACCTGCCTCCCATAGAGTTCCAC
>CAZEPJ010000107.1:0-7443 GCA_964514105.1 uncultured Desulfarculaceae bacterium | reverse complement strand
CCAGCTTGAAGATGCTTTCAAGCTTGTACAGCATGAACCGATGACTAATCCGGGCCAAGCCGAGGGCGTCTCCAGGCCCAAGGCCTTCATCCGGCGATTCCTCTGCGGGCGGCAGGGCTCAGTACCCCAGCGCCTCCCCCACCAGCTTGACGTGGATGCGTCCCTGGGAGAACTGCCCCTCGATGACGCTCCAACTGTTGCAGATACGCTGGGGGGAGCGGCAGTCCGTGCAAAGGCCGTTCTTGGCGCACGGGGTGTCCACTCCCACCCGGATGGCGTTGGCCGGGCCGGCCACGTGCTTGACCCGGGCCATGGCGGATTCCATGTCGGGGCAGACCTTGTTCATGCCCACGGGGAGAATCACCTTGTTCGGGCCGAAGATCATGGCCGCCACGCGATTGCCGGTCCCGTCCAGGTTGACGAGCCTGCCATCCAGGGTGATGGCGTTGGTGCTGGCGATCATGATGTCCGCTGTCAGGCCCTTGCGGCGGAGGCTCAGCCCGTCCGCCGGAGAGAGCCCAGGCTGGTACGGGTCGATGACCTCGACGCCGGGAATGGCCCGCACGGCATCCCACAGGCCCATTGCCACGGCGGTCATGGAGCCGCAGCGAAAGACCGTGGCCCCGTGGGGGATCATGGCCAGGATCTCCTCCTTGGCCTGGGCCCCTGTGGGGGCGTAGCTTCCCTCCATGCGCCGCTTCTCCAGTTGCGCGATGAGGTGCTGCGCCACCTGCTCGTTCCACTTCATCTGATGTGCATCCATCGGTCACCTCGCTTGCTCTGAAGTCCCTCGCCTCCCGTTGGGGTCCATCGCAAGGTCGCTCTTCCCGGGGGGACATGAGGGTGAAGCCTGTGGTCATCCTACCTGTTTTTCACGGCTTTTCACAACGGCGATCTCCCTGGGCCCTATCCCTTGAGGCCTCATGAGGGGACGGTGTAGATCTCCACCACCTGGCTCCTTCCCTTGACGCGCTGGGGCGGCAGTGCCTTGAGGGGGATTCCCCGACCCAGCCTTTCCCGGGTGGCTCCGCTCAGGATCACCTCGGTGCCCAACGCCTTGTTGAGCTCCTGGAGCCGGGAGGCCAGGTTCACCGTGTCCCCCACCAGGGTGTACGAGAGCCGGTCCGGGCTGCCGATACTGGCGGCCACCACCTCCCCCGTGTGGATGCCTATGCCGTGGGACAGGGCGGGATACCCCTGTTGTACCAGGGCCTCGTTGAGGGATCTGAGCCGCGTCGTCATCTCCTGGGCGGCGTGCGTCGCACGGCTGGCGTGGTCTTCCACGCGGACCGGTGCGCCGAAGACGGCCTCGATTTCGTCCCCGATGTATTGAAGGACCAGTCCGCGGTGTCTCCGGATGGTCTCCTCCATCTCCCGGAAATACTGGTTCAGGATCTTGACCACGTCCTTGGGCGGGAGCCTTTCGGACAGGGGCGTGAAGCCCCGCAGGTCGGCGAAGAGCACGGTGACCTCCCTCAACTCCCCGTCCAGGGGGACCTTCCCCGAGAGGATCTCGTCGCGGACCTCGTCGGTCACATACTTTCCGAAGGTCTCCTTGATGACCTCTCGTTCCCTGAGCCCCCGCGTCATCTCGTTGATCACGTCGCCGGTGTACCCGATCTCGTCGTTGGTGGTCACCCGGATCCGGCCCTGGAAGTCTCCCCTCCGGACCCGTTGGAGCACGCGGACGATCTCCTGCAGGGGGCGGGTCAGGTTGCTGCTCACGAGAAAGGTCAGCCAGACGCCCACCCCCATGAAGATGACCACCTGCGCCAGGACGCCGCCCCACGCGGCGGAGGGCATCTCCCCCGGACCGGACTGGATGTTGGAGGCGGGCATCAGCGAGATCAGCACGGCGAAAAACGGAACCAGATTGCAGGCAAACAGGAGGCCCACCAGCCGCGTTCGAATGCGGACCCTCTTGGTTCCCGGGACGGCATAGAGCCGACCATCGGGGAACAAGTAAGGCGCGACGCGCCTCTGGAGCACGAACTCGAAGACGAAGAAGGCCACCGTGACCGTGATCAGCCCCGTGAGCAAGCACCGGGCCATAATGCCCTGGATCAGATCAGGACCCGCGCCCGCATCCAGCGCCGCCTTGGGGTAGATCCATGCCGCCACAACCCACATGGCGAAGTCTGTGACGATGAGGAAGAAGGGCTCGTTGAGCAGCCTCCGCCGGGCAGCGACGGCCGCTTGGGCCTCGGGCTCCTCGCCCCAGAGGAACTCCTGGATGTGCTTCCGAATCGGTCTCTCGTAAAGTAGGGTCAGGCCCCAGGGGATGAGAATGGAGGTTGGGATGAACCACCAGTTGGTCCGGTCCAGCACTCCGAGAATCTCGTCGGGGAGGGTCGAGAATGAGACCCGCCCCAGAAGGTTGACCACCACGATGCCGACGGCGTTGGAGATCAAATTGGCGATGAGCATGGCGTTCCGGATGCGAAAGCGGTCGATCCTGTTCATGGGTCGTCCTCCAATGGGCCTTGAACGAGAAATGGGGCCCAGCCGCTGGGATTTTAGCAGAACTCCCTGACAGACGCCGATGAAAAGGCACCGTAGGGCGCACGCCCAGTTCCACCTCACCCGTGCCCGCACCTCGGCTTTTTTCCCCACGGGGTGTGCGATAAGATGGGCCCATGAACGATGATCCTGGACAGGGGCCCTGGGCCCGCGCAGCAGGCAAGACACCGGATCCGTTGGGGGCCCACCTAGGCCTGGAGCGCCTCGGGGACGTCTTGACCCCTGAGGCCCGGGCAGCGCTGGAGGGAGATGCGGCGGCCCTGCATCGCCTGGCCTGGTTTCTGGCCGCCTCCCCGGGATTCCTCCCCTTCCTGCTTCGCCACCCCGGGCTCGTCGTCCAGCTCTTCCTGGAGGGGGGCATGGACCGGCCGTTGGCGACGTGGCGCGGCCCAGAGGGGCCGGACGACTTCCTGCAAGCCTGCGATGGACCGCAGGACGCCGAAACCCTGGCCCGCCGCATCGCCCGGTTTCGGAACAGCCATCTGGTGCGCCTTTGGGGTCAGGAGACCCTGGGCTTACGGCCGGCTCCCGAGATCTGGCGGGAATGGGCGCGAGTGGCCTTCTGGTGTATGGAGGGGGCCCTGGCGGGCTGTCGCCATCACCTGCGCGAGGTGGGCGCGGGCGTTCGGTTGGCCGTCATGGGCATGGGCAAGCTCGGGGGGGAAGAGCTCAATTTTGCCTCGGACATTGACCTGATCTACATCTATGACGTTTCGGAAGGAACGGATCCGGGTCGCGGGCGCATGGCGGCGGTCCAATGGGCCAACCGGGTCACCGCGGCCCTGGAGAGGGTCACGGACGAGGGACCCGCTTTTCGGGTGGACCTCGGGCTCAGGCCAGGGGGGAAGGACGGGGAGGTCGTGACCACCCCCGAGGCCGCCGAGGTCTACTATCAGACCCTGGCCTCTCCGTGGGAGCGCTGGGCCCTCCTCAAGGCGCACCCTGTGGCCGGCGACAGGGCCCTGGGGGAGCGCTTCCTCAAGACGGTGGAGCCCTTCGTGTATCGACGCTACCTGGACTACGGCAGTCTGGAGGAGATCCGCAGCCTCAAGGCGCGTATTCAACAGGAGGTTCGCTGGAAGAAGCGGGACGTCGTGGATGTGAAGCTGGGCCGGGGTGGCATCCGGGAGGTGGAATTCCTGGTCCAGACCCTGCAGGTGATCTTCGGGGGGAGGTTACCCCATCTGAGGAAGCGGGCGACCCTGGATGCCCTGGATGCCCTGGCCGGCCACGGGCTGGTGCCGACCCAGGAGGGGGAGGCCCTCTGCGCGGCCTACCTTTTCCTTCGCAGGGTCGAGCACCGGGTGCAGATGGTCCACCTTCGCCAGACTCACCAACTGCCCGAGGACGAGCGGGAGTTGGGGCGCGTGGCCGGACTCATGGGCTTCGACGGGGCCGACGGGCCCCAACGATTCCTGAGCGCCCTTCAAGGGCACATGGTGGTTGTCAACAGGGCCTTTGAGGAGTTGCTCGCCGAGGGTCGGGGGGACCAGACCCCGGCCCAAGATCCCCGGGCGGAAGAGATCCTGGCCCGGGCGGACGACCCCGGGGCCCTGCTGCTTCTCCTGGAGGCGGCCGGCTTCTCCGAGCCTCAGGCCGCGGGGGAAGTCATCCAGCGGATGCTCGGGGCAGGCTTTCCCGTCCACCGATCCCAGAGGGCCCGGGCGGCCCTGGGGCGCCTCTTTCCCAGGATCCTGAGTGAGGCGATGGGTACCCCATCCCCCCACCTGACCCTTTTCCGGATGGAGCGGTTCCTGGAGGCCGTGGGGCCCCGGGCCGGATACTACGCCCTCCTGGAGGAGAACCCCGAGACCCTGGCCCACCTGATCTCCCTGTTCGCCCGAAGCGCCCTGCTCTCACGGTGGCTGGGCGACCACCTGGGGGCGGTGGAGGGGCTCATCGACCGGGGCGCTCACGGGCCGCGGAGGGGCAAAGGGGAGCTGGAGCAGGAGGTCCGTGCCTTCCTCCACGGACTTGAGGATCCGGAGGAGCGGCTGGGCAGGCTCCGCGTCATCCGGGCCCAGGAGATCCTGCGCATCGGCGCGGCGGAGCTTTGGGGAATGCTTACCCCGCAGGAAGTGGGCGAGGAGCTGACCCGCCTGGCCGACGTCTTCCTCCAGGCCACCTTCGAGGAGGCCCTGAGAAGCTGGGGACACGGCCCATCCGGCCCCAAGCCGCCCCTTTGCGCCGTGGCCCTGGGCAGCTTCGGGGGATCGGAGCTGAGCTACCGCTCCGACCTGGACCTCATCTTTCTGTACGACGATGTGCCCGGGCGATGGCGGCCCCCCCGGGGCGTGTCTCCTGTGGAGCATCTGACCCGTTTGGGCCAGCGGGTCCTCTCGTGGACCACCATGCCCTTCCGGGAAGGGCCGGGCTGGGCCGTGGACGTGAGGCTGCGCCCTTCGGGCGGTCGAGGCCCACTCATGGTCTCCCTGGACGCCCTGCGCCGCTACCACGCGGAGGGGGGGCGGGCCTGGGAGCGACAGGCCCTCCTCAAGGCCCGGCCCTGCGCCGGATGCCTGGAGACCGGCGCCCGGGCCCAGGAACGGATCGGCGAGATCCTCGCACAGGCCCCGCCTCCGGACGCACGGGCGTTTCATGACATGCGCATGCGAATGGAACGGGAGCGAGGGGGACGGCCGGGGGCGGGGCGGATCCACCTCAAGCTGGGGGCCGGGGGCATGGCCGACCTGGAGTTCCTCCTCCAGTTCCACCAGTTATCGAGATGGAAAGGGGATCCGGCCGTGCGAACCCCTCGTTCCGCGCAGCTGCTCGAGCGGCTCATCGAGGCGGGAACGGTCCCCCTGGAACGGGGGCAGACCCTCGCATCGGCTCACGGACTGTACAAGGGAGTCGAGAATCGTCTGGGCCTGGTGCTGGACCACAAGGGAACGGACCAGGCCGTCACCTTCGATGAACTCCGGGCCCTGGAACCGCTGGACGACGTGCGCTGGCCCCTCGTGCCTGCCCCCGGGGAGGACCTCCCCGCGCTGCTGGGGCGGGTCATGACCGGCGTCCGGGAGATCTACTCCCGGTTCCTCTTCCAAGACCAGGGCACGTCCCGACTTCCGGCGGACTGATTCGCCGACCCGGATCCCTTGTTCGCGATCCCGCAGTCTGAGGTGCGGCGGACCTGTGTCCCCAAGTCTGCTTTATCATTTTCCTCCTGACATCGCTTCTTTCATGCGATGGACCGATGCGGGTAGGGCAGGAAGTCCGACGCGAGGGCGGGTTTCTCCCAGGCACAAGATCCGGTGATCTTCTTCTTCCCTTATCCCTTTTCAAGCGCACGAGGAGGTCTGTCCCATGGCGTCGCGCCGAAGGCTGTGGTTTGAATCGATGTTGTGGTTTGTCTTGGTGATGGTGGTGTGCGGGCCTGTGGCATGGGGGATACAAGGGGAGCTGCCGCCCTTGGATGAGGCGCAGGCGCTGCCCAAGGAATCCAATGGCGAGGGAAGCGCAGGGGAGACCGCCCTGGCGCGAAGCGGACCGCTTCCTCTCCCGCCGCTTCCCGCGGAGGTGGAGCAGCTGAGGGTGGACTGGACGGTGCTCGTGCCCGAGGCCGTGGGCTTCAGCGGGGCGACCCCGGAGCTGGTGTTCAGCTACAACAGCTCGCGGCGCAACGGCTGGGTCGGGGTGGGATGGGACCTGGACGTGGGGCGATCCAGAGATCGACGAAGCGGGGGGTGAGCTACGGCGCAAACGACTTCGTCTGGATGCGCCAGAGGGTCGTGTCGGAGATCGTCTCCCGGACCGCATGGCGCGCGGATTGTTGAAGGGGGCTTCATCAACACCCCGCTAATCCGTGACGGTAATGGGTGCAAAGCCCGTGTTGTTGGTCTCGTTGATCTCCGGGATCTTGTTCAGCGGATCCGCCATGACTCCCACAAAGTGGTCCCCCGGCGTCACATTCTTCTTGATCCGCACCTTCTTGGCTCCATCGTACACGGCCCCTGCCGGGAACTTCGGGACCTTCACCTCGCCCAACGCCCGGTCATCCATTCCAATGACCCCATCCGTGGACAGCCTCAGCAGGACCTTGGCCTTCTTGGTCGTGGGCTGATCCCCCTGGTTCTCGATCCAGTACGTCACGATGATTCTCTCTTTCTTCTGCGCCACTGCGGGGACTGACACTCCGGTCACCACCAGATCCGGCCCCGGAACCCTGTCGAACCCCGCCACACAGGACCTGTCGGTGTCCATGGTGATGTCGCATGTGGTGCTCGTGCCGCAGGAAGAGCAATCGCCGCCCCATCCGGAGAAGTTGGAGCCTGGCTCCGGCTCGGCCGTAAGGGCGATGGCCGCGTTGTTCACGTAGCCCTCGACGCAGTCAGAACCGCAGTGGATGCCCGGATGGTTGCTCGTGACCGAGCCCGAGCCGTCCTTGGTAACGGTGAGCGTGTGCTGCAGTCCAAGGAGATCGAAAATGGCGATCCAGTACTTTTTCCGATCCATGACAACCAATCCGTCCGAACAGTCCGCATCTCCGCTCCAGTCAAAGAGGGTCGGTCCCGGGTCGGCTGCAGCGGAAAGGATCACCAGGGTGCCTTCGTCATAAAGGCCCCCACCGGACACCGTTCCTGCTCCCGTTCCAGCCTTGGTGAGCGTCAGGGTGTGCTGCAGCCCCCGGCTCGCCGCGAAGTCCGCTGTCAGCCGGGCCACAAAGGCCTCGTTGCTGCCCGCAAAGGTCGTGTCCGCACCGCCCGCGATCCAGGGAAAATCCGAGGAGCCCGTGAAACCCGTCACATAGACATCCCCGGTGATCGGATGGATGACAAGGTCAAAACCCGTGTCCCAGAGCGATGGGGGCGCCGAAGAGGGCCATGACCCCGTCGCCGGTAAGTTCATTCACGGTCCTCTCATAGTCATGCACCTTGTGGATCAGGATCTCGTAGACCTGATCCATGAGCCCGTACATCTCCT
>CAZEPJ010000106.1:0-7473 GCA_964514105.1 uncultured Desulfarculaceae bacterium | reverse complement strand
CGATCCATAACCTGGACCGGGACGCGAGCCTCGTTCCCGTGAGGCGCAAGGTCTTTTCGGGCAAGCGCGGGGCGCTTGTGCTGGAGACGGAGTTCGCGCACAAGGGACGCCTGTACTGGCACCGCACGCCCGACGCCCGTGTGGTGGTGCTGGCGATCGGCACCAAGAACAGTCAGGAGCGGGACATGGCCTATCTGAGGGGCTTGGAGCCGTGACGCTCGAGTTCCCGCTTCGAGGACAGAGGGCCGAACGGGATCCGATCGAGGGCGGCAGCGGGCGTTTGCCCCGCTTCACGAGGGGAAAGGCGGCTCTCGGCGGTCCTCCACTTGGGGAAAGCACCCTCCCCCTCGGAGGGGGGAGGGCTCAAGAGAGAGAAACGCGCCCGGCGGTCAGATGGCAGAGCGCGCCTGGATCACCGGACTCACGGCAGGACGGTCAGTGGAGAAGGCACCGGTTCCCCGGCGGCCTCCATCATCACGTGGAAGAGCTGGGTGTTGTCCAGGATGCGGGTGCCCCGATACCATTTGCCCTCGTGCTTGTTAAACCTGTGGGCCCCGGCGCCCATGGCGTAAAGCCGAACCAGTTCATTGGTGTGATTGGTGCTGCCGTACGTCACTTCGCCGTCCGGGTAGGTGCAGGCCGGGCCGCCGTACCCGCAGCTTCCCACCCCATTCTGGGCAGGAAGGTCGCCTGCACCCATCACCACTTGATTGCGCATGTAGCTGTTGCTGTGGTCGGAGGTGACGATCAGCAGGGTGTTGTCCCAGTCCATATCGTCGTCGGGTCGGTTGACGAAATCGATGACCGCCTGCACGCCGTCGTGCAGGTCCTTGACGGTGCCGACCATGCGCTGAAAGTCGTTGGCGTGATTGGCCCAGTCGATGTCCCCCTGCTCGGACATGAGGAAGAAGCCGTCCGGATCCTGGCTCAGCACCTTGAGCGCCGCGAGGGTCGCCTCGGCGAAGGTCGGGTTCTCCCGGGTCGCCTGGGTCACCAGGGGCGTGCCGGGCAGGTCGTTGGGTTCCAGGGACTCGAAGTTGCCGCCCCCCTCCATGCCGTATAGGCCGAACAGCTTCTTGCCTCCGGCCACCGCGTACTGGGCGGCAAGAAGCACGCTCAAGCCCCCGTCCACGCCAGGGGCGCGCTCGACGAACACGTACTCGCCCGAGTACGTTCCGCTCTTGAATGCGTTGTAATCGGCGCTGGAGATGTAGTTGTACGTGGGCGTGCTGTCGTATCCCGGATGGCCTCCCCCGATGACCACCTCGGGCTTGACCACGGTGAGAATCTCGGTTCCGATGGCCGTGTAGTTGTTGCGGCTCTTGTTATGGCTCACGTGGGCAGCCGGGGTGGCATGGCTGAAAGGCACCGTGCTGACCACTCCGATGGCGTAGCCCTTGCGCTCGCGCAACAGCTCGGCGATGGTCTTCAGGGCGCCGCCGTCCGGATCTCCCGGCAGCCAGGAGAGGTTCCCCTCGTCGGTCTTGTACCCTGTGGCCCAAGCCGTGGCCGCGGAGGCCGAGTCCGTGGCCTTGGCGACATGATAGGCCTGGGCGCCCGGCAGTTCGGGCGCCAGGGGATAAGGTCTCTTGCCCCCTCTGGCCGGGTCGTACCCCAGCGTGGGCACGATGGCATCCGGGTCATAGGTCCCGCCCGACCAGTGCTTGTACGTGGTGACGTCCCATGTGGCTACGTTGCCCTGGTACGGAAGCTTGTGAAAGGACAGATCGAAATCGCTTCCGTAGAGATAACGGCTCGCGGCGATCTCGTGCTCGATGTTCATGCCGTCGCCGATGAGCAGGACGATGTGTCTGGCTTCCCGGCCCGCAAGTCCGTCCCTGTGCGCGAACGCGTTTCCCGCAAGACCGATCAGGACAAAGATGGCCAGAAAGACCGGCAGACCTTTGATCATTCTCGCCTTGAAAGACATGGTGTCGATCCTCCTCACTTTGAATTCACCCGTTTCTCGGGTTTTCACGCAGGCGTTCTTCAGCATCCCGGTGTTTCTCTTTCCCGGGATTTCCCGTTCCAGGCCGTCACCGCTCACAGCTTCCCGGGTTCACCTCCTTCCGTCGAGGTTTGCCCTTCATGGCATCCGGACGGGCCGGCAAACGCCGTTTCCCGCCGGTGACGCCAGTGTCTGGAGGCCCCGATGGTGCGGATCGACCTGCCCGGATGCGAGCCTGGTAGTAGCCTGAAGACCGCGCGTTACGGTGGCGTGACCGCTGGTTGGCGGTTCGCTGACCTTTTCGTTACGACACGGCGCGCGGTCCCGCTCCCGAATCACGAGCTGCCGGGCCGCCGGGAAAGGGGCAGTGTGCCGACCCGGGTCTCCGGAGCCGCCAACCGCGATGAGCTTCAGGTCATCGAGAACAGGACGGGTCTTGTCCCGCCCGCCGCAAGAGCGCCGGGGCGCGCGCGAATCGATCCCCCCGAACCCTTGCTTTTCCGGCGGGCAGTGTGATGGAATGACGGGGGCGGCCGTCCGGGCGAAACCACGGTCTCGGGCGTGGACAGAAGAGGCAGATGCGCGGCGATCCCACAGTCCTTCATTCCATCAACGGCCGGCTCCGTATCCGGGTCCCTTCCGTTCGGGGCAAGGCGGGAATCGCGACCCGGTTGCGAGACTCACTTTGCAGTGCTCCGGGGGTTCGCATGGCGGATGTGCGCGTCACCACCGGGAGCCTGATACTCCTTTACGACCCCCGCGTTTGGACTCCGGGCCGCCTCATGGAACTGGTCGTGGAGAGCCTGAGCGCGCCCTTTGCGAAGGAGAAGGCTCGCGCGCGGGAAACCGCTTCGTCCCGTGATCCCCGCGGGTCCCTCCCTCCTCACGGCGGCTCGGCCGCGACCTGGGGCCACCTGGGGAGCATCGCGGCCCTGACCCTGTTCCTGGGCCATGCCGTGGTGAGGCGCTTTCTCTTTCGATCCCCCGTTTCTCAGGGTCCGCTTTCCCTTGCCGGGGTCGTGGCGCTCGTGGGCGCTCTTCCCCTGGCCAGGCGCGCCCTCTCGGACCTCCGGGCCGGCAGGAGGATCGGCCTGTTCCCCTTTCTGGCCGCCACCTGCGGCCTCGCCATCGCCATGGGGGAGGCCCTCACGGCCGTCGAGATCATCTGGGTGCTCTCCATCGGGATGTTTCTGGAGGACAGGGCGGCCGAGCGGGCCCGAAGGGGGATCCGGGAGATCCTGGATGTCGCCCCGCAGAACGTTTTCCTCCTCGTTGACGGGATCGAGGTGGAGGTCCCAGCGAGGCAGTTGGTGCCAGGCGACGTGGTGTGCGTCTCTGTCTGGCGCGCGATTCCGTGCGATGGCGAGATCGTCGAGGGGGAGGCCCTCGTGGATGAGTCTCGCATCACGGGGCGCTCCCAGCCCGAGGTCCGCCGTCCTGGCCACAAGGTCCACGCGGGGACCACGGTGCAGGAGGGATACCTGCGGGTGCGGGCCGAGCGGTTGGGCGAGGAGACCTATCTCAGCCGCATGGCGCGGCTCGTGGAGCGCTCGCTGGAGGACCGGGGGGAGGTGGGGAAGCGGGCCGATATCCTGGCCGCGCGCCTCACCCGGCTCGAGCTGGCCGCCACCGCTGGCACCCTTGTCTTCACCGGCAGCCTGAGCCGCGTCTTTTCCGTCCTGCTCGTGATCGCCTGCCCGTGCGCCACGGTTCTGGCCGCCTCGACCGCCATCGCCGCCGCCATTGCCAATGCCGCGCGCAGGCAGATCCTCATCAAGGGCGGGAGCCACCTGGAGCAGATGGCCCAGACCGACGCCCTATGCCTGGACAAGACGGGCACGGTCACGGACAGCGCGTCCTCGGTCCTGGAGATCGTGGGGCGCTCCCCGCACCAGCCCGGATCCGACGTGCTCCGAATGGCCGCCTGCGCCGAGGCGGGCAGCCAGCACCCCCTGGCCCGAGCCATCCTGGCCGAGGCCCAGACCCGCGGCGTCACCCCCCCCACGCCCTGCGAGCGGGAGGCGCGGCTGGGAAGAGGGGTCAGCGCCCGGTGCGACGGCGACCTCGTCCTGGTCGGAAACGAGCCTTTCATGGAGGCCAATGGTTTGAATGCGTCCCGGTTTCGCCGGGCGGCCGAGGCTCACCAATCGCGCGGCCACACGGTCCTCTTCGTGGCCCGAAACGGGAAGCTCCTGGGGATGATCGCCATGGCGAACCCGGTTCGAGATGGGGCGAGGGAGGCCGTGGCCGGGCTGCGAAGGGAGGGGATCCGCCACGTGGCCCTCCTGAGCGGCGACGCCGAACCCATCGTGCGGGCCATCGCGGAGGATCTCGGGCTGGATGAGTATCGTGCAGAGCTCCTTCCCGAGGAGAAGGCTCAGTTCGTGGAGGCCCTCGCGGCCAGCGGGAGAAAAGCGGTCATGGTGGGCGACGGGGTCAATGACGCCTTGGCGCTTTCCAGGGCGAGCCTCGGAGTGGCCATGGGCGCGGGAGGCTCCGAGGTGGCGGTGGAGGCCGCCGACATCGCCCTGGCCAACGACGACCTGAGCGGGCTCCTGTACGTGCGCAGGCTGAGCCGCCACACGCTGCACACGGTGGAGCAGAACTTCTGGATCGCCACCTGTACGAACCTGGCCGGAATCATCCTGGGCGCCTCGGGGCTCTTCCCGCCGGTTCTGGCCGGGCTGCTCCACGTGGCCCACACATTGGGGATCATGCTCAACTCCAGCCGCCTCCTCCACTGGGCGCCCTCGGACGGGCCGCGCTAGGCCGAAGTCCCTCCCGGCGGGCCCGCGCCGAGGATCGCCCTGCGCCTCCGCGTCTGTGCGCGAGAAAGGTCTTGGTTCCCTTGTCCGGTCACCGCTCGATGGAGACCACCTCCACCTCGCAGCTCAGCGCCTCCCCCCCGAAGGGGTGGCCGCAGTCGATGGTGATCATCCGTTCGTCCACATCCACGATCCGTCCCACCATGGGGCCGAAGCGCACCAGATCCCCCTTCTTCGAGTCAATCACGATCTCCCAGTGCTTCTCGCTCTCCCGGATCACGCCCTTACCAAGAGGCGTCTTCACCTCCTGTCCTGGCTGGGCGGAAAACTGAATGACCACCTCTTTCTCACCCACCGACGCCACCTTGCCCGGCACCACGGGGTCAATGACGTAGGGTTGGTCCACCTGAGGGTCCTTTCGGGTGCGGGTTTTGTATTCCTCTGGAGTCATCCGGACGAATTTGGGCCGCTGCCGCACCCGGACCATCTGGATGAAACGATCCTCGTGTTTGAGTCCGGCCGGCACCCCTGACGCCACATCCAGGACCCGCCTCTCCCCCACGGCCATGCCCACGAGCCTGGGGGCCAAGCCCTTGGATATCTCCCCCTCGAGACTCCTGGCCGCCGGGGGGGTCGGCCCTCTTGGCGGGCCGCCCCCATCCCCCGCAATCATCGGGACGGGCCGGTACTCTTGGACAGGCTGAAAGACCGGCGACCTGGGGACCGAGGGGTCATTGGCCAATGCTTCCCGGGTGGTCGCGGCCAGCTCCCCGCTCTTGAACCGGCATGTGCAGTGGATCATGACCCTGTCGCCGAGCTTGACCTCCTCGCCGGCATGGGCCAGGCCGCCCGCGCCCAGGACCCCCGCGGCGACGGCGGCCGCGACGATTGGGATCGTCATCTCGTGTTCCTCCGTTGAATCGGCCCCGTTGAGTCCATCGAGTCTGTTGGGTTCATTGGATTTGTTGGGTTTATTGGGTTCATTGAGTCAGAATCGAGAACCCGAGCAACTCGATCAACTCAAGTAACCCAAGCAACCCTATTCTTCTCTTCTGGCGGACGAGGCCCTCCTGCCCGACCCGTTCAGAACGCCCTGAAGCTCCTGCCTCAATGCTTTGGCGTCCCTGAACCCGTCGATCTTCTTCAGCACGTTCCCATCCGGCCCCACGAGGACCGTGAGCGGAAACCCGTTCTGTCCGTACCGCCGCCCCCATTCCTTGTGCTGATCAGCGTCTATCTTCACCCAGACGAAGTCATCCTCCAATGCCTTGATCCGGGGGTCAGCCATTGCCTCATTCAGGAGCTTCTTGCTCCAACTGCACCAGCTCGCGTAAAGCACCAGGACCATGTGCCTCTCACTGGCCCTGGCCAGTTCCATCCCCAGGTCGTGCTCGTCGAACCAGGGGATCTCCCGCCCGGCGAACCGGGAGGCCTTCTCCAGAGAGACGACCTCCACATCCAGAGCCACGGGCTTGCCCGCCGCCGGGTGGTTGAAATCCACGGTGAAGGTCGTTCCGTCCGTGGACACGATCCTCCCCTGCCTGCCCTGGACCTCGAAGAGCGCTCCAATGGTGGGCTCCAGGGTGATCGTCACATCGTTTCCGTCGGACCTGATCCATGCCGTGCCGAAGCTCTCCTGCACCCTTTCCCCGTCCCTGGGCAGGAACTCCAGTCTGGCCGCCCGCTCCGCAACGGCCTGCACCCTCGCCCTGAAGTACGGGACCACGTTCACTTCGGTCCCGACCACGGGGAAGCTCTTGAAACGGCCCACGTACTCCTCCGGGCTCATGTCGATGACCAGCGGCATCCGTTTCGCGCAGGGAAGCTGCATCGTCTTTTTGGGGTCCGCCGGACCGAAGGCCTTCTCTGGGGGCAGCGTGCTGGTCCGCTTCTCCCCCATCGCCATCCCTTCGAGGACTTCCTTCATCCCGGGAAGGAATCCATCCTCTCCGATCAGCAGTTCCTCGGGCCCGAGGCTCTTGGGCTCCTCGAACCCCGGGACCCTCTTCCGTCCGTCCTGAGCCGCCGCCTCCGAGGTGGTCCGCACGAGAGAGCCGTCCTCCAGGGTGACCGTGTAGTGGATGCGCACCAGGTCCCCTGTCTGCGCCTTGCTCGGATCGGGCATCGCCCGGTCCAGATCGATGCTCACGGTCCCCTGGCCCCCCTTCCTGGCCTGTTCCATGGCCCGCTCCAGGAACTCCCGGGCCGCCTTGGCATCCGGGAGGGGCTGGGCCTCGCCGGCCGCCGATGAGCCCAAGCTCACCCCGGCCATCGCGATTCCGGCGCATATTGCGAGCGCCAGAATCCTCGCCGCGACTGTCTTCTTCATGGCTTCACCTTCGTCTCTGATGGGCGCTTCGGGAAAGACTTCGGTTCGTCGGATCCCGAGGATTGGACCAGGATAGGCCAATTCGGTAAAGGGAGTTTGAATGGGATGTGACAAACGTGTGAAAGAGGAAGTGGGTGGAGTGCCGAAAATGACGGAGGCAGAGGACCGAACCCTCACCAAGCCGATTCAACATGAGGGTAGGCGAGGATTCTCCTGTCTGCGGTTAGTAGTGTATGGCCCCGAACTCTGGCCGTCGCGGTGATGATGCGGTCCGCAGGGTCCGCGTGAAACAGTCCCGGCAGGGAATACGCCTCTTCCATGATCGTCAGATCGATGGGCTCGATCTGCCATTGGTTGAGTGTCACGTAATGCCGGAGCCAGGTCTTCCAATAGCGATCCAGTTCGATGCGACCTCGCTCCGGCGCGCATGC
>CAZEPJ010000105.1:3684-8039 GCA_964514105.1 uncultured Desulfarculaceae bacterium | reverse complement strand
TTCAGGTCAAGGGCAGGTACGTCATCGTGCCCGACGGCTCGGTGAAGCTGCCCGGGGAGGCCGTGTACCTCAGCGGGATCGAGGGACTTGCGCCCGGCGTGTATTCTCTTCTCCCCGAGCAGTACGCGTTTCTGCCCGGGGCCATGGTGGTCCAGGACTTGGGGGTGAACGCTCTCTCGGGATACGGTCGATCCACAGAGGGATACCCAGTGACGACGGGCTACTTCACGGTGATGGGAACGGATGTGGGCGCTCCAACGATGCGGGCCTTCAGCGTCCGTCCGGCCGGCGAGGTCTTGCGGGAGGGGCACTTCGCCATGAAGTCCCTGACCGCCGGGGACGGCGGGACGGTCTCCATCCAGGGACAGACCACCATCCTCAACGGCTCGATCCTGGCCGCTGGGCTGGAGGGATACCGGGGAGGCGTGCTGGCCCTGAGCGGCCGAAATGTGGTCATCGGAGAGACCGGAGCATCCCTGCCGCAGGGGTTCGACTTCGCGACGCCCGTGCCCGCGGACCTGAGGGGAACGCTCCTGCTCGACGCCTCGGGGCTGTCGGGACACGGCTTCTCCGAGCTCCTGCTGGGCGACCTGTCCGTCACGGACACCGTCACCCTCCTGGGCGGGAGCGTTCTGGATGCGACGAGCATCACCCTGGCCGCGAGAAACGCCGTCTCCCTGCAGGAAGGGGCCGAGATCCAGGCCACAGGCGTTGGTGGAACAGCCAGCCTGCTCAGCCCCTCAGGGACGGTGAGCCTGGCCGGGGGTTCGGTGCTCCACGCCACGGACTCGATCAATCTGGATGCCCGCAGCCTGAACCTCCAGGGCCAGATCCTGGTGGACCACAGCACCCTCAACCTGGCCTCGGATCGGATCTTCGTGGTGTCCGGGTCGTACACCGGCAGCACGACGGACGGTCTTTACATCACGGAGGCCCTCTGGCGCATGTTCTCCAGCATCGAGAACATCGGCCTCACGGGCCGCACAGACCTCACCTTCCTGGGTTCAGTGGATATGGCTGCGGGCCAGTCCATGATCCTCAACGCGCCCAGGATCGCCGGTGCGGATCTGGACGGGGTCTCCTCCAGCGTCACCCTGACCGCTCCCGAGGTCCGCATCCTGAACACCGGCGCCGCATCGAGCAATTCGGGACTCGCGGACTCGGGAGTCCTGACCGTGTCCGCTCAACAGCTCTTCGTGGGGCACGGGAGCCTGCTTCTGGACGGCTTCTCCCAGGTGGAGCTCAGGGCGCAGAACGACCTGACCTTCCTCGGAGTTGGCTCCCTTCTGTCCAGTGGGGACCTCACGCTGACGGCGGCGCGGGTGACGACCTCCTACTACCAGGACGGCGCCACGCCGTACGAAGCGGCCCGCTTCACGGTGGATGCGGGGAACCGAAGCCTCGCCATCGGCCCCGGCGGCGGGACTGCGGGGGGGACGTCGACGCCCGGAGGTCGCCTCGAGTTCCTGGCCCGCGCCTTGGACGTGTCGGGAACCATCGAGGTCAGCTCCGGACAGGTCTTCCTGGCGGCCACGGGAACCGGACCGGGTGACAGCGTGCTGGTGCGCGGGGGCGGCCGGATCCTGGCCCGGGGAAGCGACTTCGCCCCCGGGGGGACGATCACCCTGTCCTCCAACGCAGGCGCGGTGGCGGTTCAGGCCGGAGCCCTCCTGGACGTGTCCGCAGGGTCGCAGGGGGACGCGGGCCGCATCAACCTGATCGCCCCGGTGGGAGGCGTCAACCTGGCCCGCGCCCCCGTCAAGATCCCGGGTCCCGCGGAGAGCGCCACACTGGCGGGGGCGGCCCAGGGCGGGCATGGCGGATCGTTCCAGCTTGACACCAATCAGTTGAGCGATTTTGCCTCCCTCAACGGGCTTCTGGCAGCCGGCGGGTTCGATGGCGCACTGGATATCCGGGTCCGAAGCGGGGACGTGACCATCGGAGCCACGGATACCGTGATGGCCCGGTGGTTCCGACTCTCCGCAGACGCCGGAAGCATCGACCTCTGGGGGACGGTGGATGTCTCGGGCCGGGACGGGGGTGGCCGCGTCGCTCTCCATGCCGGCGCCGATGTGAACGTCCGGGCGGGTGGCGCCATCCTGGCCATGGGCCTGGCCAGCGGGGCGCGGGGCGGAGAGGTCGTCCTCGGGTCGCTCGACGGCACTGTGAACCTCGATGCCGGAGGACTTCTCGACGTGACCGGGGGGGCCGCGGGTGCAGGCGGAAGCGTGTCCCTCAGGGCTCAACGCCAGGGAAACGACGTGCGGGTGAACCTGGACGGCACGATCGCCGGCGCTTCGGGCGTGTTCGTGGAGGCCTTTCGAACATATCAGGACACCAGCATCACGACCTCGGACCTCACGGCCTGGCGAAACGACACCCAGACCTTCATGAACAACGCAGGAGCCATCGAGACCCGGCTGCTTGCGGGGCTCACCCGAGAGGGGTGGGAAAGCTCCCAGCTTCACCTTCTCCCCGGAATCGAGATACGCAGTGCCGGGGACCTGGCCCTGGCCAACGACTGGGACCTCACCACCTGGCGATTCGGGGGAGAGCCGGGGGCATTGGCGCTGAGGGCGGCGGGCAACCTGCACATCAACACCAACCTGGTGGATCATCCCACGGCCATCAACAGCCTTTCGGCCTCTGCGGCTCGCGACTCGTGGGGCCTGATCCTCGCAGCCGGCGCGGATCTCGCCGGCGCGGACCCCCTGGCGGTTCTCCGCGAAGTGGGCGACCTCAAGATCGCCGACGGGAAGATGGCGTACACCGAGAGCGGCCCCTTGTGGTTCGCTTCGGGCAGAGACACCCTCATCGGCCCGGGGAATCCCAGTGGCTACATGATCCGAAGCGCCATCCGGTACAGCCTGGGAACCTTCGACGGGGACATCTGGGGGCTGGTGGGCCGAGACCTGAGCGTCCGAGGCGGTGCCATCCAGTCGGCCACGGGCGAGGTTTCCATCGAGGTGGGCCGCGACCTGATCCTCCAGGTCGCCCAGGATTTCGGTTCGTCGGGTGCCTTCACGTCCCTGGGGTCCATCCGCACCACCGGCCAGCAGACCAGTGGGATCAACAACTTCTGGGATTACGCCGGGGGAGGAGACATCCTCCTTCGGGTGGGTGGATCGGTCGCGGGGGCCCTGGCTTCCAACGCCTGGGATTTCGCATACGGCACCCGTCCTCCCCGGAGGTGGGCGGCCAGCTTCGAGAACTTCAACGCCACCGAGGGGCTGGCCACCATGGGGGGTGGCAGCCTCACCGTCTCCGCGGGCGGTGGGTTCTTCGGTCAGGCCGGGACCTTCGGCGCCGGAGATCTGACCATCCTCAGCGGGGGGGACGTAGATGGCCGCTTCCTGGTCAGGGCCGGGATCGCCGAGGTCCACGCCATGGGGAACTGGGGCACGAGGCTGGCCCATGGCGCCATCGAAGCATTCGACGCCAGGATCCACATCTCCGCCCAGGGGAATATCGCCCTGGGGACGGTGGTCAACCCGACCATTGCCCGGGATGGCTTTGTGGGCTTCTGGAATCTGGGTTACACGCCGGACTCCAACGTGCGGCTCACGGCAGTGATCGGCGACGTCGCCCTCTCCGGCGACAGCGCTTTCTACAACCTGGGGTCCTCCATCGCCAATCTCGAGCGGATCCTGCCGGCCAGTCTGGAGATCCGTGCGGGGAGGGACATCCGGTTCTTCAATGACTTTGCCCTGGCCCCGTCGCCCACCGGCCGTCTCTCCCTGACGGCGGGAGGCGACATCGATGGGGAGTATCTCTTCTCCCTCGGAAATCAGACCTCGCTGCGAAGGGCCTCCATCGCCATGTCCGACGTGGCGCCCGAACGGGTATACGGGGACCGGGGCCGGACGGTCAACGCATCGGTTCTGTTCTCTCCGTACGAGCACGATCCGGCTCTGCTCCACCTGAGCGATCCCAACCCAGTGGAAATCCGCGCCGGAGGCGATATCCGAAACCTGGCGCTCTATTTGCCCAAGCGGGCCGAGATCACCGCGGGTCGGGACATCGGGGACATCTACTACTTTGGGCAGAACGTGGCGGAAGGCGACGTGAGCCTGATCCGGGCGGGCCGGGACATCGTGTTCAGCTCGGTCCCCGGGGGCTCTTTCCAGACGGGCATGGAGCACGCAGGGCCGGGATACCTGATGGTCCAGGCAGGGAACCGCATCGATCTGGGGACGACCAGAGGGATCACCACCACGGGAAACGCCAACAACCCGGCCCTGGGCACCCAGGGAAGCACCCTCATGGTCATCGCGGGGTACGACAAGGCCTGGTCACCCAGTGAACTGGAAGCCTTCTTCGGCACGCTCCAGCAGGCGGGCAAGGAGTACACCGAG
>CAZEPJ010000105.1:0-3584 GCA_964514105.1 uncultured Desulfarculaceae bacterium | reverse complement strand
ACCCTGACCTACGACCCGGATGGGGTGGAAGGACCCATGGAGGAGCCGCTGGCCGGAGACGTCTATATCTTCGCGCCCGAGGGGATCATCGACGCCGGGGAGGCGGGCATCGCCGGCCGAAATGTGTTCCTCGGCGCCACGGCCATCGTCAATGCCCAGAACATCAGCTTCTCCGCGGGCTCCGTGGGCGTGCCCGTGAGCGCGGAAAGCGGGGCGGGCCTGGGAGCATTGACCGGGACGAGCAGCCTGACCGAGACGAGCAAGGCCCTGGAGCAGACCGCGGGCATGACCGGAGGCGAGAGGGCCTTCTCCAAGGAGGAGGCCGCCAAGCTGGCCGAGACCATGATGGCCAAGTGGGTCCGGGTGGAGTTCATCGGGTACGAGGAGGAGGACGAGGAATCGAGGAAGAAGAGGCAGTGAAAGAGAGGGTGCAGGGGAAAGGGCAAGGGCCGCGAGGGCGCGAGGCGTGCGGCGCAGGCGACGAAGAGCGGGAGGACGAGTGGGAGAGAGAGAATACGGCATCCGGAACACAGGATTCAAAATGAAGATCGAGCGAGGCGGGAGACGGAAAGAGGAGTTCGGAGCGGGCAGCGCGGAACGGGGAGTTCGTGAAACGGCTTTCCCTCCACCCTCTGCCCTCCATCCTCCACCCTGCAACGCGAGCCGGGAGCCAGGGGCCGGGGAGAGCGGACCGCGGACGCGCGGCTGGACCCGCCGCGCGGCTGGACGCTCGTCTTTCGCGCTGGGCGTCCTCGTCGCGCTGGTCCTTTCCGCCGCGTCCGCCCATGCCTGGTGGGACGAGAAGTGGTCCCATCGCAAGAAGATCACCATGGACACCACGATCACCGGCGCGGACATCGCCGAGGTCCTCACGGATGTGCCTGTGCTCGTGCGGCTCCACACAGGAAACTTCGACTTCACCCGGGCCAAGCAGGACGGGACCGACATCCGATTCCTGGCCGCGGACGACAAGACGCCCCTGAAGTACCACATCGAGAGGTTCGATTCCCTGGAGGAGATGGCCCTCGTGTGGGTGCGGGTCCCCAGGATCGCGGGCGCCTCCAAGGAGGATTTCATCCGCCTGTACTGGGGAAACAAGGAGGCCAGGGACGCCCGGGACCCCCAGGGCACATACGACGTGAGCCAGGCCCTGGTATATCACTTGGGCGAGACCGAGGGGGCGGCCAAGGACCAGACAGCCAACAGGAACCACGCCTCCGAGTTCGTCGGGGGCCGCATGCCCGCCATTATTGGCGGCGGCGTCAGCCTCAACGGGGCCGGAGACCACATCGTGGTTCCCCGCACCCCGACCCTCGCATTCCAGAACGGGCTGACCTTCTCGGCATGGATCCGGATGGGCGGGCCCCAGACCGACGCGTACCTTCTTCACGCCGAGGAGGCGGAACGCTCTCTCGTCATCGGCATCGACGGGTACGCCCCCTACTGTCGCATCATGACGGCCGCCGGGGAGGGGTTCACCACGGACGCACTCGCCCAGATCCCGGGGGAAGGATGGCATCACCTGGCCGTGACCATCGTGCCCCAGAAGCGCATCGCGATCTACGTGGACGGCGCGGAGGTGGCCTCGAAAGAGGGTCCCGTGGCGATTCCCGAGCTGTCCGGGAACCTGGTCGTCGGCTCCTCGCTGCAGGGGGATCACGGGTATGCCGGCGAGCTGGACGAGCTGCAGATCGCCAACGCGCCCAGGCCACCGGCCTGGATCAAGGCGGCGTTTCGGAGTCAGGGGCCCGAGGCCGGGCTCGCCATGTACGGGGACGACGAGCTGGGACGGGCCGCCGGGGACCTCGCCTCCTATTTTCTCAAGACCGTGGACTACCTCCGCATCGTGGCCAAGAACACCACGCTGGACGGGTGGTTGATCATCGGGATTCTGGTCGTGCTCGGGGCCGTGGGCTTCGTGGTATTCATGACCAAGACCTTCTTGCTCAGCGCGGCGGCACGGAGCAACGAAGCCTTCCTGGAGGAGTTCGAGGAGCGGCAGGAGCTGGCGTCCCTGGGGGGAAAGGCGGAGGCCTTCCAGAACGCTCCGGTCTACCGCATCTACGAAGCCGGATACCGGGAGCTGCAGTCCTGGCTGCGCGAATCGGGCAATCCGCACCCCGTGGATAGGCTCACCCCCAAGGCCCTGGATGCCATCCGTTCGACCCTCGACAAGGCCGCCCTGCGGGAGAGCCGGCGGCTCAATGCCTGGTTGGTCGTCCTCACCACGGGAATCAGCGGCGGGCCGTTCCTGGGGCTGCTGGGGACCGTGTGGGGGGTCATGAACACGTTCGCCGCCATGGTCGAGGCCGGAGAGGGGAGCATCCTGGCCATGGCCCCGGGCGTGTCCTCCGCGCTGGCGACCACGGTCTTCGGACTGCTTGTGGCCATCCCCTCGCTGTTCGCTTACAACTTCCTGCTGGGAAAGATCAAGGACCTCACCGCGGACATCAACATCTTCGTGGACGAGTTCCATCTCAAGGTCGACCGCATGCACGGAGGGGAGTGATGCGCAAGGACATCTACGAGCAGAAGGGGGTGGAGGACATCAACGTGGCGCCGCTTCTGGACCTGGCCTGGACGATCCTGGTCGTCTTCATCATCGCGGTGACCGCGGCCATCCAGGGGATCAAGGTGAACCTCCCCAAGGCCAGCGCCACCCCGACGGACCTGAAGCCGACGACCAAGGCCATCACGATCCAGAACAGCGGTCAGATCTATCTGGACACGTACCCCGTGACCATCGAGGAACTGGAGATGCGGCTGCGGCAGTTCAAGGCGGCGGACCCCAATTTCCCCGTGGTCGTGAAGGGGGACGAGATGATCTACTACAAGCGGATCATTGAGGTGCTGGACGTTCTGCAGCGGGTGGAGGTGACCCAGTTGGGGCTCGTGACGCAGAAGCTGGTGAAATGAAAGAAGGGGCGCGGGGCGTGATGTCGCATGGCGCGAGGGCCAGTTGCGGTAGCCCGCAGCCTGAAGCCCGAGATCCGACAGATGAAGGCTGACGGCGTACGGCGAAAGGCAAGGCGACGGGGGGGGAGTCGGCCATGGCAAGGCGACAAAGAAGGAAGACCTCACAGGGCAGGGCGTTTCTCATCACCGGGGTGATCGCCCTGATCTTTGTGGCGGGCACGGTCTTCATGGTCAAGTCGCTCCTCATGGACGACGGCAAGAGAAAGCGGAGGCAGATCCACATGCTCAGGCTCGTGGAGCCGCCTCCGCCTCCGCCACCGAAGGAGCAGGAGAAGCCGCCCGAGCCCGAGGTGAAGAAGGAGGAGATCAAGGAACCCGAGCAGAAGCAGGACAAGGCCCAGGACAAACCCGAGGACGGACCCAAACCCGGAAGCCAGCTCGGTCTGGATTCGGACGGCGCCGGCGGTTCCGACGGGTTCGGGCTGGTCGCCCGGAAGGGCGGCGCTCCCCTCATCGGCAGCGGGGGAGGGCAGTGGGCTTGGTACAACAAGCTGGTCCAGGTGGAAATCCAACGAGAACTGGAGCGCCTTCTGAACGAGAACGGCGGCATTCCCAAGGGCAAGCTCCAGGCCGGGGTGAAGGTGACCCTCGACGACCGAGGGCGCGTG
>CAZEPJ010000104.1:0-9162 GCA_964514105.1 uncultured Desulfarculaceae bacterium | reverse complement strand
GGGCTGACCCCGCCTTGAAGCCCCGGGGGGCGCCCGGGTATACTTCAAAGGGAGCCCGCGGTATGGACAGGGGAAAGGTGTACTTGATCGGGGCGGGTCCTGGCGACCCCGGACTTCTCACCCTCAAGGGTCGGGGGCTGCTGGAATCGGCCGATGTGGTGGTATACGATTACCTGGCCAGCGAGGAGCTGCTCTCTTTTTGCCGGCCGGGTGCCGAGAAGATCTACGTGGGCAAGCAGGGCGGAGAACACACCCTGTCCCAGGCGCAGATCAGTGGGCTGCTGGTGGAAAAGGCCCGAGAGGGCGCCCTGGTCGCACGCCTCAAGGGGGGAGATCCCTTCATCTTTGGACGGGGAGGGGAGGAGGCCGAGGTCCTGTGGGAGGCCGGGGTCCCGTTCGAAGTGGTCCCTGGAGTGAGCTCGGCCGTGGCCGCCCCGGCGTACGCCGGCATCCCGCTGACCCATCGGCGCTACGCTTCGTCGGTGGCCATCGTCACGGGTCACGAGGACCCGGACAAGGACTCCTCCCAGATCGTCTGGGAGCATCTGGCCAGGGGGGTGGACACCCTGGTCTTCCTCATGGGGGTGAAGACCCTGGCTGAAACGGCCCGGCGGCTCCTGCAGGAGGGGAGAGACCCCGCCACGCCGTGCGCCGTTGTGCGTTGGGGAACCCTAGCCCGTCAGCGCACGGTCACGGGCCCGTTGGACGGCATCGCGGAGGCCGTCCGGCAGGCGGGGCTTCAGGCCCCCGCGGTCTTGGTGGTGGGAGACGTGGTACGGTTGCGGGACCGTCTCTCCTGGTTCGAGAAGGCCCCGCTGTTCGGACGGCGCGTGGTGGTGACGCGATCCCGGGAGCAGGCCAGCGAGCTGGCCGAGCGATTGCGGGCGGCAGGAGCCGATCCCATCGAGTGCCCCGCCATCTCGGTGGGTGATCCGGGGGATTGGCAGGGGTGCGACGCGGCCCTGGATCGGCTGGGGAGTTACGACTGGACCGTGTTCACCAGCCCCAACGGGGTGCGCTTCTTTCTCCGACGCTTGCTGGACACGGGGAGGGACATCCGGGACCTCCGGGGCCCCCGCATCGCGGCCATCGGGCCCGGCACGGCCGCGGCCCTGGAGCGGTTGGGCGTGCGGGTGGACCTGATCCCGGGGGAGTACCGGGCCGAGGGCCTTGTGGAGGCCTTCGGGGGGGAGGCTGTGCGGGGAAAGCGGTTTCTCCTGGCCCGGGCCCAGGAGGCCAGAGACGTCCTGCCCCGGCAGCTGGCCCAGATGGGGGCCGCGGTGGATGTGGCGGCCGTGTACCGCACCGTCATGCCCGAGGGGGCCGGGGAAGCGGTTCGGGCCCTGCTGGAAGGGGGCGCAGTGGATGTCGTGACCTTCACCAGCTCCTCCACGGTGACCAACTTCGCGCGCATGATGGGCGATGCGCCGCTGGCCCGGCTGCTCCAGGGCGTGGTCGTGGCCTGCATCGGCCCCATCACGGCCGAGACGGCCCACGCCGCCGGGATCCAGCCCAGCGTGGTGGCCCGTACGTACACCATCGAGGGGCTGGTGGCCGCCCTGGTGGACCATTTCCACGGCGCGGCGTGAGGCACGGATGATCGGAATATCCAAGCTCTATTGCGGGACCGTGGAGGCGTCGGACCCCCTCCGGTACGGGCGGGACTCCCATCGGCTCCCGTCCCACCTCCTCCAGTTCTCCAGCGACAAGCGGCCGGTGGTGGTCTGGAACACCACCCGGCGATGCAACCTGCATTGCGTCCACTGCTACTCCCGATCCAACGACCGGTGCGACCCCGACGAGCTGACCACGGCAGAGGGGATGCGGCTCATCGACGACCTGGGTCGTTTCCAGTGCCCCGTGCTCCTGCTGTCCGGGGGAGAGCCCCTCCTCAAGGCCGACCTGCTCTCCCTGGCGGGCCACGCCCGGGACCGCGGGCTTCGGGTCGTGCTGTCCACCAACGGGACCCTCATCCATGAGCAGACGGCCCGCGCGCTCCATGGGATCGGCCTTTCGTACGTGGGGATCAGCCTGGATGGGCTGCGGGAGTATCACGACGGGTTCCGCGGGGTGAAGGGGGCCTTCGACGGGGCCATGGCCGCCGTGAGGCGATGTCAGGACGCGGGGCTCAAGGTGGGACTGCGCTTCACCATCCACCGGGGCAACGCGCCCCAGATCCCCGCCATCTTCGACCTGGTGGAGCAGGAGCGCATTGCCAGGATCTGCTTCTACCACCTGGTTTACGCAGGGCGGGGCTCCCGTCTCATTGAGGAGGACCTGGGCCACGGGGAGACCCGCCGTGCGGTCGACCTGATCATGGACCGAACCCGAGCCCTCCACCGCAGCGGACGCGAGGTGGAGGTCCTCACCGTGGACAACCACGCCGACGGCCCATATGTCTACCTGAGGCTTCGCCGGGAGGATCCCCGGCGGGCCGAAGAGGTGCTGGAGCTCCTGCGCATGAACCAGGGAAACAGCTCGGGGCACGGCATCGGATGCGTGAGTTGGGACGGGCGGGTGCACGCGGACCAGTTCTGGCGCCATCACAGCTTCGGCAACGTGCGCAAACGGCCGTTCAGCGAGATCTGGACCGACCCCGGCGACAGCCTGCTCCAGGCCCTCAAGGACAAGCGACCGCACCTCAAGGGGCGCTGCGCCCGGTGCCGCTGGCTGGATGTGTGCGGCGGGAATTTCCGCGTGCGGGCCGAGGCCCTCACCGGGGACCTCTGGGCCCCGGACCCGGCCTGTTACCTCACGGATGAGGAGATCGGGCTGGAGGAACCCCTCGTCCAGGAGGGGGTCCGGATGGAGGCGACGCCATGAGATACCCCGCATATCGACCCAGGCGGCTGAGGCGCACCGAGGCGTTGCGGCGCATGGTCCGGGAGACCGCCCTGGCCGTGGACGACTTGGTGTACCCGCTCTTCGTGGTGCCGGGCAGGGGGGTCCGGGAGGCCATCTCGGCCATGCCCGGGCAGTTGCGCCACTCCGTGGACGCCGCAGGGCAGGCCGCCCGGGATAGCGAGGCCCTGGGGATCCCGGCCGTGTTGGTTTTCGGGATCCCTTCGCGCAAGGATCCATCGGGATCCGAGGCCTATGACGAGGACGGCATCGTCCAGCGGGCCGTGCGGGAGATCAAGGGATGCGCCCCGGGGCTCACGGTGATCACCGACGTCTGCCTGTGCGAATACACGGACCACGGCCACTGCGGTCAGATCACGGGCGCAGAGGTGGACAACGACGCCACCTTGGAGCTTCTGGCCCGCACCGCCGTGTCCCACGCGCGGGCCGGGGCCGACATGGTGGCCCCGTCGGACATGATGGACGGCCGGGTGGGGGCCATCCGCACGGCCCTGGACGGGGAGGGGTTTCATCAGGTGGCCGTCATGGCGTACGCGGCCAAGTACTGCTCGGCGTTCTACGGGCCGTTCCGCGAGGCGGCGGAGTCGGCCCCCCGGTTCGGCGACCGCCGGGGGTACCAGATGGATCCGGCCAACTGGCGGGAGGCCCTCCGGGAGGTGGCGCTGGACATCGAGGAGGGGGCCGACGTGGTCATGGTCAAGCCGGCCCTGCCCTATCTGGACGTCATCTGCCGGGTGCGCGAGGCCTTCCACCACCCCGTGGCCGCGTACAATGTCAGCGGCGAGTTCAGCATGATCCACGCGGCCGCGCGCATGGGGTGGTTGGATGGGGAGCGGGCCATGATCGAGGCCCTGACCGGCATCAAGCGGGCGGGGGCAGACCTGATCATCACCTACGCCGCGCCGGATGTGGCGTGTCTCCTGGGGCGATGAGAAGGGATATGAAGAACGCGCAGCTGCGCATGGTGGCCTGGGAGGTCACGCGGCAGTGCAACCTGAAGTGCATCCACTGCCGGGCCTCGGCCCAGGGGGGGCCGTACGCCGGAGAGCTGTCCACCGACGAGGCCCTGGCCCTGCTGGAGGAGGTGGCCTCCTTCGCCAAACCCGTGGTCATCCTCACGGGCGGTGAGCCGCTGCTTCGGGGCGATATCCTGGAGCTGGCCAGCCGCGGAACGGCCCTGGGGCTCCGCATGGTCATGGCGGTCAACGGCACGCTCCTTACCCCCCGATGGGTGCAGGAGCTGCGGGCGGCGGGCATCCAGCGCATCAGCGTCAGTCTGGACGGGTCCGCCGAGGCCAGCCACGACGCCTTTCGGGCCGTTCCCGGGGCCTTCCGGGGGGCTCTGGACGGCATCGCCCTGGCCCGGGAGGGGGGCCTCCCTTTCCAGATCAACACCACCGTCACCCGCAGGAACCTCCCAGAGCTCCCCAGGATCCTGGATCTGGCCGTGGGCCTGGGCGCCGCGGCCCACCACATCTTCCTGCTCGTGCCCACGGGGAGGGGAAAGGAGATGGCCGAGGACGCCATCTCCCCCGAGGACTACGAGAGGACCTTGCACTGGTTCTACGACCAGAGGGAGCGGGTGCCCCTGCAGCTCAAGGCCACCTGCGCGCCGCACTACCATCGGATCTTGAGGCAGCGCGCCAAGGAGGAGGGGAGGCGCGTCAGCCCCCAGACCCATGGCATGGACGCTGTCACCCGGGGTTGCCTCGGGGGAACGGCCTTTTGCTTCATTTCCCATGTGGGCGAGGTCCAACCTTGCGGGTATCTGGAGGTGGGCTGCGGCAACGTCAGGGAGAGACCCCTGTCCCGAATCTGGCGGGAATCAGCGGTCTTCGCACACCTTCGGGATCCGGATCAATACAAGGGCAAGTGCGGGGTGTGCGAGTACCGCACGGTGTGCGGGGGGTGCCGCGCCAGGGCCTACGAGATCTCGGGGGACTACCTGGCGGAGGAGCCGTTCTGCACGTACGCGCCCAGCAGGGGCGCGCCATGAGCCGGGGCCGCGATGGCGTGGACGACCTGGACCGGAGGATCCTGAACCTCATCCAGAGCGAATTTCCTGTTGTGTCGCGGCCGTACCAGGAGATCGGCCGGCACTTGGGCATCTCCGAGAAAGAGGTCCTGGACCGGGTCCGCGCCTTGAAGGAGCGTGGGGTCATCCGCCGCATCGGGGGCAGCTTTGACTCCAGAAAGCTCGGTTTCTTCAGCACCCTGTGTGCGGCCAAGGTCCCCCCGGAGAAGGAGGCGGCCTTCAACCGCACCATCAACGGGTACCCGGGAGTCACGCACAACTACACCCGAAACCACGCGTTCAACATCTGGTTCACGTTCATCGGCGAGGACCAGGAGGCCGTCCAGAGGGCCCTGGAGGAGATCGCCCAGAGGACCGGGGTCCCGGACATCGTGAGCCTCCCGGCCGAGAGGACCTTCAAGATCCGGGTGAACTTTGAGCTCTGAAGACCGTCCTCCTCTATACAGGGTCGTGGAGACGAGCACGGTGACGGACGAGGTGCTGGAGCGCCTGGTCAACGAGGGGGTGAGGCAAGGCTGGGAGCTGTGCGACATCCGCTTCGTGGTCAAGGAGTCCTCCCACCGGCCCGTGATGGCCTTCCTGTTTTTCGTCAGGCACGGTGCCGGGGGCCTCCCCGAGGAGGGAGGTGCGGGCCATGCCCCCGAAGGGTAGGATCTACCTGATCGACGGGAGCTCCTATGTCTACCGTGCCTTCTTCGCCATCCGAGACTTGAAGACATCCCGCGGCGTGCCCACCAATGCCGTGTACGGCTTCACCACCATGCTCCTGAAGGTGCTGAGGGACCTGGCGCCGGAATATCTGGCCGTGGTCATGGATGCCAAGGGGCCAACCTTCCGGCACTTGGCCTACGAGCATTACAAGGCCAACCGCCCGGAGATGCCCGAGGCGTTGCAGCCCCAGATCCCGTGGATCAAGGATGTGATCGCGGCCCTGGGGATTCCCCTGTTCGAGCAGGAGGGTTTCGAGGCGGACGATCTCATGGGGAGCCTGGCGAGGGCCTGGGCATCCAGGGGGTTCGAGATCATCCTCGTTTCCGGCGACAAGGACCTCTTGCAGCTCCTCTCGCCCACGGTCACCATGATGGACACCCTTCACGATCGGGTCTACGACGAGGGCGCGGTGAAGGAGCGCTACGGCGTGGCGCCTGACCGGCTTCCGGACGTCTTCGGCCTCATGGGCGACAGTTCTGACAATATCCCGGGCGTGCCGGGCATCGGGGAGAAGCGGGCCGCCGAGCTGATCCGGCGTTTCGGGTCCCTGGAGGAGACCCTGGCCCGGGCCGGGGAGATCACCCAGAAGAAGCTTCGAGAGAGCCTGGAGAAGCACTCGGAGCAGGCACGTCTGAGCAAGCAGCTGGCGATCATCGATACCCAGGTGCCCGTGGAGGACTGCCTGGAGGGACTGCGCCACGGCCCCCCGGTGCGCGAGAGGCTCCGGGCCATCTTCAAGGAGCTGGAGTTCCATCGCCTGCTCCAGGAGTGGACCGAACCGCAGACCCAGGAGCCGACCTGCTTCCAGAGTGCGGCTTCGGCCGGAGATCTCCGTTCACTGGCGGCGTCCATCCGCGCGGCCGGCCGAATGACGCTTCAGTTGGACGTGTCCTCCCCCGAGCAGATGCAAGGGCAGCTGGTTGGGGCGGCTTGGGCGTTCGGCTCGGGCGAGCCCCACTACACCCCGCTGGGAGACGGCGGGGAGGGCCAGACAGCCCTGGAGGCGCTTCGTCTCCTGCTGGAAGCGCCGGAGATCGCCAAGACGGGCCACGACCTCAAGAGCGCCGTGGTGACCCTCGAACGACAGGGTGTGCGGCTGCGGGGGCCTCTGGAGGACACCATGGTGGCCTCGTACGTCCTCAACCCGTCCCGTCGCAACCACAGCCTGGAGGATCTGGCCCTGGAGCTCCTGGACCGCAAGCTGTCCCCTCGGAGGCCGGAGGCCCCAGGCCCATCCGCGGGTTCGTGGTCCTGCGAGAGGGTCGCGGCCGTGGTGGCCCTGTCCCGGGTCCTGGTGCCGCGGCTGGAGCAGGGGGGACTGGCACGCCTCTTCCGGGACGTGGAGATGCCCTTGATCCCGGTCCTGGCCCGCATGGAGATGAACGGGATCCGGTTGGACGCGGGGCGCCTTGTGAAGCTCTCCGCGGAGATGGAAGAGGAGATGCGGGTTCTGGAGGCGGAGATCCACCAGCTGGGGGAGGGTCCCTTCAACATCAACTCTCCCCAGCAGTTGGCCGAGGTCCTGTTTGAACGGCTCAAGCTACCCGTGGTCAAGAAATCCAAGACGGGATACTCCACGGACATGGAGGTCCTGGCGGAGCTCTCCAGGGGCCACCCGTTGCCGGGGAAGGTCTTGGCCTATCGGAGTCTGGCCAAGCTCAAGTCCACGTACGTGGATGCCCTTCCCGCCCTGGTGAGGCCGGACACGGGGCGTATCCACACGTCGTTCAATCAGACGGTGACGGCCACGGGTAGGCTCAGCTCCTCGGAGCCCAACCTGCAGAACATCCCGGTCAGGGGAGAACGGGGGCAGCGGATCCGCGAGGCCTTCGTCCCGCAGGAGGGACAATGGTTCCTGTCGGCGGACTACAGCCAGGTGGAGCTTCGCATCCTGGCCCACCTCTCCCGGGATCCCATCCTCCTGGCGGCCTTTCACCGGGGGGAGGACGTCCACACCCACACGGCCTGCGAGATCTTCGGGGTGTCGCCGGAGGGGGTCACCCCCCAGATGCGGCGGGAGGCCAAGGTCATCAACTTCGGGATCATCTACGGGATGACGTCCTTCGGCCTGGCCAGGGAGCTGGGCGTGGCGGCCAAGGTGGCCCAGGCCTACATCGAGGGCTATTTCCAGAGATACAGGGGGGTTCGGGACTACCTGGACCGGGTCTTGGAGGAGGCCCGGAACCGGGGGTACGTGGAGACCCTCTCCGGCCGGCGCCGCTACCTTCCCGAGATCGCCAGCCGCAACGTGGCCGCCCGCAAATTCGCCGAGCGCACCGCCATCAACACCCCCATCCAGGGCACGGCCGCGGACATGATCAAGAAGGCCATGATCCGGATCCATCATCGCTTGGACCAGGAGGGCCTCTCGGCCCGCATGCTCCTCCAGGTCCACGACGAGCTGCTCTTCGAGGTGCCCGAGGGCGAGAGAGACGCGCTGGAGGCGCTGGTGCGGGAGGAGATGGCCGGCGCGGAGCCGCTGGACGTCCCCCTGACCGTGCAGACGGGCTGGGGCCGAAGCTGGGCCGAGGCGCACTGACGGGCGGCGGTCTCCAAAGGCGTTCTCTTCAGTCGAAGCCCTTGTCCTCCTCCCATTTCCGAGCTGCTTCCTCGGTCGTACGCCGGCCGACCTGCCTGATGTGCCCCTTGGGCCATCGCTGTTGGTGCTCCGCTTCGCGGCGTTCCAGGTCGTCCGTGATCCCGCCATGCACGATCTTGTTTCCCCTCTTGAACAGATACTTGTAGGTGTCTCGCGGTCTTGCCAGGATGGACCTCCTTGGGCGACAATCCGTCTTGTCACCAAGAGTCTGACTACAAATGCATCAAACCAACAAGGCTCACCTGCAACCCCGCTCTCGATTGTCTATCTGGCAACCACTTCATGATGCCGTCCTGGAGGGTGGCCTGAATGCGCTCCCGGGCGCGGGTGGCGTCGATGCCTTCGTTTCCGGTCCCGCTGCCGCCAGGGGAATCGAAGCGGCAGATTGTCCTCACCTCATCCTTGGCCCCGTCGTAAAGGAAGCTGAAGAGCCGGCCTTTCTGGTGGCCCCGTTCATCGCGGCGCTGTACCAGGTAGTGCGCCATGACCGAACTTCCCGAGCCTGCCCCAGACACGGCCCCTTCGAAGGCCGGGCTTCGGACCTCGCTGAGCAGCGTATCCACCAGGGGATGGCCGATCCCGCCCAGTTCGGCATTGCGGGTCCTCAGGGCCACGTCTCTGTCGAAACACACCCGTTCATAACGGGGCGCAAGGCGATATCTCTGCCTCAGCGATTCGGGGGTGATCAGGGTCCAGAACTCTCCATCCGGGATGGCCGAGCCTCCCATTTTCAGAATGGCGTCCCGCACCCAGGCGCCCAACTCGGCCAGGGTGTAGCGGCCTTCGAGGCGCCTGAAGGATTCCAGGTTGAAACCGCTCAGATCCTGGGTGAGGGCGTTCAGCGCCTCCCTCGCCCTCAAGGCCTCCTCCATCATCCGCTCCATCTCCCGCTCGGTGCGGCGATAGTCCCTGTCCATCAGGGCCTGCCTGTACAGGTCCTGGTAGTCCGGGCGCC
>CAZEPJ010000103.1:0-9229 GCA_964514105.1 uncultured Desulfarculaceae bacterium | reverse complement strand
AGGTCATCGACCTGCTGGTGCCGTTCCCCCGGGGCGGCAAGATGGGGATGTTCGGGGGCGCCGGCGTGGGCAAGACCGTCGTCATGATGGAGATGATCCACAACATCGCCATGAAGCATGGCGGCATCTCGGTGTTCGCGGGGGTGGGGGAGCGGACCCGCGAGGGGAACGACCTCTACCTGGAGATGAAGCACTCGGGGGTCATCAACAAGGCGGCCCTCATCTACGGGCAGATGACAGAGCCCCCCGGCGCCCGGGCGCGGGTGGCCATCTCGGCCCTGACGGCCGCGGAGTATTTCCGAGACGAGGAAGGGCAGGACGTCCTGCTGTTTATCGACAACATCTTCCGGTTCACCCAGGCGGGTTCCGAGGTATCGGCCCTCCTGGGGCGCATGCCGAGCGCCGTGGGCTATCAGCCCACCCTGGGCACCGACCTGGGCGAGCTGCAGGAGCGCATCACATCCACCACCAAGGGGTCCATCACGTCGGTGCAATGCGTGTACGTGCCCGCCGACGACCTGACCGATCCGGCCCCGGCCACCACCTTCGCCCATCTGGACGGGACCGTGGTGCTCTCGCGGCAGATCGTGGAGTTGGGGATCTACCCTGCCGTGGACCCGCTGGACTCCACCAGTCGGATCCTGGACCCCAACTACCTGGGCGCGGACCACTATCAGGTGGCGCGGGCCGTGCAGAAGACGCTTCAGAAATACAAGGACTTGCAGGACATCATCGCCATCCTGGGCATCGACGAGCTGTCCGAGGAGGACAAGCTGACCGTGGCGAGGGCCCGGAAGATTCAGCGGTTCCTCTCCCAGCCATTCCATGTGGCCGAGGAGTTCACCGGAAAGCCCGGGGCCTATGTGCCAATCAAGGAGACCATCCGCGGATTCAAGGAGATCGTCGAGGGAGCCCACGACGATCTCCCCGAGCAGGCCTTCTACATGGTGGGGGGCATCGAGGAGGCCGTGGAGAAATCCAAGAAGATGGCGGAGGTCTAGGAAAACGGTTGGGATCGCCGACGGCGGACGGCGCAGGAAAGAGCCGCCTCCACCGTTTGCAGCATGAGGTGCTCATGGCTGACAATCGCATCCAGTTGGACATCGTGACGCCGGACAAGCTGGCCTTCAGCGGCGAGGTGGACGAGGTGAACCTCCCGGGCGTCCTGGGGGAGTTCGGCGTCCTGCCGTCCCACACCCCCTTTCTGAGCGAGATCAAGGTCGGTGCCCTCCATTTCCGCCGCGAGGGGCGGGTCGAGTGGTTCGCCCTGAACCGGGGCATCGCCGAGGTGACCCCCCGGAAGGTGACGGTCCTGGTGACCACCGCGGAGGGCCAGGGCGACATCGACGTGGCTCGGGCCGAGGCGTCCAAGCAGCGGGCCGAGCAGCGGCTTCGGGAGCGCCAGGAGGGCATCGACGGGGCCAGGGCCCAGGCGTCCCTCCAGCGCGCCCTGGCGCGTCTCAAAGCGGCCAGGGGCTGAGGCCGCCCCTTCTTTGTGGACAGGGCGAGGGGACCCTTTGGGGTCCCCTCGCCGTTTTTGAGGGCCGGCAGCTCGCCTCGGGACGGGAAGGGGCGCCTTGCCATTGCCGGGGCCCTATGGTACAAGAGGCGGTATGCAGTCCATGGAGAAAGACCGTGGAGCCAAGGGGCATCCCCCAAAGGCCGAGGGGGGAAGGATGATGCGGCTCGGCCCTCGCACCTGGTTGGCCATCTGCCTCCTGCTCTGCGCGATGCCGTGTTCCTTTGCCTGGGCCTCCTCATCCCGCACGGACCCCCCGGGGGGTCCGTCCCGCCTCCATATCTCCGGCGTCATCCTGGACTCCCACCGCGACCCCGTCAGGGACGCCATCATCCGCATACGGGTGGAAGGGGCCCCCCGGGAGATCCTCTCCCGGGGCAGGCGCGGCCCCGAGGCCCGGACGGGTCCGGACGGGTCGTACCTCTTGGAGGTCCATCTCCCCACTTTGCTGGATCCGGCCACCAAGCTGGAACTGGAAGTGCGCAAGGCCAGCTTCATGGCCATCCCCATCGCCCTGACCGGCGAGGACTTCGCCAGGCGAGGCGAGAGCTTCTTCCTGTACAAGGACGTCTCCCTCCCCCGCTTCGTGGGCGCGGCCTTCTGGATCGCCTTGCTGATCTTCCTCGGGGTCTATCTCCTCATATCCCTGGAGATCCTTCATCGGACGGTCGCCACCATGCTCGGCGCCGCGCTCATGGTGGGCGTCAGCCATACCTTGGGGAGTTTCGATGCCGAGTATCGCATCCTCTCCTTCCAGACCGCCGTCCACAAGGTGGACGTGAACATGGTCCTCCTGTTCATGGGGATGATGATCATCGTGGGGATCCTCAAGCACACGGGCGTCTTTCAGTGGGCGGCGTTCAAATGCCTTGAGTGGGCCGGAGGGCGCGTCCTGGTACTGGCCCTGATGATCAGCCTGGCGGCAGGGGCCACATCGGCCTTGCTGGACAACGTGACGACCATGCTCCTGTTCACGCCCGCGACCATCGCCATGGCCCAGTCCCTCAAGCTCAATCCCCTGGAACTGCTGGTCCCGGAGGTGATGGCCGCCAACGTCGGTGGGGCGGCCACCCTGGTGGGCGATGCCCCCAATATGATGATCGGTTCATACGCGGATCTCACGTTCGCGGACTTCTTGGGCAATCTGGCGCCGGTGTGCGGGCTGGCCCTCGTGGCCCTGGGGGTGATGACGGCGATCTACCACAGGGGGGTCTATGCCCGCGTCCCCGGCGAGGACCTGGAGGCCTGCGCCCGGCGTCTTCGGGAGGAGTACCGGATCACGGACCGGGTGCTGCTCGCATACGGGGCCGGGATCCTCGCCCTGACGGTCGCGCTGTTCCTCTCCCATGGTTTTTGGGAGATGAGCGCGAGCGTGGCGGCCATGCTGGGGGCCTCGATCCTGTTCACCTACGGGATCCTCAGCAAGCGGGTGCGGATGCTGGAGTTCATCGAAAAGGACATGGAGTGGCCCACCCTCCTGTTTTTCATCTTTCTGTTCGCGATGGTGGGTGGCCTGGAGGAGACGGGGCTCCTGGCCATGGTGGGTGACCGGGTCCTGGGCCTCTCCCAGGGAAACCTGACGGTGGCCGTCTGTCTGGTCCTGTGGATCTCGGCGCTGGTCAGCGCCTTCGTGGACAACATCCCCTTCACGGCTACCATGCTTCCGGTGGTGGCGTATCTGACCCAGGCCATCCCCGGGGCGGAAAGCAACGTGCTCTGGTGGGCCTTCGCCCTGGGCGTATCCCTGGGCGCCAGCGGCACCGTCCTCGGAGGCTCGGCCAACGTGGTCACCATGGGCATGGCCGAATCGGCCGGCTATCCCATCAGCTTTGCGCGATTCATGCGGTTCGGTCTGGTCTACATGCTCGTGAGCGTGGGGATGTGCAATGCGTGGCTCCTCATGCGGTACTGACACAGACAGCCCCGGGACGGTCCCATGAAAGAGCTGGAATGCCCCATCCCCATGATCCTCGTTCCCGTTGACGACACGGCCGAAAGCGCGCGGGCCGTGGAGTATGCGGGATGCCTGGCCGCCCCGTACGGCGAGGCCATCCAGGGCATCACCCTGATCCACGTCATCGGAGCCGGTTATTTCAACAGTCATGCGGGTTATCGTGATCTGCGGGTGCTGCGCGTGGAGGAGTCGGAGGCCTTTCGAAAGCTGAGGGAGCTCCACTATGGGAGGGACATCTTTCCCATCCTGGAGCGGGGGGCCGAGATCCTCATGGGAATGGGGCTGCAGGGGTCGAGGATCGGGCGGGTGGTGGTCCACGGCAAGGTGTGGAAGGAGCTGCTCGCCCACGCCCAGGCGGGCGCCTTTTCCACTTTGATCCTGGCTCGGACCTTCGGGGAGGACGATGCGGAACATGACCTGGGGAGCGCCGCCCTCACCCTGCTCCAGCGGGCCACGGGCATGGACATCTATCTGGTGGGCACCCATGTGCTCGAGGACAAGGCCTGCCCGCTGCCCCGCATCCTCATCCCGCTGGACGGATCCGCCAATGCCATGAAGGCCTTGGATCACGCGGTGTGCATGGCCAGGGCCGTGCAGGGGGTCTCCAAGATCACCACCCTGTGCGTGGCAGGCCCTGAGGTGAAGGACGCCAAGGCGGTCCTGAGGGGGGCGCAGGAGCGGCTGGCCCGATGGGGGATCGCTCGCGAGGGGGTTCAGCTTGTGGAGCGAAAGGGAGACCCCGCCAAGGAGATCGCTGCCGAGGCCGAGTTGGGGGCGTACACGACGGTGGTCATGGGGCGGCGGGGGCAAACGGGATTGAAGCGCCTCACCCTGGGTGGGGTGGCCCTGTCCGTCCTTCATCGAACGGTGAGTCCCACCATCGCCCTCGTGTCCCCCGCGGCAACGGTCCGGGGGCCGAGGAAGACTGAAATCTCTGGGTAAGGAGTTTGCCATGGAGGTCAGGATCTACACCAGCCCCACGTGCCCATGGTGCAAGAAGGCGAAAGAGTTCCTTGCGCAGGAAGGGGTGGCGTTCACGGAGATGGACGTGACCAGGGATCGGTCGGCCCTGGAAGAGCTGGTGCGGGTCTCCGGGGTGCGCAGTGTGCCGGTGACCACCTGCGGCACGGACGTCCTTGTGGGATTCGATCCGGATCGACTCCGATCCATCGTCAACTGCGCCAGGCAGCATTCCGAGGTGCCCTGACTGGGGCCCCTGAGCGGGGGATGCCCCCTCTCTCCCCTCCCCCGCCCATGCGGGTGCCGAGGGCAGTGGGGGCGCCGAAGGACCATGGAAGATCGCGCGAGGCCAGAGTACAGCGTGGTGATTCCGGTTTTCAACGAGGAGGAGGCCTTGGTGCCTCTGGCCGGGGGGGTCCGGGAGGTCCTGGAGCCCACGGGCCGGGCATTCGAGGTCCTCTTCGTGGACGACGGCAGCGGGGACGGGACCCCCGGGATCCTGGCCCGGCTCCACCGGGAGGACCCGCGGGTCGGTTACCTGCGGCTCACCGAGAACTGCGGCCAGTCCACGGCCCTGTGGGCCGGGTTTCGCGCGGCCCGGGGACGGGTCATCATCACCCTGGACGGGGACCTGCAGAACGACCCCCGCGACATCCCGTTGCTCCTGGAGAAGCTCGATCGCTTTGACGCAGCCAGTGGCTGGCGCCAGAAGCGTCAGGACCCCTGGTCCAAGCGCATCTCCACCCGGGTGGCCAACGCCGCCAGGGACCTGGTCACCATGGAGAATATCCGGGACACGGGTTGCGGGCTCAAGGCGTTCCGACGGGAGTGCCTGGACGCCGTGGTCCCCTTCGATGGACTGCACCGGTTTCTCCCCACCCTGTTCCGCATGCGGGGCTTGCGCGTCTGCGAAGTGCCGGTTCGCCATCACCCGCGGCGCCACGGCGTGTCCAAGTACAACATCCGCAACCGGCTCTTCCGGGGGATCCTGGACCTGTGGGGCGTGCGCTGGCTCAAGAAGCGGCGGGTGAGCTACCGCATCGAAGAGGAGCGGCGATGAAGCTCGCGGCGGAGCTGATGAACCCCTGGGTGATGGTGGGGCTGCTGGGGCAGGCCCTGTTCTCCGTGCGGTTTCTCATCCAATGGATCGTCTCCGAGCGGCGCAAGGAGAGCGTCATCCCCATGGCGTTCTGGTACTTCAGTCTGGCCGGGGGTCTTGTGCTGCTGGCCTACGCCGTGTACCGGCAGGACCCCGTCTTCATCCTGGGGCAGGGCACGGGCTCCTTCATCTACATCCGCAACCTCGTCCTCATCCATCGCAAACGCGGGGCCCGAGGGGAGCAGCAATAGGGGAATGGCATCCGCCGGGATGCCCGCTGGACACCTTCGCCGACCGCCCTCGTTCAGGTGGTGGGCACAAGGGGCGCCGGGGTCCAGTATCCCAGGGCTTTGGGCAGCCACAGGCTGAGGTCCTGCCAGTAGGTCATGAGGAACAGCACGCCTATCTGGATGATGAGGAACGGCAAGACCGCCTTGGTCACCCAGATCAGATCCCGCTTGGCGATGGCCCCCACGATGTACAGGCTCACCCCCACGGGGGGGGTGCAGTAGCCGATGGCCAGGTTGAGGGTGAACAGCAGGCCGAAGTGCATCATGTCGATGCCGAACTCCCGCAGCATGGGAACGAAGATGGGCCCCAGGATCAGGGTGGCCGAGATCACGTCCATGAACATGCCCACCGAGAAGAGCAGCAGGTTGGCCACCAGCAGGAAGAGCATGGGGGAGTGGATGGCGGACATGACCGCGTCGGTGATCTGGTTGGGGATGTTCTCCAGGGTGAGGTACCGGCCGAAGCAGGTGGCCCCGGCCACGATGATGAGCAGGGTGGCGGAAGTCACGGCCGAGTTGACCGTTACCCGCTTGATATCCTTGAACTTCATGGATTTGTGGATGAACAGCTCAACGATGAACGCGTACACGCAGGCCACCACGGCGGCCTCGTTGGCCGTGAAGATCCCGGTGAAGATCCCGGCGAAGATGACCACGGGAAGCATGAGCGCCCAGAAGCACTCCCCCAGGATGCCCAGGAGCTCCTTGAGGCTCGGGACCGGTGGGCGCTGGTAGTCCTTGCGGTTGCGGTAGTAGAAGTACGTGTACGTGCAGACGCCCAGCGTGATCAGGATCCCCGGAATGAACCCCGTCAGGAACAGCCCCTCCACGGAGACGTTGGTGATCATGCACCAGAGGATCATGCTGATGCTGGGCGGAATGATGATCCCCAGGTTGCCGGAGGTGGCCATGAGGCCGACGGAGTACTTCTCCCGATAGCCGTGCTCGACGAGGGCGGGGATCATGAAGCCCCCCAGGGCCACCACCGTGGCCACGGTGGATCCCGAGATGGCCCCGAACAGGGCGCAGCCGATGACCCCGGCCATGCCCAGTCCGCCCGGGAGCCAGCTCACCAGGGCGTTGGCGGCCTTGATGAGCTTGTGGACCAGGGTCCCGGCCGTCATGATGTTTCCGCACAGGATGAAGAACAGGACCACCACCAGGGCGAAGTTGTCCATGCTTCGGAACATGGTCTGGACCAGCGTCATGAGAGGGAGGTCCGTGTAGAGGAGGAACCCCATGACCGCCGCGAAGAACAGGCACATGAACACGGGGACCAGGGCCGCCATGCCCCCCAGGACGATGGCCAGGATGACCAGGTGGCTCATTTCCATGGATATGCTCCGTCTTGAGGTCTGCGATCTCGGGTGGAACGCATGGCGGGGATCAACTCTGCCGCCATTGGCGGATGTCTTCCCGCATCACCAGGAGGGTGCGGAGAAACATCATCAGCCCCATGAGCGGCATCACCGCGAAGAGGAGCTCCAGGGGGATCTCCAGCAGGAGGGTCGACTGCTTGGTCTCGGCCTGCTGGAGCACCACCTTCCAACCCAGGGCCATCATGATGTACGCGAAGACCAGGGTCACCAGGTGGCTGAAGAAGCCCAGGGGGAACCTGAGGCTGGGAAAGAACTGGATCACCGCGTCGATCTTGATCATGGAGCGGGCCTTGACCGCTGCGCTGCAGCCGATGAACGTGGTGTAGATGATCACCTCCCGCACCAGTTCCTCGGACCACGCCAGGGTATAGTTGAAGCTGTACCGTAGCACCACGTTGAAGAACAGCGCGATCAGGCACACCATGGTCACCAGGAACAGGGACCATTCCTCGAAGAAGGTCATCACCTTGTCAAGAAAGACCGTGGCTTGCTGGAGCATGGGCATCCTCGGGGGCGAATGGAAACGCAACGACGGGGCGGGCCCTGGGCCCGCCCCGCTCACATCAAGAACAGTTACGGCCGCCTGTACCCCATGTAGTCCTGGACGGCCTTGAGGTAGTCGTCGAACTTCTCCTTGTCCCCCGGGTACAGCTTGTTGATCTCATCCGCGTATTTCTTGTGCACCGCGTCGCCCTGCTTGCGGAGGATCTCCATCTCCTCGGCGGACAGCTTGAAGAACTGCACCCCGTCCTTCTTGGCCTTTTCGATCTCCTCGTCCTCCTGGGCCACGGTCTCCTTCCGGATCTTGGCGGAGACCTCCTTCACAACGTCCCGCAGGGCCTTCTGCATGTCCGCGGGCAGGCCCTCGAACCACTTCTTGTTGAAGGTCCAGATGAAAAGCCCCTGGGCGTAGTTGATCTGCGTGAAGTTCTTGACCAGCTCGAACTTCTTGGTGAGGCTGCAGACCATCAGGGTATGGTCCAGGCCCTCGATCACCCCCTGTTTGAGGGCCATGTGGGCATCGGGCCAGGGCATGACCACGGGGTTGGTCCCCCAGGACTCATAGGTCAGCTTGTTCACGGCGGCCTCGGCGATGCGCATCTTGACCTTCTTGAGATCCGCTATGGTCTTGATGGGCGTCTTGCTCGCCCAGCCGTAGTTGCCGTATCCCGTGATGTCCAGGGCGATGATTCCCTGGTGGTCCATGGCCATGAGGAAGTGGTCGAAAAGTTTGCCGCTTCCCACGAATTTGTCCAGCTTCTCGAAGGAATCGATGAGGAACGGAAGGTTCACCACGCCGAAGCGGGGCCCCAGGTTGGTCGAGGCCACCGAGCTGACGGCCATGCCCTGGATGGATCCCATCTGGAGCTGGTTGAGGACCTCCACCTCGCCGCCCAGGATGGAGAAGGGCTTGTAGTCCAGATACATCTGCCCCTTGGTTCGCTCCCAGAGGGCATCCCGAATGGCGAAGCCGGCGAAGACGCCCTTGAGGGCCGGAGTGGACACATTGGACACCGTGAACTTGTACTTGGCCCCGGAGGGATCGAATTTGGGTTTCCATGCCTCCAGGGGGTCCTTCTGCTGTGCCAGGGCGGGCGCAGCCGTCAGGACGACACCGACCACACAAACCAGTGCCACGAGCCAAGACCTCTTCATGGACGCCTCCTCCTTTGGGTAGATGGGTTGACGGGTCGACTTGGAGATCCCCCCGGCGCCCCCACTGACTGAGCGGCCGTCCCTGCCGAACCCCGCGCCGGGGAGATCCGGCCGGTTCCCCATGCCGACAGCCTATGGGCGCCGTGAAGTCCCAGATCAATACGGAGAACCCCAAACCGCCTGGAGTCCCCGATTCCCGCTGGTTCAGACCCACAGGAAACTCTCGCCGCCGCAGGAGAGGCAACCGCATCCGGTCCCGATGTCGCGCGTGGAACCACTGTATACATTTCCGGGCCCGGCATTGTCAAGGGTTTTTTGGCCGGAGAGGTCCATTGCGTCCCGAGGGGCAGAGGGCCGGAATTCCCCTTGCAG
>CAZEPJ010000102.1:0-9863 GCA_964514105.1 uncultured Desulfarculaceae bacterium | reverse complement strand
AAGTGGAGAGGTTCTGGTGGGCCTCCTGGACTTCAAATCCAGTGTACCGGCCTAAAACGTCGGTAGGTGGGTTCGATTCCCACGCACTTCCGCCAGTTCACCCCCCGATTTCCGCGACGGCCTCGAAGGGCACGTCCTCGAGGCGCCGACCAGGAGGCAACCATGTTCACGCCGGGCCCATGGGAGCTGATCATCATCCTGCTCATCGTTCTCATCATCTTCGGGGCGGGGAAGCTGCCTGAGATCGGCAGCGGGCTGGGAAAGGGCATCCGCAACTTCAAGAAGGCCACCACCGGGAAGGATGAGATCGACGTCACCCCGACGCCCCCTCCCGAGGGCCAAGCCGAGAGAAAAGCAGAGAAATAGCGCCTCTTCCGCCCTGACCCGACCCGCGACGCGCCCCTGCCAGCCATCCATGGACACCGGGGTCCTCAATGCCCCTGGTGGCTCACCGCTCGCACCGCTTCCGAGAAGTCGAAGCGCCGGCGAGGCGCATGGCCCTGGGGAAGTGGCTTGCCGTGACACTCCAGGCAGACGGACGCCTCGATGGGGGTCATGCCGGCCTCTACGGCCCGCCGGCGTTGGGTCTCCGGATCGGCTCGATACTTCCCCTTGCTCATGATCCTCGGGCTCTTGTACGCGCTCCCCGGTCCATGGCATGCCTCGCACTGGACGTTCTCGAAGAGCTGTCCCAGCGAGGCCGGCTGGGCGAATCCGGTGGCATGGCATTGAAGGCAGCGGCCGTCCTTTTGGTCGTCCTTGGAAAGGGAAACCGTCGCCCTGGCATGCCGGCTCTCTTTCCAGGACTGGAACGCCTGGAGGTGACATCCCTTGCACTTCTGGTAGCCCATATACACCGCATCGGCAGGAGAGGCATGGGGCACGGGAGCCCCCAGGCACAGGGCGATCCCCAGCCCCACCGCCCATGAGGCGCGCCATCTTCTCCCCCCGGTGCCCCGTCGCACTCCAGGCCGCATGCCGCCGCTACCCTCCCGAACCTGGCGTTCAGTCATGGATGGACCAGCACATCCATGTCGTGGAAACTGATCCTGACCGGAGATGCGCCCATTGAGCGCAAGCCCTTGATGATGCGCCTGAGCAAGCGCGGCCGCGGTCCAAGGGGCGCCTCGGGTACTGAGTCTGCCGTGTTCGGCTGCCTTGCCATGGTATCTCCTTTCAACGGCCACCGAGCGGGCGCACGGCACACGCGGAAGGTCATGTTGCCGTCCGCCTGGCTGAGGTCGGCCCCGACAGGCCTGCCCATGCGGGAGAAGACCAGAGATTATCAGGTTGGGCCAGGATTTGCGACCCGAGGTTCCTGTGTTCAAGCAGTTATCCCTTCAAGATCCCGTGGCCTGTGGTGGCGCCATGTATTTCCCAACCGCCACCCGGAAAGAGAAAAGCGGCACCTACCAATCCCTCCACCTGGTGGAATTCTGCGGCGGCCGCGAGGGCAAGATTCGCCACAGGATCATCGTCAACTTGGGCCCTGCACGCCGATGCAGCACGGAACAGCTCTCCAAGATCATCGAGCAGCTCAGCAGGTTCTACCAGGAGAAGGTGTGCTGGAGCCCCCAGTGGGCGCAAAACCCCTCACAGTCGCTACCCGTCCGTATACTGTGGCCCGTGATCCGATCTCATCTCCAAGCCCCAGGGGAGGCCCTGATGGGTGCCAAACTATGCCCTCAGTGCCTTGCCCACAGGGAACAAGACCACGGGGGCCTGCTGGCTCTTGCTCACCTCGCAGCCAAGCCCATAGCGGTCCCCCCAGTCCACTGCCAGCACGATGGCCGCCAGCCCGTCCTGGCGCGTCCACGCCGCAGTCAGATCCGTCCCCCAATCCGCCTTGGGCGGATTTGACTGGGCCACCACCACTCAAGGGGTACATGGTACAAGACACGCAGCTTCGAAGCTTCCCCATACGCACCGGCAATCGTCCAGCAGAGCTCCCTCAAGCTGGTCAAGCACCTGCACAAATCCCCCGGTCGGGCGACTGATGAAGATCACAGCGCTTTCTCTATGGGATCGCTACCACTGTCCATTGGGGCTTTCCTGATCCCGACCTCCTCTGTGTTGTCGCTCTCAGCAGATGGAAAGGAGTTGTTTCATGGGTGTTTCCCAAGGGCCCATATCCCCTCAAATCTCTTCCTTCACTGGAAGACCGGCATAGCCCGCCAACTCTCGCGCCAGGTCACGTGCATCTGTTACATTATCGGAATAAATGATATTCAAGGATTCAGCGCCACGCAGGAGCACCTCCCAGCCCTCTTCAATCGGTTGCCATATAGGAGCGTTTTCGCTGTCACAAGAAGCGAGGCGTCTTATCAGCACATGGTCAAACTGCAGCAAGGGAAATCGGTTAGCGAAACGAAAGGAGAACCATTTCCAGCCGTGCCTGACCCAGCTCTCTCCCCTGTCAATCTCAACATATCGACTGAGCCCCGCGACGATCAAATAGGCCAATCCCACCATCACCATGATAAAAGAGATGAAGTCGATTTCCAACAAGCGATCATCCATTATGGCATTGGTCCCGTTGCTGTAGAAAAACGCAATGATGATGAATATGAAACCAATAGCGTAGTATGCCTTTCTCATGCGGCGGTGGCGACTGACAAAGAAGCGATTCCTGTCACCAATACGATACGCCTTTTGAGTGATATGGGTGTCGGACGGATGATCCGGTGCATCAACGGTCTTGCGGCACTTCGTTTCCAGTCCGACGCCGTGTCCTGTTGAAGTGGAAGGCCCTGCATCCAGCTCCCTGTTTCCGTCGAACGCTTCGTTCCGAGCTGATTGGCGGATCAACCGGAAACCCGGGAGGCGTTTTTCCAGTACTGAGCCGAGTCGTCTGGCGATCCTGAACATGGCCGCACCGGCAGTCAGCATCCCCACCCCGACGACAAGGCCTGCCAGGGAGCGTTCTCCACCTGCTGCCAGGGGAACAAGGTCGATAAGAACACAGAATGCACCCATCAATGACAACATCCAACCGAAGAAACGTACAACACAACGGATGATCTCCTCCGGCGTCTTGAACTGTGAGTTGTCCGTCGTCATGTCACTTTTCACGCATATGACCCAGGGGTCTTTCACGGATATTGACCACTGCCTGTATCCGTCTTGTCAAGACACTTCTTGTGACAGAGAAACCGTCCTGTCGCATCCCGCGGCGAGCCCCACGTTGGGGCTCAGCTTCTTGGCCCTGCGCTCGGCCGGGATCTCCCAGTTGAGCGCCTGATGGAACCGGACATGGGCGTATTGCTCCAGCCACTCGTTGATCGCCTCGCGAAGCTCGGCCATCGTCTCCCAGTCTCGAGTCCAGATCAGCGCCTCCTTGAGCGTCTGGTCGAGCCGCTCAGCCACCCCGCTGCCCGTGGGACGCCACACAGGGGCCCGGCTATGTTCGATCCCCCGGCGGCGGCAAAGCGCCTCACAGTCGCGGCCCGTACATTTTGGGCCATGGTCGAATCGCATCTTCAGCCCCCAGGGGATACCCTGGGGCGTGCCGACCTCCGCCCTCAGGGCCATCTCCACAGCGGGAGCTCGATGCGGCCAAGAAGCGCATGCTTGATGCCCCCCAGGGGGTCTGTACGAGGCTCACGGAGGTCTTCAGCGCAGCGGGAGCAGATGTGGCCGAGGGTTGAAGCTCACAGTCGGGCATGGGCCCCCGTATCTGTCCGATCATTTCCTGAACCAGATCCGCTCTTGGGGGACGGCGCCAAGCTTTGCCTTTGTATCCGATCCCGAAACCAACGGGGCGGTGGAGCGCTTCTTCCGAACGCTCGATGAGCAGGTCATCTGCGGTCGGATCTTGCGCAGGGTCGATGGGGTCAGAGCCCCTGCGGCCAAGTTCTTCCACGATCAAAACCACCATGGGCGGCTGGAGAAGCTGGGCTTCATGACGTCCCCTCCACACCGTACAATGCGCCTTAAAGAGGCCGCCGCATGAGCCTTCACCTCTGTCCAGGGATCCGGGCGCAAGACACGGGAATCACAGCGGTGCGCTGCTCCTGCACCAGCGCGATCAGCCGTCCCTTCTTCGCCACCAGCGCATGGATCCGCGCCGTATGCCGGTCGAGGTAGGCGACGATGGCACGTTGCTCCGTGTGTGGCGGCAGACTCACGAAGCTGTCGGCGACCTGGTCGGGACCGAGTCGAGGCATCTTGGTTCCTTACGTCAGCGAGTCGCGCCAGCGAATGTACGGTGGGTTCAACAGCTCTTACATTACGTGCCTTTGCGAATATGCCGCCATTGGCTGAAGGGGCAGGATCTCGCTCGTGCAAACGCCGTCTAAGTCGGGACCCGCCACCTTGGCGAGCACATTTTCCTTGCTGCAGGCGAGCACGCAGTCGAGGCGGCGCAGGACAGTGAGCGGCAGGATGACGCCCTGGTGCTTGCCGCGCTGGAAGGTGTCGCGGATGAGATCCGCGACGCCCCAGGGGAAGTTGACGATCTCGCTGTGTTTCACTCGCTCAGTCTCCGATCCGTCTCGCCATCGGCGTTGCCTCCTCGGGGTGGCTCACACTCGGGTATTAAGCCATTCTGTCTGATATGTTGATATTGGAGGCTGGTACGGGTAGATTTGCTCGAAGGCAATATCAATCCGCTCCCGGCGGCCGGCCCGGAACAGCCGGGGAGTGGAAGGCCGTGCGTGTCCAGCCAACTCCTCGACGACATGCGGGCCGTCATGGGGCGTCGCCATGCCGTCCGCACGGAGCGGAGCTGTTGCCACTTGGTGAGGCGCCACGTGCTGCTCCTCAGGATGCGCAGCCGGGACGAACTCTGACAATCGTTTGCCCCCTCGTCAGCACCCTGTTGGCATCTCCGCGGCGTTGTCGCCAGGCCCGGATCGTGAGGGTCGGTGTCGCCGGATCGCCTCGCCGAATGAATGACCGCTTCTGTGAAGGATGTGAAATGGTTTCGCGGCGGGGGAAGACGCGAGCGAGGGGCCGGTGAAAGAGGTTCTGCCTTGAATCCCGCCGAGCTGCGAGACGTCATGGAGCGGGCCGCTGTGCCGGAGCACTCGGCGGCCTTCATGGCGGCCATGTCGGGGGGGGAGCCGTTCCTGACGGGGCCGTACCTCTTCCTGGCCGCGGCGGAGTGGCTGGTGGCCGTGGGCTATCCCCTCTCGGGGGAGTACACGCCCGATGGGTTCGAGGAGGCGCTGTCCGCGGCCCTGCGGCGCACCCGGGCCAGGGACTGCTGGGCCATCTGCCCGTCCCTTCCCGAACGGCTGCGGCTCCACTGCCGGGAGCGGGACGAGTACTACGTCCTTGAGGCAGACGCCCCCATCCCCGCCCGCCTGGCGCGACAGGCGGAGCGGGCGGCGGCCTGCCTGCGGCTGGAGGAAGGGCGCGCCTTCACGGCGGCCCACCGGCGCCTCTGGGCGGAATTCGTGGGGAGGGCGGCCCTGCCGGACAACGTGCGGGAGCTCTTCGCCCGCACCGAGGACGTGCTCGCCCGGGTCCCCGGCCTCTCCCTGCTCAACGCGTGGGACACGGAAGGTTGCCTGGCTGCCTCCTTTCTCGTGGACGCCTCCCCCGCTCGGTTCCTGAGCTACCTCATCGGGGCTCGCCCGCAACAGCAGCGCACCCCCCACGCATCGGACGCCCTGTTTCTGGCTATGATCCGGGCGGCCCGACGCCGGGGCAAGGCCTTCCTGCATCTGGGCCTGGGGGTCAATGGCGGGATCCGGCGCTTCAAGACCAAGTGGGGGGGGCGCCCCGCCATGCCGTACGAGATGGCCGCCTGGCAAGAGCCCGTCCGGACCCGCTCGGCCATGGCGGGCCTCATGCAAGCCGTGGCCGCCGCCCCCGCAAGGGCAAGTTCCCAGGGGAAGGCAGCCGTCACTGCTCCCGAGCAGAGGCGCTTCGCCATGCTCTGGGAGGTGGAGAAGCACGGGCGCCGCTCCTGGATCGGGGGCACGGCCCACTTCTTCTGCTTCAGCTTCGAGAGCTCGTTTCGCCGGCTGTTTCAGGGCGTGGACACGGTGCTCTTCGAGGGCCCCCTGGATCCGGCGAGCCTGGATCGCGTCGCCGAGATCGGGAAGAGCCCCGCGTCCGGGCCCCCCCGCCTCGACGACGCCCTGGGGCAGGAGGCGATCCGCCGCCTGGAGCGGGTGGTGTGCGGACCCCGGGGATTCTGGGCCCGGGTCCTGGGGATCGAGTGGCACCGCGCCCCCGACGTGCGAGGGCTGCTCAGGGATGCCCGGCCCTGGATGGCCTTCTTCGCCATCTGGTCCGGGTACCTGGCGCGCAAGGGGTGGCAGCTCTCCGTGGACCTGGAGGCCCGGGGCGTGGCACTGGACATGGGCAAGGCCGTGGCGGCCATGGAGACCATCGAGGAGCAGATCGAGACCCTGGAGGCGATCCCGGTCCAGCGCATCGTGGACTTCTTCCGCCGATGCCGTCAATGGGACGACTACACCCGGCGGAACCTGCGAGCGTATCTCCGGGGCGACCTCACGGCCATGCTGGGGACCAGCACCGAGTTCCCCACGCGCACCGAGGCGGTGATCGGCCGCAGGGACGCCCTGTTCCTGGAACGCATGAAGCCGTTCCTTCAAGAGGGGCGCTGCGCGGTATTCGTGGGCGCGGCACACCTGCTCAACCTGCGGCCCATGCTCCAGGAGGCCGGCTTCAGGGTGAGCAGGTGCGGATGATCGGGCCCGACCATCTGGCCCGGGTGACGGCCCAGGCCGTGGTGCCCGAGCAGGTGATCCCCTACGTACGGGCCGTGGCCGGGACACGCCCCTGCCTGGTGGGGCCGTGCGTGGGGTACGCCTTCCAGGACGCCTTCACCGTGGTGGGCTATCCCCTCCTCGACCCCCGGGACGAGGACGCCATGGCCCGGGCCGTGGAGCAGGCATTGGGCACGCCCGGACTTCGCCGCATCACGGTCATGGGGCCGGCGCTCCCGCCCCAGGCCCCCCCGGGCTCCTGCGTGCGGGCGGACCAGTACTTGTCGGTCCCCGTGCCCCCGCCGGGGCCAGGACAGAAGCTCAGAAACCTCCTGGGGCGCCCCGGGCGGGAGCTGCGGGTCGAGCAGGGGGGCACGTTGGGGGAGGCCCACCGGGCCCTGATCCGGAGGTATCTCGACCGCAAGGCCCTTTCCCTCGGCACACGGCGGATCTACGGACGGCTTCCCCAGTACCTGGCCGCCTCGCCGGGGAGCGTCCTCCTGTCGGCCCGCCTGGCCGACGGCCGGCTGGCCGCCTTCGCCGTTGGCGAGTTCTCGTCCCTGCACACCGCCATGTACATGTTCGCCTTTCGGGACCCCGAGGCGGCGCCGCCGGGCAGCTCGGACCTGCTCCTGTCCCACCTCCTGGAGGAGGCCCGGATCCGGGGACAGGCCCGCATGAACCTGGGCCTGGGGGTGAACCCGGGAATTCGCTCCTTCAAGGCCAAGTGGGGGGCCGGGCCGTTCCTGCCGTACGTGGAGGCGAGCTGGGATATCACCCCGTCGGCGACGCGGCGCCTGCGGGATGCGCCGGCCCGTTGACCAAATCCGTTCGTCTTGCCGGCAACGGGCTTCCGCGCTACCATTCATCGAGATCGCGTGAGCTGGCAGAGGTTGGCATGGTCGCCATCGTGGACTACGGCATGGGGAACCTGAGGAGCGTGTGGAAGGCGTTCCGGCACCTGGGCGCCGACGCCCGCCTCACCGATGACCCCCATGCGGTGGCGGCGGCCCAGGCCGTGGTCCTGCCGGGGGTGGGGGCGTTTGGGGATTGCATGAGCAACTTGGCCCGGCTCGGCCTGATTCCGCCCATCCTGGGCGCCATCCGAAGCGGCAAGCCATACCTGGGGATCTGCCTGGGCCTCCAGATCCTGTTCGAGGAGAGCGACGAGTTCGGGTTCTCCAAGGGGCTGGGAGTCCTGGCGGGATCGGTTGCCCGATTCCCCTCCCGGATCCGGGATCCCGAGACCGGCCAGGAGACGCCCCTTAAGGTCCCCCACATCGGATGGAACGACCTGGAGCTCGTTGGGGAGGCTCCCCATCTTCGAGGCCTCCCGCCCGGGGCCCACTTCTACTTCGTTCATTCGTACTTCGTCCGGCCCAGGGACCCGGGGGTCGTGGCCACCACCACGAAGTACGGGGTGGAGTTCGTCTCCAGCGTCAGGAAGGGAAACCTCTTCGCGTGCCAGTTCCATCCCGAGAAGAGCCAGGAGCCGGGGCTCCGGCTCCTCAGGAACTTCCTCGATCTCCTCTGACCGGGGCGGCCCGGAGCCAGCCGGGGAGTCGAAAAACCACGTCCAGGAGGGACCGATGTCGAACCGCTTCCATCACCTGCACCTGATCTGCAGCGATCTGGAGGCCATGCGTGCCTTTCTCTGTCAGGAGCTGGGGGCTCGGCTCATCAAGCTCCGCAAGTTCGGGGACGCCGACGGCGCCGAGCTGGAGCTGGGGGGCGTGGGGGTCAACCTGAGGGTGGCGCGGGACGAGGAGGGGCGCCTGGACGACGCCTCCCGGACCCGCCTGGGCTACCACCACCTGGGGGTGGAGGTGCAAGACGTGGACGCCGAGTACGCCCGCCTCACGGCCAAGGGATACGCCTCGGTGGCCCCCGTCAAGGAAGCGGCGGGGGTGCGGTTCGGCTTCATCCGGGGTCCGGATCAGATCGTGGTGGAGCTGGTCCAGCGGATCGGCCCGGCGTGAAGGGAGGATGGGGGCCGGGGAACCGGGCTCCCCCTTCGGAGTCAGGGCGCTCCGCCCACGGCCTTGACCCACACCTGGCGGCTTCGCGGCCCGTCGAACTCGCAAAAGAAGATCCGCTGCCACGTCCCCAGTCTAAGGGCGCCTCCCTCCACCAAGAGGGTCTGGGAAGGCCCCACCGCCGCCACCTTGATGTGGGCGTCGGCATTGCCCTCCATGTGGCGGTAGTCCCCCTCCCGGGGGGCCCAACGGGACAGATGGGACGAGATGTCCCGGCAGACCATGGGATCCGCCCCCTCGTTGATGGTCACGGCCGCGGTGGTGTGGGGGCAGTAGACCAGGCAGAGGCCGTCCCGGACACCCGAGTCGGACAGAGCCCGCTGGACCTCCCCGGTGATGTCGATCATCTCCACGCGCTGGCGGGTGCGAAGGGACACTGTGGCCATGGGCGGACCTCCGGCGACGGGTTGGGCGGTGGTGCGGCCTCGATCTTAGCAGCCCCGCCGGGGCCATGCCAAGCCTGATGATCTCTTGGGAAGTCAGAAGACGCCGTTTTTCCTCATTGCGTCCAAATTGAGGGGTGGGCAGTGTGTGGACGATTTGAGGTTGGTTGAGGGGGACGAGGGGTCTTTCGGGTGATGGGGCGTGCGGAGGCAAAGGGGATGAAGCGCCGGAGGTGGCGGGAGATAAAGAGGCGCTGGCACAAGGAGCCACGTCGGGCAGTGCCGTCGCCGTCGTCGGTATTTCGGTAATTGGAAGCCCTCCACGATGAGGAACAGGAGAAGCTTGGAGTGGAGGGCAAGGCGTTTATCCCTGCGAGGAATGGGCCTGAGCGGGGATTTGGAGGAGTGAACAAGGAACTTGTGGGGTGTGCCCAGAGGCACAACCCACAGGAGACAGCGACACTGGATACGGATGCGACATTGGTGGAGATACACAAGGCCGATGCGCTTTGGTGTTGCAAGCGTCCCAAGAGGTACCAGTCGAGCAGCTTGAGTTGCCGGGGATGGAGGTTCAACGGAGCTTTCCATTTTCGACGATGCAGATCGGTGGGCAGCGCTATGAGGTTTTCGGAATTGTGACGAACATGGCGTAGGATGGGGAGGAGTTGATCCCTCGGCCATATTACCATCGCGGGAAGAGAGAGGAAGCGCATTCGGTAATGCAAGGAGGACTGGGCAGGGGGGCGGTGGATTTGGGTCCC
>CAZEPJ010000101.1:0-10779 GCA_964514105.1 uncultured Desulfarculaceae bacterium | reverse complement strand
ATCGTGTGCGGGTCCTCTCCCCAATGGAACTGCCGTGAGTGAAAAGCCGATGGGGAGGTTAGCATCCCCCGTCCCAAAGATCAACGGCCGGAGCTTGACTTGGCCGGTTGGATGGGGAATTCTTGTGACAAACCCCGGGGAGGGCTCTGGAGATGGGAGCAGCGCGCACAATGGCAATGGGGGGGCTGTGGATTCTGGGGTTGGCGGCCCTGGCTGCCGATCTGACGCCGGTGGAGGCGGGCGAACAAGAGCGCTCGATCCGCAATGCCCTGGGCATGGAGTTCGTCCTCGTTCCAGGAGGGCAGTTCGTCATGGGGAGCCCTGAAGACGAGGCCTACCGAGACCCGGACGAGCTCCCGCACACCGTGGTCTTGACCAAACCGTTTTACCTGCAGGACACCGAGGTGACCCAGGGGCAGTGGAAATCCGTCATGGGCTCCAACCCGTCGTCCTTCCCCCGGTGCGGGGATCGGTGCCCGGTGGACCGCGTGTCCTGGCTGGATGCGCAGAGATTCATCGAGGGGCTCAATCAAAAGGGGAAGGAGAAGTATCGCCTCCCCACCGAGGCCGAGTGGGAGTATGCCTGCAGGGCTGGCACCCGGACGGCCTTCCATTGGGGCAGCGAAGTGGACTGCAGCAAGGCCATGTTCAACAACAACACCCGCCGGGGCACCGGCCTGTGCGTCCCCCATGTGAAAGGACTCGGATTGCTCAACGACTCCCCCGCGCCCGTCAAATCGTATCCCCCCAACCCCTGGGGTCTCTTCGACATGCACGGGAACCTCTGGGAATGGTGCCAGGACTGGTTGGGGCCGTACCCGGCGGGGCCTGTCACCGATCCGAATGGTCCGAAGGCGGGCACATTCAGGGTTCGGAGGGGAGGAAGCTGGTTCAAGTACGGCACGTACTGCCGGGCCGCCAACCGAAACTGGGCTCATCCCGCCAGCCGGTACCGGACCACGGGGTTTCGGCTGGTCCTGGAGCCGACCCCCTGATGGTCCCGGGCGGGCTCACGCCACGGGCCGTTCGCCCTTGGCCTGGGTGCCCTTGAGCCGCTCGTGCAGGGTCCGCATCCGCTGGCTCAGGACGACGCAGATATTGATGGGGATCGTGGGGTAGTGGCGCATGAGCTGCGCGAATGCCCGATCCTCGATCTTGAGGAGAAGCGCGTCGGATTCCGCAGTTACCGTGGCCGACCGGGGCTCCCGGTCAAAGAGCGCCATCTCGCCAAAGAAATCATTGGCGCCGATCCCGGCCAGGGTCGTTTGTTGGGGGCCGCCCATCGCTTTGATCACCCGGAGTTCGCCGTCCAGGACCAGGTACAGGGCATCGCCCTGTTCCCCCTCCCGAACCACCGCGTGGCCCCGGGCGCACGCAGTCTCGTGGGCGATGGCTGCAATGGCCATGAGCTCCCGCACGGTGAGATTGGCGAACATGGGGATCTTGCGCAGGCGGCGGACCTTCTCCATGAGGCGGACCCGTCCATCCTCGGGCACCGGGAGTGAGGCCCCGCGGGTCAGGCGCGCCAGGGCCAGCTGCGCGGCCTTCCTGACCAGGGGATCCGCGTCCCGTGCCCGTTTCTCCACGGCCTCGGGTGGCAGGGCGTCCCCGCAGCCGTCCGCTATGGCGTAGAGGCAAAGGGTCCGGGTCACGGCATCCTCGTCCTCCAGGAGGCGTGGAAACGCGCCGGCCGGTTTCTCCAGCGCTTGTACGGGGATGGCGAAGCGCCGCTGACCCACAGAGAGCTTGGTCTCCAGGGGCGTCTGTTCCAGTAGGGGAATGAGGATCCTGCGGATCCCCGAGTGAAGCGTGCTTTCGAGGGCCTCGATGGCGTTGTCCACATCGCGCTTGTCCCTGGTTTGAAGGGCCCTCAGGATTACGGGCATGTTGCCTCCGCCTTCCTGGACTGCCAGGACCCGGAGGACCGTCTCCTGGATCGCCTGATTCCGCTCCAGGAGGTGGTCCCTCAGGAGGGAGAGGACCGTGTCCTGCTCCGCTCCCTGAAGGGATTGCACGCAGGCCAGGTGCCAGTATGCCTTCTCCAGCTCCCGGGTGATGAACTGGGACAGTTCCACCGGCCGCGCGTCCAGATCGTCGAGGATGGCCAGGACCGCGTTGCGCACGGCCCTGGAAGGCGACGCCAGCGAGGGGATGAGGTGACGGGCAGCGTCCTCGCCCTGCTTCTTGATGGCGCGGGATGCCAGCTCTCGCACCTCCGGATCTTCGTCGGCCAGGAGCCGGACAAGGACATCCAGGGGGATGCCGTCCCCTCCCACCTGCATCAGGGCCTGGACCGCCGAGCGCCTGACCTGCGGGGCCGGGTCATCCGCGGCTGCCAGGGCCATCCGGGTGGATTCCGGGGCCCCCATCCTGGCGAGCCCACAGATGGACAAGGCCCTCAGCTCGGGGTCCGGACTCCGGGCCCACTCCAGGAGGGCCTGGGAGAAGGCCGGATCGCCGGTCTCGGAAAGGATCTCCAGGGCCGTGCGCACGCCGCCCCCTCCCGCCCCAAGGAGTTCCTTGACCCGTCGCCGCCAGGTCTCCTGGACCTGCGGATCGCCGCTGCAGTATGCACCCATGAGGGCCACGGCCCGGACCCGGTCGTCGGGATGGTCCACGAAGGACTGCAGGACGCTCAGGCTTCCGGCGGGATCCATGCGGGCCATGGCGGTAAGGAGAAGGGCCAGGGTGGCGGGCTGCGCCCCCTCGGTGGCCCGCATCAACGAAGGAAGGGCTTCCGCGGCCTGTGCGGGCCCCAGCAGATCGAGCATGGCCCGCTGGCTCTCCTGGGGTTTGGAGGGCAATGCCTCCAGCAGCCCGGCGGCCCAACCGGCCGGGGCGGCCTGGGCCAGGAGTTCGGCGCACAGCAGGGCGATCTCCGGGTTGGCGTCGTGCAGTCCCCGCTGGAGGGTCTCCACGGTCCGCCGGTCCTGCGCCAGGGCCCGCAGATCCACGTCCTCCAGGCGTCGCCAGTCGATCTGTTTGTCCATAAGTACCTGGATGAGGAGAGAGGGGTAGCGCCGTTTGATGAGAAAGCTCGCGGCGATCCAGATGCCCACCAGGGGAGCTGCTACCAGGGAGAGAAGCCGGGGGTCCATGAAGGCCCGCAGCACCATGAGGAGAGCCGATCCGGTGAGGTCCGAGAGCCGGACCACGGTGCCCCGGAGAAATACCCTCACGAGGCTCCGCATATTGGGGGGAAAGAAGTTGTAGAGCACCGCCCTGGCCGGGTTGTTGAGGGCGGTCTTGAGGGTCTCGGTGCTGAAGCGGGCGTAGATGGCCGAGAAGATGTCAAAGCGGAACAGGAGGCTGGCAAAGGCCAGGAGGTAGTTGATGGGGTGGAACATGAGGCTCGTGGCCACCCCCCAACGGCTTACGAGGTGGCCGGAGAAGAGCAGGATGCCGAAGATGATGGCGTTTGTGATCCCGCGGAAGAGGCCGAGGAACTGCAGGGTGTCCTGTTCGGTGGCGTAGGTGACGTCCAGGACCACGTTGAACTGATAGGTCAGGATGGGCAGCACCATGTTGGGGATGGCCACCAGGAGGATCATGTACTTGAGGAAGGGGGAGCGTTTGGAGAAGGTGCGCACTTGCTTGATGGTGTCCGCCACCTTGTCCGGCTTTCTGCGCTTTCGAAGATCGGTGCGTGGCTCCAGGGGAGAGCCGACGATGCGCTCGGTCCGCCCGTTGAGCAGGGCGGCCAGGACGGTCCCTCCGACGAAGATGAGCAGCACGTTGTCCACACCGACCCAGCGGGCCACGGTCCCCGTCATGACACTCCCGATGGTGGTGCCCAGGATGCCTCCGGCCGTGATGAGCGTGAAGAGGCGCTTGGACTGCCGGGTGGTGAACAGGTCGTTGAGGATGTCCCAGTACAGGATGGGGAGGGTCTCGATGGCCTGGCTCTTGAGTATGAACAGGATGGGATACAGGATGGCGAGGTGCAGGGGCAGCAATCCCCAGATGACGGCCACGGCTGCGGCGAAAAAGAGCAGGAGCCAGGTGAATACGCGGATGGACCGGTACTTCTCCATGAGGACGCCGACGGCGTTGATGACGATGAAGGTGAGCACGGCCTCCACGAGGAAGATGGTGGGGAGATACTCCACCCCGAACCGTTTGAGAAATGCGGTCTGGGCGTAGTTGTTGATGAGGACGCTGCTCACCCTCATGGCCAGTTGGATGAGGGTGACCCAGAGGAGGAGTCGAACCTCCTCGGGGTAGACTTTGAATACCCGCTGCAGGAAGGCGACCATGGACAGGGCCTCGCTGGAAACGGGTCGGCTCGCCGGGCGGCACGAACCCCCCTTGTTGGGACAGCGACATTGTCCCCGTTGAAGCTGTGTGCGTCAAGGAGATCCGAGCGTGGCGGGATGTCCCGGGGGGCGGCGGGCTCAAGCGTTGGGCACCCACGGCCCCAGGTCGGATGAGAAATGGCTTGATTCCGGGGAAAGAGAGTGCTTTAGATCGGGTGAACGGGCGGCCGCTTTGCGACACCGCGGACGCGGCCCATTTCAAAGGGGACGGAGGCGGGCATGGGCATGAACGTGGCCATTACCGGCGTCAACGGATACTTCGCGGGGACGCTCCTGCGGAGGCTGGAGTCCGATCCCGGGATCCAGCGGGTCGTGGGGATCGACGTGACCCCCTGGCAGGGGGGATTCGGGAAGGTCGCATTCCACCGGCGCGACGTGCGAGACCCGGAGATCGGAGGGCTCCTGGGCGGTATGGACGCGGTGGTGCATCTGGCCTTCGTCGTGGAGGAGATCCACGACAAGCGAAAGACCCACGAGATCAACGTGGGGGGATCCAGAAACGTCTTCGAGGCCTGCGCGGCCGCGAGCGTGCCCAAGATCGTGTACGCCAGCAGCGTCGCGGCCTACGGCGCCCACCCCCGAAACCTCCTGGGCATCACCGAGGATCGGCCCCTGGCGCCCAACGCCGACAGCTACTATTCCTTGGACAAGGCGGCCGTGGAGCGCTATTTGAACCAGTTCGTCCGGTCCAATCCCGACATCACGGTCACCATCCTGAGGCCGCCGGTCATCGTGGGCCCCAACGTACGCAACTTCTTCGCGGAGGTCATGCGCCGCAGGTGGACGTTCTTCATGGTGGGCAGCGACCCCATGGTTCAGTTTCTCCATGAGGAGGACCTGGGGGAGGCGCTCCATCTGGCCGTGAAGCGTGACCTGCCCGGAGTCTACAACCTGGGTCCGGATGACCACATGCCCCTGAGCCGGATCCGTGAAATCACGGGGGCCAGGCAGATCGATTTGCCGGCGTGCGTGCTCAAGCCTCTCTCCGATCTCCTTTTCGCCCTTCGCCTGGAAAGGATGTCCAGCGGATGGTTGAGCCTCATGGAGCACTCCATCGTGGTTCGAAGCGAAAAGTTCAGACGGGCCACGGGCTGGCAGCCCAGGTGCACCACCGAGGCGGCGCTGCGGGACTTCCTGAGCTCGACGGGACAGGGGCCATGAGGGACGGCACTCCTGCGGGCAGGGACGAAGGTGGGTTCTCTCCTCGGGAGGAGGGGCGGCACGATGACGTGCGACGCGGCGCCGCCTGATGGGGAGCAGGGCGCCTCGCCTGGGTTCGGCGGTGATGCCCCGGACGGGGAGCACCTGCCATGCGGAAGGCCATCGGACACCCTCGCGAGCTGAAGTAAAACAATTAAAAGGCGTCCCCCAAATACAAGGAGTTACCGACGCCCTCCGGGAATGGCCTTCCAACTCCTCCACGCCCGGGCGTCGGCCTTCCTCCGAGGTTACCGATTCAGGGCTCCCTTCAGCGCCGCCCCCGCTCGAAACCGCGGCAACTTGGTCGCCTTGATCTTGATCTCGGCGCCCGTCTGGGGATTGCGGCCCTTCCTGGCGGCCCGCTTGGATACTTCAAACGCCCCAAAGCCCACCAGGCTCACCTTCTGTCCCTTCCTGAGTGCCCCAGTCACCCCGTCGGTGAGCGCCTTGAGCGCCTTGGCAGCCTCCGCCTTGGAGATCCCGGCCTTGGCCGCCATCGTTCCGATCAACTCCGTCTTCGTCATCCCCGGCCCTCCCTTTCCCCAGTGATATGATGAAGCGCATTGGCTTGACGCCCCTCTTCCTATCAGTGGAGACACGGAATGTCAAGCCAATGAGAATGGTCGTGCAAGAAGTCGTCACCCCGTGGATCCCGGATCAAGTCCGGGATGGGGTCAGGAGTCGTTCCACGAACTGACAACACCGGATTCGGTCTCCCTCAGAATATGGAAACATGTATCGGCTCTCCAGGAGATCGGGAACCTTTGGATCCCGGCTTCGGCCGGGATGACAATCGGGGCACAAGGGTGCACATTTCATCCCTTGCCGGGTGCCATGCGCCGGGGTGCGCCCTGATGATTTGTAACGAATGACCAAGGACGGCGTTTCCTGACTGCGGGCGAGATCATCCATGGGAATGCGGGCGCGGAAGGCCCCACGGATGGGCCGAGCCGTCCGTGCGAGCCGGGCGGCGGCGCACCGGCGCCTGGAGCGGTGGCAGCGCGCCGTGCCCAGGGGAGGCTTAGATGCTGGGCAGGCCATGACGCGGGGAGCCGTCGTACCGAGAGGATTGCCACGGCGCGGTGGCCAACACCGCCCGGAACGCTCGGCCGCTGGGGCGGATTGGGGATACTATCGCCGGTGGACGGATTCCGTTATGATGCGGGTCTTGGATGCGCATTGGAGCGGGATATGGGGTTTGGGGGGGTTGGGCGCCTCGGCCCCATGACCCGTTGATCCGGGGCCGTGGGGTCCCCGACCTCCTGTTCGACGGCTGCGGCCGCAGGGATATGCGCGCGAGGCTCCATGCCCGGGGTCTCCTCGGGGGGGGATCAGCCGGGATGACCGTGACGAGCGATGCGGGCGGCGACATAGGGGCCGATGCGCTCCGGACGACGGAGTCGCAGTCGATTTCCGGGAGGAGGAGAAGTGATGAGAAAGCCCGTGATTCGAACGAGCCTGCCGGGGCCGGAGGCCTCGCGGCTGATTGAGACGGACCAGCGGCATGTCTCGCCGTCCTACACCCGGGTCTACCCCCTGGTTGTTAGGCGGGGCCAGGGGTTGTGGGTGGAGGACGTCGACGGCAACGAGTTTCTGGATTTCACAGCCGGGATCGCCGTCTGTGCCACGGGTCACTGCCATCCTCGGGTGGTGCGGGCCATCAAGGAGCAGGCGGATCAGCTCCTTCACATGTCCGGCACAGACTTCTACTATGTCCCCCAGATCGTCCTGGCCGAGAAGCTGGCCAGCCTGGTGCCGGGCGATGGGGTCAAGAAGGTCTACTTCGGCAACTCCGGGGCCGAGGCCGTGGAGGCGGCCTTCAAGCTGGCCCGGTACCACACGCGGGGGGAGCTCAACATCGCCTTCTTCGGGGCGTTTCACGGCCGGACCATGGGGGCCCTGTCCCTGACGGCCAGCAAGGCCATACAGAAGAAGCACTACTATCCCTTCGTGCCCGGAATCACCCACATCCCCTACGCTTACTGCTACCGCTGCCCGTACAATCTCTGCTATCCCCAATGCGGCCTGGAATGCGTGCGGTGGGTGGAGGACACCCTGTTCAGGACGACCATGGCGCCGGAGGAGGTGGCGGCCATCTTCGTGGAGCCCATCCAGGGCGAAGGGGGCTACATCGTCCCGCCGCCCGAGTTTCACCTGGAGCTTCAGAAGATTGCCAGAAAGTATGAGATCCTGTACGTGGTCGACGAGGTCCAGTCGGGCATGGGCCGAACCGGTCGGATGTTCGCCATCGAGCACTTCGGGGTGGAGCCGGATATCATGGCGCTGGCCAAGGGCATTGCCTCGGGGATGCCACTGGGGGCCATGGTGGCGCGGGCGGAGATCATGGACTGGGAGGCGGGCTCCCACGCTTCGACTTTCGGGGGAAATCCGATCTCCTGCCGGGCAGCCCTGGCCACCATCGAGCTGCTGGAACGGGAACTCATGGCCAACGCGGTGGTCCAGGGGGAGAGGTTGACGGCCGGGTTGAGGTCGCTGCAGGGCGAGCATGAATGCATGGGGGATGTGCGGGGCAAGGGGCTCATGGTGGCGGTGGAGCTGGTCCGGGATCGGGTCACCAAGGAGCGGGCCCCGGAGTGGCGCAACGCCCTGGTCCAGAGGGCGTTTCACAAGGGCCTTCTCCTGCTGGGATGCGGAGAGAACACCGTGCGCTTCTGCCCGGCCCTGACGGTGAGCGCGCAGGAGATCGACGCCTGCCTGGAGCTGTTCCGAGAGGCGCTTGGGGAGGCGACCGCGTAACACACGGGCCGGCCTTTCCCTGGATTGTTCGACACGGGTGCGCCCGTGGCTTTGCCCCTGACACCGTGTGCGGTCGTGGACGGATGGGTCAGGGTGAACACGATGCCACTTCCAGGAGGGAGTTGCCATGGCCAGGAAGATGCCGACCCTGGATGAAAAGGCGTGGCCCGAGCTGAGGAAGGCCAAGGCCTCCGCCAAGACGGCCTGGAGCTACTTCTCGGGCCTAGTCAAGATCATGAACCGGGATCTGGGCGAGGAGACCACGGCTCGGGTCCTCCGGTCGTTGATGGAGGAGAACGCCAGGCGCTTCTTCGTCTCCGGGCTGCAGGGATTCCGCATTGCGGGCCGCGACGCCTGGTCCATGGCCTCATACTTCAAGCTGGCCACCGGGGACATCATCGGGTACCGGGCGGAGCTGGAGGAGGAGGCGCCGGGCAAGGTGGTGTACCGGCTCCATCCGCCCTGCCTGTGGTTCCCCGACCTGGACATCCCTCCCGGCCTTTGTCGCGCCTTGGGAAACTTCGAGGTGGAGGCGGCCAGGCTCGTGAATCCGGCGGTGTCGGTCAGTTGCCGGAGGCTCATGACCGCGGGCGATGACTGCTGCGAATTCGTGTTCGAAGAGGGGTGAGGCCGTGGCCCGCCACGAGCGGGCACCGGTGGCATGGGAGGGGGCAGGCGCATGCACCGAGTCATGATTCACCCGGCTGAGTATGAGGACTGCCAACGGGCCGTGGCGCGCGCCTTGGAGCTGTTTCCTCTGGATGTGCGCGGGAAACGGGTCCTTGTCAAGCCCAACGCCCTTCGCCGCTCCAAGGCGGAGGAAGGGATCGCCACCCACCCGGCGCTGCTCCGGGCCGTGGTGGATCGGCTCGAGGCCCAGAGGCCGGCGGCCATCGTGGTGGGCGACAACCCGGGGGTGATGAGTTACGGGGCCAACGAGGCCACCTTCCGGGAGACAGGCCTCATGGACGCCGCCAAGGGCTACTACCGCAACATCGGCAATCGGGCGGTGGAAGTGGACTTCAACAAGGAGTTCGCGGCCACGGTGGGTATCTCCCAGGCCGTGCGGGAGGCGGATCTGATCATCTCTTTGCCCAAGTTCAAGACCCACGGCCTCACCGTGCTCACGGGAGCCATCAAGAACAGCTACGGGTTCCTCCCGGGGGCTCAGAAGGCCCGACTCCACCGTGAGGCCGGAAGCCCCGCCCGGTTCCACGAGGTGGTGGTGGATGTGTTCGGGCTGCGGGTGCCGGACCTCTTCATCGTGGATGCCGTGGTGGGGATGGAGGGCAACGGCCCGGCCTCCCGGGACCTTCGCCATATCGGGCGGGTGCTCGCCTCGGACAACGGTGTCGCCCTTGACGCCACCATGGCCCGCATGATGGGACTGGAGCCCGGCCGCCTGGGCTTCCTCGCGCGGGCTCAACAGCGCGGACTGGGTCCGCTCGGGGAGGAGGAGATCTCGGTCCTGGGCGAGCTGGAACCGATCCCCGATTTCAGGCTGCCCGCACTGGGAGGGGCGGCCATCGCAGGGAATCCGGCGGCCCAGGAGGCTCTGCTCCAGAGGACGCGCTTGAGGCCCCAGGCCGACCCGGCCCTGTGCACGGGGTGCGGCACGTGCGCCGATCAATGCCCGGCGCGCGCTCTGAGCATGGTCCACGACCTGCCGGTGGTGGACCCTCAGGCGTGCATCGTCTGCTTCTGCTGCCAGGAAATCTGCCCGGAACGGGCCATGGCGCTCCGGTAACCAGGCACCGGCTCCCCGCCGGCCTTGGCCCCGCCAATATGCGAGACGAGCTCGATTCTCCGGCGGGTCTCACTTCTTGGGGTTGGCTGCGCGAAAGTCGGTGGTGAAACGGTCGAGGATGCGGTACACGGTCTCACGCACCTCCTTCTCCAGGTCCCGCGGATCACACGTTCCGAACACCGCGGTCTCCCAGATCCGGACCTTTCCCACGACGGGTTTGGCCGAGCTGCGCGGGAGCGTGGCCGCCTGCTCCGCGTCCACGCTCACGTAATAGACGTGCTCCGAGCGGGAGTCGAGCTTGAGGGCGTGGATGCGAACGAACAGGACGCATCCGTCCAGGGGGTTTCGGGAGGCCTGGGGGCCGAACATGTCGATGGCCGCCATGCGCAGCCGGAGCTCCACGTCGGCCTTGGTCTTGGCCAGGCTGATGCCGGCCTCTTTGGCCGTTTCGTTGAGGAAAATCTCCAGATGGATGAACTTGATGTCGGCGAGGTTCTCCGCCTGCCCCTCGATGAACGCATTGGCCGTCCCGGTGCCCGCGATGACGAGCAGAATCCCGAGAAGGATCCCCAAGCCGCCGTTTGTCTTCATGCCATGGTCCTCCGTGGAGCGATGGTCTGTCCCGGATGTCTGTGGGTCCTGCAATGGGGCCCCGTCCTGCACAGGGAGACTAATATGCGGGAAGGTGCTTGTCAAATCCCCTCCCGATGCGCAGCCAACCCGGCTTACACGTTGAAGAGGAAACTGATGATGTCGCCG
>CAZEPJ010000100.1:0-10798 GCA_964514105.1 uncultured Desulfarculaceae bacterium | reverse complement strand
CCCCTCCCCGGAACCCTTGAGGCCCGTCCTCCCCCATGGTACCCTGGCCCCATGTCCGCGCAGCCCGTCCCGGCTTCCACACTGGTCCTGGTACGGCCCGGCGAGGCAGGCTTGCTGGTCTACCTCGTCCGAAGGAGCGCCGAGAGCCGCTTCCTGCCCGGCACCTACGTGTTCCCGGGGGGCGTGGTCGAGGCGCAGGATCGGGACCCCGCCATCCTGAAGGGTCACGTGGACCTGGACGGCGGAGAGGTCGATTCCAGATTGGGGAGGGGCCTGCAACGGGACGAGGCCCTGGCCTTCGCCGTGGCCGCTGTTCGAGAGACCTTCGAGGAAACCGGCGTACTCCTGGCCCGTCTTGGGGCGGGAGGCGCGGCGGCCACCCCTTTGGGCCCGCCCTCTTCCCGGCGGGACGGGTTTCTCGTGCAGGTCGTACAGAGGCCTCTGGTGTTGACCATCTCCCGGCTCCGCCCGTGGGCCCATTGGATCACGCCGGAGGCCCTGGCCAAGCGCTTCGACACCCGCTTCTTTGTGGCGGCCCTCCCCGATGGACAGGCCTGCGCGCCGGATGAGACGGAGACGACCCATGGGATCTGGCTTTCTCCCCGGGAGGCCCTGGAGCGAAACCATGCGGGGGAGTCGGCACTTAGCCCGCCCACGCTGACCACCCTTCACGAGCTGGCCCCATACGCTGGGGTAGAAGACCTCCTGCACGCGGCCGAGGTCCGCACCTGGGGCGAGCCGCGCACGCCCAGGCTCCTGCGGGGGCCGGACGGCCCCGTCATCCTCCTCCCGTGGGATCCCCTGTACGGGGAACCGATCCCGGGGGAGGCCCTGGCGCAGCTGACGACGCTGCCGCCCGGGACGCCGTTTTCCCGCCTCGGCATGCGGCACGGATTCTGGCGACCGGTCCGATAGAGCCGCTCCTGAAGACGATCGGGACGTGCGCCCGGCGGTCCCGGCCAAGGGCGGGGCGCCAATCATGGAGGTGTCATGTCATCCGGCGAGAGGTTCTCTTTCCTGGAGGGGCTTCGCTGCGTCGACTGCGGCGCCCAGCACGCCCCGGACTATCTCCTGGAGTGCCCGAACTGCCGCGGCCTCCTGGATCCCCAGTACGACCTGGACGCCCTGGGCCGGGTCGGACCGCGAGACGGGGGGTTCGAGGGGCTGTGGGCCTTTCACCGGGTTCTCCCCATCCTGGCCCCGGGGCACGTGGTCACCCTGGGGGAAGGGGCGAGCCCTCTCATCCCAGCTCCGTCCCTGGCCCGGCAGGTGGGGGTCCGCGCCCTCTTTCTCAAGTACGAGGGCACCCTTCCCACGGGGACGGTGAAGGATCGCACGAGCGCCACCGCCGTCTCCGCGGCCAGGCAGTTCGGGTTCGGGGCCATCTCCGTGGTGAGCACCGGCAACGCGGGGGTGAGCATTGCCACGTACGCCCGCCGGGCAGGCCTGAGGTCCGTTATTTTCTGCTACGAGTGCGGAGACCCCCTCAAGATGGCCCACATGTCCCTGCTGGCCACCCGCCTCTGCACCTATGCGGGACAGTACGACGACGTCATCGAGCATTTCGACGCGGTCATGGACGAACGGACGGTCTTCGACGGGGGGGCCCGCCGAAACCCTTACAAGCACGAGGGGAAGAAGACCATCGCCTACGAGGTGGTCCATCAGCTCGGCAGGGCCCCCGACGTCTTCGTGGCCCAGGCCTCGGGCTGTGAGATCTTCACGGCGGCCTTCCGCGGCTTTCGCGAGATGCGAGACCTGGGGCTGATCCCCCGGATCCCCCGCCTCGTGGCGTGCCAGAGCGCCGCCGCCGACCCCATCGTCCGGGCCTTCCGAGGGGGGGGGCCGCTGGTGCCCATGACCACGGGGCCCACCATCGCCAAGGGGCTTGCCACGGGCAAACCGGGCAGAAAGGGCGAATGGGTCCTGCGCATCCTTCGCGAGCACGGGGGAGAGGCGCTGGAAGTCACCGACGAGCAGGTGGCCGAGTCCCAGCGCCTCCTGGTGGAGGCCGAGGGACTCTGGAGCGGTCCCACGGGCGCGTCGGCCCTGGGGGCCCTGTGCAGGGGCGTGCGCGAGGGGCGCCTGGACCCCGACGGGGTGTTCGTGTGCCTCGTCACGGAGACGGGCCTGACGAGCGCGTACCCACCGGTTCGGACCCGCCCCGTGGAGGCCTCAGTCCAGGGGGTCCGCGAGGGCCTCGGGCTCCTCGGGGGCTGAGCGCGCCGCACGCAGCAGGAGATTCTGCTTCACACGGAAGAGCCTCGGGCTCAGGCTGATGTGGTACGCGTGGGGATTGTGAAACCGCTTGTACGCCGGATCGAGTCGGGCCAGGCCGCTCCGGGCGCTCTCGCGGATCTCCTCCACCGAGGGACTGCGGTAGACCAGCGCCCCTTTCTCGAAGACCGGCACTAGGAGCTCACGCAGTTCAAAGGCCTCCGAGTACGTCTTGAATACATGGGAGTACATGGGGTGGTAGGCCCGGAACGGGCGCCCCCTGGGGAGCCGCTCCTCCTCCAGAAAGAGGACATCCCCCCGCATCTGGCCCCGGGCGTCGTGCATGCGCACCACCCGCTTGACGCCGGGGTTGGTCACCTTTTCCGGGTTGTCCGACCGCTTGATCTTGGGGACCATGTGCCGGCCGTCTTCGGCCAGCGCGGTGAGCTTGTACACGCCGCCCAGGGCGGGGCAGGAAAACGAGGTCACCAGGCGGGTCCCCACCCCCCAGACGTCGATGCGCGCCCCCTGGCGCTTGAGGCTCTCGATGAGCCACTCGTCCAGATCCCCCGAGGCCACGATGCGCGCGTCCACCAGGCCCGCCTCGTCCAGCATGGCCCGGGCCTCCTTGCTCAGATACGCCAGATCCCCGCTGTCCAGCCGGATCCCCTGGAGCGCCCTGCCCCGCCGGCGGAGCTCTCGCCCCACCCGGATGGCGTTGGGCACGCCGCTGCGCAGGGTGTCGTACGTGTCCACCAGCAGGAGGCATGAATCGGGGTAGACCCGGGCGTAGGCCCGAAAGGCCTCCAGCTCCGTGGGGAAGCTCTCCACCCAGGAATGGGCGTGGGTGCCCCGCACCGGGATGCCGCACAGCCTCCCCGCCAGGGCGTTGGATGTGGCCTCCACGCCGCCGATATACGCGGCCCGGGAGGCCATGAGCCCGCCGTCCGGGCCGTGGGCCCGCCGCAGCCCGAAATCGATGACCGGCGCCCCGCCGGCCGCCCAGCAGACCCTCGCCGCCTTGGTGGCGATGAGGGTCTGGTAGTTCATGATGTTCAGGAGGGCCGTCTCGATGAGCTGGGCCTCGGGAAGGGGGGCCCGGACCCGGATGAGGGGCTCGTGGGGGAAGACCACCGTCCCTTCAGGCACGGCCCAAAGATCGCCCGTGAACCGAAAGCCCGCCAGGTAATCCAAGACCCTCCTGGGAAACAGGCCCAGTTCCTCCAGATACGCCACGTCCTCCCCGTTGAAGCGGAGCCTCTCGAGATACTCCACCAGGTCCGCCAGCCCGGCCAGGACGCAGTAGCCGCCCTCATCGGGGATCCTGCGAAAGAAATAGTCGAAGTTGGCCCACTGGTCTCCCTTCCCTTCCTGGACGTAGCCGCCGACCATGGTGAGCTGGTAAAGGTCCGTCAGCAAGGCCCACTTCCTCCACACGGCCTCCTCCCTCCCCCTCAAACGGTGCCCGCCGCTGTGCCCCGGGTCGCCTGGCGCCGGCCCTCCCGCAGCCGATCGCCCACCGTCCGGGCCATCAGGTCGTATCCCGTGGCCACCGTCACTCGGGCCTGCACCATCTCCCCCGGCTCCAGCCCATCCCCGCTGAGGTGGACCTGCCCGTCGATCTCCGGGGCCTGAAAGGCCGTCCTACCCACGGCGTCACGGCCGGCGCCCCCCCGCACCTGCTCCACCAGCACGGGGACCACGCGCCCCACCCAGCGGCCCAGGGCCTGGCGGGTGATCTCCCCCTGCACCTCCATCAGCCGGCCAAGCCGCCGCCTCACGGTGGCCGCCCGCACCGGCGGCCCCAGGGCCGCGGCCGCCGTTCCCTCCTCCCTGGAATAGGCGAAAGCCCCCAGCCACTCGAAACGCGATTCCCGCACAAAGGCCAGCAGCTCCTCGAACTCCGCGTCGCTCTCGCCCGGAAAGCCCACGATGAGGGTCGTGCGCAGGTGAATCCCCGGCACCGCCTCCCGCAGCCGGGCGATGACGCTGCGGACCTCGTCCGGGCCCACCTTGCGGTTCATGGCGTCGAGGATCCGGGGGGCGATATGCTGGACCGGGAGATCCAGGTACGGGCAGAGTCGCTCGATCCTCGGGAGGACGGCCAGGAGTTCCGGGCCCACATGGGCCGGATGGGCGTACAGGACGCGGATCCATTCCAGCCCTGCCACGCCGTCCAGCGCCCCAAGGAGTTCCCCCAGTGCCCCCGCCTCCCCCCGGTCCAGTCCGTAGGCCGCGGTGTCCTGGGCCACCAGGATCACCTCCTTGACCCCGCCCGCGACCAGGTCCCGAACCTCCTCCACCACCGAGTTCACGGGGCGGCTGCGCAGGGGACCGCGGATCAGGGGCACCGCGCAGTACGTGCAGCGGTTCGAGCACCCCTCGGCGATCTTCACGTACGCCGTGGCCGCCCCTCCGCTGCGGAGCCTGGGCTGGCGATGGTCAAAGAGGTAGTCCGGCGCGGGGACGTGGCAGGCGCGGGGACCGCCCCCTTCCAGATCCCGCAGCCGCTCGGCGATGCGCGGGATCTCGCCCGTTCCCAGGAACAGGTCCACCTCGGGCAGGAGCCCCAGCAGCTCCGCACCATAGCGCTGGGGGAGGCAGCCCACCACCACCAGCGTGCGGCAGGGGCCTCGTTCCTTCCATCGGGCCATCTCCAGGATGGTTTCCAGGGCCTCTTCCTTGGCCTCCCGGATGAAGGCGCAACTGTTCACCACGATGAGGTCCGCGTCCTCGGGCCCCTCGGTCAGGTCCAGGCCCCCCTGGCGCAGGTATCCCAGCATGACCTCGCTGTCGACCCAGTTCTTGGGGCACCCCAGACTGACCACGTGGGCCCTGGGCCGGCCGGCCACCGGGCCCTTCGCCGGATTCATGGCTTGTCCTTGGGCGGGTAGTGGAGGACGTCCGTGCCGGCCGGGACCTCGAACTTGAACAGCTCGTCAGCCAGTCCCACATCGGTGCGGATGTTCCTGTATTCGATGACCGTCTTGTCCCCCTGAACCCCCTCGAAGGCGGTCTGCATCACATGGAAGGTCTTGGGATCCACCACCAGGCGCAGTTGGGTCCATTGGGCGTTGCGGTTTCGAGGGAGGAGGTGGACCGTCACATGCCCATCCCGGGTCTCCTCCAGGGGACGGGCCGGGTCCATGATGAATTCCTTGCGCAGATCGCCCACCCCCGTGAGGAACGTGAGCAGGTCCTGGGAGTTGGGCACGCGGGCCAGATCGGTGACGGTCACCTGCCGGTCCTGGGGCTCGTAGAACCACATGGTGTCCCCGTTGATGACCACGGTCTTCTTCTGGCCCTCCAGGTAGTCCCACCGCAGCCTGCCGGGGATCTTTAGGGAGATGCGCCCCCGGGCCTCGTTGACGCGGCTCATCATGGGCAGGGTGGTCTCCTGCCGGAAGTCGGCCTGGAGGTCCCGGACTTGGCTGTAATGCCGCTGAATCCCCTCGGCGATCTCGTCGCTCGTCCAACCCCACGCCGCCCCGCCTCCCAGCAGCCCCCAGGCTGCGCCCAGCAGCGTGAACACCCGCACCCAGCTCCTGGCCATGCCCGTGCCCTCCTGCCCGACAAGAAGAGAGGAGGGGAGGAATCCCACCCCACCCCTCCTCATCATGCTAGCACAGGGCCCCCGCCTGCCGCCACTGAACGGGAGCTGGGGATGATTCCTCCCCGTTCACTCCAGGCAGCGGACCAGGACCTCCCGGGGCTTGCTTCCGTCCGCCGGCCCAACGATGCCCTCGGCCTCCATGCGCTCGATGATGCGCGCCGCCCGATTGTACCCCACGCGCAGATGCCTCTGGATGGAGGAGATGGAGGCCTGCTGCAGGCGGGCCACCAGGGCCACGGCCTCGTCGTACTTCTCGTCCAGGTCCTCCTCCGCCCCCCCGTCCCCCTCGGCGGGGGTCGTCTCGAGCACCGTGGGGTCGTACTCGGGGCTGGCCTGGGCCTTGAGGTAATCCACCACGCGGCGGATCTCTCCCTCGGACACGTACGCCCCGTGGATCCGCTGGAGGCCCGAGGTGCCGGGCGGCAAGTAGAGCATGTCCCCGGCCCCCAGGAGGTGCTCCGCGCCCTGAACGTCCAGGATGGTCCGGGAGTCGAACTTGGATGTCACCTGGAAGGCGATCCGCACCGGCAGGTTGATCTTGATGGTCCCCGTGAGGACATCCACGGACGGGCGCTGGGTGGCCACCACGAGATGGATGCCCGCGGCCCGGGCCATCTGGGCCAACCGCAGCACCGCGTCTTCCACCTCTCGGGAGGCGACCATCATCAGGTCCGACAGTTCGTCGATGACCACCACCAGGTACGGCAGGCGCTGGGGGAGCGCCTCGGGCTCCTCCCCCCCCGCGGGCGGAGCGGGTTTGAACCCCTTGGCCATCTTGGCGTTGTACCGGTCGATGTTGCGCACGCCCGCCTGCTCCATCCAGCGATAGCGCCGCTCCATCTCGCGCACCGCCCATCCCAGGGCCACGGCGGCCTTCTTGGGCTCCACCACCACTGGGTGCAACAGGTGGGGGATCTCCCGATACACGGAAAGCTCCAGCCGCTTGGGGTCCACCATGAGGAACTTGACATCCTGGGGCGAGGCCTTGAACAGGATGCTGGTGATGATGGAGTTGAGGCAGACGCTCTTGCCCGAACCCGTGGCCCCGGCGATGAGCAGGTGCGGCATGGCGGCCAAGTTGGCCACAACGGGGCGCCCCACCGTGTCCTTGCCCAGTGCCACCGTCAGCCGGTGGAGGGCGCTCTGGAAGGCCTCGGCGCCCAGGATCTCCCCCAGACAGACCATCTCCCGCTCCCCGTTGGGGATCTCTATCCCCACGGCGCCCTTGCCCGGAATGGGGGCGATGATCCGCAGGCTCAGGGCCCTCAGCACCATGGCCAGGTCGTCCTGCAGGTTGACGATGCGGCTGATCTTGACCCCCGGGGCCGGCGCGAACTCGTACAGGGTGACGATGGGACCGGGGTGCACCTCGGTCACGCTCCCCTCCACGCCGAAGTCCTGGAGCTTTTTCTCCAGGAGCCTGGCGTTCATCTTGAGGCTTTCCCGATCCATGCGGATCGTGGAAGGGGCCGGGGCGTCCAGCAAGGAGAGATGGGGAGGGATGTAGCCCGAGGAATCCCGGGAGAAGGAAAACGCCTCCTGCCTGGGCGACGGCCTGGGGGCGGGCTTGCTGGGAGGCTCCACGATGGCGGGGGAGGGAGGCTCCTTCCTTCGAGGGGACCGGGCCGGCTTCGCCTGGGCGGTCTGGGGAGCCTCCCCGCTGCGGGCAGATCCCTTGGACAGCCGCCGGCGGACTCCGGCCACCGCCCGCATCAGGAGGGCGGCCGCCTTCTGGGGGACCTGCGCCGGGGGCGTGCCCGTGGCCAGCAGCGCGCAGATCAAGAGCACGAGCAGCACCACCATCCACGCCCCGCCCGTGCTCACGTACGGGATCAGGAGGGAGACGACCAGGTACCCCGCCACGCCTCCGGCCTCCCGCAGGGCGCCCCCCGGACGGCTCCCCAGTACCAGCAGATGGAGGAGGGATGTCAGCATGAGGCCGCCCAGGACCGCGGCCACCCACTGGGCAGGCCGCCACCTCGGACCCTGAGGCCTCAGACACCCCCAGCCTGTGATCAATCCCAGGATGGGGGCCAGGAAGGACGCCAGGCCCAGGGACTGCCAGAGGGCGTCCGACACGTACGCCCCCACGATCCCTCCCCAATTGCGGATGGGCTGCCCGGCCTCCCCGGCGCGGTTCAAGGAGGGGTCTGTGGGCGACGCGGACAGGAGGCTCATGACCAGGTACGCGGCCAAGGCCCACAGAAGCAGTCCCAGCAGCTCCCTGCGGAGCCGGCGCATGGTCTCCCTGGCCATGGTCATCCTCTTGGGCCCTGAGGGGCCCCTCACAGCTCCACGACGATGGGCATGATCATAGGGCGGCGGCGGATGGAGCGCCAGAAGTGGGACCTCAGCGCCCGGCGGAGTTCTCCCTCCAGGTCCTCACGAGGTCCGCTTCCGTTGGGGTCCTGGCGCGCCTCCATCAATGCGTTGACGAGCACCTGACGCGCCTCCATCATCATGCGGGTCTCCTCCCCCTCGAAGATGAACCCCCGGGAGAAGAGGTCCGGCCCGGAGATGATCTCCCCTGAGGTCTTGTTGAGCACGGCCAGCGCCACCACCATGCCGTCCTCGGAGAGGTGCTGGCGGTCCCGGAGGACCGCCTCTCCCACGTCCCCGATCCCCTTGCCGTCCACGTAGATGCGCCCCCACTCCACCGTGCCCTCGCGGGCCATGCCGTCGGGGGTGAGGGCGTAGATCTGCCCGTTTTCAGCCACCAGGGCCTTGTGGGGATCCACCCCCACCTCCACGGCCAGGTCCCGATGCTGCACCAGATGCCGGTATTCCCCATGGATGGGGACGAAGTACTCGGGGCGGGTCAGGTGTAGCATGAGCTTGAGCTCCTCGCGGCTGGCATGCCCCGAGACGTGGACCTGGTCCCCCGGCTCATAGACCACCCGGGCTCCCTTGCGGTACAGGGCGTTGATGATGGCATAGATGGCCTTTTCATTGCCCGGTATGAAGCGCGAGGAGAAGATCACCGTATCGCCGCGGCCCACCTGGAGCCACTTGTGGCGGTCGGTGGCCATGAGGGACAGGGCCGACAGAGGCTCCCCCTGGCTGCCCGTGGTGAGGACCACCAGGCGTTCGCTGGGAACCCCGGGGAGCTCCGGGGAATCCACCAGCAGACCGCGGGGCAGTTTCAGATATCCCAGTTCGCCGGCCAGCCGCACCGAGGCGACCATGCTGCGGCCGTTGAGATAGAGCCGGCGGTGGAACTGCTCGGTCAGCTGGACGACCTGCCGGATCCGCTGGACGTTGGAAGAGAAGGTCGAGAAGATGATCCGTCCGGCGCACGTACGGAAGATCCCCTCCAGGTTGCTCCGGATCTGCCGCTCGGAGATGGAGAAGCCCGGGCGCTCCACGTTGGTGGAATCGCTCAGAAGCAGGCGGACGCCCTCCTCCCCGCAGCGGCTGAAACCCTGGATATCCAGAGGCTCCTCGCCCACCGGCGAGGGGTCGAACTTGAAGTCCCCCGAGTGCACGATCATCCCCGCGGGCGTTCGGATGGCCAGGCCGAAGCCGTCGGCGATGCTGTGGCAGACGCGGATGAACGTCACCTCGAACGGGCCCAGGGCGACCGACTGCCGGGGCCCCATCTCCCGAAGGGGGGGCATGGGCTCCACTCGGTGCTCCGCCATCTTCTCGCGCACGAGCCCGAGGGTCATGGGCCCCCCGTACAGCGCAACGCCCGGCAGGCTCGGCAGGATCATGGGGAGGGCCCCGATGTGGTCCTCGTGCCCGTGGGTCAGGACAATGCCCAGCACGTCCCCGGATCTCTGCCGGAGGTATCGGATATCCGGGATGACCAGATCCACGCCGGGCATGTGGTCCTCCGGGAACATGGAGCCCGCGTCCACCACCAGGACCTTCCCCATGCACTCGAAGGCCATGCAGTTGAGCCCGATCTCGCCCAGGCCGCCCAGAGGGATCCAGCGCACCGTGGCGGGCGGGCAGGTCGAGAACGGGTTGGAGGGGCTCATGCCGAACGCCTCGAGGCAGGCCCCTCCCCCGAGGCCCCGGCTTGCGGCCCCTGGAGCAGCCTGGACATGGCATCCCGCGCCCGGGCCAGGAGCCTGTCCCGGTCCCGCGCGCCCATCCCCTCGGTGGGGATGGGTTGGCCGATGCGAACCTCCACACGCCCGGGGCGGATGCGCAGGGTGCCCTTGGGCATGATCCGGTGGGTGCCCACGATGGCCACGGGCACCACCGGGACCTGGGCCCGGATGGCCAGGACGGCCCCTCCGCTCTTGAACTCTTGGAGGACGCCGTCCGGGCTGCGGGTGCCCTCCGGGAAGATGACGATGGAGCTGCCCGCCGCAATGCGTTTGGCGGCCTCGACCATGCTGCGATGGGCGGCTCGGGCGTTGGAGCGGTCGATGGGGAGATACCCCCCGTACGCCAGAACCTTGCCGAAAAACGGGATGCGGAACAACTCCACTTTGGCCAGCCAGCGGAACTGGCACGGGAGGTGGGCCAGAAGGCAAAACACGTCGAAGTAACTCGCATGGTTGGAGAAGAAGATCTGGGGTCGGTCCATGAGTACGTTTTCGCGCCCCTCCACCCTGACACGGGCGCCGCTGCTGGCCAGGATCCACAGACCCCACACCCGGGACATGAGATGGGGCAGGTCCCCCGACGGATCCAACTTGGCAAGGAGCACGCGAAAGTACCCCAGGACGAAGGTGCCGAGCAGGATGTTGAGCAACACGAAGACGGTCCGAAACATCCCGGCTCCCCTTGGCGTGATTACCGCATTATAGGAAACGGCGGGCATCGAGTCAACGAGTGCCTTCCCGCGTTCCGACTCGAACCCATTGAAACTCTTGGATGTTGCAGGCACACGAGGGCCCGGCTCACGCAGCCAAGTGCCATCGCCGGATCCCCATGTCCCATGGATATCCGGCGCCCGCGGCCGAAGGAGCCCGGCCAGCAGCCGGCGGCGCCGTGCCCGGCCGTTGGATTGGG
>CAZEPJ010000099.1:0-10885 GCA_964514105.1 uncultured Desulfarculaceae bacterium | reverse complement strand
CGCTCCCTTTGTGGCTGCAATATGATTATGTCACCCCCTGGCCGCAACGAGATTGTGTCACCCTTTGGGGGCGATGGGGTAGAAATAGGGCACCGACGGAGGAGGAGGTGCCCAGGTGAGCCCGAAGGTGATGTCTTGGGCCGGGAATCTTGGACAGGGATTAAGGGTCAGGCGGCGACGCATATGCCAGGAACACCCCAACCTGGCGGTTCTCCACTTTCCCCAGGGCCCCACAATACCGCCTGGCCACCCCGATCGATTCCTCGCCCTTCTTGGGAAACCCCGATTCGTCAAAGATCAAGACTCCTTCCGGGTCTCCCATGTCCTCTTCGACCATACTGGGATACTATTCTGGCATCTCCTCTTCGCCCCACTCCACACCGCTCACAAACCTTTGCATACTGCGCACATCCCCGTCCTGTACGGCCAGTGCGATTGGCTCTATCGATTTCTAACCAACTCGCTGAACTGCCCCATCATGTACCGAAAGAGATTCTCCCGGGGCTCACTGCGCCAAAAGCACTCTCGGAACTCCTCGTGAAACCCTCTCAGTTCGGTACCAGAATCCCCGAGATCCTTTCTGGAAAGGTTGAACTCTGGAACCGAACACGGGTCTTCCTCTGTCCGGCACCTGGGCAACATAATCCGCCTCCTTCGGCTGTCTCCACCACCGATAATGGACTATGTGGCGCAGTTCAACCGGATTCTCATCTAGATGACGTTGTAGGGTTAAACTGCAAGGACACCCCCGCATCCCGAATGGACCTTGATGGCACCTTGCAGACCACGCAACGCAACCTGTGGGGTGACTTGACAACGTGGGCGGCGGGTTGATAGTCTTTAGGCGATATCGATTTGGTAATATCGAATCGTTACTATCGAAGGGACCTGGACGGCATGCCGAATCCTTTCCACCTGGCCGAGATTCCTGTGGATGGCCCCTTCTGCGACCGTGAGATTGAATTGACAGAACTGCGGTCGTATGCCGAGGCGCGGGCGAACGTGGTTGTTTACTCGCCGAGACGGTATGGGAAAACCTCCCTGGTGAAACGCGTTCAGAAATCCCTCCACGATCAGGGAGCCGTCACGGTCTACGCGGACTTCTTCGGCGTCGCCGGTGTGGAGGATGTGGCGGCAAGGCTGGCTGAAGCAACTTACTTCGTGACGTACAGAAGAGAATCACTCTGGCAGGCCGCTCTCAAGGCGATCAGGTCCTTCAGGCCCGTCATCAAGCCCGATCCGGAAAGCGGAATGGCCCTGAGTGTGGAACCCGCCTCCACGGCCAGGACCGGCCTTCCGCTCTTGAGGGAAACAATGGAATGTCTTGGGGAGTTCATCCGCAGCACCGGCAGGCTCGTGCACGTGGCGCTCGATGAGTTCCAGGAGATCGTCAATCTGACGGACGCCCTTCAGATCGAAGCGGTCGTGAGGACGCACGTCCAACAGCAGCAGGCGTCGTACTTCTTCATCGGGAGCCGTCGAAGCGTGCTCCTCAGGATCTTTTGCGACAGGCAACGCCCCTTCTTCCAAAGCGCGATCAACTACGAGCTCGGCCCGCTCCCGGAGGAGGATCTCATCGCTTTCCTGAGGAGGCAGTTCACGGAGAACAAGAAGCCATGCACCGCCGTTGCAGCCAGCAAGCTGATCTCGTTGGTTCATTCGCATCCTTACTACGCGCAGAAGCTGGCGTTCTTCGTGTACGAGACCCCCGGAGCGGTCAAGGAGGACTCCATCGACGTGGGATTCGAGCGAATGCTGCTCTCCGAGAAACCCGTCTTCGAGGCCGTTCTCCAAGGGCTTCCACCTCGACAACGTTTGCTTCTGCGGGCCCTGGCCAAGGAGCCGACCCGGAACCCCATGGGGAGCGCCTTCATGGTCCGGCACAGGACCGGGTCCGGGGCCGGCGTTCATCATTCTTTGCAGAAACTGAAGGATATGGACCTGATCGAGAAAGACGAGAAGACGGGGATGTGGAGAATCGTTGATCCCATTCTCGCGGTCTGGCTCCGGAGACAGGACGAGGTGAGGTTGTAGGAGTTCCTTCGGGAGAGACCGGCCTCCCCGCACCGGCGGCCGCATCCTCGGCCCGACGTCGGCGAATGCCACGCACTTATTCTTCTCGGGCGTACCTCTCGGGTCCTTGTATACGACCTGGCAATACTCCATGTGCTGGGGCCGGACTTGATCTTGTGGGCCCCGGACGGGATAATTGGCTGGCACTCGATTCTGGCATCGCCGACGAGGCCCGCCCATGCCCATCCCAGGCAACCTCCTCACCACCGCCATGGCCGTCATGCCCCACCGGGATCCGGACCGGGCCCTGGAGATGGCCCTCTCCCTGGACATCCCCTTCTGGCCCCAGCTCCCCCACATGAGCTACCGGGAAGACATGTACGTCCAGGCCTCGGAGCACTTCCCGGGCATGATCTTGGACATGGAGCACCGCAGGCTGGGCTTCTCCATGGAACGCTTCATCGCCGAGCTGGACGAGGCCATGGCCCACATGGAGGAGCCGGCGTACTTCGACGTGAGCCCGGACTACTCCGTCGTGTACCACAGGTTCCTCGCGATGGAGCTACGGGACCGCCCCGCCATTCGGGGCCAGATGGAGGGGCCCATCAGCTTCGGTTTCAACGTCCTGGACCAGGACGGCCGCCCCATCCTCTTCGACGATACCGTGCGTCCGTTCATGTTCGATTTCATGGCCAGACGGGTCAACGCCCAGTTGGACAGGCTCCGGGCCCTCAACCCCAACGCGTTCATGTACGTGGACGAACCCGGGCTCCAGTTCCTCTTCAGCGCCATGGCCGGCTACGGGGACATGGCCGCCCGGGGGGACATGGAGCGGTTCTTCTCCCTGATCCGGCGGCCCCGGGGCGTGCACCTCTGCGGAAACCCCGACTGGGACTTCCTGCTGGGGCTGGACCTGGACATCCTCTCCCTGGACGTATACCGGAACGGGGAAATCTTCGCATCCTACGCGCCCGCCATCCGCCGGTTCCTGGACCGCGGCGGGGTCCTGGCCTGGGGCATCGTCCCCACCAACTGGGAGCCCTTCCGGCAGGAGACGCTGGAGTCACTGGAGGGGCGCCTGACGGACGTATGGACAGCGCTGGCAAGAAGGGGTATGGATAAGGAGTGGCTCCTCTCCCGAAGCCTCCTGTCCCCGGCCACTTGCTGCCTGGTCAATCCAGACGGCGAACGGACCGTGGAGGAGGCCTTCGGCGTGTTGAGGGAGCTGTCCCGGCGGCTCACAGAGGCGCATCAGCTCGGGCAGTAGCACGCCGGGAATCGACTCCGGACTCCTGGAGGCCGGAGGCGGCGGGGAGCCGGAGATGGCGGGGCGAGGGCGCACCACGATGGACAAGTTCTACAAGGAGCGCTTCGAGGCGCAGAGAAGGCTCGCTGAGAAGATGGCCACCTCCATGGAGGTGAACGAGATCCTGGAGCGTCTCCGGGAGGAGGCCAGGTCGCTGGTCCCCCATTCCATGGAGACGTGCATCCTGCTGCTGGACGAGGAGGCGCCCCGGTACACGCGGCCGCTGCAGTGCGCCCTGTACGACCGCCCCATCAACTGCCAGTCATGTAAACGGGACCGTCCCGCCATCCAGAGGGCCGTGGGCCAGAAAAAGACGGTGGTGATCCCGCGGAGCCAGCCCATCCTGCGCCCCGACGGCACGGTGGTGGCCGTAGGTCCGGAGATCGCCATCCCGGTCTTTCAGGGAGACGACCTGCTCGCCGTGGTCAACGTCGTGCTCAAACCCGGCACGAACCTCACCCGAAGGGAGTTCTACCTGGTCAAGGACCTCTCGGAGAGCGTGGCACACGTCATCCAGCGGGCCAAGAAGCACTGGGAGGTCACCCAGGAAAAGATCCGCATCAGCCAAGTCCTGAGCCACCTCTCTCCCTTCGTGCCGCTTTCCGTGCGAAACATCGTGGAGAAGAACCCCGAGATGGCGACCCTGGAGAAGGAAAAGCGCGAGGCCACCGTCCTGTTCCTCGACCTGGAGGATTACACGCGGCTCAGCGCCAGCCGCCCGGACATCGAGGTGAATCGCATCGTGGAAGGTCTCTTCTCCACCTTCGTGGACCCCATCCAGCGATCCCACGGGGATATCGTGGAGACGGCCGGCGACGGGCTCATGATCGTGTTCAAGGACCACGACGCCCGGACCAATGCCGTCAATGCCGTCAAGGCCGCCTTCGACGTGCGGGCGCGGACCCTGGAGCACAACGAAAAGCTCGGGGGCTCCTTCGAGCCCATCAAAGTCAACATGGGCATCAATTCGGGCGTCGCCTTGGTGGGCATGACCCGCTTCGAGGGGTCCCTGAGCACCCGAATGACCTACACGGCCAGCGGCCCAGTCACGAACCTGGCCGCCCGCCTCGCCGAACACGCCAAGGGCGGGGACATCCTCATCGGCGAGGCGACTCGGGCCCTCATCGAGGGGCTCTGGCCCACCTACGATCGGGGCCTCGCCCGGCTCAAGGGGATCGACGAGCCGGTCAGGATCCACTCCCTCCTGGGGACGTCCTGACGTCCTGCGGATCCATCGGTGTGGGGCACCTTCGTTCCGGGCATTTCACCTGATTTCCTGTTGACAGGTCTCCGGGCCTATTGTAAGCAGGACTTATGTGCGGCGCTGGAGGCAGGTGGGCGTGACCGTACGGATCACTGCCTTCACCGCAACCTGGACGGGGTCGCCTTTCCTTCAGTCCCAACACCGGGAGGAACGTCATGAGAAGCATCCTCGCGTTGATGGCCCTCGGACTCGCCCTCGTGACCTGGTCTGCCGAAGGTGCCGTCAAGGTGGACCCCAAGCTTTACGGGGCGCCCGAGGGGCAGGTCTGCGTCCGATGCCATGAGATCAAGACCCCCGGCCTGACCCGGATGTGGCGGGACGGGAGGATGGGGCAGGCCGGCGTCAACTGCTACGACTGCCACAAGGCGGAGAAGAAGGGCGAGGGGGGGCCCGGGGATCCGGACGGTTTCGACCACCGGGGCTTCTGGATCGCCACCCTCGTCAGCCCCAAGGACTGCTCCCGGTGCCACCAGGACCAGTACGACCAGCAGCAGGGATCGCACCACGCCAAAGGAGCGGACATCCTCAACTCCCTGGACAACTACCTGGGGAACGTGGTGGGCGGGCCTGCGGCGGTGGCCGCCGGGTGCCGGCAGTGCCACGGCTCCAACATCAAGGTCCTGGAAAACGGGAGGCTGGACCCCGCCACCTGGCCCAACACGGGCATCGGCCGGATCAATCCCGACGGGAGCAAGGGAAGCTGCTCGGCCTGCCACACCCGCCACCGCTTCTCCAAGGAACAGGCGAGGCGGCCCGATGCCTGCGGCAAGTGCCACCTGGGTCCCGACCATCCTCAGATCGAGGTCTATCAGGAGTCCAAGCACGGGATCCTGTATCAGGCCTTCCGGGACAAGCTGAACATGGACAAGGGGGAGTGGGTGGTGGGCGTGGACTACCAGGACACGGCCACCTGCGCCACCTGCCACATCAGCGCCACGCCCAACCAGCGTTCCAGCCATGACGTGGGGGGGCGCATCTCCTGGACCCTGCGGCCCCCCATCTCCAAGAAGCTCGTCAACTGGAAGGAACGACGGGATCGGATGAAGGACGTCTGCCGCCAGTGCCACGGCGACCCCATGGTGGAGGGGTTCTACACCCAGTTCGACGACTTCGTGGAGCTCTACAACAACAAGTTCGCCGTCCCCGCCACCAACATCCGGCAGCGGCTCATGGACATGGGCAGGCTCACCAGGGCGGACTTCGACGACAAGCTCGACTGGATCTACTACGAGCTGTGGCACCACGAGGGCCGTCGGGGCCGCCACGGCGCCTCCATGATGGGGCCGGACTATACGTGGTGGCACGGCCTGTATGAGGTGGCCAAGCACTTTTACACCTACTTCCTGCCCGAGGTAGAGAAGGTCGCTGGCGGCAAGGAGGCGGCTGCGCCCATCCTCAACGATCTCCTCTTCAAGGACGACCAGCACCGGTGGTACAAAGAGGGGATGAGCAAGGAGGAGCTCCAGAGGCTGGAGGAGTTCTACCAGAAGCGGTACGGCGGCAAGGAGGCCCAATGAGCGGCGGGCGTGCCGGCCCCGCTCTGGACGGAAAGTATCGGCGGGGAGCGGGGGTTGATGACGGGGCCTCCGGGGAGGAAGGGTGGCGGTCTTGATGCGTCCATGGCCGGGCGGAGCAGCCCTGTGGGCGGCGGGGTCCGCCGTCGTCCTTCTCCTTCTCTTCGCCGCACCTTACATGGCCGCACAGGGCGGCACGCCCGGAGAGCAACTGGCGCAGGGCCCGGGCAGGGGAGCGGCCCGGGAGTTCCCCGTCCCCCCCAGGCCCCTCCCCAAGACCATCACGCCGTGCAGCGCCTGTCACGGCAAGGACCAGGATTTCCCGGTGAACCTCAAGCGCCGGGAAGACCTCCGGGTCCACACGGACATCAGGCTCGACCACGGGGGAGTCCGGGTCTGGTGCCTGGACTGCCACCACCCCCAGGAGCGGGACCACCTCCTGCCCCTGAGCGACGGGAAGCTCATCCCGTTCGAGCAGTCGTATCTCCTGTGCGGCAAGTGCCATGGAACCAAGTACAGGGACTGGCGGGAGGGCATCCACGGGCGGCGGACCGGCTCCTGGAGCGGAGAGAAGACCTATCTCCTGTGCGTTCACTGCCACAACCCCCACACCCCGGCCTTCAAGCCGTTGCGGCCCATGCCCCCTCCCCAAAAGCCCTGGGCCCCCAGGGCGAAGGGGACTTGACAGGGACTCGGTGATGCCCATGGGAGACCCAGGATCCTTCGAACGCGGGCGGCCGGCAAACAGATCCGTGGAGGGGCCAGGCCCCCTGGCCGACCGCCGGGGCTTCCTCCAGGCGGCGGCGGGGGCCCTTGGGCTCATCGCCGTGAGCGGCTGCAGCTGGGAGGAGTTCGCCCAGAAGCACTTCCAGCGCATGACCCCGGCGGAGTTGGAGAGCACCCTCGCTCGTCTCAGGGAGGGGTACCGGCGGAAGTACGGCAGGGAGTTCATCGTCGGCGCCGAGGGGCCCCTGGATGGCACTTTGTTCGGATACGCACTGGACATCCAGCGCTGCATCGGCTGCCGGCGATGCGTGTACGCGTGTGCGGAGGAGAACAACCTCTCCAGGGATCCCCAGATCCACTATATCCGGGTCCTGCGGTTCAAGGATGGGACCATGGATCTGGAGAAGTCCACCATTTACTACGACCCGGACCAGGTGCCCGAGCCCGGCTATTACTACATGCCCGTCCAGTGCCAGCACTGCGCCAACCCCCCGTGCACCAAGGTGTGCCCCGTCAGGGCCACATGGACCGAGCCCGACGGCATCGTGGTCGTGGACTACAACTGGTGCATCGGCTGCCGGTACTGCATGGCCGCGTGTCCGTACATGGGCCGGTGGTTCAACTTCGCCGACCCCGTGATCCCCAGGGAAGAGGTGAACCCCCGGACCCACTACCTGGGCAACCGGCCCCGCATGCGCAACGTGGTGGAGAAGTGCACCTTCTGCATCCATCGGGTGCGCGCGGGGCAGTATCCCCAGTGCGTGGAGGTCTGCCCGGTGGGGGCCCGAAAATTCGGGAACCTCCTGGACCCGGACAGCGAGGTGAGCAGGATCATTCGGACCAAGCGGGTCTTCCGCCTCAAGGACGAACTCAACACGCAGCCCAAGTTCTACTATTTCTTCGCCACCTGAGGGGTGAGAGGCGCCATGGGGGGATCCGGATTCGTGGGGGGGGTGATTCGGCGGCTGTTCGTCGGCCCGCCGCTGTACTTCGCCTGGATGGCCCTCCTGTCCTTCATGGCGGCCGCGGGGATAGCGGCCTACGGCGTGCAGATCCGCGACGGGCTCATCGTAACGGGGATGACCAGCTACGTCTCCTGGGGTTTTTACATCGGCAACTTCACCTTCCTGGTGGGGGTGGCCGCAGCGGCCGTGCTCCTTATCATCCCGGCGTACTTGTACGATTTCGGGCCCATCAGGGAGATCGTCATCGTGGGGGAAGCCCTGGCCGTGGCCGCCCTCTCCATGTGCATGATGTTCGTCACAGCGGATCTGGGGCGCCCGGACCGGCTCTGGCATCTCATCCCGGGCCCGGGGATCCTGAATCTTCCCAGTTCGCTCCTGGGCTGGGACATCGTGGTCTTGAACGGCTACCTCCTTCTCAACCTCCTCATCCCGGGCTACCTCCTGTGGAAGGCATATCATGGGAGACCTGTGAGCATGCGGTTCATCCTCCCGTTCATCCTCCTGTCCATCCCGTGGGCCGTGAGCATCCATACGGTAACGGCGTTCATCTACAACGGCCTGGCGGCCAGACCCTTCTGGAACGCCTCGATCTTGGCGCCGCGCTTCCTGGCCTCGGCCTTCTGTTCGGGACCGGCGCTGATCATCCTCCTCTATCAGATCGTTCGCCGGTACACCCGCCTGCACGTGCGGGACGAGGCCCTGTTCAAGATCGCCGAGATGATCGCCATCGCCATGGGCATCAACCTCTTCCTCCTGGGGGCCGAGTTCTACAAGGAGATCTACTCGGACACCCACCACCTCTCCCCCCTCCAGTATCTGTACACGGGGCTCCACGGCAAGGGCGCCCTGGTCCCGTGGATCCGCACGGCCCTTCTGTTCAACCTCACCGCGTTCGTCATCTTCCTCATCCCGGCCACCCGCCGGAGGTTCACCACGTTGAACCTGGGCTGTCTCCTCATCATCACGGGCATCTGGATCGAAAAGGGGATCGGCCTCATCGTCCCGGGATTCATCCCGGCACCCCTGGGAGAGGTCTGGGAGTATGCCCCGACCTTGATCGAGATCCTGGTCGCCGTGGGGATCTGGGGCATGGGCCTGCTCATCCTGACGGTGATCCTCAGGATCGTCATCCCCATCGAGCTGGGGGAATTCACCAAAGCCAAGGCGGCCTCCCCGGAGGCCCTGCCCGCAGGAGAGAGGCCATGAGGTCATCCTTTGGCAGTTGGCTGATGATCTGGACATGGGCGCTGCTCATGGCCCCGGCCTGGGGCGCGGCGGGCCAGGGGGAGGGAGCCCCGGACGTCAAGGCTGTCTTGGCCGCCCTGGGGAGCCCGGACCCTTTGGTCGCGGACCGGGCCGCCCGGGACGTGGCCCGCCTCGGCGCCTCGGCCAAGGACGCGGCGCCCCAATTGGCCGAGGCTGTCAAACACCCCAGCGAGCGGGTTCGCGTGGCCCTCATCGAGGCCCTCTCCCAGTTGGGCCCCGATGCCGCCCCGGCCGTGCCGGCCCTGGTCGAGGCGCTGCAGGACAAGGACCCCCTGGTGCGCGAGACCGCGGCCGAGGCGCTGCGGGCCGTGGGCCCGCCCGCCGCCGCCGGCGCCGCAGGCCCCCTGGCGGACCGTCTGGGGGATCCGGGCGGGCGGGCGCGTGAGGCGGCCGCTTTGGCCCTGGCCCGGCTGGGTGAGCCAGCCCTCCCCGCCCTCTCCCAGGCCATCCGGAACCGGGACGAGTCCGTCCGATCAGCGGCCGTTCTGGCCTTGGGGGCCATGGGGGCGCCGGCCGCGCCTGCCCTGGTGAAGCTCATCGAGGACGGGGATCCCGAGACCGCCGCGGCCGCCGGTAGAGCCCTTTCGGCCATGGGTGCGCGCGCCGTCCCGGCCCTGATCCAGGTCCTTCGCGCGGGCAACGAGGAGGCGTCCCGGGCAGCGGCCGAGGCCCTGGCCCGCATGGGCGGCGCCGCGGTCCCCGGGCTCGTGTCGGAGATCAGGAAGCAGCGCTGAACCGCCTCCTCCGTGGCGATTGATCCCGCGTGAAGGGGCGAGCAGGTCGCCCTGGCTACGGGAGGAGAGCGGCCTTCCGAAGGACGGCCCGGACAGCCTCCCGCTCGTTGTGGGTCAAGGGGAGGAGGGGGGGGCGCACCGGGCCCCCGTACAGGCCGGCCATGTCCATCGCCGCCTTGAGGCCCGGTATCCCGAAGCGGGTGGTGACGGCGGCGTTGGCCTCGATGAGGCGGATCTGGGTCGCCCTGGCCCGCCCCAGGTCGCCTTCATGAAACGCTTTCAGGATCTCCTCCAGTGGGAAAGCGGCCACGGAGGCCAGGGCCATGATCCCGCCCACCGCGCCCATGGCCAGGGCGGGCAGGAGAAAGCTCCCCGAGCCCGCCAGGATCTGAAAGCCCTGGGGCGCCAGGGCGGCCACCTGCCCCATCTTCACCACGTTACCCGAGCTCTCCTTGAGCCCCGCGATGTTGGGGTGGTGGGCCAGTTCCCCCAGGGTCTCGGCGGCCATGTCCACCCCGGTGAAACCCGGCACGTTGTAAAGGATGATGGGGATGGGGGATCGATCGGCCACCGAGGTGAAGTACTCGACCAGGGCCCCGTGGGTCATGCGGCCCTTGTAGTAGTGGGGGGTGACCACCAGGGCGGCATGGGCACCGCATCTGGCCGCAGCCTCGGTGAGGGACACCGTGTCGCGGGTGGCCTCGCACCCCGTCCCGGCGATGAACAAACGGGGCGGCCGGATGACCTCCCCAGCCAGCTTGAGGATGGCCGCCTTCTCCTGGTCGTCCAGGAACACGAACTCCCCGTTGGAGCCCAGGACGGCGAAGCCCGCCAGGGGCGTTTCCTGCCAGGCCTCGAGGTTCCGCGCCAGTTCGTCCAGGGCCACTTTCCCGTCTTCGTTGAACGGCGTGGCGATGGGAGGATGGCACCCCGCCAGTGATATGCGTTTTTCCGTCATCGCGTCATCTCCCGTCCTTCTCCCCGCCCCAGATACGCGACGATGGCCTTGAATTGGCTCTCCCCGTCCAGCCCGGCCTCGGCTAGGACCATGTGGGCCTGGCCGCTTCCCAGGAAGTGCCCTTCCCTGTGGGGATGGA
>CAZEPJ010000098.1:0-11085 GCA_964514105.1 uncultured Desulfarculaceae bacterium | reverse complement strand
GTCATGCGTCTGGGAGCCCAGAGGGTCTTCAGGCGGGAGGATACCGGGCCGATTTGAGCCAAGGGCTGTCCAAAGGCACCGAGCGGGTCCGAGCTCCATTGCCGGCCTCAGCATGAGCTTCGCAAGTCGGGGATAAAACGAAGAGCGAGGCGCTGCGCTGCCCCCTTGTTGCGGCCTGGCTTGGCTTGGGCGAGGACTTCCGTCGCTGGCACCACAGGCAGGGCGGGTGCGGGGAACGCGGGCAGGGGAAGGGAACTGCCATGGGGGCAGCCATGCCCCCATGCCGGGACGGGGCGTCCCAGGTGCCCCGAGGGCAAACTGGAGGGCCCGCAGGCGGGGAGGGGCGTCATGGCCATGGGGCCGCAAAGGCCGTGCGGGCACCAGAAGGAGAATCGCGCAATTCCATCCCGGTTGTGAACTCCGCGCGTCATAGGGTGAGGCGGAAGCCCCCACCGAGAGGTTTCCAGGAAGAAATACAACCCCACTCATGTTTGCTAGATATGATAAGCCTAATAATATTAAATCCTTTTACCGGATTGGATCGCGCAAGGTGATGATGTTTGGGAATGGGACGATTGATGGGTCAAACAGTTGCGAAGCGGCGGGCCGGTGTGAGATCCCGAGCCGGGAAGGGGGCGTTGAGGCGTGTGCCCTTGCTATTGTCGGGTGAATTGCGAAATTGGAGGCTTGTGCAGGTTCTGTTTGCGGCCCTCGCGCAGCAACCATGTTCCGTCTGCACGGGCCTGAGGAGAAAGAGATCCGTGGTGACGTTTGGATTTAACTATCTGATATAACTTATTAAGTGGTCTGATAAATGCCAGTCGGTGTGGATTGCGCAATGTTGCGAGATAACGAGACGCCAATCCAGGGGCATGCGGGCAAGAGCAAGGCGGCGGGACACCGCGCCCAGAGGATGGCCATTGGGGCATGGCCGGCAAGGGGACATCCTTCCAATGCGAGCCGCTGTGCGCGCCTGGGACCCAAGCCTGTTGCGGACGCGTGCGGCCCTCCCCCCCAGCAAAAGGGCTTGACAGGGCCTGTGTCCCCGAGGTATGAGCAATAGCATTGCATGGAGGATTGTTTCGTGAGCTGTACGAAGGCGGAACCACAGACCCGGAGAATGCGGGGATTTGCCGTGGGCTTTTACTATTGCCTTGGGCATGGGTCTGTCCGCCTCGGGCGCGGCAAGCGCTGAGATCAACAGACGAGGCCATGGGCAGACCCGGAGGGCGGCCCATGGCGGGCGGGAGCGAGGCCATGGGCGAACCCCATGGCCTTTTTTCTTTCTCGGGAGACGGAGATGACGGGGGAGATGTGTTCCATCGAGGAGAGGATTCAGGAGGCAGGGATCGGGCTGCGGGAGGCCTTCTCCGCCATCGATATGGCCTTGGGGGGAGAAGACCTCCACCCCGGGGCCTTCTCGACGGAGGTCATCTTCGGAGAACTCCAGGACCGCATGGAGAGGGCGGTTCGCGGGAGCAAGATCGCCCGGTTTCGGCCCGGAGAAGGAGGGCACCCGTTCCACGTCTTCGAGATCCGCACCGACGGCGACGAGACCTTGGGATACCTCAACATGATGTATCTGCGGAAGCCCATTCCCTGCCACTACCTGGTCTACGTGGAGGTGCTGCCGCCCTTCCGGGGGCAAGGGCTGGGAAACAGGATCCTGGGCGCGTTCCGGGAGTTCGTGGAGGCCCGGGGCACCGTCGGCATCCTGGACAACATCATCCCCGAGGACGACCCCACCTTCGATATTTACTCCAAGATGGGCTGGCAGGGCATCAGCGAGTTCCTGGGGCGGCAGGGGGGCATGCCGCCCGACCGCTACATGGTCTACGTCCCGGCGCGGATAAAGGCGCCCAACCTCGGTGAACGCCTGGTCAAGCTCCTGTTCAACGTCAAGAAGAAACGGCCGGTCATCGACATGCAGGACAACGAGGCCATGGTCAAGAGGACCATTGAGGGGTTTCGCTCGGTCCGAGACACCCTCTCTCGCATGTTCCGAACGGAGCTGGCCGAGGGGACCTCCACGCCCATGATGCGCTACATGTTCACCAACCTGGTGACCAAGCTCCTGGGCTTCCGCCGTCGCATCTCCGATCTGCTGGGGTACACCGGCGGCGAGTCGCTGGGCCAGATCACCCTGCCCCAGGCGGTGCAGAGCCTGGCCATCCAGCCGTTCTCCATGTGGGGGGAGGGGAGTCCCGAGGTGACCTGTCTGTGGGAGGCGCACCAGCCCGTCGATCTGCCCGGCGAACTCCTGCAGGCCCCCACTCGTTTCATCGAGGCCCTGCCGTTTTACCGCAGGCCCTATCTCTCCACCTGGGCTGGGAACCGCCGGGACACGGGGACGCACGACGCCATCCTGATCTCGGACCTCCTGGAGCTGGGCTTCGACCCCACGCGACTGAGGGAGATGTCGCTGTCCCAGGGGACCTTCATCTGGGAGAGGCTCTCCCCGAGGCTCCTCTCCTCCACCCTCCGCAAAGGAAGCGTCCTTTCCTCCATCGCTGGAGGAGCCTCGGACAGGTCTTTCGCGGGCGCGAAGCTCCGCGTGAACCCTCCCCTGATCCTCATCCGGGACCTGGGAAATGTCTACGTCCTTCGAAGGCGAATCCCGGGGATCCACCTGGAGGAAGCCCTGGATCAGCTTCGAAGCGCTCCGCACCTCCGGGAGGTCAATCGGGCCGCAGGGATCGACCGGGCGCTCCTCAGGATCGTGGGATCGATCCAGCGCTGGCTCCAGGGCGGGGCCCTGCCGCCCCCTGCACCGGCCGCAGAGGAGATCAGCTACTTCGTCCCCTGGGATCTGGGCAGGAATTATCCCCGGGTCTTTGCGGATCCCGGCGGGGTGTCCGTGGACACGATCTGGCTCGCCTGAAAGATCCCGGTCCCGTCCCGCCGGCCCGGGGGCTCGCGACCATCCCGTCGACGGCCCTCCGCACGAGTCCCTTCAGGGCTCCCGGCGGTACTCATACCAGCCGCGCCCGGTCTTCTGGCCATAGTGACCCAGCAGGTGTTTTTCCACAACGGACGGGGAAGGGAGGTCCGCAGGGTCCCCCGTCTTCCTGAATCGCTCCATGGCCATGGTGTGGTGGAGGTCGATCCCCGTCAGGTCCATCAGTCGGAAGGGCCCCATGGGGTGCCCCGCGCCGTGGACACACGCCTTGTCGATGTCCTCGCACGACGCCACTCCCATCTCTAGCATCCAGAGGGCCTCCCTGCGGATGGCGCGGATGATTCGGTTGAGCAGGAACCCTTCCACTTCCCTGCGTATCAGGACCCCGACCTTCTCGAGCCGATCGCACAAGGTCATGGAGATGCGGGCCGTCTCCTCCGAGACGTGGGGTCCTTGGACGACCTCAACGAGCTTCATCACCAAGGCAGGGTTGAAGAAGTGGAGGTTCAGGACCTTGTCCGGACGGCCCGTGACCGGGGCGATCTCCGAGCTGACGATGTACGAGCTGTTGGTGGCCAGGATGGCGTGGGCGGGCGCCAGGCGGTCCAGTTCTTCGAACAGCCGGCGCTTCACATCGAGGATCTCCAGCACGGCCTCGATGACGTAGTCGGCTTCACCGACCGCCGCCTGCAGATCCTGCACAAAGCGAAGCCGACGGCGCGCCTGGCCGGCCTCCTGCTCGGAGAGCCTACCCTTTTCCACCTGGGCCGGCAGGTACGTATCGGCGAACGCCTCTGCCCTTCGTAGCGCCTCCTGGCTCACATCCGTGCAACTCGTCTCATATCCGCGGATCGCGCACAGGAGCGAGATCTGATGTCCCATGTTTCCCGCCCCCACCACGGCGAGCCTCTTCACATCCCCCACGTCCATTCTCCACCTCCCATCGGTTGGCGTTGCGCATCCGTTGGATCGCACGAGCGCAGGCGTCCGTCCGGTCGTCCCACAGCCTCCTCATGGCACAGGGCGGCACCCCTCACCCGCCGCTCCCAAGCGATCTCAAGTACCCCCATGGGTCCGCCATGAATGCCCGGTAGATCCTGTAGTGAGCCGTATCCTCGTACGACACGGGCCGGATTGGAGGGTCATCGAAGGCGTGGATGACGGCACCCGGGCATGCCAGGAGGATGGGGGAGTGGGTGGCGACGATGAACTGGGCGTGCCCTGCGTGGCCCATGGTCGCGAGGATCTCCAGCAGAGCCAACTGGGTTTGCGGCGAGAGGGCCGTCTCAGGCTCGTCCATGAGATACAGCCCCTTGATCCGATATCGGTTCCTGAAATACGACATCATGGATTGGCCGTGGGACTGGGTCACCAACGATCTCCCCCCGAAATAGTCCAGCTGGCCCGGGTCCGCCGCCGCCCATTGGTCCAGGACCTGGGTGAAATACTGGAAGACGGAGGACCCGAAGAAGGAGCCCGGGACCGGCCCGTCCACCCAATGCACCGAGATATGGTCGCGAAGCGAATCCTCGTACGGATTGAGCTCAAAACGCGATCGCTGGGTGTCCCTCCAGATATGGATCCCGCACTGGTGGGCGATGGCCTCCAGAAGGGTGGACTTGCCCGTCCCATTCTCCCCGGCGAAGAAGGTCACGGGGGACTCAAAAACCACCCGCTCGGTTCGGTGAAAGATCGGTAGGTTGAAGGGATACCGCTCCCGGGTCGGGAAACGGTCCCCATGGATGGAAACGCCTCTCACGTGCACGGTCGGATCTCTCCCGCGGTCGAAATGGCCCCAAGAGCATGGGCGCCCGGGAAGCCATGCGAAGTCTACCACAGAGATGCCTCGGGCCAAACCCCGCTCTCTGGCCCCCGGGCCCATCACCTCCCGGGCCCGGCCGGGCCGGGCGTGTTTCCGGAGAACGGATCGGATCGGCTGAAATCGGGCAGAAAGGGGCGGCCCTCCCCGAGGCCCGTTGCCCTCCCCTCGGGCCGCTGAAAATAGAGACGGCGAAACCCCAGGGACAGGGCGTGCTCGAACACCGTGTCGAACTCCTCCTTCGTCACGGTCCGGTTCAACGCCGACCCCGGCGGGAAGGCTGCCACAGGCACGTACTGGGACATCAGGCTCAGGGGGAGGTTGGGGCCGAACTCCACAAAGAGCATGGTCAAGGCGTCCAGAGAGTTGCGGGTTTCCCCCGGCAGGATGAGGTGTCTGACCAGAACCCCGCGTGTCGCAACCTGAGGCCCCTCATGGTCCTTGCCCCCGGCCGGGAACACATCCAGGAATCCTTTCTGGCGCACCATCTCGCTCAGGGCATCCAGGGCCACCGGGGCGTAGTCCGGACAGCGGGAAAGGGCGCCAGCCAGGGCGGCGTCGGCGTACTTGAAATCCGGCAGGTAGATGTCCGCCCACTGCTCCACCTCCATCAAGGACGCCGTCCGCTGGTACCCGGAGAGGTTGTAGACCACGGGGATGCGGACGCCCCGCCCCCTCAGGAGGCGGACCACCTCGCCGGTCTGGGGGAAGACGTGATCCGGGGTTACGAAGTTGACGTTGTGTATCCCGCAGCTCCCATGGAGCTCCGCCACCCGCCGGGCGACGGCGTCAGGGGTCCACGGGCGGCCCAGCCCCTGGTGCGAGATCTGTTGGTTCTGGCAATACGCGCAGCGCAGGGAGCAGCCCGTGAAGAAGACGGTCCCAGAGCCGTTCCGGCCACTGATGGGCGGTTCCTCTCCCCTGTGGCACACAATGGCCGCCACCCGCATCTGTGCCGTCTCGCCGCAGAAACCCGCCTCCCCCTCCGATCGCCTCGCCCCGCAGCGACGGGGGCATAGCTCGCATCTGCCCCCGTCCCCCTTCCTCCCTTCCCTCCCCATCCCCCGCAACCCTACGACCGCCGACACGGGGCCACCGGCCCACACGAAAACCCCATCCCGGATCGCCCCTTCCCGCCGCAGGCCACGTGGACTCCCACGGCCCGGCACCCGGGGGGGCGCTGGCGGACCCGGCAGGAGCTGTACTCGGAGTGCGCCCTGGGAACGCAGGAGCGCGCCCGGGCCGAACGCGCCCGCCCCACCGGCGCGCAGGAGAACTCCTCCACGCACCGACCCTCGGCCTGGAACTGGACGCTGAGCAGCACCTCACCTTCCGCGCATGGAAATGCCTTGCTTGTCTTCTTCAAGAATATCACCCCATTTGTCGCCCGTGTAGTGCGCGGGGCCAAGGCCATCAAGGAGCTTCCTTGACATGGCTGCAGGGCCGTCCCTATACTCCCCGTGAGGCGCTTCTCAGCGGACGCCCTCACCCTGTCGCCGCCAGGCGTCTGAGGAAGGCCCAACGTCGTTGTCCACTCCATCCAAGCCCCATCCGGGAGAGCCATGCGGGGGCGGAAGCCAGTGGCGCCCTCCTGCCCCCTCGAGCCCGGCTTCAGCCAAACTCCCCTGTTCGGGTTGGCTCTGGCTGGGCGGGTTGACCCTGCTGTGGGGCATCGGGTTTCCCATCATGAAGGTCGCCCTGCAGGAGATTCCTGTCTGGACCTTCCGGACACTCTGCCTGGTGGTGGGAGGCGGCTGGGTGCTTCTGGTGGCGCGGCTCGGGGGCTCGAGCCTGGCCATCCCCCGGCAGGACCTCCGGGCCCTGCTTGTGGTCACCGGCGTGAACGTGGTGGCCTGGAACGTGCTTTCGGGGTATGGCATCCTGTTGATGGAGGCCGGCCGGGCCGCCATCATCGCGTATACCATGCCGGTCTGGGCGACCATCCTGGCCCGATGCTTTCTGGGGGAGAGGATCGTCCCCGTGCGTGTGGTGGGGCTCCTCCTGGGCATCGCCGGTCTGTTCGTCCTCATCGGTCCGGATCTGCGGGACGTGGGCAAGTCCCCCTGGGGCGTGGTGTTCATGCTCCTGGCCGCCGTGTCCTGGGCCGGAGGTACCGTCCTGATCAAGTACTACTCCTGGGGCATGTCCACCCTGTCGTTCACGGGCTGGCAACTGGTGCTGGGGGGAGTGCCGTTCGTCATCGGGGCCGCCCTGTGGGATCCGGTCCCGGTTCCGTCCCAGCTGTCCTGGAAGGCCTGGCTGGCCACGGGTTACGTGGTATTCCTGGGCGTCCTGTTCGGGTACTATGGCTGGATGCGGGTGGTCCAGATCTTCCCGGCGAGCGTGGCCTCCATCGGTACCCTCACCACGCCAGTCATCGGCGTGTTCAGCAGCGCATGGCTCCTGGGAGAGCCCGTGACCCTGCGGGAGCTGGCGGCCCTGACCCTGGTGGTGACAGGATTGGCCATCGTGGTGCTGGGGGCGATGGATGGCCGCCGGGTTGATTTTTGACCGTGGCTGACTTATCCTACCCGTGCCGATGGGCAGGGCAGTGGATGGGCAATCCGGACGAGATCTTGATGCGGGAGGCCCTGGAGCAGGCGCGGGAGGCCTTCGGCGAAGGCGAGGTGCCGGTGGGGGCCGTGGTGGCGTTGGGAGGCGTGGTCGTCGCCCGGGCCCACAACCGTTGCGAGGCGTGGCAGGACCCTACGGCCCATGCCGAGATGCTTGCCCTTCGGTGGGCGGCGCGGGCCATCGGATCCTACCGCCTCGTGGGTGCGGCATTGTTCGTGACCGTCGAGCCGTGCGTCATGTGCGCCGGGGCCCTTCACCTGGCCCGTGTGGCCAGGGTGGTATATGGCTGTGAGGATCCCAAAGGGGGGGCCCTGGGCTCCCGCTACCAGATTCACGCGGATGGGCGCCTCAACCACCGGCTGGACGTGATCCCAGGGGTCCTGGAGGATTCCTGCCGGGATCTCATGCAGTCTTTTTTCCGGCGTCTGCGGGCCTGAGTCGATCCCGGACCCGGATGCGGACGCGGAGAGATGGCCGAGTTCGGCTGAAGGCGGCTGATTCGAAATCAGTTGTCCGCCGCGAGGCGGACCGGGGGTTCAAATCCCTCTCTCTCCGCCAACATGACCGACGTCGCAGGGTGCCGCCCGCGGAGAGATGCCCGAGCCAGGCTGAAGGGGCACGATTGGAAATCGTGTGTACATCCAAAAGGTGTACCGAGGGTTCGAATCCCTCTCTCTCCGCCAATGAACCCCTGCGGAGGCCAGGGTCGCGAGGAAGCGGATGGAGGATGGGCAGAGGTGATAGCTGGGTCCTGTGCGACGAAGGACTACCAACCCCGTCAGGTCCGGAAGGAAGCAGCGGCCGTAGAACCTTCGTGTGCTGCAGGGGTGCCTAGCTATCACCTTTGCCCATCCGTCACGCCCTGAAGCGCGTTTCCGCATGATGTCTTTCGCCCCGTAAGGTGCCGTTCCCCATGTCCTACTTGGTGCTGGCCCGTCGATGGCGTCCGAAGCGCTTCGAGGAGGTGATCGGGCAGCGTCACGTCACCCGGACGTTGGAGAACGCCATCCGCACGGGGCGGGTGGCCCATGCCTATCTTTTCGCCGGCGCTCGCGGCGTGGGGAAGACCACCGTGGCCCGGATCCTGGCCAAGGCCCTCAACTGCGAGGCAGGGCCGACGCCCGAACCCTGCGGCCAGTGCGACTCGTGCCGGGAGATCTCCGATGGTGTCGCCATGGACGTCCAGGAGATCGACGGGGCATCCAACACCGGGGTGGACAACGTCCGGGACCTGAGGGACGCGCTGCGCTACCTGCCCGCGCGGGGGCGCTCCCGCATCTACATCATCGACGAGGTCCACATGCTGTCGCCCAATGCCTTCAACGCCTTGTTGAAGACGTTGGAGGAACCCCCACCCCACGTGGTGTTCATTTTCGCCACCACCGAGGCCCACAAAATCCCCGTGACCATTCTCTCCAGGTGTCAGCGGTTCGACTTCAGGCGCATCCCCCTGGCGGAGATCGTCGCCCATCTGGAGAAGATCTCCCAGGCCGAGGGGATCGAGGTGGATCGGGACACCCTGGTGCTCATCGCCAAGGAGGCCCAGGGGAGCCTCAGGGATTCGCAGAGCCTCCTGGACCAGGTCATCTCTTACGGAGGGAACCGGATCTCGGCGCAAGCCGTGCAGGACGTCCTGGGCATCCTGGACCGCCATTGGCTGTACAGCACCTCGGACTCCCTCATCCGCCGGGACCCCGGGGGCTGCCTCGCCATCGTGGAGGGATTGTTCGAGCACGGCTACTCGCTGACCTATTTCTATCATCAATTGGTGGAGCATGTGCGCAACCTAATGGTCATACGCCTGAATCCGGAAGAGCCCGAAGCGTTTCTCCATCTGCCGGATCACGAGGTCGCCTCGTTGCGCGACCAAGTGAGCGAGGTCCGGGTGGAGGACCTGCACCTGTGGTTCGACATCCTCGCGGCGGCCGAGGAGGATGTGCGCCGCTCCGCATACCCTCGCTATCTCCTGGAGATGCTCCTGGTGAAGATGGCGACGCTGGATCGAACCCAGGACATCGAGGGGATGCTCGACCGCGTCCAATCGGCTCGAGAGGCCCTGGCCGGGGCCACCGGGACAGGGCTGCCGGGGGCAGCGGGGCCGCAGGGGCAGGGGGAGTCTTCCGGGCCGGTCCCCGAGGCCCCGCCCCTTTCGGAGAAAGGGTGGTCGGGATTCCTGGAGCACGTGAGACGACACCGTCCCGCCCTGGCGTCCATCCTCGAGCAGGGACGGTTCATGGCCTGCTCCCAGGACGGCGTGCTGCGCGTTGCCTTTCCCGCTGCGTTTCACGTGGAGAAGGTGGGCGAGAAAGAGCAGGCCCGAACCCTGGAACGGCTTGGCGCTGGTTTCTTCGGGCGGGCCGTGAGGATTGCGCCCGTCCTGGACGCCCAGACCGGCGCGTGCAGGGAGAACAACGCGCGGCATCAGTTGCAGGTGGATGTCAAGGCCCACCCGTTGGTGCAGGAGGCGCTCGAGGTCTTCGGCGGGCAGGTGGTCGAGATCCGCCTGCCGGGCGCCCCCGGAGCGGACGGCGCCCCAGGAGAGGACGAGGAGGAAGAAACGTGAAGGGATTCGGCGATCTGAAGCAGCTGGGAAGGATTCAGTCCGAGATCGCAAGGATTCAGGAGGAACTCGGGAACCGGCGAATCGAGGCGGCCGCCGGCGGCGGGATGGTCACCGCGGTCATGAACGGGCATGCGGAGCTGGTGGGCATTCGAATCGACCCCCAGGTGGTGAACCCCTCGGAGGTTGAGATGCTCCAAGACCTCATTCTCGCAGCGGTGGGGGAGGCCAAGCGCAAGGCCCAGGAGCTGGTGCAGCAGGAGATGGGCCGCCTGATCCCGGCGGGGCTGGCGTCCAAGATCCCGGGACTCCTGGGCTGACGCCGGGGCCCGGCGCATGCGGCACTCCGGACCCCCCGGGGGATATGGGCAGGGAGCCGGGGGGGGCAACGAGGAGGACGGATCGGACATGAAGGCCTACGCGCCGCCGGTGGAGCGGTTGATCCGCAGGCTCACGGGACTTCCCGGGATTGGCGAGAAGACGGCGACCCGGCTGGCGCTTCACATCCTGCGCAGGCCGCGGGAGGAGATGGATGCGCTGGCGGAGTCCATCCTGGAGGTGAAGCGCAGGGTTCGAACCTGTGACACGTGCTTCAACTTCGCCGAGGAGCAACAGTGCCCCATCTGCCGGGATCCGTCCCGGCAGACGGACCTCCTGTGCGTCGTGGAGGACCCGGGGGACCTCATGGCCATCGAGGCCAGCCAGGGGTTCCGGGGGGTATACCACGTGCTGCACGGGGTCCTGGCGCCGCTCGATGGGGTGGGTCCCGAGGACTTGAAGATCGCCCCGCTGGTGTCCCGTGTCCGGGCGGGGGGCTTCCGGGAGGTGATCATCGCCACCAATCCCTCGGTGGAGGGCGAGGCGACCTCGTTGTACGTGGCGCAGGTTCTCAAACCCGCGGGGGTGCGCGTGACCCGCATCGGATACGGTCTACCTGCGGGGGGCGATGTTCAATACGCCGACCGGTTGACCCTGGGCAAGGCCCTGGAGAACAGGCGCGAGGTCTGAAGGCGGCCGCGGCCCTGTGCGGACGAACCGGGATTGGGGGGGGGGACGGCTCCGAGCAGCAGGCATTGACACCGGGGCCGGGGGAGGCCTATGGTCTGAAGCGATGAGATCCGGGAGCGAGCGGGTGAGGTGATTTCTCCTGTGGCGGGCCGCGTGTCGCCACGGTCAGCGTGCGAGGAGGATTGGAGATGCAGGAGATACGGGTGCATGGACGGGGTGGGCAGG
>CAZEPJ010000097.1:0-11105 GCA_964514105.1 uncultured Desulfarculaceae bacterium | reverse complement strand
CCTGCCCACCCCGTCCATGCACCCGTATCTCCTGCATCTCCAATCCTCCTCGCACCCGACTGGAACCGCATCTCAAAAAGGGCACTTCCTGCGTGTGGCCTGTGGCCAAAGGCCTCGAAGATCATGAGGAACCGTCCCGGAGGCAGGGAGGGCCACGGGAGGCGCCACCCCCCCGCCGCGCCAAGGACCAGGTCACTGTGGTATGGTTTCTTCACGGCGGGTCGCCCCCGGGCGCCGGAAGCAATGCCATGGCCCTTCGCCCATGGCAGGTAAGTGAGAGCATGGGGCGGCGCATGGAGATGGGAGACCGCGGAGAATCCGCCCTGTCTACAGCCTCGAGGCGGCAGCCACGTCCCCGTGATGCGCCTGACCGTCCGCATTTCCCGCGATCTGGCGGCGCAACCGCCAGTGACCCTTGGGGACATGGCCGGTTGCGTGAAGGCACTCGATGTGCTCCCGAACGAATGCCAAGCCGTCCACGTCGGCTCGAAAATCCCCCCGGCCCTGGTCCTCCACCTCCACGGTGATGACGTCGCCGAACCACGGGGCGTCGTCCACCGCGAATGTCACCAGCCAGTATGGGCCGTACCAATCCCGATGCACCTGGACGCGGGCCCTGTCCACGTTCCACGGCATATCCGAGAGGATCCATCCCTGGGCAAGCCAGTCCAGGAGGGCCGATGTGGCCTCGTTGACCACGGCTTGAACCCGATCGCTCTGCTCCAAGACCATCGCCGCCTCATGAAGGGGAGGGGGCCTGTTTGTTCATTATTTATGACGATGTCATATATAGTAACAGCACCTTATGCCCATCCGCCCGGCTTGTCAAGGGCTTTCTCCACACCCCAAAAAACGCTTGACAAGGGCGGGTGTTTTTCATACGCTTCCATTTACTATATATGACGGCGTCACATATATTGAACAGTGGCGGCGTCCGCGCAAGTCCGGTGGCGAGCGCCCTCGGTCCGCTCTCCCGGCAAGGGGTCGAGCGTGGTGGCGCAGTGGAGGGCCCCGTGAACCGTTGCCCGGGGATGGATCGATCCCGTTGGCCACAGGGATGGGACAGCATCTTGTCAGATTCGGATAAAGGAGTGGAACATGGCCCGTTTGTATGAGTATCAGGGCAAGGACCTCCTCAAGGCGGCGGGAATCCCGATCCCTGCCGGCGGGGTGGCCACCACCAAGGCAGAGGTCCGCGCGTTGGCGGAGAAGATCGGCAAACCCGTGGCCGTGAAGGTCCAGATCTGGGCCGGGGGGAGGGGCAAGGCCGGGGCCATCCGCTTCGCCGACACCCCGGCCGAGGCCGAGAGGGTCGCCGGCGAGCTGTTGGGCTCCAAGGTCAAGGGATTCGTGGTCAAGAGGCTCCTGGTGGAGGAAAAGCTGGACATCGTCCAAGAATTCTACGTGGGCGTCATCGTGGACACCTCCAAGGAGGTGCGTTCCCCGGTGATGATCTTCAGCAGCGAGGGCGGCGTGGAGATCGAGGAGGTCCCGGAGGGCAAACTCTCCAAGGTGAACGTGGACATCTTCCTGGGGCTCCGGCCGTTTCACGCCCTGGATCTGGCCCGGCGTGCGGGCGTGCCCCGAAACCTCCTGGAGAAGGTGGCAGACATCAATACCAAGCTGTACGGGGTCTTCCGGAAGTACGATTGCCGGACCCTGGAGATCAACCCCATGGTGGTCACCCGGGACGGCAAGGTCATGGCTGCGGACTGCCGGGCGGCCATCGACGACTCTTCCGCGTACCGCCATCCCGAGCTGGAGATCAGCGTGGCCCGGGAGTCCAACTCCGAACCCACGGACTTCGATGAGATCGCCTGGTCCATCGAGGAAGGGGATCTGCGAGGCACCGCGTACGTGGCCGAGATGTTCCAGGACGTGGAGGCTGTGGCCACCGTCGGGTACCACGGCATCGGAGGCGGAGGGGCCATCCTCGGGGTGGATGCCCTGAACACGGCCGGGCTCAAGGTGGCGAACTATGCCGACACCAGCGGCAATCCCCCGGCCTCCAAGGTCTATCGGGTGGCCAAGCTCATCCTCTCCCAGCCGGGCATCGAGGGGTACTGCCTGGGCGGCTTCATCATGGCCAATCAGGAGCAGTGGCATCACGCCCACGGGCTGGTCAAGGCCCTGCGGGAGGAACTCCCCAAACGGCCGGGTTTCCCGGCGGTCCTCCTTCTGTGCGGCAACCGGGAGCCCGAGGCCCTGGAGATCCTCCGCGAGGGGCTCAAGGACCTGCCCAATCCCATCGAGATCTATGGACGGGAGCACGTGTACAACACCGGTTTCTTCGCCCAGCGGATGCGCGCCCTGGTGGAAGAGTATCGGAAATCCCGCGGCGCGTGAGGAGGTCGCTTCCCATGGAATTCGAAGAGCGGACCATCAAGGTCATCATCGACGAAGAGAAGTGCAAGGAATGCAGGGCCCACGTGTGCGTGGACGCCTGCAAGAAGTTCTCCCGGGGGATCTTGGAGCTCATCGACGGCAAGCCCGGTGTCTCCCTGGACGCCGAGGAGTTGAAGCGGCGGGGAACCGAATGTCTGGCCTGCGAGTTCGCGTGCCACTTCCGGGGGAACAAGGCCATCCGGATCGAGGCGCCCATCCCCGGGCTGGATGACTACCGCAAGAAGCACGGCACAGCTTACTGAAAGAAGGTGGGGACATGGGAATCCTAGTGGACGACAAGACCAGCGTCATCGTTTTGGGCATTACCGGACGGGAGGGGTCGGCCCGTGCGGGATACATGAAGGCGTACGGGACCCGGGTGGTGGCGGGATCCACCCCGGGCCGGGGGGGCACGGAAGTCGACGGGATCCCGGTATACGATTCGGTGGAGGAGGCCGTGGAGAGGCACGGCCCCATCGACGCCGCGGTCACCTTCGTTCCCGGCCCGGCCCTTCGGGATGCGGTCATCGGGTGCATCGAAGCGGGTATCCGGTTCATCGTATCCCCGGTGGAGCGCGTGCCCCTCCACGACATCATGGAGATGATGTATGTGGCCAAGAACGCCGGGGCCAAGATCCTGGGGCCGGGCACCATCGGGGTCATCAACCCCGGCAAGGCGGTCTTGGGCTGGCTGGGGGCAACCCCCAGATGGGCCAACACGGTCTTCGTGCCGGGGCCCGTGGGGGTCATCTCCCGAAGCGGCGGCCAGTCGGGCACGGTGCCCTGGGCCCTCAAGGAGGCCGGACTGGGGATGAGCACCGTCGTCCACGTGGGGACCGAGCCCGTCACCGGCATCTCCATGGGCGATCTGCTCCTCATGTTCGAGGCCGACCCCGCCACGGAGGGCGTGGCCGTCTTCGGCGAGATCGGGGGTTTTCACGAGGAGGAGGCGGCCCAGTGCATCCGGGAGAAGAAGTTCACCAAGCCGTTCGTGATCTTCGTGGCCGGGGCCTGGGCCCCGCCTGGCATGCGCTTCTCCCACGCCAGCAGCATCATCGAACGGGGCAAGGGATCGGCCAGGGACAAGATCCAGACCCTGAAGGACTCGGGGGCCCACGTGGTGGAGCGGCCCGAGGAGATTGCCCCGACGCTCAAGAAACTCCTCAAGCGTTAGCGACCGGGCCTTCGCAGGCCCGGCGGCCTTCGGGGGCCGGGATCCGGACGGCGGAACGTGCTCAGCGACAGCGGTGGCGGGCGTTACGGTGGATGCGCGGATCGTCATGAGGCGCAAGCGGCGGCGGACGGCGGCCTGTGCGGCGGACAGCAGGCGGGTGAGCTCCGGATTCCGGTCCCTGATTCCCAACCAGAACCCAGAAAACTCAGGAGGTGAACCATGGCGGTAATGCGATCGATCTTGTACATCCCCGGCAACAGCGAGAAGATGGTCCCCAAGGCCCCTACCTTTCCGGCGGACATCGTGACGCTGGACCTCGAGGACTCGGTGCCCCCCGCGGAGAAGCCCAAGGCCCGGGAGGTGGTGCGGGAGAACCTCAAGTACGCCGCCACCGGCGGCGCCGAGGTCTACGTCCGGATCAACAACTGGGAGACCCTGCTGACCAACGAGGACCTGGAGGCCGTGGTCCATGAAGGGCTCCACGGGGTGTGCCTGGCCAAGTGCGGCGGGCCCGACCATGTCAAGCGGCTTGACTGGAAGCTGGAGGAATTGGAGCAGCGCCGGGGCGTGCCCGTGGGCACGGTCAAGATCCAACTGCTCATCGAGACGGCCAAGGGGGTGATCAACGCCTATCCATCGGCCATCGCCAGCCCCCGGGTCAACTCGCTCATCTTCGGTGCCGTGGACTACACCAAGGACATGCGGGTGAAGCTGACCACCGAGGGCGAGGAGCTCAAGTACGCCAGGGCCCACACGGCCGTTGCCGCCAGGGCGGCCGGCTGCGTGGCCATCGACTGTCCCTTCGTGGCCTTCCAGGACATGCCGGCCTTCGAGAAGGATACGGCCTATGGGAGGACCCTGGGGTATGAGGGGCGCATGCTCATCCATCCCACCCAGATCGAACCCTCCCACCGGATATACACCCCCCAGGCCGAGGACATCGAGTGGGCCAAGGGCGTGGTGGAGACCTTCGAGCGGGACGGCTTGGCCAAGGGGCTGGCAGCCGTGACGTACAAGGGGAAGATGGTGGACACGCCGGTGTACGACAACGCCAGGACCATCCTGGCCGTGATGGCGGAGATCCAGGCCAAGGACGCGGCCCGCAAGGGCTAGAGATAGCGCTCGGTTCATTGCCGGAGCCGTCGAGAAGGTGTACATTGAAGAGGGGCGCATGGGCACGGTATGGGGAGACTCGGCCGATGTCGTGCGCCCCTCTGCGTCACTGAAGTCAGCGGGGCGAGGCCCCGATCGTTTGGCACCCCCCGTGGTCCTCGTCCACGAGAACCGAGGGGAATCCAAGAGGAGGTCCTCCCGATGGACAAGGCGACGTTGATCCGCGAGGTGGAGAACATCGTGGGCAAGGGAAACGCCCTGCACGACAACGCGGCCCTTGCCGTGTACGAGTACGACGCATCCCTGTTTCAGGGGCGTCCCGACGTGGTGGCCTTTGCCACGACCACGGATCATGTGGCCCGATTGGTCAAGCTGGCCAATCGGCACAATGTCGCCTTCCTGGCCCGGGGGGCCGGGACCAACCTGAGCGGGGGAACCGCGCCCACCCGCGGGGGCATCATCATCGATATCTGCCGCATGACCCGCATCCTGGAGATCGACTACAAGAACCAAACGGCCCTCCTGGAGCCGGGGGTCTTCAATCTGACCCTCCAGAACGCCCTGGCCCCACAGGGTTATTACTACGCGCCGGACCCCGCCAGCCAGAAGGTCTCCACCCTGGGCGGCAACGTGGGGGAGAACTCGGGGGGGCCCCACTGTCTCAAGTACGGCGTGACCAGCAACCACGTGCTGGGGGCCGAGGTGGTCCTGCCCAACGGCGAAGTGGTCTGGTTCGGCGGGCCGGCCGCCGACAGCCCGGGGCCGGACCTGATGGGGCTGTTCGTGGGGTCCGAGGGGACTTTGGGGATCGCCACCCAGATCCTGGTGCGCATCATGCGATCCCCCGAGCGGGTGGTGACCATGCTCGCCATTTACAACTCCCTGGAGGAGGCCGGTCAGACCGTATCGGACATCATCGGCGCCGGGATCATTCCCGCCACCCTGGAGATCATGGACAACCTGGTGATCCGGGCGGTGGAGGCCTCGGTCAAGGCGGGCTATCCACTGGACGCCGAGGCCGTTCTCATCATCGAGCTGGACGGCCTCTCCGACGGCATGGACGAGCAAGCGGAGAAGATCCTGGAGATCTGCAGGAAGAACAACGTGGTCAGCGCCCGGAGGGCCAAGGACAACGCCGAGCGGGCCGAGTTGTGGGCCGGCCGCCGCGGGGCCTTCGGGGCCGTGGCCCGCCTCAAGCCGTCGTATCTCGTGTGCGACGGCACCGTGCCCCGCACCAATCTCCCCGAAGCCCTCAAGGCGGTCAAGGCCGTATCCCAGAAATACAACCTCCCCATCGGGAACGTGTTTCACGCGGGGGACGGCAACCTGCATCCCCTCATCCTCTTCGACGGTCGCGACCCGGACGATGTCGCCCGGGTGCACAGGGCAGGGGCCGAGATCCTGGAGGCCGTGGCAGCCCTGGGAGGGACCATCAGCGGGGAGCACGGCATCGGCACGGAGAAGATGGCGGAGATGCGCCTGATCTTCAGTGAAGACGATATGGATGCCATGCGCGCCATCAAGGCGGCCATGGATCCCAGGGATCTGTGCAACCCCGGAAAGATGCTCCCGCCCCGGGGGGCACAGGCACCGGCCTCCGTGCACTGACGGACCCGGAGACGGGCGCGGCCAGCGGGCCGCGCATGGATTGGCGCGTTGGGAAACCTCCCGCCTCGTGCCGGGGATCTGTCCGGGCCACGGCAGGGAGCCGGTCGGACCACTTGAACCTGAAAGGGAGATGCTGCCGTGGCCAAGCAGAAGAGCCAGTCTGAGAAAGCCGGTGCGGGTGCGGGCGTGGATCCGGTGCGAGAGCTGGAGGCCCTGGGCGTGCGGGCCAAGAGGGTGGAGCGCCCGGCGGCCGTGGAGGACGTGCGAAAACTCCTCTTTGCGGCCTCCAGGGAGGGACTCAAGGTGCTCCCCCTGGGCGGCGGGACCTCTTTGGGGCAGGCCCCGCTCCCCGAAAGCGTGGACGTGGTCCTGGACATGACGGGCCTCGACTCCATCTCGGTCCTGGACCACCGGAACCTCAACATCACCGTGCAGGCGGGGAAGACCCTGGAGGCCATCAACGGGGAGCTCGCGGCCGTGGAGAATGGGTTCTTCCTTCCCCTGGATCCTCCACTGGCCCATCGGGCCACCATCGGAGGGGCGTATGCCGCCAACACCAGCGGTCCATTGCGCCTCCTGTACGGGACCCTGCGGGATCAGGCCCTGGGGGTCAAGGGCGTCAACGCCCAGGGGCAGGAGGTTTCCTTCGGGGGGATCACCGTCAAGAACGTCTCGGGCTACGATCTCACCAAGTTCCTCATCGGCTCATGGGGAAGCCTGTGCGTGGTGACGGCTGTGGCCCTGCGGATCCTGCCCCTGCCGGCTGCGTCGTCCCTGTGTGAGGCCGTTTTCGATGAGCCGCAGGCGGTGGAGGGCTTCCTGGCCGCCGTGCGGGCCTCGGTCCTCATTCCCTCCGCCGTGGTCATGGCGTCGGGGGACAATGGGGGCGGGGCCCGCCGCGTGCTCGTGGCCTTCGAGGGGCACCCCCAGGCCGTGGAGCGCCAGAGCCGGGACCTGTCGAAGATGGCCCAGGAGTGGGGCGGCAGGGTCGGCGCCACCGTGGGCCGCAGGGAGATGACGGCGGGGCTTCGCGCGGCTGTGGATCCGGAGTCGGAGGCCCTCGGCGGCGTGGCCGTCAAGGTGGCGGTGCCCCCCATACTGGGCCCCGCCGCCTTCACCGAGATCCGGGATGCTTCGGACCGGGGCGGTCTTCGCGTCCACATGGCCCTGCTGGCGGGAAACGGAGTCCTTTACGTGTACGCCTGGCAGGCCGATGACGAGGTCCTGATCCAGTTCACCAAGGGGGTGAAAGAGATCGCCCTGCGTCGCGGCGGCCATGCCTCGCCCGTGCGAGGTCCCCGGGCGGTCCTGGCTGCCTGGGGCCCCCGCCTGGACCCCACGGTCGAACGGCAGGTCCTGAGGCCCATCAAGGAGAAGCTGGATCCCCAGGGGACGCTTCTTCCCCTGAGCTGAGCGACGGAGGCTCCCAATGAGCGACGAACTGACAGCGGTCTACGACGAGGTCTCCAAGTGCAACAAGTGCGGTTTCTGCCAGGCCCACTGTCCCATCTTCGACATCACCAAGGACGAGAGAAACGTGGCCCGGGGGCATAACGCCCACATCCGCAAGCTCATCGAGGGCCAGTTGGAGGTGAACAAGGAGCTCAAGGACCCGCTGTTCGAGTGTCTCCTGTGTCGGACCTGCGTGGCCAACTGTTTCCCGGCCGTGCGGACGGACAGAAACGTGGTCGCCGGCCGCGCCCAGTACATGAAGAAGGTGGGCCAGCCCAAGATCATGAGGTTCCTCTTCCACAATCTGCTGCCGGACCAGAGGAAGATGGCGAGGTACGTGCGGCTGGGGGCCATGGGGAAGAACTCCGGCATGAGCAGGCTCGTCAGGGCGCTGGGGATCCTCAAGTGGTTCGGCAAGGATCTGGACAAGGTCGAGGGGATCATCGAGACGCTCCCCACCAAGTTCTTCCGGGACCGGGTCCAGGACCTGTACCTGGGGCCGGCCAAGGCCTCCACCACCATCAGCTACTTCGTGGGGTGCGGATTCAATTTCGTGCTCCCCCACGTGGGCGAGTCCACCGTGGCCATGCTGGTCCACCAGGGGGCCCGGGTGAAGATCGCGGAGAACTGCTGCTGCGGGCTTCCCACGTACGGGTACGGGGACCTGGATGCGGCCCGCACCATCGCCCGCAAGAACCTGGACATCCTGGAGCGCATGGAGGCGGACGTCATCGTGACCGAGTGCGGGAGCTGCTCGGCCTTCCTCAAGGACTACCCGGAGCTCTTCGAGGACGATGCGGGGATGAGGGGGCGGGCCGAGGCGCTGGCCAAACGCGTCAAGGGGTTCAGCGAGTTCATGCACAACCGCCTCGGCGAGCTCCAGCCGGCAGGGGCTTTCCAGGCCAAGGTCACGTATCACGACCCGTGCCACATGAGCCGGTATCAGAAGGTCGTCAAGGAGCCGCGTATCATGCTCCAGGGCGTCCCCGGGGTCACCTACGTGGAGATGCCGGAGGCAGACCGCTGCTGTGGGGCCGCCGGGAGCTACAACATCATGCATTACGAGCAGTCCATGGCGGTGCTCAATCGCAAGATGGAGAACCTCCGGAAGACGGACGCCGAGATTCTCACCACCGAGTGCCCGGGCTGCTGCATCCAACTGGGCTACGGTGTCCGGATGAACAACCTGCCCGTGCGGGTCCTCCACGTGAGCCAGCTGCTGGAGGAGGCCTATCTGGGAAAGAGAGGCCACAGCGGCGCCCCCAAGCCCGCCGCGTAGTCACTGGCGCGCCATCGAGGGGCGAGGGCAATCCCGGTCCTCGATGGCGCGCGGCCGGCTCAGGAGCCGGGCGGTGGGGGGCCGCACCCATCCGTCTCGTTAACGGCTCTGCCGACCTTCCCCGGGTCAGGCACCGACCTTCTGGGCCACGGCCCGCCCGTAGTCCTGGCACGCCCGCATGCCGTCCGGGGTTCCGATGAGGTGCTCCAGCAGGTTGAAGGAGCCCAGGTCCACCATATCCATCTTGAAGACATGTTCCATGGTGTTGTAGATGATGGCGGGGGCATCACCGCTGTGCGTGTACGACCCGAAGGCGCCGCCCACCTTCTGCCCCAGGCCTGCCTTGTGGGCCAGAAACAAGAAGCTCTTCATGGTGCCGATCATGTCGCGGTGATATGTGGGAGAACCGAAGATGTACCCGTCGTAGCCGGCCATCTCCCCTTCGTTCTTGATGGCGGTGATCCTCTTGATCTCCGGGTGATGTCCCACGAAACGAATCCCCTCCGCGATGTACTCCGCCATCTTCTGCGTGTTCCCCGTGCGGCTGTCGTACGCGATGAGTATCCTTTTCATCTCCTCCTCCTCCTTGGCTGTTCTCCTGCTGCGTTCGGCTGATCGAGGCCTTGGGTCATCTTCAGTCATGCGACACGACTCTGTCAACGCCGCGGGAGCCATATCCCGACGAGGCGTCCGTCGGGGGGGTGGCGGAACTCCTCCGGTCCAAGAAGACCTGAACCTTTCTTCGCCCCGGAATTGGCGGCGCAAGAAACGGATAGCCAAGGGGGCACGACGCAGATACCCTGTGGAGGCATGGTCGATACCGCAACGCACAGGGGCCCCGGCGGCTCCACGATGCAGGAGCTGGGAATCATGGAGAGCTTGGATGAACGCTGGCAGGCCGTTATTCGGCGGGACTCCCGTTACGATGGACGATTCGTGTACGGGGTTCGATCCACGGGTGTGTATTGCAGGCCCGTGTGCGCCGCCAGACGGCCGTCGCCTGAAAATGTCGTGTTCTTTCCGGATGCGGCGCAGGCCGAACAGGCCGGGTTTCGCCCCTGCCTGCGATGCCGGCCCAACGGGATCCCCCGCCAGGAGCGCCATCTCGAACTCGTCCAGCGCATCTGCCGACACCTGGAGGATGAGCTCGAGGAGAATCCCACCTTGGGCGATCTGGCCGTCAGGTTCGGGATGAGCGCCTGCCACCTCCAGCGAACCTTCAGGCGGATCGTGGGGGTGACCCCTCGGCAGTACGCTCAGGCCCGGCGCACCGAGCGGTTCAAGGACCGATTGAAGGACGGCGGAAAGGTGACCGATGCCCTCTACGAGGTCGGCTATGGGTCCAGCCGGGCAGCGTACGAGAGGAGCAAGGAGCGCTTGGGCATGACCCCGGGGATCTACGGAAGGGGTGGGGCGTCTCTGTCCATCTCCTACACGAGCGTGGCCTGCCCCGTGGGCCTGCTGCTTGTGGCCGCCACGGGCCAGGGAGTTTGCGCGGTGAAGCTGGGCGACTCCCGGGCCAGGCTGGAGGAACTGCTGAGAGAGGAGTTCCCGGCGGCCGCCCTGCATCGCGATGACGCCGGCCTGGCCCCCGCCACGGAAGCCATCCTTCAACTCATCGACGGAGCCCGGCCCCACCTGGATCTCCCCCTGGACGTGAAGGCAACAGCCTTCCAGCGCCGGGTGTGGGACGCCCTGCGTGCGATTCCCTTTGGGGAGACCCGCAGCTACGGAGACGTGGCCCGGGGCCTGGGCAGGCCCCGGGCTGCCCGGGCCGTGGCCCGCGCCTGCGCGGCCAATCCCGTGGCGCTTCTGGTGCCATGCCATCGGGTCGTGCAAGGGGACGGGAGGGAGGGAGGATATCGCTGGGGGGCCGAGAGGAAGCGGGCCCTGCTGGCCCGGGAGCGGACGCCGCGGATCACCCCCGATGAGTAGCATGGGACCTCGGGCCCCAGGCGTTTGGCCCCGCTCCCTTTGGTCAGCGGGCCCCATTGTTGGGTGACCGGGAAGCGGGCCCGGCCCAGACTTCATTGGGTTACCCACCCCACCTGGATCGCATGGATCCGGCCAATCTCCTTTTTTCGCTTGACACAC
>CAZEPJ010000096.1:0-12325 GCA_964514105.1 uncultured Desulfarculaceae bacterium | reverse complement strand
CAGACCAGACAGATGAACCGTTGTTTTCCCGCGAGCGTCCTGCCGTAGCGGTTGAAGGCATCGGATCCGCATCTGGGGCATCTCATGATGACTAAGTTCGCATAATTATGTTTAAGCGCAATGACCGTCATGTGACATTTGTGTGTCGTCATCGGTTTTCCCCTTCTCCGAAGGCCACGATCCGACCCCGGCAAACGATCAAACAGTATGCGGTTTGATCTTGACCGCGGCCTGTCACGATCCGGTGACGGACAGAGGATTCCTCATCCACATCGTGGCTCAGGGAGAGTTGGATCCGCGACGAATCATGAAGAAATCTGCTTCAGTGCCCGTTCGGCCTCTTCTCTGCCGTGGAAAGCCCCATTGCCCTGCAGTGCGCGCTTCAGCCTCTCTCTCGCTTCCTCCAGCCTCCCGGATTGGCTCAATACCATGCCCATGTGGTAGTTGACCTCGGGGTTGTCCGGGGCCTTGGCCAGGGCCGACTGAATCAGTCCGAGGGCGCGCTCCGTGTCCCCCCTCTTGAAGTGGACCCATCCCAGGGTATCCAGGACGGAGGGCTCCTCGGGCCGCAGCTTCTGGGCCTTCTCGACGACCGCCAGTGCGCGCTCCAGATCCTTCTTGGCGTCGCCGTACTCGGCCAGAAGAAACCCCAGGTTGTTGGCCGCGTACCACAGGTTGGGATTGTGCTCCAGGGCCCGTTCGTACATGGAGATGGCCTTGGAGGGCTTCTTATCCTGCGCGTACAGCTGCCCGAGTGTGAGATAGGAACCCAGGTTCTTCGGATCGGACTTGAGGGAAGCCTCCAGCTTCTCCACTGCTTGAGCCGTCTTGCCCTGGACCAGGTATAGGGCGGCCAGGTTCTTGTGTGGCGCCGGCCAGGTGGGCTGAATCTCAATCGCCTTCTTGAAGGCTTCCTCGGCCTTCTTGTAGTCCCTCTTGGAGACGTGGATCCGACCCAGGAGATCCAGGGCGACGACGTCCTTAGCCTCCTTCACAAGTCGTCTCTCGCAGACCGCGATCGCCGCATCGGGCTTCTTGTTCGAGAGGTAGAGATCCACGAGAGATGCCAGAATCGTTGGCGTCCGGGGATCCAGCTCGTAGGCCTTTTCCATCTCCGCGATGGCCTTGGTGCCCTTATCCTGCCGGGCGAACAGATGGGCCATCTTGATGAATCCGAGGGGATTCTGAGGCGCCCGTTTCTTCAGCTCCTCGTATTCCCTCTCGGCCCGAGACTGATCTTTGGAGGCGATCAGCAGATCTCCCAGTTCTGCGCGAACGGCCAGGTCGTCCGGGGCCGCCTCCAGGATCTTCCTGAGCTGGGCTTCGGCCTCCAGGAAGGCGTTCCTCATGGCGTATACCCTGGAGAGGGCGAGAAGGATCTGCCGATCCCCCGGGGCCACCTGGAGGGCTTTTTGAAGCGTGTCCACCGCCAAGGCGTGCTGCTGGGCGAACACGTGGGCCTCGGCGAGCCCGAGGTACCCGTCCAGCAGCTGCGGCCTCTCGTTCACCACCGCCCGGAAATCGCTCACCGCCTTGACGCCGTCACCTTTGAGCAGAAACACCCGCCCCCTGGTGAAATGGGCGTCCACGCTCTTGGGGCTCTCCTTGAGGACCTCGTCCACGTAGCGCAGGGCTTCGTCCAAATCCCTCCGCAGCAGATGCACCTTGGCCAGCGCGTTCTTGGCATCCAGGACGCCGGGGTTGGCGGGGTCCTTCTCCAGGGTCAAACACTCTTGCAACGCAGCCAGGGCCTGATCGGTCCGGTTGAGGTTGGTGTTCAGCTCCGCCAGGGCGAGACGCAGCTTGAAGCTTCGCTCGTTCTGCTTGAGACCTGCCTGCAGTTCCCGCTCGGCGTCCTCGATCTGCTGTTTGGAGAGATAGAACCGGGCCGTCTCCAGCCATCGCTCCTCGTTCTTGGGATCGGCTGCGACCGTATCGCGAAGCAGATCCCGGGCCTCCTTGCGTCGATCCGAGTCCCAGTACAGGTTGGCCAGCGTGATTTTGTGACGGCTCTTGTCCGGCTCGAGCTGGATCACGGTCTTGAGGCTTTCCACCGCCTCGGTCAACCGGCGGCTCCTCACATACAGGGAGGACAGGGCCAGATGAAGCGATACGGTCTTGGGGTTCTCCTCCACGCCCTTGACCAGGGCGGCCTCGGAGTTTTTCGCGTCGTTCTTCTGACCGTGGCTGGCGGCGATCAGCAGGTACACGTCGGGGAGTTTCACGCCCCAGCTCAGAAGCATCTCCCCCAGGCTTCTGGCTTCGTCCGGGTTCTGTTTGCCCAAGAATACCGTGGCCTTGAGGAGCACAGCCTCCGTGTTCTCGGGCTGCTCCCGGAGGACCAGCTCAGCCTTGTCCAGGGCCTTGTCCAGCTCCCTTGCGGCAAGGAAGATCCTGCCGAGCTGAATCTGGGCCTCCAGAAGCTTGGGGTCCAGCTCCACGGCCTTCAGCAGGCTGGCGTACGCCCCGCGAAGGTTTCCCGTCTTCAGCTCGACCATGCCCATGAGGTGAAAGGCTTCGGCATACTTGGGGTCGATTTGAAGGGCGTTTTTCAACTCCAGGCGCGCCTTGGTATAGTCGCCCTTCTCAATCAGGGCCTTGCCCTTCTCCAGGAACTTGGCCTTCTTGGCCTCGGGACCGCTGCAGGAGAACATCACCAAGACGATCAGGAGGACAGCGGCCCTGGGTTGAAGTCGATCGAACAGTCGTTTCATGGACAGAATCCCTCCTTTTCGGGACGGTTTGCGATGGTGCGTTCTCTCGCGCCTCATGACCTGGACCTGGCCCAGGCCGCGATCCCGTCGGCCCTCGTCATTCCCCGCGCGGCCCGAGCCGCGCGGGCGGGCGCGTCGCGGTCGCTCCCCGACGAGTCGAGGTATCCGGGAACCAGCTCCTTGAAGACCACTCGAAGCCCCAGGACGCTCCTGCGCATGACCAGTTGTCGGATCTCCTCGATCTTCCTCTCCATCCATTCCGGTTCCACCCTGCCCGATGTGGCCATGATGATTCGGGGATGGGCCGTCTCGTTCCGAACCTCGGTCTCGTCGAAGAGCTCCTCGAACAGCTTCTCCCCGGGACGCACCCGGCTGAACACGATGTCCACGTCCTCGTACGGTCGCTTTCCCGAGAGAGAGATCAGCTTCTCCGCAAGATGAAGAATCTTCACCGGCTTTCCCATGTCCAGCACGAAGACCTCTCCGCCCTCCCCCATGCACGCGGCCTGCAGGATGAGCTGCACGGCTTCGGGGATGGTCATGAAGTAGCGCTCCATATCCGGGTGGGTCACGGTGACGGGCCCCCCATCGGCGATCTGCTTCTTGAAGATGGGGATCACACTACCCGCGCTTCCCAGCACGTTTCCGAACCGCACGATCATGAACCTTGTGCGTGCTCGAACGTCGTGCGCTCGAACGATCATCTCGGCGATGCGCTTGGTGACGCCCATGACGTTGGTGGGGTTGACCGCCTTGTCCGTGGAGATCATGACGAAGCGCTCCACGCCGCACTCCGCAGCCGCCCGGGTCACGTTGTGGGTGCCGAGCACGTTGTTGTACGCCGACTCGATGGGCGCCATCTCCATGAGGGGCACGTGCTTGTACGCCGCGGCGTGATACACCACCTCCACACCGGTCTCCCGCATGAGGGCTCGAAGACCTGCGTAGTCGTTCACGCTCGATATGGAAGCGCACAGGGACAGGGAGGGGAAATCCCTCGCCAGCTCCTCGCGCAGCTCGTAGAGGCTGCTCTCCGCCCGCTCCACGATGACCAGCTTTCCCGGCTGGAAGGCAGCGATCTGCCGGCAAAGCTCCGAGCCGATCGAGCCTCCCCCTCCGGTCACCATGACGACCCGGCCTTCCAGTTGAACCCGGATCTTCGCCAGATCCGTCTGGACGGCGGGCCTTTCCAAGAGATCCTCGATCTCCACGTTCCGGATGTCGCTGATGTTCACCCGGCCTGAGAGAATCTCCTCCACGTGAGGGACAGTCTGAAACGGCACCTGGAGCGGTCGGAGGGCTTCGACCACTTCGTCAAGCTGCCTTCTGCTGGCTCCCGGCCAGCAGAGCACCACCCCGTGAAGGCCCCGGAGCCGTCCCTTGCCCCCGAGGACCCGCGGGACGGTGTACACCCGGACATCGCTTACCCGCAGGCCGCTGTCCCAGATCTCACGAGTGGGGTCCAGTATGGCCATCGGCACGAACCGGGCGGACTGGTCACTCAGCATCTCCTTGACCAGGGGCTGAACCCGCTCGAGCGGACCCACCACGAGCACCCGCTTCAAATCTCCCGCGCGGGCCAGCGGCGATGCGCTCTCTTTCAGGTTGCGGGTCACGAGTCGGATTCCGCCCGTGAGCACGATGCAGAAGACCAGATCCAGGATGTACACCCGCTCGGGCATGCGCACCGATTCCCCAATGATCCCCACCAGGGCGACCAGAACGCTTCCGATGCACGTGGCCCGGATGATGTTCAGGATGTCCGGGAAGCTTGCATATCGCCACAGGCCGTGGAACAGATCGTACCGCCAGAAGACGGCCGTTCGCACGGCCAGAAGGAGCGCCAGGGACGCAAGCGGCTCGGGCCGGTTCTCCATCCCCTCCACGGCCTCCCGCAGCATCGCGTACGCCGCCGCGGCGCCCCCCGCGAAGAGCGCCAGGTGGATGGCCAGGTTGGCCCAGATCCGGTAACGCAGGATCCACTGGCCGACGCCGCCTGTCTCGGCGGATTCGAAGAGACGAGCGATCGCTCTGTGCAAAAAACCCATTATGTCCTCGGTGAGGCGGAGAATGACGGGATTCCCTATGGGAGATGTTCTTCCAGGAGCCCGGCCACGCGCGTCGCGAACCCGTCCAGCGTTCGGCGCGCCTCTGCTTCGTCCTGGGCCGAACCCAGGGGCGCCACCAGGCGCACCAGAGCTCCGTCTGTGCGTCTGCGCCAGAGGCCGTCCCAGACCATGTAGAACTTGGCCTCGAACTCACTGGTGAAGTTGCGCCCCCGCCCCTGGTACCAGAAGTAGGCCATTTGCCGCGTGTCGTTCTTGGAGATGATCAGCTCGTTGAGCCTGAGCCCGCGGTCCAGGGGGTTCGTCTCGGTGCCGGACGGAACCTTCCTGACCCGGTCCGACTCCACGAACCAACCTCCGCCCGGCAGACAGAGCCTCGGGGAGTGGACGAAGTCCCCGGCCTTTCTCTGGTACTCGTAGTAGGCGACGTAGAAGTTGATCGGCCTTTCCCCGTTCTTGTTGTAGTCGATGATCAGGTACTCCTGTCCCCCCACCTGCCTCCAGATCGCCGGGTCCAGGGTATCCCGCTGCCCGGACCAGCCGTCCACGGAGAGGGGAAACCCGTCCAGGGGCTTCTTCAGTTGAAGGCGCGGCACATTCCCCAGAGACTCGACGGCCCATGGCATGACCAGGATCATGGACAGAGCCACCGCAGTGGCCGCCCAGGAGACCGGGGCGCGGTCAGGGGTTGCCTGGAAGAGGAGACGATGAGCGGGAACCTGAGGCTCGCGGCGGGGCAGTCGCGTCAGGACAAGGTTGAACAGGGCGAAGAGCAGGAAGCACACCATGAACAGGAGCCACCCCGAGAAGGAGTGGAAGAAACCCTCGGCCGCCTCCGGGCTCCAGTGCGCGGCGAGGATGCCCGTGCCGCTGATGCGGAGCACATTGGCCAGCATGGCGATGGGCACCGTGGCCGCAACGAGGAGGAGGCGCTTCCAGAGGGCTTTTCGCCCGAAGTACGCGAAGAGAACCCCCAGGGTCAATAGCGGAAGAATGAACCGCAGTCCGTTGCACGCCTCCACCACCTGGAGGGTCATGAATCCCAGGTCGATCACGTTTCCCTCCCGGTACGCGCTCACCCCGGCCAACTGGAGAAGTTGCACGGACCACTTCGAGGAGACGAGCTGGAGAGGAAAGGTGAGATTCCGGTAGATGAACCCCGGCAGAGGGAGCATGAGAAACAGGAACGCCAGGGGAAAGCGGAGCACCTTGAGGATCGCAGGCCCGTACAGCAGCCACGTGAACCCGATGACGAAGAGGAGCAGGGAGACCCGGACCGTGAAGAGCTCTGCACCCAGCTCTCCCACCACGTACACGAAACCCGCCACCAGCATGAGGGAGAGCGCCCGCCAATCCGTCCGGATCGGGACGGCCATGAGTTGACCGCGCTTCTGCCATCCCAGATACACCGCCACAGGGACAATGAGGATCCCGTGAGAGAAGTCATCGTTGGCGAGCCACTGGTGAACCAGGCTCTCGATGACGGTAAAGTAGGACACCCCCAGGGCCGCGGCAGCCATTATGCCGGGAATGAAAGCCTTCACCTTGTCCGCTCCTGCGCATGGTTATCCTGTTCCGGCCAGGCCGCTTCCTTGCGGGCGCCGTCTCCCCGCGCCTTCGCGCATCCCAGGATTGTGCGCACCACGCGAGCGATGTCCACATCGGTCATGGCTGTGCCCGAGGGGAGGCAGAGCCCCTTCTTGAAGAGGGTCTCAGCCACCTCGCCGCCCATCGCCCCCGCCGGCCAACGACTTCCCGTGTTCCTGAGGGGCTCGGCGGGCTCCCCGCCCTGCGCCCTGCGCCGTCCATGTATCGTCCTGGCGCACTCGCGCCCTCGCGGTCCATCTGCCGTCGCTTGTTGCCCGTTGCCCGTGGCCTCTCCAGCACCCTCCACGGCGGGCCCTCCACCCTGTGTTTCGAACACCGGCTGCATGTGCATGGGCTTCCATACGGGCCTGGACTCGATGTTCTCAACCTCCAGGGCCAGACGGATCGCTTCGCGGTCGGCCCCGAAGAGCTCCGGTTCGATCAGGATCACCGTGAGCCAGCGGGTGCAGCGCCCGTAGGGCGCCTCGGGCATGAAGGAGATCCCCGGGACCCCGTCCAGAGCCCTCCGGTATTGATCGAAGATCTCCCTCTTTCGTCTCACGCGCTCCTCCAGCACCTTGAGCTGTCCTCTCCCGATGGCGGCCAGGATGTTGCTCATGCGATAGTTGTATCCCCACTCCGAGTGTTCATAGTGCGGGGCCGGGTCCCGAGCCTGCTGAGACAGGAACCGGGCCTTTTCGATGAACGGGGCGTCATTGGACACAAGCATCCCTCCCCCCGATGTGGTGAGGATCTTGTTGCCGTTGAAGGAGTGAGTCGCCGCGAATCCCCGGGACCCAGCGGGCTCCCCTTTGTAAGTGGCGCCCAGCGACTCCGCCGCATCCACCACCATGGGGATTCCAAATCGGTCGCACTCTTCCCGAATCCGGTCGTAGTCGGCGCACTGGCCGTACAGGTCCGTGGGGATCACGGCCCTGGGAAGCCGACCCTCCCGGCGCAACGCCTCCAGCGCTTCTTTCAGGAGCCGGGGATCCATGTTCCAGGTCTCGGGGTCGCAGTCCATGAAGACCGGGGTGGCGCCCTGGAACAGAATGGGCGTCACGCTCCCGATGAAGGTCAGCGTTGAGGCCAGGACCACATCTCCCGCCCCTACCCCCAGGACCCGGAGGGCAAGGTGCATGGCCGCTGTCCCGCTGGATACCGCCATCGCGTGCGCCATTCCGACCTTCTCGGCGAACTCCCGCTCGAATGCGTCCACCATGGGCCCAAGGGGGGCGATGTAGTTGCTCCGAAAGGCCTCCTCCACGAATGCCGCTTCTTCCCCGCCCATGTGTGGGGGGGAGAGGAAGATCCGATGCGTTGCATTCCCCTCCGGCTTCACCATTTGAGAGGCCCCTGAGTGACTCATGGTTTCCTCAAGATCTCGATGTGGGGGGTTTTCCTTCTCACCAGGGAATTGTCAGGAACGTCCTCAAGAAGAGTAATTCCAGCCTGAATTGTCGTGTTGTTTCCGACACGCAACCTTGGACCGATCGTCACTGATGCGCCAGTGAATACGTCATCTCCAATCCATACTTCTCCCATGGAATTCAGTGTTGGCGAGAATATATTGCGGTTCCCCACTCTGTTGTCGTGGGACAGGACGCAATTGAAGTTGAAATTGTTGAAATTACCGATTTCAATTCTGCTCGCAAACATGCAGTTCCACGTCACGACGTTTCCGATGCCCATGTCTACGGTTCTTCCAATTCGCGCTGTCCTGGATACAAAGTTGGGAAAGTGTTCTATCGTCGGTTCAAAATGGTCTAACAGGAAATCGAGGAATACTCGCCGGGTCTTTTTCGTACCGCCGGCCAGCAAGAAGACGCACCCTTTGTCCGGCGCGAAGTGTTCACCCGGCTCCGTCACGTCAAGCGTCTTGAAACACCTGGCATTATGGCTCCCGGCCTGAGAATCGATATGGATCTCGAGAAACCCGGCAAACGATAGATCGCGAGTCGCATTCCTCGATTTCAGATCCGGCAGCACGAGTTCCATCATCTCTGATGCGAGCCCACCCCGTCCGACCACATACAGCCGTTTCTTCCGGTGCGTCATCCTGCGTTCGCGCTCCCCATGAACTCCTCCATGGTTGCCTTCCCCTCCTGGCTGATCCCCTCCCGCCTCAGCACCTTCAGAATCGTCCTGGCGATGATCCGCACATCGAGCCAGAGGGACCAGTTGTCCACGTACCAGACGTCGAGCTCGAACTTCTCCTCCCACGAGATGGCGTTGCGGCCGTTCACCTGGGCCCATCCCGTGAGGCCCGGCCGAACCTCGTGCCGTCGCATCTGCTCCGGCGTGTACCGTGCCAGGTACTTCATGAGCAGGGGGCGGGGCCCCACGAGGCTCATGTCGCCTCTGAGCACGTTGAAGAGCTCCGGCAGTTCGTCGAGAGAGGTGGCACGAAGGAGCCTTCCCACCCGGGTGAGCCGCTTCTCGTCGGGCAGAAGGCGGCCCTCGTTGTCCGTTAGGTCGGCCATGGTCCGGAACTTGAGGAGCCGAAAGGGACGTCCGTGAAGCCCTGGTCGGGTCTGTCGGAAGAACACAGGGGATCCGAGACTGAGCCACACGCCGAGTGCGACGCAAACCATCAAGGGTGCAAGCAAGAGAAGGCCGCCAACCCCAAGGGCCAGGTCAAACACCCTCTGGCACAGAGGGTTGCCCTCTCGTTTCAACCGACCCTCACGCGCGAGCGTGGACCCGATCGGTAGGGCGGTCCAAACACGCGGCAGTCGAGAGGCGGCCATGCCTTGACTCGTTCGGGCTGTTGTGAGAAAGCATTCTAGTGAACCCTCGGGCCCGGAAGGGCGGCGGCTCGGGTTCGACCGGTTCGCCCGGAAGGCCACTTTCGTCGGCCACGGGCCCGAGCAGAGAGGATTCCCGGCCTGCGATGGAATCAAAGCTAAAGGCGACCACCCGACTCCTCGCCTTCTTCTTGTGCCTCACGGGAGCGAACGTTGTCGTCTTCGCTGATTCGGAAACGGCGCCATCCGGCCCCTGCGGAACCGGGCATCCCCTGAACTCAGGCCAGGCTGTCCTGAATGTCCGGGACTTCGGGGCCGCAGGCGATGGAACCAAGGACGATACCGGAGCGATACAGAAAGCGGTCGATCTCTCCCACTCCAGCGGAGGAGGCCGCCTGTTCTTTCCCCCTGGCACCTACCTCGTCACCTCGGTTAACCTGCGAGAGGGCATCACGCTGCAAGGCTGCGGCGCGATCATCCGGAGGCCGGACGACCTTTCCGCGCGACTCGGCAGGGAGAAGGCCAAATGGACCCGGACGTTCACCACGGAGAAGGGACCGTACTGCGGTGTCACGGATTCGAGACCGCTGGTCATCGAAGGGCTCACCTTTGACGGCAACAGCCAGACCCAGGGCCCGTACAGGAACCATGAACTCGAACAGGCGGCGCTCCTCTTCCTGACGGCCAGCAGGGATTGTCCGGGCAGACTGCACGCCATCATCAAAGGCTGCGCCTTCAAGAACGGCGTCGCAGATGGGATCCACGCTCACACCAACACCCGTGTGGAAGTGAGCGATTGCGTCGCGGAAGATGTCTTCCGCGGTGGGTTCGTCCTTACGGGGGGGCACTCGATCGCCGAGGTCGAGCGTTTCGTCACCATGGGCAAGACGGACCCGACGGGCATCGATGTGGAGGTGGACAGCAAGGGATATGACGGCAGCCTCAAGGTGGAGATCCGCTTGAAGGACATCCGCCTGCTTGACGGCGATCTGGATATCGGGGTGAAGGAAGGATCCCTTGTAAACGGAACGAGGATCCTCTCGGCCTCCCCCATCCACCTGTATGCGGAAGACTCCGTGATGACCTTCACCCATTGCAGTTTCGAGACCGCGCCTGGAGATCGGATCGTCTTCCCCCACTCCGTCACCTTCAATGATTGCGTGTTTCGTGCCTCGTCGGGAGGGCCCTCGAAGCACGGGGTAGAACTTCATGCCGCGCCTTTCGTCGCATGGAACCTGTCCCATACGAAGAAGAAGGGCCAGTCCCTCACGTTCAACGATTGCAGGTTCACGTGCGGAGAGGGGACTGAGAACGACCCCTCCGGGTGCCACGGGATCCTCACCGGGTGGGACGATGTGGACTTCGGAAACGTTCTCACCGTGAACGGCGGCCATATATCCGGCTCCACGGATGTCGGCATCGCGACGAAGTATCGGGGAGGAAACTGGGTGATCAAAGGCGCGTTGATCGAGGCCGCCTTGCCTTTCTCGTGGACCGGGTCCCGGGACGCGTTGGGAAACGCCCATCTCGACATCACCCTCGAGCGGGTAATCGTTCAAAGCCGGCGCTACATGCATATCACGGGCTATCCCCACCCCAACCGAAACCGCCTCGCCCAGATGGGAATCGAGATGGCCGAGAGCGCGAACCGTATATCGTCCACGCACGGACTGGAGGGAAACCAGTATGTCGGGGGGCGCATCATCATCGGGAAGTCCCCACCCGCGCCGTCCACCCATGGACTCGTTGGAGACCGCTACCGGATTGTGGACTCGCCGGCCGAATGGGTATGCACGAGACCGGGGTATTACCACGTGACCTCGGGAAAAGACGTGGAAGCCCAATGGAAGAAGGTGAGGTGACGGGGGGGAGCTTCATCTCACGTTACCGGCCCGGCGGGATTCCTCGATGGACGTCTCCCTCGGGGAGATGAGGCTCGCCCCGCCTCGGTCGCAACAGATCCAGATAGGATTCGTGGAGTTCCTGCCAGATGGCCTCCGGTCTGAACTCGGACGTGACTCGCCGCCGGCCCGCGCGGCCCATCCGTTCTCGTAGCTCCGGCTCCAGGATCAACCGATGAAGCGCCTCCGCCAGGGCGTCGCTGTCTCGTGGCGGGACCAGGAGGCCGGTGATCCCGTCCGCCACCGCCTCCACGCAACCGTCGACGCGGCTCGCGATCACCGGCAGTTCCATGGCGGCCGCCTCCAGAGGACTTATGGGGAATCCCTCCCGGTAAGTGGGCAGAACGAAGACATCCATTGCCGCGTAGAAAGGCACCGGGTCATCCGCCCAGCCGACCAACCGCACTCGCTCGTCTGCGGTCAGGCGCGCCATGACAGGGCCCGGAACCGGGTCCTGTTCCTCGATGGACCCCACCATGAGCAAATGGATTTCCGGGTACCGATCCCTGAGGCTGCCCCACGCATCGGACAACTCCGTGATCCCTTTGTCCCGAACGATGCGCCCCACATAACCCAGGACGACCGCTGAATCGGGTATCCCGAACCGCCTTCTCGTTTCCCCGCGCAGATTCCTTCCCAGCCGCTCGGGATTGAATCGCTCCCGGGAATCAACGCCGTTGCAGCTTCCCCGGCCCAGCAGCCGAATCTTGTCTTTCGAACAGACGCCATCAGCGACTGCCTGCCTTTGGTTGGCCAGACTCACCGCGAAGACCCGGTCGGCCAAACCGCACGTCATGGCCTCAGCCCCCTGGAGTAACTTCCTTCTCCACCCCTCGGCCGTGGCGTACCGCAGGCCATGCAGGGTGTACACCACAGTCTTTGCGCCGGTCATCCGACCGGCCACCACGCCCAGCAGGCCTCCCTTGGGGGTGTGCGCGTGCACGAGGGTGGCTTTCAGCTTCCGAAAGAGGAAGAAGAGCGTGCAGATCGAGCGGACATCGGCGACCGGGCTGATTCGGCGCTCCATGGAAACGCCGTGAACAGGGACCCCCTCCCGACGACCGACCTTCTCCAGCATGGGACCTGGCGAGGACACCACGTGGACCGCAAAGCCCCTCTCTTTCATGAACGAGATCTGACCCTGCAGAAAGATCAGGGTTTCAGGGATCGTGGTCACGTGAACCAGGTTTCTTTCGTGATTCCCCACCACGGCGCCTCACGAAATGGAAGGGCCTGCGCCCGGGCCCTGCGAGGCCAAAGCGCCTGTCGATCCTTCCACAGGGGGAGCGCTCCTGCGCTGCAGTTCCGCC
>CAZEPJ010000095.1:0-12619 GCA_964514105.1 uncultured Desulfarculaceae bacterium | reverse complement strand
CGAACCCGGGCCCCATCTTTCTCCTCCTTATTTCCTCGGCAGACGGCCGGATCTTCTTCACATATTCATGGTGCCGTGATGGCGAGTTCCCACGTCGCTACTTGACACGGTGTGCGTCTGACTGGTACAGTAGTCCGGCTTTTCTTAGCATATGCTCATCACCACATATACTCCTCATTGGCCCCGGCCCCCGTCGGGATTCGCGCCCCGTGCAGGGAGATGAAGGATGGGGAAGCACCATGGGTGGTGTGCCATGGCCAGAGTATTCCGTCTGACGGCTTGGATGTGTGGGGCCCGTAAGGGTAAGTCAATCCTCGCGGCGACATGGATCTGTGCGGCTGAAGTCGTTTTCGGATCCCTGGGGGTCCCCCGGGACAAGCCCCTGATTCTGGCCACCACCACCAGCACCCAGGACTCGGGGCTATTGGACGTCCTGGTCCCCCTGTTCGAGAAGGAGACGGGCTTATTCGTCAAGACCATCGCCGTGGGCTCGGGCCAGGCCATGGCCATGGGCCGGAAGGGCGAGGCCGACGTCCTCTTGGTCCACTCCCCCGAGGCCGAGAAGAAGTTCGTGGAAGAGGGCTTTGGGGTCAACCGCCGGGTGGTCATGCACAACGACTTCATTGTGGTGGGCGCCCCTGAGGACCCGGCCAAGCTCAAGGGGATGAAGCATTGTCCCGATGCCTTCAAGGCCATGGCGTCGGCTAGGGCGTTGTTTCTTTCACGGGGAGACAACTCGGGGACCCACACCAAGGAAAAGGCCATCTGGAAGGCAGCGGGGGTCAACGCCGAGGGACAGCCCTGGTATCAGCAAACCGGCCTGGGCATGGGGCAGACCCTCAGCGTGGCCTCCGAGAAGAAGGGATACGCCCTGGCCGACCGGGGGACCTATCTGGCCGTCAAGAAAAACCTCGCCCTGGACATCCTCGTGGAGGGCGACGCCCTCCTCCTCAATACCTATCACGTCATCGAGGTCAACCCGGCCAAATGGCCCAAGGTCAACGCCCCGGGCGCCAGGGCCTTCGGGGACTTCATGGTATCCCCCGAGGTCCAGGGGATCGTCAAGACCTTCGGGGTGGACAAGTTCGGATCCCCCCTCTTCTTTCCCGACGCCGGCAAGAAGGCGGAGGATCTGGGAAACTAGGTCGGGGGAGGCATCGGGGGGCAAGGAGGGGAACTGTGGACTTGATCCTGGATGGCCTCGTCAAGGCCTTCTGGCTTCTCATCACCCTGGACCCTGAGGTGCTGGGGATCACCCTCCTCTCCCTCCAGGTCTCGGGCACGGCCACCCTCATCAGCCTCCTTCTGGGCGTCTGCCTGGGCGCGGCCATCGGCCTGTCGGAGTTCCCCGGCAGGAAGTTCGTGGTCGGAGTCGTCAACACGGGCATGGGCCTCCCCCCCGTGGTGGTGGGCCTCTTGGTGACCATCTTCCTGTGGCGCAACGGCCCCCTGGGGTTTCTGGGGATCCTGTACACACCGGCCGCCATGATCGTGGCCCAGGCCATCATCGCCACCCCCATCGTCCTGGGCATCAGCCTGGCGGCCATGCAGCACCTCCCCCGCAAGCTCCGCCTCCAGATACTGGCCCTGGGGGCCACCCGCGCCCAGATGGCCTGGCTGCTCGTCAAGGAGGCCCGGCTCCCCCTGCTGGCCGCGGTGATGGCGGGCTTCGGCGGGGTCATCTCCGAGGTGGGCGCATCCATCATGGTTGGGGGAAACATCAAGGGCTACTCACGCGTCCTTACAACCGCCACGGTCATGGAGACGGGGAGGGGGAACTTCGACGTGGCCATCGCCCTGAGCGTCATCCTCCTGCTTCTCGCCTACGTCATCACCCTGGTGCTCACCCAGATCCAGCAGCGGGATAGACCGCGATGAGCCCTCTGGAGCCTTCCCTGGAGGTCCGGGACCTGCAGGTGGTGCGCGATGGATTCTGCCTGCAGGTGCCCTACTTGCATCTGCCCCGGGGGGAGATCCTCTCCCTCATCGGGCCCAATGGCTCCGGAAAGACGACGCTCCTCATGACCCTGGCCGGACTGGTCAAGCCCGTCTCCGGCGAAGTGGTGTTTCGCGGGCAGAGGGTGACGGGCAGCTCGGATCTTCTCGCGTACCGGCGGCGGGTCACCATGGTGTTCCAGGAGTCCTTGCTCCTGAATACCACGGTCTTCGGCAACGTGGCCACGGGGCTCAAACTCCGGGGAATCCCCGGGACCGAGGCGGCCGCCCGGGTCATGGAGAACCTGAACCGATTTGGCATCCACCACCTGATGGACCGATCGGCCCGCACCCTCTCGGGCGGCGAGGCCCAGAGGACGAGCCTCGCCCGGGCCCTGGCCATCCGGCCCGAGCTCCTCCTCTTGGATGAGCCCTTCGGTGCCCTCGACCCCCCGACGCGGGAGGCCCTCATGGAGGATTTGCAGGTCGTTCTTCGCGACACGAGGACCACCACGGTCTTGGCCACCCACGACCGCCTAGAGGCCTTGCAGCTCTCGGACCGCATCGGGGTGATGGCAGCAGGGCGAATCATCCAGATCGGTTCACCCCGGGAGGTGATGGGGAGTCCTGCGGACGATTTGGTGGCCGCCTTCGTGAGTGTGGACAGGGTCCGGCGCCTTCTCCAAACTCGTTTGAACGGCGAGCCGTAGGGCCGCAGGCATGGGCGGTCTCGGAGGGACCTCTTGACGCACTCCCCTCCTGCCTGCTACCGTCTTGCCCTGTTCTCCCATGGACTGAATCCAGGAAAGGAGCCGGACCCGATGGAGTTTTTTCAATCGTTGACAGACGCCCCCCTGGAGACCATCGCTCCGGGAATCCGACGGTACATATTCACGCTGGAAAAGGTGATGCTGGCCTATTTCGAACTGGATGCGGGGACCTGCGTGTCCCGCCACGCGCACCCCCATGAACAGATGGGCATCCTGCTGCAGGGACAGGCCGTGTGGCGAATGGGCGGTGTGGAGCGCCTTCTGGAAGCACCGGCGCTGTATCGCGTGCCGTCCGGAGAACCCCATGAAGTGGAGGTGACGGGCGAGGGCGCGGCTCACGTGCTCGACGTTTTCTCCCCCATCCGGGAGGATTTCCTCCAGGGGGGGCCGCCCCCGTACATGAAGGCGTAGGGCAGTTGGCGTCACTGCCCGGCACGACCCTTCATTGACAGCGGATTCGGCCACGACTACGATCGTGTGGGAGGCGGGCGCCAATGGCGCGGGGACGTGCTCCCTGCGGGGAGCTGGAAGCACGCATCGGATATGCCTTCAGGGATCCCGGACGACTGTCCACGGCCCTGATCCACAAGTCTTACGCCAACGAACATCCCGGGGAAGGCCTGACCAGCAACGAGCGCATGGAGTTCCTGGGCGATTCGGTCCTGGGCCTGGCCATCAGCCATCTCCTCATGGAGGCGTATGCGGAAGAGCCCGAGGGCGTCCTCTCACGATGGCGCGCGGCGTTGGTCAACGAAAGGACACTGGCCCAGAAGGCCCGAGACCTGGACCTGGGAAGATACCTGGTCCTGGGCAAGGGCGAGGAGCGCACCCAGGGCCGGGAGAAGGACTCGCTCTTGGCCGACGCCATGGAGGCGGTCCTCGCGGCGGTGTACCTGGACGGGGGCTTTCAGCAGGCCTTTGAGGTGATCCGCACCCTGTTCCACGAGGACGTGACCCTGCACCCCTGGGCCCCGGCCGCCGAAGATTTCAAGACGCGGCTTCAGGAGCACACCCAGTCGTCCCTTCGAGTCACGCCCCGCTACATCCTGCTCGGAGAGGAGGGGCCGGACCACGACAAGACGTTCCGGGTGGCGCTGGATCTGGGAGAAGGACTTGTCTCTGTAGGCAAGGGAAGGAGCAAGAAGGAGGCGGAACAACGGGCGGCGAGGGAGATGCTGGAGCGACTCTCGGGGCCCGTGGGGGAGGATTGAGAAGGGACTCCCCCCACTGCCCCGTCCATAACACGGGAGGGGAGTCCATGGGGAAGGAGGATCGAGTGATCCCCATTGGGGAGGATGGGCGGGGACCCCACCGGTCGGGCTACGTGGCCATCATCGGCAGGCCCAACGTGGGCAAGTCCACCCTCCTAAATGGGTTCCTCGGCTGCAAGCTCGCCATCGTATCCCCAAGGCCCCAGACCACCCGCCACCGCATGCTGGGGGTCAAGACCCTCCCCCAAGCCCAGCTGATCTTCGTGGATACGCCGGGCATCCATCCGGCCCAGGGGCCGTTCAACCGATACATGGTCCGGGAAGCCCTCCGGGGGCTGGGCGATGCCGATCTGGTGCTCCTGCTCGTCGAGGCTGGGGCCCGGCCCCACAGGGAGGACGGGTACATCTTGGAACAGCTCCGGGGCGCCCGCGCGCCGGTGATCCTCGTCATCAACAAGATCGATTCGGTGCAAAAGCCCGTGCTCCTCGGCCTCATGGACGCCTTTCGGGGCCTGCATCCCTTCGAGGCCCTGGTGCCGGTCTGCGCCCTCACAGGCGATGGGGTCGATGCACTGGAGAAGGAGATCCTGGCGCGGCTCCCAGCGGGTCCGCCCTATTTCCCCCAGGAGCAGTTGACGGACCGGCCGGAGCGGTTCCTGGCTGCCGAGCTGGTGAGGGAGAAGGTCTTCCGTCTCTGCGGCCAGGAGATCCCGTACGCGGCGGCCGTGGTGGTGGAGGAGTTTCAGGAGCGAGATCCCCCCGAGCCGGTGTTCATCCGGGCAACCATCCTGGTGGAGAAGGCCTCCCAGAAGGGGATCCTCATCGGCGCCAAGGGCCGGATGCTCAAGCGCATCGGCAGCTCCGCACGGGCGGACCTGCAACGGCTCCTGGACAGACCCGTGTACCTGGAGCTGTGGGTCCGTGTGCAGCGCAACTGGTCCAAGGACGAGGGGACCCTCGGCCGACTGGGATATCGATGACCCAGCGGAGAATCGACAATCGGAAGGATCGGGACGTACCCCTCCCATGAAGCCCATCGTCGCCATCGTGGGGCGCCCCAACGTGGGCAAGTCCACCCTCTTCAACCGCATCGCGGGCGAGCGGCGCTCCCTGGTGGACGACCGGCCGGGGGTGACCCGCGACCGGATCTACCACCACGCCGTGTGGGACGGCCGGGAGTTCATCCTGGTCGATACCGGGGGGTTCGAACCCGGATCGCAAGAACCGCTCCTGGCCGGCATGCGCCAGCAGACCGAGCTGGCCATCCGGGAGGCCGACGTGATCCTCTTGCTGGTGGACGGTCGGGACGGCGTCATGCCATCGGATCGGGATACGGCGGACCTCCTGCGACGCACCGCCAAACCCGTTCACGTGGTGGTGAACAAGGTGGACGGGCCGCGGCACGATGCCCTGGCCGCTGAGTTTTTCGAGCTGGGGACCGGACGTCTCCATGCCGTCTCCGCACGGCACGGCCGGGGCGTGACGGACCTGCTCGACGACCTCACACGGGACTTCCCTGCCGGGCCCGAGGCCGCTCCGAGTCCGGAAGAGGGCATCCGGGTGGCGGTGGTGGGGCGCCCCAACGTGGGCAAGTCGTCCCTGGTCAATCGGCTGTGCGGCGGGTACCGCTCCCTGGTTAGCCCCGTGCCGGGCACGACCCGAGACGCGGTGGACACGCCCATCCGGTGGTACGGAAAGCCCTTCCTCTTGGTGGACACGGCGGGGATCCGTCGAAGATCCCGCACCACGGCGACCTTGGAGCGGTACAGCGTGGTCATGTCCCTCAGGAGCATCGACCGGTGCGACGTGGCGTTCCTCGTCCTGGATGCCGCCGAAGGTCCGACGGATCAGGACGGGGCCATCGGCGAGTACGTGGTGGAACGGGGCAAGGGGTGCATCTTGGTGGCCAACAAGTGGGACCTGTTGTCCAAGGTTCGGGACACATTCGGCAGCTTCGAGGCCCGGGTGCGGCGGGAACTGCGCCATCTGGAATTCGCGCCGTTGATCACGGTGTCGGCCGCATCGGGACAGCGCGTCGGCCGCCTCCTGCGCATGGTGGAGCGGGCGCACGAGGCCGCAAGGCGACGGGTCCCCACGGCGCGCCTCAACGAGAGACTCCGGGTCTGGACCGGGGAGCAGCCGCCTCCCCGCCATCGGCGCCGGCCGGTGAACCTGTACTTCATCTCCCAGCCCGAGGTGTGCCCTCCGGCCTTCGTGTTGTTCAGCAACGCCCCGGAGGGGGTGACCCCGACGTACCGGCGCTACCTGTCGCGAAGGATCCGGGAGGACTTCGACTTCGAGGGAACCCCCATCCGCTTGTTCATCCGAGCCCGGGGGGCGGACAGGCGATAGGGACGCGACGCGGGCGCACGAGGAGCGGGCCGCCGCGGAGAACGGATTGGGCACGCGGGCGGGATGCCGCTGCCCGCCATGAGAGGGAGGTATGCGCATGGTCGCAGGCGGGAGACGGGCCCCGGGACGCGGGGCCGTGATCAGCGGGATGACACGCTGGGGCCTCGTGGCCCTGACGGCCTTCTGGGCCTCCTGGGCCCATGGCGCGGACGAGTGGGGGGAGATCCACATCCCCAAGGACGGCGCCATCAAAGTCGGCCTTGGAGCCACCCTGGCAGGCCCATTGGCCGCACTGGGCGCGGAGCTGCGGGCCGCGGCGGAGATGGCCTTGTCCGCCAAGGGGCAGATTCACGGACACCGGGTGGTCCTCCAGGCGGAAAACGACGGATGCGAGGGGGCCCCGGCAGTCGCGCTGGCCGAGCGGTTCTGCAAGGATCCGACCCTGGTGGGGGTCATCGGATATCTGTGCAGCGACGCTTCATTGCCGGCCTCGGAGATCCACGACAAGCACAAGATCGTCATGATCTCCCCGGCCTCGACCCACCCCGAGCTCACGGCCCGGGAATTCAAGGTCGTTTTCCGGACCTGCTGGAACGACAGGATCCAGGCCAAGGCCGGGGCGGAGCTCGCCGTCAGGAACAAGTGGACCCGGGTAGCCGTCATCCACGAAAGGAGCGCGTACGGGCAGGGGTTGGCCGAGGCGTTCAAGCGCGACCTGGAGGCGGGCGGCGGAAAGGCCGTGGTCGTCAGCGGCTTCAACCGCGGAGAGACCGAGTTTCCCAACACCCTGGGCAAGATCAAGGCCCAGAAGCCCCAACTGGTCTACTTCGCCGGCACCGCCGCGGAGGGAACCCTGTTCGCCCGCCAGATGTCCGATGCGGGCCTCAAGGTCAGACTCCTGACGGGGGACGGCTGTCTCGCCCCCCGGGAGTTCGCCCAAGCCGCCGGCAAGGCTGCTTCCGGGGCCCTGGTCACCGCCGTTCGAACGCCCGAGGGGCCGGCCCTGACCGAGTGGACGGCCCGCTTCGAGGAAAGGCACGGCCCCAGACGGACCTTCTCGCCTCACGCCTTCGACGCGGCCAACCTGCTCCTGGAGGCCGTCGAGAAGGCGGCCCAGAGGAAGCCGGACAACAGCCTCGTCATCGGCAAGAAGGCCCTGCGGGATGCCGTGGCGGCTGCCAGGCACCAGGGTGTCACCGGGACGATCACCTTCGACGCCCAGGGAGATCGCACCAGCAGCGTGGTTGTCTTCCAGCGGGTGGTCTGCGAGAAAGAGGAATGCCGGCTTCAGGAACCCCGATGACGTCGGGCCGCCAGGGCCCGCTCGTGGTGCGACGGCTCCCGGCGGCCCCGAGGGGGTCTTCACATTCGACGAGCGGGGCGACCGTTGGGAGCCCCGCTGGGGCGGCAAGGTCTTGGGGGACGCCTTGCCCGCCGGGGCTGCGCCACGGCGGGCTGCGGCGGCCGGCGCGTTGGCCCACGGATTGATTTCCCGGCCGGCTGCTGCTATAAAGGCCCAGGCTGAAGGATCAACCGATTTCAGGAGAGACTCCATGACCCCAAAGGTCCTGGTCGTGGACGATGAGTCCTATCTCGTGGAGACCGTTCAAAAGATGATCCTCAACGCGGGGTACCTTTGCCGAACGGCGACCGACGGCACGGAGGCTTTGAACCGCCTGGCGGAGGAGCGCTTCGACATCGTGCTGACGGACATCAAGATGCCCGGCGTGGACGGCATGATGCTCCTTGAGGAAGTCAAGGCCCATCACCGGGACACGGACGTCATCATGATGACGGGGTTCGACTCGGAGTATACCTCCGTGGGGGTTATCGAGGCCGGGGCTACGGACTTCATCTCCAAGCCCTTCCGGCAGGACGAGCTTCAGGCAAAGATCAAGCGGATCGTCCGGGAGAGAGAGCTCAAGGCAGAGCTGCTGTACCTGTCCATCCATGACAGTCTCACGGGGCTGTTCAATCGCCGCTATCTGTACCAGAAACTGCAGGAAGAGGTGGAGCGGGCCAAAAGGCAGCGGAGGAGCCTGGCCCTCATCATCCTCGACGTGGATCACTTCAAGGACTACAACGACGCCCACGGTCACCTGGAGGGAGACCAGGTCATGGTCATCCTGGGACAGATCCTCACCGCCTCCATCCGGCAGAACGTGGACACGGCCTATCGGTATGGCGGGGACGAGTTCTCGGTCCTGCTCATCGAGACGGACGGCAAGCAGGCGGTCCACGTGGCGGACCGGATCCGGCGCTCCTTCGAAGCCAAGCGCGTCGATCACTGCACCCTGAGCCTGGGAGTCGCTGAGCTCGGCCCCCGGGGGGGCCCCGAGGATCTCATCCGTCGGGCCGACCAGGCCATGTACAGCGCCAAGCGGGCGGGAGGAAACCGCGTGGAGGAGGCCCCCCTCCCCCCCGAGGATCCGTGAGTCCCGGGGCATGGGCCGCGGCAGGCCGGGCCATGGGGTCCATCGCACCACACGGGTCCAGGTGCCCCGCCCCGGGACACCTGCGGGGCGCCCGTTCATGACCCCGGGGAGGATCCTGGCAGCCATCCTGTCCGGCCTCGCGATGGCCCTGGCCTTCCCTCACTGGAACTTGTGGCCTGCGGCGTGGGTGGGGCTGGTCCCGCTCCTGTGGGCCCTGCGGGAGGGATCCCCGCGGCAGTCGGCCATCCTGGCCTGGGTGGCCGGGACGGCTCACTACGGTCTGCTTCTCTACTGGCTGGTCGGCACCATGCGCGTGTACGGCCACATGCAGACCTCCCTGGCCGCGGGCGTCATGCTCCTGCTCGTCCTGTACCTGGCGGCCTTCTGGGGCGCCTTCGGCGCGGTGACGGCCTTTGCCCGCTCCGCCCTGGGCATTTCCTTCCCCTGGGTGGGCCCCCCCCTCTGGTGCGCCTTGGAGGCCCTTCGAAATGTGCTGTTCTCGGGGTTCCCATGGGCCCTGCTGGGCTACTCCCAGTGGCAGGTGTCCTCCCTCATCCAGATCGCGGATCTCACGGGGATCTACGGGGTGAGCTTCCTGCTGGTGTGGATCAATGGGGCGTTGCTGGACGTGCTGGAAAGCCCCGGGCACAGGATGCGCGCCCAGATCAAATCCACCATGGCCTGGGCGGCCTTGGCCCTGGTCATGGTGGGCTCGGCCCTGGCATACGGCCTTTGGCGCATCCCCCAGGTCATGGACGCCTCAGATGCGGCACCCAGACTCCCCGTGGGCGTTGCCCAGGGGAACATTGAACAGACGCTCAAGTGGAACCCGGCCTTTCAGGAGGCCACCCTCCGCCGGTATACCGAGCAGACCCGGCGCCTGGTGACCCAGGGCGGGGCCAAGATGGTGGTATGGCCAGAGACCGCAGCCCCCTTCTTCTTCCAGCAGGAATCGGCGCTGCGCGATCAGATCCTGGATCTGTCCAGAGACACCGGCGCCGAGATCCTCTTCGGCGCCCCCGCCTTCGGGGGGACCCCGGCCCAACGAACCTGGTACAATCGGGCCTACCTGGTCGGGCCGGATCGACAGATCAAGGGGACCTACGACAAACAGCATCTGGTTCCCTTCGGCGAATACGTCCCCTTGCAGACACTCCTGCCCTTTGTCCGCCGGATGGTGGAGAGTATCGGGGACTTCACCGCCGGGCAGGACGCCAAACCTCTCCTTTCGGCCACGGGGGCGTCCGTTGGGGTCCTCATCTGCTTCGAGAGCCTCTTCCCCGAGATCTCCCGGGAGTTCGTGCGCAATGGGGCCGACCTGCTCGCCAACATCACCAACGACGCCTGGTTCGGGCAGACCGCCGCACCCCACCAGCACCTCTCCATCCTGACCCTGCGCGCGGTGGAAAACCGGCGCTGGATCGTCCGGGCGGCCAACACGGGGATCAGCGCCCTGGTGGACCCCTGCGGCCGCGTCGTCTCGACGACCCCCCTGTTCCAGGAGGCAACATTCGTTGACAGCGTTTCCAGGCTTCGGATAGACTCGTGGTATACCCGCCATGGAGATCGGTTCGTTCACCTGTGCAGCCTCTGGGCAGGCGGACTGTTCGTTCTGGCCTGGGCGTTATCCGTGGCTAGAGGGAGGAGATAGCATGTTGTCCCCGGAATGGAGAGAGCAGCTGCATCGGATCCGAGAGAAGCTGGAGCTCTTTCGAGGTCATCTTTGATCTGGAAGGCCAGGAACGCGCCCTCATCGATCTGGACGGACAGGTCGCAGACCCCCGGCTGTGGGACAACCCCGACAAGGCGCGTGAAGTCACCCGCAAACGCGCGGAGATCCTTCGGCGCCTGGAGCCCTGGAAGCGTCTGTGGGGGGAATCCGAGGAGATCTCCATTCTCATGGATCTGGCCCAGGAGCAGGACGATCCCGACAACGAGCGGGAGCTCCGGGATCGGCTGGGAGACCTGGCCAGGTCGCTCCAGGAGTTGGAGTTCCGGCAGGCCCTGAGCGGCCAGTACGACCAGGGCAACGCCATCGTGACCATCCATCCCGGGGCGGGCGGCACCGAGGCCCAGGATTGGGCCGAGATGCTCCTGCGCCTCTATCTGCGTTGGGCCGAGCGCCGGGGCTTCGAGACGGAGATCCTCGACTACCTGGAAGGGGACGAGGCCGGGCTCAAGAGCGTCACCTTCATGGTGCGCGGGGAGTACGCTTACGGGTACCTGCGCGCAGAGGTGGGGATCCACCGCCTGGTGCGGATCTCCCCGTTCGATGCGAGCAAGAGGCGACACACCTCCTTCGCCTCCCTGTTCGTCTACCCGGAGGTGGAGGACGTGGTGGTGGAGATCGACGAGAAGGACCTGCGCGTGGACACGTACCGGTCGTCCGGGGCGGGCGGGCAGCATGTGAACAAGACGGACTCGGCGGTCCGCATCACCCACCTGCCGTCGGGGATCGTGGTCCAGTGCCAGAACGAACGGTCCCAGCAGCGCAACCGGGCCATGGCCATGATGATCCTGCGGGCGCGGCTGTATGACGTCTACCGGCAGGAGCAGACCGACAGGATGGAGGAACTCCACGACGGCAAGAAGGAGATCGCCTGGGGAAGCCAGATCCGTTCGTACGTGCTGCAGCCGTACCGCCTCGTCAAGGACCATCGGACCGGGCTGGAGATGGGAAACGTGGACGCGGTGCTGGACGGCGAGATCGATCGGTTCATCGAGGCCTTTCTCATGAAGTCGTTGTCCGGGCGCGGGCCTGCGGCGGGGTAGGACGGACCCGGATGCGGGGGCGGCGCCTGCGGGGCCTCAGCCCGCGTGGCGCCCATGGACGCCCAGGGCAGCCAGGATCCTCTCCTCCTCGTCCGCCATGCGGCGGGCCTGCGCCTCGTCGCCCACGTGGTCGCGGCCGAGCAGATGCAGCACGCCGTGGATCACCAGCGCCGCCAGGCGCACCTCCCAGGCGATCCCCCCTTCCTCGGCCTCCCGGCGAGCCGTATCCAGGGAGACGACAACGTCCCCCAGCAGGTGGGGCGATATATGCTTGCCATCGCCCTCCCGCATGGAAAACGCGATGACGTTGGTGGGACCCCGCCGGTTCAGAAAGCGCCGGTTCATGCGGGCCATCTCCCGGTCGTCCACCAGGACCACCGAGACCTCGGCGTCGGGCAACGCCAGCGCCAGGAGAATCCTCTCCACCAGGCCTTGCGCAGTCTGATCGGAGATCAGCCCATGGGGGTGGCGGTTGTCGATCCATATCCTCATGCCTGGCCTCGATTCGGCTTGCCGCCCCCCCCGCCGCTCCGCTCGTAGGCCAGGATGATCTCCTGGACCAGCGGGTGCCTCACCACGTCCTTCTCCGAGAAGCGGATGAAGCGGATCCCCTCGATCCCCTGAAGAATCTGGGAGATCTCGATGAGGCCGGAGCGGCTTCCCGAGGGGAGATCCACCTGGGTGACGTCCCCCGTGATCACGGCCTTGGAGCCGAAACCCAGACGGGTGAGGAACATCTTCATCTGCTCGGACGTGGTGTTCTGGGCCTCGTCCAGGATGACGAAGGAGTCGTTGAGGGTCCTCCCGCGCATGAACGCCAGGGGCGCCACTTCCACATCCCCCCGCTGCATCATGGAGGCCGCCTTCTCGAAATCCATCATGTCGTGCAGGGCGTCGTACAGGGGGCGCAGATACGGATTGACCTTCTCGGCGAGGTCCCCGGGCAGGAATCCCAGCTTCTCCCCGGCTTCCACCGCAGGCCTGGCCAGAACGATGCGGTGAACCTCCTTGCGCAGGAGGAACGATACCGCCATGGCCATGGCCAGATAGGTCTTGCCCGTCCCTGCCGGCCCGATCCCCACCACCATGTCGTGGGTGCGGATGGCATCGATGTAGGCCTTCTGATTGGGGCTCTTGGGCGTGA
>CAZEPJ010000094.1:0-12691 GCA_964514105.1 uncultured Desulfarculaceae bacterium | reverse complement strand
TCGTACGCCGAGCACAGGACCACCGGGAGGTCGTAGTGGCGGTTGCGGATCTCCTGGAGCAGATCGAGTCCGTTGTACCCGGCCATCTTGATGTCCAGGACCACCAGGTTGGGCTTCTCGGCGTCTATGGTCTGGAGGAGGTTGAGGCCGTCCGAGGCGGTGATGACCTCGTACCCCTCGTCTTCCAGTTCCACCTGGTAGAGCATCCTGATGTGCTCCTCGTCATCGACGATCAGGATCTTTGCCATCCGCTGCTCCTTGCTCCCGAACGGGCCTAGTCGGGCCACCGCTCGTCCAGGAAGGGCCTCGCCTCCTCGAAGACCGCGCACTGATCCTCGATGTACTCTTCGGCCTGCTGGGTGGACATCTCCTCGGTGCGCAGCACATAGGAGTACACCTTGCCGTAGTAAAGGGGAACCAGGGAATCGAGCAGGGCGTCCGGGTTCCCGACCCGTTTGGCGTAGGCCACGGCATAGCTGAACAGGACCTTGGCCCACAGGTCCGCCGGAAAGTCGAAGCGCAGGGGGTCCAGCTCCAGGATCTCCGCGAGCTTGGACATGATCTCCGGCCCGAGGATGTCCCGCCACAGGTCTGAGTTGACCTCGATCCCCTGGGCGAACTTGCTGTACAGGGCCGGCCTGTTGACATCCACCGGCGGGGGGAGCTCCACCTCGCCCAGCCCGAACCCGAAGATGGCCGTCGGCCGGCTCCAGCGGGTCTTCTTCCAGTACGCGCTGAAGTGGGTCATGGTCGAGAACAGCGTCCCCACCACTTGGCGGAACATGGGGGCGAGGTCCGCAGCCGGGTCCCTCGGTTTGTGGATCTTGGGCCGGCCGAGAAAGGACTGGCAGATGGGGACGTTGAGACAGATGGCCATGGTGGTCATCCAGATGTCGACGCCGAAGCTGGCCACCATGTCGTCCCAGGAAGGGTGCTCCAGGAAGGCCTTGGCCAGCTCCCCCGAAAACCCGAAATCCCCGCCGATGGGCTGCCGGACGCGCCGACCGTACACGGCCCGGGTCAGGGGATACCCGATGCTGTTGGTGATGGTCCCGTCGAACTTGTGGCGCACGTAAAGCGGTGCCACGAAGCCGAAGTCCTGAAAGAGAGGTTCACCCAGATGCTTGATCCACTTGGGGGTGATGCTCTTGAGGTCCGCGTCCACGATGATGCAGGCCCTCGCCTTGAGCTCCACGGCCTTGCGGAAAAGATTGCGGATGTTGGCTCCCTTTCCCCGCACCCCTTCGGGGGTTGAGACATAGACCTTGGGGACTTCCGTGTCCGTCCCGAAGAACGAATCCCTGGTCCCGTCCGCCGAATGGTTGTCGAAGTTGATGATGACCGAGCGCTTGTCGGGAAAGAACTGCCTCAGCCCCAGGCTCGCCTGCTGGGTTGGGTAGGGGATGAGGCGCGCCTCGTTGAACGATGGGATGCCGACGATGATGTCGGCCTCGGTCACATGATCGGGGTTCTCCTCCAAAAACAGCATCCAGCGCCCCCTCGGCCCGGCTCGCTTCTGGCACCATGCGCCGCCAAGGGCCTGTATAAACGAAAGATGTAGTTTTGTCAATAGCTTGTCCCGGCAAATTTGGAGCAAAGCTTGCGGGAACCGAACAGACCCCGGGATGGGGCGACAGGGCGCGGCGAACGGGCGGCGTCACACGGGCAAGCGGCCCAAGATCCGGGTGCGGCCGGCTCGGGCGTGAGGCTGCCGATTCCCGCTACTGAAGCCGCATGGGCAGGCCCCGGGCCGAGAGGTATTCTTTTAGGGTCCGGATCTGCAGCTCGCCGTAATGGAAGAGGCTGGCGGCCAGGGCCGCATCGGCCTTACCCGCGGTGAGGACCTCCCAGAAATGCTCCGGGATGCCGGCCCCGCTGGAGGCGATCACCGGTATGGAGACGGCCTCGCTGACCGCGCGGACCAGCTCGATGTCGAACCCCGAGCGGGTCCCGTCCCGGTCGATGGAGTTGAGGAGGATCTCTCCGGCCCCCATCCCCTCGACCGTCCTGGCCAGGGTGATGGCGTCCACGTCCAGGAACGCCCGGCCGCCCCGGATGGCGCACTGAAACCAGCAGAACCTCTCCCCCCCAGGTCCGGGGAGGGCCGTGGCCACGGTGGGGTGCGCGGTGTCCTCGGCGCGCGCCACGTACACCCGCCTGGGATCGATGGAGATGACGCACGCCTGAGATCCGTAGAGCCTGGCGATCTCCTCGATGGCCGAGGGCGGCGCACCAAAGTCGCCATGGAGGCGCCGGAGGACCCACTCCACGGCGGCGCTCCCCAGGGATACCTTGTCCGCCCCGGCGTCGAAATACTGATGGGCGTCCTCGATATCCCGGATCCCGCCCCCGACGGTCAGGGGGAGGAAGACCTCGTCCGAAACCCGCTCGATGATCTCCAGAAGGGGGCTTCGGCCATGGGCCGTGCGGGTGATGTCCAGGAAGATCAGCTCATCGGCCCCTTCCTCGTTGTAGAGACGGGACATGGCCACGGGATCGCCCAGGTCCCGCACCCGCCCGTCCCGCCCGCGCACGTCGTACTGGTGGCCCTTGGTCACCACGGGACGCCCCGCATCGTCCTGCCTTACATCGAGACACGGGATGATCCGCTTGGTCAGCATGCTGTGGCGCCCTCGCCCTCGGGGATGGCAACACGACAATCCATGCTACGATTGCTCCGGGAGGGGGTCAAGGGTGGCTGGATTTGCCGGGCCGCCTGCGGCATAGTGTCCTAAGAGCAGCGGACGGGGGTGGAAATGGCGCTCCATCTCATTGTGGACGGGTACAACCTGCTGTGGGGAGGACGTGGCGCCGGCCTCGGGGGGCGGGCCGACCTGGAGGCGGACCGGGAAGGCCTCATCGAGGAGCTGCGGCGCTACAAACGAACCAAGGGCTTCCGCATCTCGTTGGTGTTCGACGGCGCCCGGGTCGGCCACGGCCCCGAATCCCGTGTCCAAAAGGGGATCCATCTTCTGTTCACCCACGGGGGCGAAAAGGCGGACGACGCCATTGTTCGCCTGGTGAGGGCCGCGCCCTCGGGGACCGTGGTGGTGACCTCGGACCGTGCCCTGGCCGACCAGTGCCGCGGCCTGGGGGCGGCCATCGTGTCGTCTGCGAGCTTTCAGCAGCGCCTGGCCGCCGCCTGGATCGAGGAAGTCAAAGGGGAACCGGGCGAGGGCGATGAACCGCAGGGGCCCTCGCGGGGACGGAGAAAGAGGGGGATCTCTCACCGAGTCCCCCGGAGTGCGCGCCGCGATCGGGACCGGCTGCGGCGCCTGTGACGCCCCCGGGCGCCGCGTGAGCCGGGACGAGACACCCCAGGGGCCCTCAGCCCCGCCACGAGCGCTCCTTCCCCTGGAGGAGGCGCCGGAGGTTTCCCCGGTGCCGCACAAGGACCCCCAGGGAGCACAGGATGGCGGCAGCGAAGAAGGGATGGGTCCCGCCCTGGAAGTAGAAGACCAGGCTGGGCATGGCCAGGGCGGCCAGCATGGAGCCCACCGAGACGTATCGAGAGGCGGCCACGCCCAGGGCGAACAGGCCCAGGGCGATCCAAGCGGCCTCGGGCACCAGGGCGAGGAAAACGCCCCATCCCGTGGCAACACCCTTGCCCCCCCTGAACCGAAGGAACACCGGGAAGATGTGGCCGTAGAAGGCGGCCAGGCCCGCGAAGGCCTCCCCCCAGGGCGGGAGGTCCAGATGAAGGGCTCCCCACGCCGCCAGCCATCCCTTGGCGGCATCGGCCAGGAAGGTCAGGGCCCCGAGCACGGGGCCCGATGTGCGAAAGACGTTGGTGGCGCCGATGTTCTCGCTGCCCTCGTGCCTGGGGTCCCGGCGGCGGGCCGCCCGGGTGAGGAGCACCCCCGACGGGATGGACCCCACCAGATAGGCCGCCGCCCACGTCGCCATAAGTCGGATGGCCACGGGCATTGCTCCCTTCAGATGCCCCCGATGTCCGGACGCCTTGCCCCATCGAGGCGGCGCCGCGGTTGACGCTTTTTCGGCGCGTGTGCTATATTTCTAGCAATTCGCCGCCATGGGATCAACCCGTCCAAGCGAAGGGCGATGCCACTCCCGGTCATCGCAAGGGGTTGGAGGAGCGCGTGACAGGTCCATGATCCCGGTCATCGTGGAGAACGTCTCCTATGACGCCCAGTCGTCGCTGTACCGAATCGCGCTGAAGGATCCGGACACGGGGAGGGTCATGCCCATCTTCGTGGGGACGTTCGAGGGCAACGCCATCACCATCGCCATCCGGGAGATCGCGACGGCCAGGCCCCTGACCCATGACTTGATGGCCAGCATCATCGAGAGGCTCGAAGGGAGGGTGAACCGCGTAATCGTCTCGGACCTCAAGGACAATATCTATTACGCGCACCTGTACATCCAGGCGGGGGAACGGGAGATCGCCTTGGACAGCCGTCCCAGCGACGCCATCGCGTTGGCCACCCGGCTGAAGGTGCCCATCTATGTCTCCGACAAACTGGGCGACAAGTTCGTGGACGAGTACGAGGACATTTTGGCCAAGATCGAGCCCGGGGAAACCGTGCATTAGAAAAAAGGCCCACGTGTAAGTGACGCCGGGGAGTAGCTCAGACTGGTTAGAGCGCTTGCTTCGGGAGCAAGAGGTCGGGCGTTCAAATCGCCTCTCCCCGACCATTTCCTTTCCGTCCCGCCCATCGCTTCACGGACGCCGCCCATGGATGACCCTCTGGGGGACCCTCCGCCGGGCCGCGGCCCTGGCCGCCTTGCTGGGGACGACGGGATGGCTGCTCCCGGGCCTCCCGCCGCAGGCCTGCGGGCAGGCGGACCTTGCGGGCTCCTGCCCCGGGTGCGCCCGGCTCTTCGACGGCTATGGGTTGCGGCAGTCCGATGCGGCCTTCGAGCTGGTCTGGGTGATGGACCGCACCGTGTATCCCAAGGTGTTTACCCTGGCCAATCCCGAGCGCCTGGTGGTGGACTTCCAACCGGCCTGGAGCGAACGGCTGGAGCGCCTCAACGCCTGGACCCATCCGCTTCTCAACGGGCCGGTTCGCCGGGGATCGGACTCGGCCCAGCGGCGGGTCCGCTTCGTGCTGGATCTGGTTCCGGGGGCCGCATACGACGTGCGGCAGGACATCTACTTGAACGCCGGGCAACTGGGTGAGGGAGCCCGCTTCGTGCTCCGGGTCTCCCGCGGGGGGCCGCCCTAGAGCGCCGCCGGGCTCAGGACGACCGAAGCGCCCGGATCCTAAGGGCCGTGCGCTCCTTCTCCAGATCGTCCCTTCGCTTCTGGAGCTCCTTGTCGCCCTTGCTGAGCGACAGGCCCTCCTTGTACGCCTTGAGGGCCTCGTCGTATCGGGCGATCCTGGCCTTGACGTCCTTTTCCTGATCCCCCAGGCTTCGATAGAGGTCTCCCAGGGTGCGATACACCTCTGCCCGCTCCTTGGCCGGCTGGGAGGCCATCTGGGCCGGCAGGCGCTTGATGACCTCCAGGGCCTTGTGCAGATCGCCCTTCTGCCACAGGGCCATGCCCAGCAGCTTGGCCACCTGGGTGTCCTTGGGGAAACGGCGGCTCAGCTCGTCCAGCTTGGATGCGGCCTGGGCGAAGTCCTTCTTGGCCATCAGGAGCTCCGCCCACAGGAGCAGCAGGTTCTTGGCCACATCCGGGTCCTTGGTCTTGAGGCTCTGGGCCTTCTCCAGGGTCTTGAGGGCGTTGGGGATCTGGTTGGTCTTGACGTAGGCGTCCGCCAGGTTGAGACAGGTGACGGCATTCTCATCCAGTTTCAGGGAGGCCTCGTAATGCGGGATGGCCTCGTTGTGCTTTCCCTTCTGCGCCAGGGAAAAGGCCAGGTTGTTGTACAGGGTGGCCAGGTACGCCCGGCCCTCCTTGGTGGGGTGGAGCTCCATGGCCTGCTTCATCTCCTGGATGGCCTTGTGCAGGTCCCCCCTCTTCTCCAGCTCCTGAGCCCTTCCCACCTCCTTGGCGTAAAGGTTGTCCAGTCCCTTGACGGCGTCGGGATCGTTCTTGTGGATGGAGAGGATCTTGCGATAGGTCTCGGCGGAGGAGATCCCCAGCCGCTCCTGAAGGCGCGCCACCTGCTTGAGGTGGTCCACGCGGCGGGCAGGATCGCTCTTGACCAGGCCCTCGTACACCTCCAGCGCCTTCTTGGGCTGGGACTTCCAGTAGATGGTGGCCAGGGCCTGGGCGGCCTCCACGTGGTCTGGGCGCCGCTTGAGCACTTCCTGATACTGCTGGGCGGCACCGGTGGCGTCCTTCTGCTCCCACAGCAGGTTGCCCAGGGCCAGAAAGACGTCGATGTTCTCGGGCTCGTTCTCCAACGCCTGCTCCAGGCAGGCCTTCTGCGACTGGGGATCCTTGAGCGCCCGGGCGCGCGCGAGCCACGCCCCACCGTCCATCTCCAGCTCCAGCCGAAACGAGGCCACCGGGGGCCGCCCCGGTGACGGGCGCAGGGTCAGGCCATAGGAGAGGGCGCGCTCGGGCTCCAGAAGGGCCGTCAGCTCTTGGCCGGGCTCCAGGGGCCGATCCCCGAGGTACAGGGCCGGGGGCGCCACCAGGGCCGCCATGAGGGAGGCCCACAGAGATGACTGCCTCTCCACGGCGATGAAGCGAAGCGATTGATGCCCATAGCGGATCTTGAGGGACTCGCCCGGGGGGATGAGCAGAACCGTCCTGTCTCCCTCTCCGGCGTCACCCCGGGAGGCCCGCTCCACGCCCAACCCGGCCACCGGGTAAGCGAAGAGACTGGAGCGGGGGCGCGGCGCCGCAGGCTGCTGCTCCCGGGAGGGGGCGTTGGCATAGATCGCCCAACCGACACCGAGTCCAAGCAGGAAGGGGAGGGACCAGCGCAGGATCTTGCGCCCCCGGCGCCCCGCGGGCCGAAAGGGCTTCCTGGATCGCTCCCCGGCTCGGGGACGGCGCTCTCCCAGATCGTCCGGGTCCAGCCCCTGGGGCGCATCGAGGATCTTGTCATGTCCCAGGGGCGGATAGATTTCCTTCTTCATCAAGACCTCCGAGACGTCCGGCCTCCCGAACCTCCTCCCGCATCCGCGCAATGGTCAGGCCGTAGTCGGGGGTATCCACGATGCCCGACCCCGACACAAAGACGGTGGCGCCCGCCCGGGCGACCTCCCCGATGTTCCCCACCGTGATGCCGCCGTCCACCTCCAGCTCAGCCGAGAGCCCCAGGTCGTCCAGCCGCCGCCTCAGGGCCGCGACCTTGGGGAGCACTGCGGGGATGAAGGCCTGTCCGCCGAAGCCGGGGTTCACGCTCATGAGCAGGACCAGGTCCACGTCCGCCACGATGTGCTCCAGGACGGTGAGCGGCGTGGCCGGATTGAGGACCACCCCCGGCCGCGCCCCCAGGGCTCGAATGGCGTGCACGGTCCGGTGCAGATGGGCGCACGCCTCCACGTGCACCGTCAGGAAGTCGCATCCCGCCCTCACGAACGCCTCCAGGAACCGATCCGGGTCCCCCACCATCAGATGGGTGTCCAGGGGCAGCGAGGTGCGCTTTCGGATGGCACCGACGATCTGGGGTCCGATGGTGAGATTGGGCACGAAATGGCCGTCCATGACATCCACATGGATCCAATCCGCGCCTGCCGCCTCCAGGCGCGCAAGCTCCTCCTCCAGTCGGCCGAAATCGATGGACAGGATGGACGGTGCGATCTTCCCCTGGGTGTGTCTTGGCATATGCGGGATCCCCCTTGCCGTCCTCCACGGCTTCCTTGACATCCGCTGATCGGAAATCTATAATACTATCAACGCATTCGAATGGCAAGGGAGGGCCCATGAGCGTTCTCCCCATCTTGACCTATCCGGCTCCGGTTCTCAAGAAGGTGGCCCTGGAGGCTCGTGCCGAGGAACGGGAGATCCGGTCCCTGGTGGACGACATGGCGGAGACCATGTACGCTGCCCCCGGGGTGGGGCTGGCCGCGCCCCAGATCGGCAGGCCCCTGCGGGTCATCGTGGTGGATGTCTCCACCCACGAGGAGGGCTCGGAGCTCATCGCCCTGGTGAACCCCGAGATCCTTCGGGCCGAGGGGGAGGTGGTCTGGGAGGAGGGGTGCCTGAGCGTTCCCGATCTCGTGGTGGAGACCGTGCGCAGCGAACGGGTGCGCGTCGGGGGATTGGACCCGTCAGGAAAGCGGGTGGAGTTCGACGCCCAGGGGCTCCTGGCCATCGCGCTGCAGCACGAGATGGACCACCTCGACGGGAGGCTCATCGTCGATCGGTTGAGCCTGCTCAAACGAGAGATGTACAGGAAGAAGCGGCTCCGGGCGCCGCAGGCCGAGGGATGAGCCTCCGGGTCGTCTTCATGGGGACTCCGCCATTCGCGGTCCCCTCCCTGGAGGCGCTGCTGGGGGGGCCACACCAGGTCGTGGCCGTGGTGTCTCAGCCCGATCGTCCCGTGGGGCGGGGGCTTCGATCCGCGGCCTCGCCGGTGAAACAGGCGGCCCGGCAGGCGGGGGTCCGGGTGCTGGAGCCGCTGCGGATGGACGATGGGGCGTTCGTGGCCGAGATGGAGGCCTTGCGCCCCCATGCGGCCGTGGTGGTGGCCTTCGGGCAGCTCCTGCCCCCCTCCGTCCTGGGGCTTCCGGAGCTGGGGTGCATCAACGTCCATGCATCGCTCCTGCCCAAGTACCGGGGAGCGGCGCCTATCCAGTGGGCCCTGCTCAACGGCGAGCAGACCACGGGGGTGTCGGTGATCCGCTTGGTGGCGCGCATGGACGCCGGGGACATCCTGGCCGCCCGGGAGCTGTCCATCGGCGAGGAGGAGGATGCCGTCTCCCTGAGCCGGCGGCTGGCGGATCTCGGGGCGGGACTCCTGCCGGAGGTGCTGGACGCGCTGGCGACGGGCACGACGCGGCCCGTTCCACAGCTGGAGGCCGAGGCGACCTTCGCCCCCAGGCTGCGAAAGGCCGATGGTGCCATCCGATGGGCGGACACGGCCCAGCGCATCGCCCGCATGGTGCGGGCGCTGCTTCCGTGGCCCTCTGCCCATACCGTGTGGCGGGGCCGGGGCCTGAAGATCCTGGCGGCCAGGGTCCGCCCCTGGGAGTCCCCGGGGGCCCCGGGCGAGGTGATCCGAGCGGATCACGAGACCCTCTGGGTCGGGACCGGGGGGGGGGTCTTGGAGGTGCTGGAGCTGCAGTTGGAGAGCCGCCCCTGCATGTCCGCGGCGGCCTTCGTCAGGGGGCATGGCGGGATCCGCGGGGAGAGGCTGGGCATTGAGGCTGAGGCCTAGGCGGAGGCTGAGGAACGGGCCCATGGGGATCGGGGGCGGGGGCGAGGCAGGGGAGAGAGATTGATTAAGGAAGGGATTGGAGGAGGCATCCGAGAATGAACACCATGAGAACGTTCGTCCTGATGGCGGCCCTGACCATCCTCCTGGTCCTGGTGGGCCAGGCCGTGGGGGGGCAAAACGGGGCCATCTTCGCCTTTGTGGTAGCCGCGGCCATGAACTTCGGCGCGTACTGGTTCAGCGACCGGGTGGTCCTGTCCATGTATGGGGCCCAGGAAGTGACCCAGGCGGAGGCGCCCGAGCTGCACGGGATGGTCCGCGAGCTGGCCCGAAGGGCCGGGCTCCCCATGCCCCGGGTCTACCTCATCGACAGCGACACCCCCAACGCCTTCGCGACGGGGCGAAACCCCGAGCATGGGGCCGTGGCCGTGACCACCGGGATCATGCGCATCCTCAACCGCGATGAACTCATGGGCGTCATCGGCCACGAGCTGAGCCACATCGCCCATCGGGATATCCTCATCGGGACCATCGCCGCCACCTTTGCGGGGGCCATCAGCATGCTGGCCTCCATGGCCAAGTGGGGGGCCATTTTCGGAGGCGGGCGCGACAACGAGGAGGGGAGCGGCGGGGGGAATATCCTGGTGGCCATCGTCTTCTCCATGGTGGCGTCCCTGGCGGCGGTCCTCATCCAGATGGCCATCTCCCGCTCCCGGGAATTCTTGGCCGATGAGGGAGGGGCCCGTCTCGCCGGGGACCCGAGATTCCTGGCCCGGGCCCTGGAGAAGCTGGAGCGCGGCGTGGACCGGGCCCCCATGGACGCCAACCCGGCCACGGCCCACATGTTCATCGTCAACCCGTTGCGGGGAGGCGGGGTCCTGAGCCTGTTCAGCACCCATCCCCCCATGGAGAAGCGCATCGCGCGGCTGCTCAGCATGGCCAGAAGCTGACGGCGCGGCCGAGGCGGCCATGGCCGGCTCCAGGGAAAGGCACGGCGGGGCTCGGCGCGCGGCCTGGGACGTGCTGTGGCGCACCCAACGGGGCGGGGCGTTCGCGGACCTCGCCCTGGCCGACCTGCTGGCGCGCCCCGGCGAGCTCAGGGAGCCGGACCGAGGCCTGGTCCATGAGCTGGTCATGGGCACCCTGCGCTGGCAGGGGTGTCTGGATCGGGCCCTGGCCCGCACGGCCGAGCGGCCCCTGTCGCGCATCCCGGCGCGGCTCCTCATCGCCCTGCGGCTGGGGGCGTACCAGCTCCTGTACTTGGATCGCGTCCCACCGTCGGCGGCCGTGAACGAAACCGTGGAGCTGGCCAAGGCCCTCGGGTACGGCCATGCCGCCGGGTTTGTCAATGCGGTCTTGCGGGCCGTCCAGCGCAAGGGGCGGGAACTACTGGGCGTTGACCCGTCCCTTGCCCCGGCCGATCGCCTGGCACAGGAGACGTCCCATCCGCCGTGGATGGCCGAACAGTGGATCCGCCAGTGGGGCGAGGCCGAGGCGTGGGCCCTGTGCCGGGCCAACAACCGCATCCCCCCCGTTACCCTTCGCACCAACACCTTGCGGATCAGCCGCGAGGAGCTCTCGGAGGTCTTGAGGAGGCAAGGGGTCCATACCCAGGCGGCCCCCTTCAGCCCCGAGGCCCTGAAGGTCGTGCGCCTCCCCGGGCCCTTGGCCTCCCTCGAGTCCTTCGTGCAGGGGGATTTCCACGTCCAGGACGAGGCCTCCCAGCTCATGGCCCACTGGCTGTGGCCGCGTCCCGGGGAGAGGATCCTGGACGCGTGCGCGGCCCCGGGGGGGAAGGCGACCCACCTGGCCCAGCTCATGGAAGGAAGGGGACGGATCGTGGCGGTGGACTCCCACGGGGCGCGCCTCGGGCTCGTGCGGCGGGCGTGCAGCCGGCTGGGTGTGGTGGGCGTGGAGACGGTGCAGGCCGATCTGACGGATCCCCGGGCCGTGCCCCGGGGCCCGTGGGACCGCATCCTGCTGGACGCCCCCTGCAGCGGGCTGGGGGTGCTGCGGCGCCACCCTGACGCCAAGTGGAGGCGCGATGACCGAGACCCGGGGCGCCTGGCGGGCATCCAGCGCGCCCTGCTCAGGGCGTTGATCCCCGAGCTTCGGCCCGGCGGGACCCTCCTGTACAGCGTCTGCACCCACACGCCGGAGGAGACCGAAGGGGTCCTGGAGGCCGTCCTGCGAGAGGTCCCGGGGATCCGGCTTCTAGCCGCACCCGACGGCCTCCCCCCGCCCGCCCGGGACCTGCTCGGCCCGGACGGCCTCCTGCGCACCTTCCCCCACCGGCACGACATGGACGGCTTCACGGCCTTCCGCCTGGAGCGGGTGAGGTGACCCCCAGGGCGGGTGCCGTCCCCGGCGAGATGCAGGTTCATCCGGGTGAGACACCGCCTCGGCCGAGCGACCATCCAGGCCCTTCATGGCGGGCCGACCAAGGGCAATGAGAGGTGTGGAGATGCGATTCGGTGCCATGAATTCCCCCCTGAAACCCCTGGCCGAGGAGATCCGGATCATTGCATCGCTGGGCTTCGACTTCCTGGAGCTGGCCATGGATCCGCCCGGGGCCTATGTGGACGAACTGAGGAAGGACCGGACATCCCTGGTGCGTGCGTTGGGCGACAGTGGCCTGGGCCTGGTCTGTCACCTACCCACCTTCCTGTCCACGGCGGACCTCTCGCCCAGGATCCGGGCGGCCTCCGTGGAGGAGACGCTCTTGGGCATGGAAGTGGCGGCGGAGCTCGGGGCCCGCCGTGCGGTGCTCCATCCCAGCTTCTTCGTGGGCCTCGGCCCCAAGGTTCGGGAGATGAGCCGGCAGCTGGCCATGGCGTGCCTTGGGGAGCTGGTGAACCGGTCGGCGACGCTGAGGCTGGACACGTGCCTGGAAAACATGTTTTCGCCGGGAGGGTGGCTCACCACCGCGGATGAGTTTGCCCCTGTCTTGTCGGCCTTCCCCCAATTGGGAATCACCCTGGACATCGGCCACGCGCACATCCGCGGGGGGAGCGACTGCGCGTGCGCGTTCCTCAGGCGATACCCGGACCGCATCCGCCACCTTCATCTGAGCGACAACTGGGGCCGGCGGGACGACCATCTCCCGCTCGGGACCGGAACCGTGCGCATCGAGGCGGTGCTGGTGGAACTGAGGCGGCTTGCCGAGACCCCGTGGATCACCTTGGAGGTGTTCTCCCCGGACCGTGACTACCTCAGGATCAGCCGGGAGAAGTTCCTGCGCCTCTGGGAAGAAGCCCAGGCAGCTGGCTGACCGCCATCCCAAGAAAAAGAAAACCTGCCCCGGAGCGACCCCTCCCGGCGCGTTGCGGGGGGCCCTCCTGCGGGCAGGTTGAAGAACCAGGGAGACGGCGTCCCGGCGTCGAAAGCTACCCTACTTGATGATCTTGAGTTCGACGCGGCGGTTCTTGGCGCGGCCGTCGGCCGTC
>CAZEPJ010000093.1:0-12951 GCA_964514105.1 uncultured Desulfarculaceae bacterium | reverse complement strand
GGGCGCCTGTCACTGTAGAGCCTCTTGCCCGCACAGGTCAAGGCCCGACCGGCTCTCTGGCCAGGGGCCACCCCGTGTGGGATAATGCCCCAACATCCCGGGGGGAGGTCCATCATGGCCGTCAAGGTCCTTGGCGTATGCGGGAGCCCCATCGCCGGTGGAAACACCGAGGTCTTGCTCAGCCGGGCCCTCGATGCCGCGCGATCCGCGCAAGGGGTCCATGCCGAGATGGTCACCCTGGCCGGAAAGGCCATCGGGGGATGCCGGCACTGCAACTGGTGTATGGCCAGACAGTCCGAGTCGCAGTGCTGCGCCCTGAGAGACGACATGGAGCCTCTTTACCCCAAGGTCCTGGAGGCCGACGGCCTCATCCTCGCCTCCCCCGTGTACATCGGGAGGCTCTCGGGACACCTGGCCCTGTTCATGGACCGACTGCGGGCCTTCATCCACGGGAAGCAGTTCCGTGGGGCCCTCGCCGACAAAGTGGGCGGGGCGCTGGCCGTGGGGTGGTTTCGCCATGCCGGCCTGGAGACGGCCCTCCAGAGCATGGTGGTGGGCTTCCTCACATACCAGATGATCCCGGTGGGCGGGATGCTTTGCCCGTGGGGGGCGCCCGCCGTGGCCTCCCAGGGCGGGGCGGGCGGCTTCGACAAGACCCGGCGTCACGGCGTCCTGGAGGATGCCCTGGGCATCCAGGCCGCCGAGGGCCTGGCCCGGAGGGTGGTGGCCCTGGCCCGGAGACTCAAGGGGGAGGTGGGTGAACGAGGGGCAGGAGGCGGCGGGCAAGGGGCGATGGGCAATCGGGGGTGCGCAATCGGGATTGGGCAGCAGGCAGCAGGGGAGTGAATGGTGGGCGGCCCCGGGGGGGGACCCGCCGGCCGCGATCCCTCGCTCCTTGGGGAAGGGGAGATGGGCGGGAAGCGAAGGTGGAAGGTCATCTGGCTTCCGGCGGTTCTGGCCGCGGCAGGGGCGGGGGTCTATCTCTTCTTCTTGTCGGGGGCGCGGGAAGAACAGGCTCAGCGTTTTCGAAAGATGCGGGTGACCCGGGGGGAGGTCAGCGCCGCCGTGACGGCCACGGGGACCATCAACCCGGTAACCACGGTGCTGGTGGGCAGTCAGGTCTCGGGGACCATCAAGGCATTGTACGCCGACTTCAACTCCCCGGTCACCGAGGGGGCGGCCGTGGCCCAGATCGACCCCTCCATCTTCGAGGCCCAGGTGGAGCAGGCGCGGGCCAATGTCCAGAGCGCCCAGGCGGGTATCGCAACGGCCCAGGCCAACCTGCAGAACGCCCAGGCCAACCTGGTCAAGGCCGAGGTGGCCGTGGCCGACGCCAGGCGGACCCTCCATCGCAACCTGGAGCTCATGGGAAAGGGGGCCGTGGCCCAGTCGGCGGTGGACACGGCGCAGACCAATCACGACTCCCTGGTGGCCCAGCGCGACGTGGCCAAGGCCCAGATCGAGACGGCCAAGGCCCAGTTGGAGCAGGCCAGGGCCCAGGCCGAACAGGCCCGTGCGGCCCTCAAGGTGGCCGAGACCAACCTCCGGTACACGACCATCCGCTCGCCGGTCAACGGAGTGGTCATCTCCCGGAACGTGGACGTGGGTCAGACCGTTGCCGCCAGCCTCCAGGCCCCAACCCTCTTCACCATCGCCAAGGACCTGACCCGGATGCAGGTGGACACCAACGTGAGCGAGGCCGACATCGGCAGCGTCAAGCTGGGCCAGGAGGCGGTATTCACGGTGGACGCCTACCCGGAGCGGAGTTTCCGGGGGAAGATCTCGGAGATCCGCAACGCCCCCATCAACGTTCAGAACGTGGTCACCTATGACGTGGTGGTCCAGGTGGACAACCCGGAGCTGAGGCTCAAGCCCGGAATGACCGCCAACGTCTCCATCCTCCTCGCCCATCGGGAGGGCGTCCTCAAGGTCCCCAACGCGGCCCTGCGCTTCCAACCCGAGGAGTCTGCCAGGGAGGCCCGGCCCCAGGCGCCCGCGGAGGCCGCGGCCTCGGCCGCGGGGGGAGCGCAGTTGGAGAGACTGCACAAGGCCCTGGAGCTGACCTCCGAGCAGAGGGCCCAGGTGGAGGAGATCCTGCGCGCCTCCAGGGGCGAATTCCAGGCCCTGCGCGAGGCCGCCAAGCCCGAGGAGGCCCGACGGCGGATCCAGGCCCTGCTGCGCCAGAAGCTCTGGGGCTTGCTCACCGAGGCTCAACGGGCGCGGTTCGAGGCCACGGTGCAGGGGGCGGGCCCCGGCGCTCAGGGGAGTCCGGGGAGGGTGTGGATCTCGGGCCAGGTCGGCCGCCCCACACCCATCCCCCTGCTCCTGGGGATCACTGACGGGTCCTGGTCGGAAGTCCTCACCGGGGACATCCAGGAAGGGGTTGAGGTCATCGTCGATGACCTGGCCAGGAAAAAGGCCGCCGGGGGCGGAACGGGCGGCGCGCCCCCCTTCATGCGCGGGCCGGGACGGTGAGAGGGGGGCCTGCCGAGCCGTGTCCCTCATCGAGCTCAGAGATCTGGTCAAGGTCTACCGCATGGACGGGGTGGAGGTCCCGGCCCTCCAGGGGATCTCTCTGACCATCCGACGCGGGGAGTTCGTGGCGGTCATGGGGGCCTCGGGCTCGGGCAAGTCCACCCTCATGAACATCCTGGGATTCCTCGACACCCCGACCCGGGGCACCTACCTCCTGGATGGGGTGGACGGGTCCCGCCTGGGGCGGGACCAACTGGCCGAGATCCGAAACCGCAAGATCGGCTTCGTCTTCCAGGGGTTCAATCTCCTCCCCAGGACCTCGGCCCTGGACAACGTGGTCCTCCCCCTCATCTACGCGGGGGTCGGCGCGGCCAAGAGGCGCTCCCTGGGCCGGGAAGCGCTGGCCGCGGTGAACCTCCTGGACAGGGCCCACCACCACCCCAGCCAGCTGTCGGGGGGACAGCAGCAGCGCGTCGCCATCGCCAGGGCCCTGGTCAATCACCCGGCCATTCTCCTGGCAGACGAACCCACCGGGAATCTGGATTCGCGAACCGGCGTGGAGATCATGGCCATCTTCCAGCGGCTCAACCGCGGCCTCGGAATCACCATCGTCATGATCACCCACGAGCCCGGCATCGCAGCCTTCGCCAGCCGCCGCATCCTGTTCAAGGACGGTCGCGTGATGAGCGACATGCCGCTGGAGGCGCCGGTCAACGCCGTTCAGGAGCTCGAGTCGCTGTGACCGCGGTCCTGGCCAGCCTGCGTATCGCCCTGAGGGCCCTCCTGGCCAACAAGATGCGCTCGACCCTCACCATGCTGGGGATCATCATCGGGGTGGGGGCCGTCATCGCCATGATCGCCGTGGGCACCGGGGCCAAGGCCCGCATCGCCGAGCAGATCGCCAGCATGGGCTCCAACATCCTCATCGTCATGTCGGGGAGTTCCACCAGCGGTGGCCTCCGATTCGGAGCGGGATCGGCCCCCACGCTCAAGGTGGAGGACGCCCGGGCCATTGCGCGAGAGGTCTCTGGCGTCCGGCACGCGGCCCCGAGCCTGCCGGGGGTGGCCCAGGTGGTGTACGGCAACCAGAACTGGTCCACCATTGTCACCGGCACCCCCCCCGAGTTCCTGGAGATCCGGGAATGGACGCTCTTTGCAGGGCGCAACTTCACCCAGCAGGATATGGATGGGGCGGCCAAGGTATGTCTCCTGGGAAGGACCGTGGTGGACAACCTGTTCGGCGCCGTGGACCCGCTGGAGCAGGTGATCCGCATCAAGAACGTCCCCTTCACGGTGGTGGGCGTCCTGGCCCCCAAGGGGCAGACCACATACGGGCAGGACCAGGACGACGCCGTCTTCGTCCCCCTGCCTACAGCCCAAAAGCGCCTGTTCGGGACGCGGTTCCCGGGCATGGTTCGCTTCATCACGGTTCAGACCACGGACCTGGAGGTAATGAAGGCCGTGGAGGAGGAGATCACGGCCCTGTTGCGCCAGAGACACCGCATTCAGCCCAACCAGGAAAGCGACTTCTCGGTGCGCAACCTGACCGAGATCGCAGCCAGCGCCCAGGAGTCGGCCCGGGTCATGTCGCTGCTGCTGGGCGCCATCGCATCCATCTCCCTGCTCGTGGGCGGCATCGGCATCATGAACATCATGCTGGTGTCGGTCACCGAGCGGACGCGGGAAATCGGCATCCGCATCGCCGTGGGCGCCAAGGGGCGGGACATCCTCCTGCAGTTCCTCATCGAGTCGCTGGTGTTGAGCCTCATCGGCGGGCTGCTGGGAATCGCCGTCGGGGCGGCGGGTACCCTCGTGCTGGCCAGCTTCACCCAGTGGCCGGTGCTGTTCTCGGCCGCGGCCGTCCTGCTGGCCTTCTTGTTCGCGGGTTCCGTGGGCGTCTTTTTCGGCTTCTACCCCGCCCGCAAGGCCTCCCTCCTCAACCCCATCGAGGCCCTGCGGTACGAGTGACGGCACGGATCGTGGTTGTCGTCTTTCGGGGGCCGGCAGGCGTCTAATGCGTCGTGAGGTTGGGTCATGGCATGGATGGAGGTCCGTGTGGGGGGGACTCCTCAACAACACGAGGAGATGGTCCGCGAGAACCTACCCAGGCTCCTTCGGCTCTGCACGGTGATCCTGGGGAGCCATCAGGAGGCCGAGGACGCGGTCCAGGACGTCTTTCTCCAGGCCCTTCGCTCCTTTCACCGTTTTCGAGGGGCGTCCCGGCTCTCCACATGGCTCACCAGCATCGCCGTTCATCTGTGCCGGGACCGCATCCGGGCCCGGAAGCGGAGGCGGGAGGTTCCCGAGGACCACTGGGCGGGGGTGGAGACGGACCCCCGCCCATCCCCCCTGGACCGAATGATGGCCCGGCAGCTGGCCCGGCGGGCCGTCGCTTTCCTGAGTCCCAAGGAGGAGATGGTGGTCAGGCTGCGATTCGGGGGGGATTGCCGGATGCAGGAGATCGCGCGGACCATGGGCTGCAGCGAGTCGGCGGCCAAGACCCATCTGAGGCGGGCGCTGGCCAAGATGGCCCGCGCCCTGGAGGGTGAGGCGTCATGAGCAACGCGGGACACCTGAGCTGGTTGGATATCTTGGAGGGCCTGGAGCGGGGCGATCGGCCGCCGCACCTGGGCCGTTGCCCGGCCTGCGAGGCCCGATGGCAGAAGGCCCGGGCCATGCTCGACGGCCTCAGGGTGGAGGAGGCGCCCCCCGAGGCGGTGGCCCGGGCAACCAGGCGCGCCCTGAACCTCACGCCCTCCGCCGGTCCCTGGTTCGCCCCGCCGCGGCTGCGGTGGGCCGCAGCCGCGGCCCTGGTGTTGTGCCTGGCGGGGGCCGCGGCCCTTTGGCAGGTCCGGGAAAAGGCGCGGGACGAGCGTCTGGCCAGGATCCTGTCCGAAGACCTCTCGCCGTACCCCGGGGGCTTGGATTTCCTCCTTCCCCGGCACAGGGGAGGGAACGGGAGTCCTTGGGGCGGTGGTCTTCTCTCCCCGTTCGGCGACCAGGAAGGAGGGTCATGAACATGAAGGCGTGGGCCTTGACGGCGTGTGTGTGGCTGCTGTTCGTGGGATCGGTCCAGGCCGGGCCCTCGGCGGACCCGAGGGGGGGCGGGCAATGGCGCTGGTGGGACAATCCGGAGGTCAGGCGGGCCGTGGGCCTCACCGATGAGCAGGTCAAACGGATCCGGCAGATCCTCAGATCTCACCGCGAGGCCATGATCGATGTGCGAAGCGCCCTGGAGAAAAAGGGGATCGTGCTTCGCGACGAGGTGGAACGGGATGACTTCGACCTCCAGCGCTCCCTGCGCGCCGGAGAGGACTTCCAGAGGGCCCGCCGCGAGGTGGAGGAGGCCCGCCTGAGGCTTCTGCTGGAGATTCGCGGGGTCCTGAGCCGGGAGCAGTTCCTCAAGCTTCGGGAGCTGCAGGAGCAGGCTCGCCGGCAGCGCTGGGAGAGGTTGCGCCAGGGTTCGGGCCGACCTCAATGATCGCTGTTGCAGGATCCATCGCCTGCCGCGGCGTGGGCCGGCAAGGGCCCAAGACAGACCGGAAGATCCTTCGGGCAGCCGCTTTCCGACCTCACGGCTCTCCCGCGCCCACCAGGGGGAGAACCTTTTCCACCCGGAAGAAGACCAGGTAGCGCCCGTCGGCGTCGTCCCCGTACTTCTTCCGCCGCAGCGACTGGAGCAGCTCCGTGTCCTTCTCCTCCCGGATCTTGGTCAGGAAGAAGCGCCGCCCCACGTACCCGGGCCCGTCCTCTCGAAAGAGATAGGCCGCATGGGGATTGGACTGCAGATTGTGATGGGTCAGCCGGTCGGGCATGATGAAGGCCAGGGTCGCCCCGTCCATCACGTGGGGCCGCGCGTACACGGCCGCATCCACCTTTCCCTCCGAATCCGCCGTGGCCAGGACCCCGAACCCCTTCTTCCCCTCGAAGTACTGCGTCAGAGTCATCTTCCCACCTCCCTGGAGAAGCCTGATTTGGCGTCAGTATAACCGGGCCTTCAAATGCCGTCCATTCCGCAGGTTTTTTTCCCGGGGGACCCTTGACGTCTCCCGGCCGGTCGGCCATCATCACCGGTATGGTTGCACGCAGGGTCGGACTCCGGGGCGCGGGGGGCGTACGAGGCCGGCGCGCCCCCCGCGGGCGGGGCAGGGTCGAAATCACGCGGGCATTGGCCCTGTGGGCGGTCCTGATCCTGCCCGGACCCGGGTCTTGCCCCGACGCCCTGGGAGGTGGTCCGTTGGAGGGTATATCCCGGAACGCCTCGACGACGCCTCATTCAGCCCAGGACATGGCCGCCTGGATCGAGCGGGCGCGCAGCGCCATCCGTCTGCAGCTGGAGCCCGGGGAGCGCGCGCATTTCGATGAGGAGTTCTGGCCCGAGGGGGTGCTGCGGGCGTTTGCCCGGGGCGCCTCCAATGTGATCGTAGTGGCCCCGCACGGTTTTCCGGGCGACGACGATCACACCGACTACCTGTCCTACTTCCTGAGCCGCGCCCTGGACGCCTCGTACCTCATCAACAACAAGGCCTTCTGCAAACCCGGGAACGGCCACGCCCTTGGCGTGGCGGCCGACCTCAACCGGCCATGGAGCTGCGATCCCCACACCCGCGCCTTCACGGAGCGACTCGTTTCCATGGCCGCGGAGCTGGGCTGCCGCTTGGCCGAACCACCCCTGGTCCTGTCCATCCACGGCATGTCGGACGCCAACGCCCAACGACTGGAGGCGGGTGACTTCTGCATTGGCGCGGGGTACACCAGGGCCGACCGGGAAGCGGCCCTGCGGCGCGGGGGCCGGGCGAGCGCTTCCCGGGCCACCGTGGACGGACTGCTGGCGGGGCTCGAGCGCCTCGGTTTTCGCGCCACGGACGGCGTGCCGCAATACAGCGCCCGGCGGACCATCCCAGCCTTCCTCAGAGAGCAAATGGGGCGGACCGGGCCCCTGGAGGCCGTTCAGATCGAGATCCGCTACCGGGGGTTGCGCGACCCGGCGCATCTGGTCCAGACCGCCCGGAGCCTGGCCAGGGTCGTGGAGGACCTGCCGGGGTTTCGCAGGCCGCCCTGTGGCCGGCCCGGGCATCCGGCTCCATGATCCCCATTCGAGACATGGTGGGGTCGCGGACCGTCCCCGTCGTCAACTACGCCTTCATCGGGCTCAACGTCCTGGCCTACCTCTGGCAACTGGCCCAGGGCCCGCGGCTGGAGGAGGTCTTCTTCCTGTACGGCATCGTCCCTCAGCGATACTCCGACCCGGCCCTGGCCGCCCGCTTCAGCGACCTCCAGCAGGCCCTTCCCTTTCTGACCTCCATGTTCCTCCACGGGGGGCTCATGCACATCCTGGGGAACATGTGGTTCCTGTACGTCTTCGGAGACAACGTGGAGGACACCCTTGGACACGGCCGCTACCTCCTGTTCTACCTGCTGAGCGGGCTGGCCGCGGGCGTCGCCCACCTGCTCATCAACTGGGGATCCCGCATCCCCACCATCGGGGCCAGTGGTGCCATCTCGGGGGTCATGGGGGCGTACCTCCTGCTTCATCCGCGGGCCCGGATCCTCACCCTCATCCCCATCGTTTTTTTCTTTCAGTTCGTGGAGGTGCCGGCCTTCATCTTCCTGGGGCTCTGGCTCCTCATGCAGTTCTTCTCGGCGAGCCTGACGCGCGGGGACGTGGGCGGAGTGGCCTGGTGGGCGCACATCGGCGGGTTTGCAGCCGGCATGGTCGTCCTCAAGCTCCTGCAGTTGATCCCTCGAAGCGCATTGGGAAGCGGCATGCGCCGGCGCACCGAGCGGCGGGCCACCCCGCGCCTGCAGACCGTGGCCCCGTGGCGTCTCTCCGACGCGTTGGACATCCAGGCCACCATCGCCATCACCCCCCGGGAGGCCCGCCACGGGACCCGCAAGATCGTCTCCGTGCCCCAGGGCCTTCGCAGAAAGACGGTGCTGGTTCGGGTCCCCCCGGGCCTGGACGAGGGGATGCGGCTGCGGCTGGCCGGCATGGGAAACGTGGACAGCACCGGGCGAAGGGGGGATCTCTACCTGGAGGTCCGCATCCGGGACTGGGAATCGTAGGGTGGCGCCGTGGTCCCTGCGCCGTTTGCCAACCGCGCTGGATTGCCCTAAAATCCAATAGGACATATTGAAACGGGAAATCGTTTCTGGACATCATCCCCCAGGCGGTAGCGGAAGATGACTCGCGACGGCAAGGATGTGCGTCTTACGCAGCTGGTGCAATCGGGGGGCTGAGCGGCCAAGATAGGTCCGGGAGACCTGCGCGCAGCCCTGAAGGATGTTCCTCACCCCCCCCATCCCGACCTCCTGTACGGGAGCAACATGGGGGACGACACGGGGGTCTTTCGCCTGAGGGAGGACCTGGCCCTGGTCCAGACGGTGGATTTCATCACACCGGTGGTGGATGACCCGTTCCTCTTCGGACAGATCGCAGCGGCCAACGCCCTGAGCGACGTGTACACCATGGGAGCCACGCCCGTCACCGCCCTGAGCCTGGTCTCATTCCCATGCAGCCTCGGCATGGATCGGTTGTCCCAGATCCTCCGGGGAGGGCAGAGCAAGGTCCAGGAGGCGGGGGCGGTCATCGTCGGGGGACACAGCGTGGAGGATCGCGAGCCCAAGTTCGGGCTGTGCGTCACCGGGATCGTGGATCCGCGGCGGATGATCACCAATGCAGGGGCCCGGCCCGGCCAGCGCCTCGTGCTCACCAAGAAAATCGGCACGGGCATCGTGGCCAACCTGCGGAAGCTGGGGAGCGGGCTCATGGGAAGGGCGCGGGGGCTTCGGGCCGTGGCCCCCCAGGTGGAGCAGGAGGCCCTTGCGTCCATGGCCACCCTCAACCGCACAGCCTCCCTCCTCATGCGGGAATTCGACTGCACGGCCTGCACCGACGTCACCGGGTTCGGCCTCCTGGGACACGCCAAGAACATCGCCGATGCGAGCGCAGTGGCCCTGGAGATCTGGGTGGACCGGGTGCCTTGCTTCGCCGGCACGCTGGAGGCGGCCGTGGAGGGCACGGCAGGAGGCGGGCACCGCAACCGGGACTTCGTGCGGGAGGCCGTGGTCCGGCACGCCGGGGTGACCGACCGGCACCTGCACCTGCTGTGCGACGCCCAGACATCCGGCGGCCTGCTCATGGCCGTGGACGCCTCCCGGGCAGACGCCTTCATCGGCGCCCTCCACGAGGCCGGGGTGCTTCACGCAGCGGTCATCGGGGAGGTGCGGGTCGGTGAGGCCGGCCGCCTCCATCTCAGGCCCGCCCCCTGACGGCCCCCCCCTGCGCCATCCGTCAGCCTTCCCTGAGCAACCCGCGCAGCACGTCGTGGAGGTCCTGGAGGCGGTACGGCTTGGCCAGCACGCCTCCAAAGCCGAACGCCTTGGCGTCTGCCATGACCGGGTCGGTGGAGTACCCGCTGGAGACCACGGCCCGCACCGATGGGTCCAGGGCCCGGAGGCGGGCCAGGGTCTCCCTGCCCCCCATGCCTCCGGGAATGGTCAGGTCCATGATGACCGCGTCGAACGGCCGGCCGGATTGGCGCGCCGCCTGATACGCGGCCAAGGCCTCGGCGCCGTCTCGGGCAAAAGAAGGCTCGTAGCCCAGGTGGGTCAGCATCTCCCCGGCCATCCGCAGCACGGACTCCTCGTCCTCCATGACCAGGACCCGCCCCTGCGCCCGCGTCACGGCGCGCGCCCCCTGTGCGGCGGGCTCGTCGTCTTTCCGGGCCGATGCGGGCAGAAGGATCCGAAACACGCTCCCCGACCCGATGCGGGATGACACGGCCAGGTGTCCCCCGTGGCGGCTGACGATGGAGTAGGCCGTGGCCAGGCCGAGGCCGCTCCCCTTTTGTTTGGTGGTGAAGTAGGGGTCGAAGATCCGGGAGAGGTGCTCCTGCGGGATGCCGATCCCCTGGTCCGCGACGGAGACCTGGAGGTAGGGCCCGGCCGGAAGCGGCAGCGGGTCCCCCTCCTGCAGGTTCACGTTCTGGGCGCGGACCTCGACGATGCCTCCATCGGGCATGGCCTGGTCCGCGTTGATCACGAGATTGTGGATCACGCGGCTGATCTGCCCCTCGTCCGCCTCCGCGTCCCACAGGCCCTCCGGCAGATCCACCTCACAGCGGGACTTGGATCCCGAAAGGGCAAAGGCGCAAGACTCCCGGATGAGTTGGGCCATGGAGGTCGGTTTCTTGATGGGGGCTCCCCCACTCGAGAAGGTCAGAAGCTGTTGGGTTAGCTGCCTGGCCCGGGAGACGGCCTGCTCCGCCTCCGCCAGGAACTCATAGATCCTCTCCCCCGGCCGGACCTCGAACTTGGCCAGGGAGACGTTCCCCAGGACCGCCGCCAGGATGTTGTTGAAGTCGTGGGCGATCCCCCCGGCCAGGAGTCCCACGGACTCGAGCTTGCGGGCCTTGAGGATTTCCTCCTCCATGCCCTTGCGCTCCGTGATGTCAACGATGTTGCCCACGACGACCAGATTCTCGTCAAAGCGGATGGTGGTGGCCTTGACATGAACGTCCCTGATGACACCGTCCTTTCGCAGCATCCGGGTCTCGTAGTCGGAGACGACCCCTTCCCCGGAGAGGCGCTTGCGCACGCGCTCCCGGATCTCCTCCCGGCAGTCCGGGGCGATGAGGGCCAGCGGCTCCATGCGGGCGAGTTCCGGCCAAGAATAGCCCGACAGGCGGCAGAACGTCTCGTTGGCGAAACGGTATCGTTCCTGATCGAACATATAGATGCCGGTGAGGGAGTTCTCCGCCAGGGTCCGGTAAAGATGCTCCGACTGCCGGGAGGCCTCCTCGGCTCGTTTGCGCTCGGTGATGTCCTCGGCGAAGACCTGGATGCCCACCGCATGCCCGCGGTCCCGGATGAGGCTGCCGATGCCGGAGGCCCACCCCCACGCCCCGGACTTGCTCCGAAAGCGCACCTCCGCAGGGGTAGGAGGCTGTCCCTTGATCTTGTCACGGGTCCGCTGGAGGAGCAGCTCCACGCTCTCCGCCGGGAAGATCTCCCCCTCGGTCCAATACCGCCCCAACAACTCCCCCCTCGTGTACCCGGTGACCTCCTCGAACTTCCTGTTCACGAAGGTGATCCGCCCCTCCAGGTCCGCATTGGCGATGATGACGGGGGCGGTCTCCATGATCTCCTGGAGCTGCTCTTTGGACCGGGCCAAGGCCGCCTCCGCCTCCCGCCGCCGCGTCACGTCCCGAACCACCATCACCGTTGCGGGCAGTCCATCCCACGTGGAGGGCATCTCCGTGGCCTCAGCCCACAGCGCACCGCCGTCCTTCCGGGCCATGGAAAAGAGGGTCGTCCCGTCCGCCGGCCGGCACCCTCCCCCGCCCTGCCCCATGTCGTCTCCCGCTTCCTCGCCGCCCATCATGGATGCCAGGGGGAGGCCCAGGATTTCCTCCATGCCGTATCCCGTCACCTCGGCAACCCTGGGGTTGGCGAAACGGACCCTGCCGCCGGACACAACCAGGATCATATCGCTGGTGTTATCCACGATCTGCTTGTACTTGATCTGGGACTCCCTCAATTGGCGCGTCCGCTCCTCGAACTCGACCTGCAGATCGGAAACTCGTTCCTGGAGTTCCCTCCTCAGCCGGTGGTTCTCCGCCAGGAACTCCCTGCGCTGGGCGGCATTCCGGAGCACGCGCAGGATCTCCTGGCGGTGAAACGGCTTGATGACGCAGTCCAGGGCGCCGTGGCCCAAGATCAGATCCAGCCCCTCCATGTCGGCGTGGGCCGTCATGAGGATCACCCCCACGTTGGGGTCGCGCCCCTTGATGGCCTTGAGCGCCTCCAGCCCGTCCATCTCGGGCATCTTCCAGTCCAGAAGGGCCACGTGGACGGTCTGTCCCTCCGCGGCTGCCACCGCTTCCCTTCCGTTGGAAGCCCGCAGGACCCGCATTCCTTCCCGCGCCAGCGTCTCCTCGAGCAGATCCAGAACCCCCGCGTCGTCATCGGCGATGAGCACGGTCATCCCTGTCATCCAACGGGTCTCCTTTCACCTTGGGCGATTGTCCGCAGCCAGGCAGGTTGACCTTTGCACCCCTCCAGGCCGACCGGTCACACTGTAGTGAGGGGCCGGGAAACTTGTCAAGGACGGGCCGGGGACGGGCCTTTGCGGGCTCTCTCCCGGGAGCTGGAACGGGCGACCCGCCCGAGTTCCTTGTGGCCGCCCGAACGGCCTTGTGGCACTTGTGATGGATCCGGTTCGGCCGCCGTGCATCCTGGACGCAAGGGCGGTGCGCTGGCGAGGGGCATCGCCGGGCGCCTCGGGCAGTGCGAGGCGCCCCCAGGGGATCTGATCCGGGCCACCGAGTCCCTGGACCTGGATCTTGCGCCCGGGGATCGAGCAGACGCCCCTTGCCCCCGACCGTCCCAGCTCTCCGCGGCCCCCCTTTGGCCGAAGACATTCTTTGGTGCGAGAGGGGGGACTCGAACCCCCACGGGTGGCCCCACTGGATC
>CAZEPJ010000092.1:0-13034 GCA_964514105.1 uncultured Desulfarculaceae bacterium | reverse complement strand
CCCCTGGGGTTGGATAGTGATTATACCTTTTGGCATTACACCGATGAAAAGGGTCTGCAAGGCATCCGGGCGTCGGGGGGACTGAAATACTCCCCTTCCCATGGAATAAGACCAACACTTTTTCTCACGGACATCCCGCCCAACAGGGCGACGAATCCGGGGCAGCAGTTTGGAGTTGGCGCCAGCAGGATACAGTATGCCATTCCCGTCCGATTGGACGAGATCAAATGGAATGACAAACCGCTCGAGATGATGCCCCGCGACCTGCAGGTACGCGATCCCCGTTACCAGCATATCTTCCTCGTGCGCGGAAACGAGAACGAGCTCCTCCATTTACCACGAACGGCAACGGAGCAGATTGAGGCGGTGAAGTGGCCGCCGGCTGGGGGGGGATCTCCTCCACCTGATCCTATGAGGGACACAGGGGCTTTCGAGCCGATCCGACCGAATGAAGGCAGAGGCATAGGTCTTTCGAGACGAAATGCTGCAGGTACACCGCAGCGACCCGCGCCTCCACAACCGGGGCCGTCCAACCGTACGGGAGGCTCCCTCGCCGCCGCAGCCTCGGGCCAGACGGGTCGCGTGACGGACTTCCTGCAGCAACACGGCGGGAAGGTCACCATCGCCCTGACCGCCGCCCATGTGGCCAATTGCCTGGCGCAGGGAAAGACGGTGGCCGACTGCGCCAAGGAGATGGCCATCGGCTACATCGTGGGCGGGGCCATTGTGGCCGTGGTGGGGCCGACGGGGGCGCTGATCCTAGGTGCGGCTGGAGGTGCCTACAGCATCTATCATGCCGGCGTAGAGGCGACCCAGCAGTGGTCCGATTATCAGCAGCGGAGCGCTGCATATGAGGGGAGGGAACACCAGACTCGCATCAACCTCCAGCGGCTGGAAGAGGCGGTGGCTCTGGAGCGCAACAAGATCCAGGGGAATCTCAGCGCCGCGGCCAACGATGCCGCCAGGAGCTGCGAGCGTCTCAGGGCCATGGCTTCAAGGGCGTCGAACTACGGAAACGAGGCCCGAAGCGCCCTGGCCAGCCTGCCGCCCGCAGATACCCTGGGTCGCATCAAGGCCCTCTCCGAGAAATGCGCCAAGGCCACCCAGACAAGGGCGAAGCTCGAAGGGATCCAGCAGCGGGTCTCTGGATACGCGCAGCAGGTGGCCGCCGCCTTGGAGCGGCTCAACGGCTGGGCGGAGAACTGCCGGACTGCTGAGCAGGCGAGTCGGGTCCGAGACGGGTATCGGAACGCGGCCGGCCTCGTCAAGGGGATCCGGCAACTGGCCGCAGACGCCAGGGCCTCGGGACAGGGCCTCTTCGGTCTCTCCGGGGAGGCGAACACGATCAGGGCCGCAGTGGAAAAGGGGGAAGGCGCCAAGTACCGGATCATCTCCCTGGCGGGAAAGGCCGTGGAGGAATCGTCCCAGTTCGATTCGGAGCTGGCCCGCGTTCCAGAGGTCAACCAGAATCTGCAGGCCCAGTGCGCCGCTGCGCTGCGGGATATCGACAGCCTGCGGGCGGGTTTCCCCGACGCGTTGGAGCCGGCCCTGGACGCCAAGTTCCAGGAACTGCGGGGACTCGTGTCCACCTTCACCAGCCGAAACTGCTCCCCGGATGCCGCCAAGGGCCAATTCCTCAGTGACAGGTCGAGCGCGGTGGACGCCAGACTGGAGGCGGAGAACCGCCTGAGCGCCCTGCAGGGAGCGCTGTCCGGCCTGGATGGCTGCGAGTCCCTGGACGTGTCCGGCCTCCTGGCGTCGATTGAAAGCGCGGAGAGCGAGGCCGCAAGCCACCTCCTTGTCCATGCCGACCTCCCCGGCAGGGCTGCCGATTGCGACAAGACGGCCAATGCCGGGAGCGGAGGGACCGGGGGCCAGGGATCGGGTACCGGAGACCAGCAGTCAGGAACCGGCAGCCAGGGAACTGAAGGCACGGGCAGGAGCGGTGCCGATCTGATCGACCGTTTCACCGATCGCGAGACGCGAAGGACCCGAGAGGTGGGCTCCCGAACCCCGCCCCCGCTGCCGCCTTATCCCGGGACCGGCCCGGGGTACGAGCAAGGAGGGGGCTCCGCAGGGGGACCCAACGTCCTGGTGCCGCCCCCGCCTCGGGACTGGGGGGACGATGCCCGGGGGGGGCGCGGGTCGGGAAGCGGCGGCACCTCGTCGGGCGGGCACAAGGGTGGCGGGAGCGGGGGGGGGAAATCTCCGTGCCCGGGTGGCAACTGCGGCCCCCCCAAGACCGCCCAGTTCAAGTGCAAGACCAACAGCGAATGCTGGGGCAAGTACGGCAGCAGTGGGTATTACTGCAACCGGGGAAGCGGGCAGTGCGTCAGGTGCCCGTCGGGGCAGCACGGAAGGAAAGACGGGTACCCGGCCTGCCACAGCGAATGAGGCCCCCGAGGCACGGGGCCGGGGCCGTGACCGTTTGGCATGCGCGGCGGCTCGAGGGGGCAAGGAGGCGCAATAGATGGCAGACACCCCGCTTCGTTCGTCTTTGGGAGCCCGGCTTCATGCCCGGCGGTTTCTGAGGGTCCTCCGGGGAGGAGTCCTGGTTTGGGCCCTGTTGCAGGCCGCCCAGGGCGCGGGCTTCCCGGCGGGGCAGGAGGCCCTGGCTCAAGAACGGCCCCGGGTCGTGGGGTTCGTGGCAGCCCTGGAGGGCGATGTGCTCATCCGCCACGACTGGGAGGCCGAGTATCGCCCGGCGGAAATCCGGAATCCGGTCCACGAGGGCGATCGGCTGGGCACCGGAGACGACGGAAAGGCCAAGATCCACTTTGAAGACGAGACCGTGCTCGTGTTGGGCAAGAACAGCGAGCTCATGGTGGCCAGGTACGAGTACCGAAAAGGGGATGCGGATCGCAAGGCGCTCCTGGCGCTCCTGCGCGGCAAGGTCTGGTTCGAGGTCACCAAGTTCTTCAGGCAGAGAAAGGTCGACTTTCAGCTCGAGACCTCCTCGGCCATGGTGGGAGTGAGGGGGACCGAGGGCATCCTTCGCACCCAGAGCCCCACCTGGGCGTACTGCCTGACCGGCATGCTCCTGGTGGAGAACCCGTCCACGGGAGAGTCGTTGGATCTGGGCCCCATGCGCAAGGCCTGGGTGGAGAGGGGCCGCCCCATGGTGGTGGCCCCCATCACGCCGGGGGAAGCCCGGGAGCTGCGGGGGGAGTTTGAGATGAGCCCCTCTCCCTCCAGGGGAGCTGCGGGTGCCGGGGGCCCCGATGATCCCACGGCGTTCTACGTGGCCTGCGTTGAATCCTCAGGGCGCGTCACGGTCACGGATCGCATGGACGCTGGCGCCCATCAGCCCATGGCGGGGCCGTTTCGGGGGCCGTCAGAGGCCGAGCGCTGGGTGGCGGAGAACTGTCCCTCCGAGGCCTGCGATGCCTTCGGCAGGTGTTTTCGGCCCCCTGCGGGCGACGTGATCCGCCGGTTCACCGAGCGGGAGGGCCGACGCACCGAGGAGGTGACGACCCGGAGCCAGGGGGACCAGGCCGGAGCCCCTCCCGGTCCCGTGCCCGGAGGCACGGGGGTGGTGCCTCTGTTGCCCGATGCCCCCCCCCGCTGGACCCATGAGGGTAAGCCGCCTGGAGACCACCGCGGACACCCGGCCCCGGATGCCCCCCCCCGGCCTCCCACGGGCGACAAGCCGCCTTGCCCCGGGGGGAACTGCCCCCCGGCCAAGGCCCCCACGGCCGGGGTCAAGTCGGCGAAGCCGCCGCCCGTAACCGCATCCGCCTGCAAGTCCAACAGCGACTGCTGGAGCCGCCACCGGAGCAGCGCCTACTTCTGCAATCCGCGCAGCGGGCAGTGCGTTGCATGCCCGCCCGGCCAGCACGGCCGCAAGGACGGCTCCCCCTCCTGCCATTCCAACTGAGGGAGGCTGCCCCTTTTGCCGGGCGTCATCGCCCCAAGGAGGTGTGCTCATGATCGGGTTGAAATGGATCCAGGCTGCACTCTGCTGGTCCCTCGTCCTGGCCGTGGCGGCTGCCACCGCCCACGGGCAGAAGCGATCCCCTCAGGCCCAGGACCCCTGCTTTCAGGCCAAGCGGGATTTCATCGCCGCTGAGCAGGAGTGGTCCTCCACCAACGCCGAGGTCTCCAAGCTCCGGGCGGAGATGGAGCGGCTCCGGGACCTGCGATGGGAGGTCAAGGCCACCCTGAGCGTGCTCGCGGACACCCAGGGGATCCTCAAGGAGCAGGGGAGCCTCACCGAGGCACAGCGGATCACGCTCAACGCCCGTATCCCCAACGCCAGGGGGGCCGTCCATCCCGACGGCACCTTCGCCCTGGCGGTCTTCGGCAACACGCCGCTGAAGATCGAGGATGCCATCCAGCGGCTCGAGGGCCTCCTCGCCCAGGCCGAGAGGGACGTCCAGGGCGTGGAGTCCCGTCTCCGGGAGAAGGAGGACCGGACCCACCAGTTGAGCCGAACCCTCAACGACCTGGAGGCCAGGGCCGAGAGGGATTGCCGGGCCGCCGGATCCCCGTCTCCCTGGGAGCAGGGAGGGCCCCGGGTGGCCCACAGGGATCTGCACGACCGGTACGCGGAGAAGGAGCGGGGGCGGCAGGAGGAGGTGGAAGGACGCCGCCAGTCCGACGCCCTGAGGTCCTGGTCGGGGGGATACGGATACCCCGCCGATCCGTATGCCGCCCCGCCGTGGGGGGGCGGGCCAGGGCCGTACGGGGCCCTGGGCGTCCCGCCGCGCGGACTCCTCATCGAGCTGACCAACACGGCCGGGACCCACTCGTGCCGTCGCTGCTATCCGTTCCGGTCCCCGTGGGAGGAGCGGTGGATTCTCAGCGAACTCGAGCGGGCCGCACACAACCACGAGAGGATCCCGTGCGCGGGCCGCCTGGGCTCGTTTCGGGTGCTGGACATGGTCCACGACATCAACGAGTGCTATCGCCGAGCCCGTTGATCGGGTTGGGGGGGCATCGAACAACAGGCAACGGGCGACCGGCTCAGGCCTCCACGGCCAGGGCGCATCCCTGGCCGCCGCCGATGCACAGGGCGGCCAGGCCCTTGCGTGCATGCCGCCGCTTCATCTCGTGAAGCAGGGTCACCAGGATCCGGGCCCCGCTGGCCCCGATGGGATGGCCCAGGGCGATGGCTCCCCCGTTGGGGTTGATCCTCGCGGGGTCCAGCTCCAGTTCCCGGATGCAGGCCAGGGACTGGGAGGCGAAGGCCTCGTTGAGCTCGATGAGGTCCAGGTCCGCCGCCTTCCATCCCGCCCGCTCCAGGGCCTTGCGGGTGGCGGGGATGGGGCCCGTTCCCATGTAGGCCGGCTCCACGCCCGCGGATGCATAGGCATGGATGCGCGCCATGGGCCGCAGCCCCAATTGGGCGGCCTTGGACCCGGACATGAGGACCATGGCCGCTGCGCTGTCGTTGATCCCCGAGGCGTTTCCCGCCGTGACCGTCCCGTCCTTGGCAAAGGCCGGCTTGAGGGCCGCCAGCTTCTCCAGAGAGGTCTCGCGGGGGTGTTCGTCCGTCCCAAAGAGGACCGGGTCTCCCTTGCGCTGGGGGATGGGGACCGGGACGATCTCCTCGTCGAAGCGGCCCCCCCGGATGGCGGCGAAGGCTTTCTCCTGGCTGGCCAGCCCGAATCGGTCCTGGTCCTCCCGGGTGACGCCGTAGCGCCGGGCCACGTTTTCCGCCGTGATCCCCATGTGGTAGCCGTGGAAGATCTCCCAGAGCCCGTCGTGGATCATGAGGTCCAGGAACTGGTCGTTCCCCATGCGCTCTCCCCACCGGGCCTTGGGCACGGCATAGGGGGCCATGCTCATGTTCTCCATGCCGCCGGCCACCAGGATCTCCGCATCCCCCAGGGCGATGGCCTGGGAGGCGAGGATGACGGCCTTGAGCCCCGATGCGCACACCTTGTTGACGGTGAACGCCGGGGTCTCCTGGGGGATGCCCGCCCCCATGGCCGCCTGCCGGGCCGGATTCTGTCCCTGGCCCGCCTGAAGGACGTTGCCCAGGATCACCTCCTGGACCTGTTCCTTGGAGATGCCGGCCCGCTGCAAAGCGGCCTCCATGGCGATGGCGCCCAGCCGGGCGGCCGGGACCTCCCGCAGGGTGCCCCCGAAGGTGCCGATGGGGGTCCGGGCGGCGCTGACGATGACGACGTCCTGCATGATCTGCCTCCTCGGTGATTCGCGTTCGCGGCCCGTGGCAATGGGCCCCGGGGAAGGCCGGTCAATTCCCGGGAACCTGCCCGCTCCTGCAGCCCGGGCAACCTCACCGCATCGCCCGTGGTCTCTCCCCGGAGCACGAGCCGCGGGTCCGCCCCCAGGGTCCATTGGCCGGACCTACGGGGCCTCCACCAGGAGCGATACCGCCTCCCCACCCCCCAGGCACAAGGTGGCCATCCCGCGACGGGCGCCCCGCTCCCGCATGGCATGGATGAGGGTGGTCAGGACCCTGGCCCCGCTGGCCCCGATGGGATGGCCCAGGGCAACGGCCCCTCCGTTGACGTTCACCCGCGCCGGGTCCAGGCTCAGCTGCCGGATCACGGCCACCGTGGATCCCGAGAAGGCCTCGTTGATCTCGTGGAGGTCGATGTCCGTTGGCTTGAGGCCCGCCTTGCCCGCCACCTTGGGGATGGAAAGGATGGGGGCCACGAGCACGTACTTCATGTCCAGCCCCGCTGCCCCCTGGGGCCCCACCCGGGCCATGGGCGCGATGCCCATGGCCCGCGCCCGCTCCCGGGCCATGACCACCAGGGCCGATGCCCCATCGCTGATGACCGAGGAGTTGGCGGCCGTGGCGAAGCCGTCCTCCTGAAAGGCGGGCTTCATGCGGGCGAAGGCCTCGTAATCTGGCTCGCGGGGGCATTCATCCACCTGGAACGACTTGGGCGGACCCTTGGGGGTCGGGACCTCCACGGGCATGATCTCCGCCCGGAACCGCCCCTGGGCCGTGGCCTCCAAGGCCCGGCGGTACGACTCCACGGCGTACCGATCCTGGTCCTCCCGGCTCACCCCGTACTTCCGGGAACAAAGGTCGTTGCTGATCCCCATGTGGAAGTCGTTGACATGGTCCCAGAGGCCGTCGTGCACCATGGCATCCTGGACGGCCCCGTGGCCCATGCGGTATCCGGCCCGGGCCCGGTCCAGCAGATACGGGGCCCGGGTCATGCTCTCCATCCCCCCGGCCACCACCACATCGGCGTCGCCGCACTGAACGGCCTGGGCCGCCAGCATCACGGCCTTGAGCCCGGAGCCGCACACCTTGTTCACCGTGATGCAACCAGCCTCCCAGGGGAAACCCGCCTGGATGGCCGCCTGCCGCGCCGGGTTCTGCCCGTACCCGTGGGGGAGGACCTGCCCCAGGATGACTTCGTCCACCTGCCCCGGCTCGATGCCGGCGCGCCGGACGGCCTCCCGGATGACCATGGCGCCCAGCTGAGTGGCCCCCAGGGGGGCCAGCGTCCCCTGAAACGCCCCCAAGGGAGTGCGCACGGCGCTGACGATGACCGCTTCGCGCATGGGTGTCGTCCCCGTCAATGGTGTTGGATGGCTCGCCGCCCCGCGGGGGCCCTTGCCGGCGCGCGGGTGCCTTCATGCGCGCCGCAGCATTCCCCCCAGGACCTCCTCCGCCGCGCTGTACGGGTCTATCCGTCGTTCCCGGAGCTCCGCCATGAGCCCGTCCCAGCGTCCGGTGGCGCGCAGCCGCTCCACGGCCTCCCGAAACAGGCCGTCCCGGAGGATCTCCAGAAACTTGCCCTGGGTCCGCTGTCCCTGTTTCTCCTGCCACAGCGACTGGCCCAGGTGAGTCCGATGTCGGTCGATCTGGTCCACGAGCTCGGGCACGCCCTTGTGCTGGAGGGCCTCGGTCTTGACGACCACCGGCCGCCACGCCCCCTCGGCATACTGATTCATCTCCAGCATGATCTCCATCTCCCGGACCGTCTTGTCGGCCCCGTCCCGGTCGGCCTTGTTGACCACGAAGATGTCGCCCACCTCCAGGATGCCCGCCTTGATGGCCTGGATCTCGTCGCCCATGCCGGGGATGAGGACCACCAGGTTGGTGTGGGCCAGCCGGACGATCTCCACCTCGTCCTGCCCCACGCCCACGGTCTCCACCACGACCACGTCCTTGCCCATGGCGTCCATGACATCCACGATGTCGTGGGTGGAGCGAGACAGGCCGCCCAGATGGCCGCGGGTTGCCAGGCTCCGGATGAAGACCCCCTCGTCGGTGCTGTGCCGCTGCATGCGGACGCGATCCCCCAGGATGGCACCGCCCGTGTACGGGCTCGTGGGGTCCACGGCCACGACCCCCACGGTCTGCCCGCGCTCCCGGAACGTCTGGATGAGATGGTCCACCAGGGTGGACTTGCCGGTTCCCGGGGAGCCGGTGACCCCGACGATGTGGGCGCGCCCGCTATGAGGGAAAAGACGCTTGAGTTCCTCCCTGGCTGACGGGATCTCGTCGTCGATGTCCCGCATGAGGCGGGCCGCCGCCCGGACCTCTCCCTTGAGGATCCCTTCGGTCAGCAAACCGATCCCCCGCTCACTTGCCCTCGGTGTAGAGGACCGCCAGAATCCGGGTGGTCTGGTCTCCGTGACAACCCACCCGATGGGGTTGGTTGCAGTCGTAGTAGATTGCGTCACCAGGCTCCAGGACTTCCACGACGTCCCCCAGCCGCGCCTCCATTCGCCCCTCCAGGACGTAGATGAACTCCTGGCCGTCATGGGTGGAGGTCTCGTGCTCGTCCGTGGGGTGCATGGTGACGATGAACGGCTCCATCTTGCGGTCGGATTTCTCCGGGGCCAGGGATTCGTACACGTACCCCCGGTGAGCCCGGCTTCCCGATGCAAACCTGGCCACCCGCCGTCTCTGGTGGGCCCGGACGATGGTGTGGGCCTTGGGGGCGGTGGGCGAGATGAAGTAGCCCATCTTCATCTCCAGGGCCCGGCCCAGGCGGATCAGCTCGCCCAGGGGCGGGGTGTACTGGTCCTTCTCCACCCGGGCCAGCACGTCGGTGGCGAGGCCCGTTCGGCTGGCCAGATCCTCCAGGGAGAGGCCTCGCTGCTCCCGAATCCGGGCGATTCGGCTGCCCAGGCTGTCGGCGCGCTTCTTGGTGGCCAGGCTGGTGGGGTCCGTCAGATAGTCGTGGCGTTCCCGTTGGCGGGGGCGCCGCTGGGATCGAGGGCTCGTCACGCCCTTTTTCTTCTCCATGCTCTCGCTCCTTGGACGCTCACAGGGCCCTTCCCAGCACCCCGATGTTTCTGGCGATGACGATGCGCTGGATCTCGGAGGTCCCCTCCCCGATCTCCAGGAGCTTCTGGTCCCGGTAAAAGCGCTCCACCTGATACTCCTTCATGAGCCCGTATCCGCCGTGGATCTGGACAGCCTGATCCACGACCCGGCCCATGACCTCGGAGCAGTAGAGCTTGGCCATGGCAGCTTCCTTGGCAAACGGCCTCTCATTCTCCCTCAGCCAGCAGGCTTTGTAAAGGAGGTTGCGAGCCAGTTCAATCTCCAGGGCCATGTCCGCCAACTTGAATGCCACGGCCTGGAATGAGCCGATGGTCCGACCGAACTGGACCCGGGTGTTGGCGTACTTGAGGGCCATCTCGAAGGCCCCCTGGGCCCCCCCCAGCCCCATGGCCCCCACGCTGAGCCTCCCCCCGTCCAGGGTGGCCAGCATCTGATGAAATCCGTCTCCCCGCTTTCCCAACAGGTTCTCCTCGGGAACGCGGCACTCGTCGAAGTAGAGCTGGCCCGTGTTGGAGGCGCGCCACATCAGTTTCTTCTTCATGGGCACGGCCTTGAAGCCCTCTGCCCCCGCCGGGACCAGGATGCAGCTGATCTCCCGCTTGCCGTCAGAGCGCACTCCGGTGAGGGCCTGGACCACCACGACGCCGGTCATCTCGCAGGCCGAGTTGGTGATGAAGATCTTGCTGCCGTTGATGATCCAATGGCCGTTCTTGAGCTCGGCCCGGGTCTGGGACCCGCCGGCGTCGGAGCCGGCGTTGGGCTCGGTGAGGCCGAAGGCTGCCAGGATCTGCCCCTTGCACAGCCCGGGCAGCCATCGGTGCCGCTGCACTTCGTTGCCGTAGTAGTAAATGGGGCCGATGCCCAGGGAGTTGCCAGCGGCGATGGTGGCTGCCTGGGATCCGTCGACTCGGGCCAGCTCCTCCACGGCGATGATGTATGAGATGTAGCCGATATTGGACCCGCCGTACTTCTCGGACACGAAGCACCCCAGGAGCCCCATGTCTGCCATCTTGCGGGTCAGTTCGGGCGAGAACCGCTCGGCTTCGTCCAGCTCCTCCGCCACGGGCGCGATCTCGTTTTCGGCGAACTCCCGGACCGCCTGGCGCACCAGCTTCTGCTCCTCGGTTAGGTCGTAACTCAAGGCCATGGCGTCGCCCTCCTGCCGGAAGATGTGTGGGGCCGAATCGGGTCAATGGCCGGGCGGGATGCTGACCCGGCCAGCGTGGAGCCGCAGCATGCCGCCTCGGCAACCTAGCCGGTCCTGGAGCCCCTGGGCCGGATGTGGTCCCGCACCCACTGGACGGTGGTCTCGATGGCGGTGCCCGGACAGAACAGCTCCCGAACCCCCATCTGCTTGAGCCGGGCGGCGTCCTGTTCTGGCACGATGCCGCCTCCGAACACCACGATATCCTCCGCCCCCCGGGCTTTGAGCAGATCGAGCACTTCGCTGAAATGGCGGTTGTGAGCGCCGGCCAGAGAGCTCAGGCCGATGGCATCCACGTCCTCCTGGATGGCGGCGTTGACGATCTGCTCGGGCGTCTGGTGCAGGCCCGTGTAGACCACCTCGAAGCCCGCATCCCGGAATCCCCGGGCGATGACCTTTGCCCCGCGGTCGTGCCCGTCCAGGCCGGGCTTGCCCACCAGGATGCGGATCTTTCGCTGCTCGGACATGGCACCACCTCCGCCCAAACCGTCAGAAGTACCCGGGGTCCCGGTATTCCCCCCACACGCCGCGCCACACATCGCAGATCTCCTGGAGGGAGGCATAGGCGTGCACTGCATCCAGGATGAACGGCATGAGGTTGACGTCCCCCTGGGAGGCCCGGCGCAGGGCCTCCAGCCGCCCGGCCACCAGGGCATTGTCCCGGGTCCGCTTCACCTCCTGCAACCGGGCCACCTGGGCCCGCTCCAACTCGTCGTCGATGCGGAGGATCTCCACCGGGGGCTCATCTTCCGTGGCGTACCGGTTCACCCCCACGATGACCCGCTCCCCGGTATCCACCTGCCGCTGATACGTGTACGCAGCCTCTGCGATCTCCTTCTGGGGGTATCCCAACTCGATGGCCCGGACAATCCCCCCCAGCTCGTCGATCTTGTGGATGTACTCCCAGGCCTGGGCCTCCATGCGGTCGGTCAGGGCCTCCACAAAGTACGATCCGGCCAGGGGATCGATGGTATTGGTCACCCCCGACTCCTCGGCGATGATCTGCTGGGTCCTCAAGGCGATGGTGGCCGCCTCCTGACTGGGGAGGGCCAGGACCTCGTCCAGGGAGTTGGTGTGCAGGGACTGGGTGCCTCCCAGCACGGCGGCCATGGCCTCGATGGTGGTGCGGATGACGTTGTTGTACGGCTGCTGGGCCGTGAGCGAGCAGCCGGCGGTCTGGCTGTGGGTGCGGAGCATCCAGGAGCGGGGATCCTGGGCGCCGAAGCGCTCCTTCATGATGCGCGCCCACATGCGCCGGGCTGCGCGGAACTTGGCGATCTCCTCGAAGAAGTCCATGTGGGCGTCGAAGAAAAAGGAGAGCCGGGGAGCGAATTCATCCACGCTCAGGCCGCGCTCCATGGCCGCCTGGACGTACCCGATGCCGTCGGCCAGCGTGAAGGCCAGCTCCTGGACGGCCGTGGCCCCGGCTTCCCGGATGTGGTAGCCCGAGATGCTGATGGTGTTCCAGCGGGGGACCTGCCGGGTGCAGTACTCCACCGTGTCCACGATGATGCGCATGGAGGGGCGCAGCGGCAGCATGAAGGTCTTCTGGGCGATGAACTCCTTGAGCATGTCGTTCTGGATGGTACCGCCGATGCGGTCCTTGGGAATCCCCTGTTTTTCAGCCACGGCGATGTACATGGCCAGAAGGATGGACGCCGGCGGGTTGATGGTCATGGAGGTGGTCACCTGGTCCAGGGGAATCCCCTTGAACAGGACCTCCATGTCCGCCAGGGTGTCGATGGCCACACCGCACTTGCCGATCTCCCCGCGGCTCATGGCGTCGTCCGAGTCCCGGCCCATGAGGGTGGGCATGTCGAAGGCCGTGCTCAGGCCGGTCTGCCCCTGGGAAAGGAGGTATCGAAACCGCTCGTTGGTCTCCTCGGCGCTCCCCATGCCCGCGAACATGCGCATGGTCCAGAGCCGGCCCCGGTACATGTTGGGCTGGACCCCCCGGGTGTACGGGTAGCATCCCGGGAAGCCGATCTTGTCCTCGAAGGCGTGGTCCTGGATGTCCAGGGGAGTGTACAGGGCCCCGATCTCCTGGTTGGAGACCGTCGTGAACCGCTCCCTGCGCTCGGCGTGGGCGCCCACATGGTCTGCAACCATGCGGCGCCAGACCTCCTCGCCTTTCCGAACCTCCTCCAGCGTCTCCTCGTCGTACATGGGGATACCTCCGTGTTCCAGGGGAAGGGCGGATCTCGGCAACCGAAGACCTCGCGTCCGGCAAAGGGAACCGCCTTGGGGTGAAAAGACAAGCGGGGGAATGCGGTGGAGATGAACCAGGGGGGCCGGCGTCAGTGGATCGACCCCGGCGCCGCCGCCGGAGCGGCGCCGGGGTCAGGACGGAGACGCAGACGGACAACCGGGGTTCCCTCAGGGCCCAAGGATATGCGGTCTGCACGCGCAGAGGGACGGGGCGGGCTCCTCCGGGAGCTGCTCCGTGGGTCCGAACCCCCCGGGCCCCCGGCAGCCGGGGCCCGCACCGCATCGGATCGCGACGTCCGACTTCCAAGCCCACCTCTCCCATCCTCCCCGGTCGGCAGGGGTGTAACTTAGCAGAACCCTCGATCCGTTGTCAACGCGCCCCGGCATCCC
>CAZEPJ010000091.1:0-13249 GCA_964514105.1 uncultured Desulfarculaceae bacterium | reverse complement strand
TAATGCCGAAGGCGGCCAGTTCGAAGGCCAAATGTTTGCTGAGGCCCACCACCCCGTACTTGGACGCGGTGTAATCCGCTCCGCCCAGCTTGCTCATGCGCCTGGCGGCAAGGGAAGCGATGTTGACGATTCTGCCTCGTCGCTGCGCCATCATGGGGGGGATCACGGCCTGGCAGCAATGGAAGACCCCGGTCAGGTTCACGGCCAGCGTGCGCTCCCAACTCCCGGGGGGGGTGTCCTTGACCAGACAGGAGGCTCCCCCGATGCCGGCGTTGTTCACCAGGATGTCCACATGGCCGAAACGCTCAAGTCCTGCCGCCACCATGTCCCGCACCTGGGAGTATTGGGCCACATCCGCCGGGAAGGCCGCTGCTCGGACGCCCAGGGCCTGGACCTCCTTGGCGGCGCTCACGGCCGCGGCCTCTTCGGCGTCGTTGAGCAGGATGTGCGCCCCTTCGCGCGCCAGTCTCAAGGCGATGGCCCGGCCGATTCCCCTGCCTGCGCCTGTGATGAGGGCGACTCTGTCTGCCAGTTCCATCGTGCCCCTCACTGCCCCATGAGCAGACGGGGAAGCCAAAGGCTGAGATCCGGAATGAAAGTGACGCAGATCAGCGCCAGGAGGAGGGCGACCAGAAACGGCGGAAGTTCCCTGATCACCGAGTGAAACTTCTCCTCCGCAAGGGATGTGGCCAGGAAAAGCACGACTCCGACCGGAGGCGTCACCAGGGCGATCATCAGATTGAGCACGATGACCACCCCGAAGTGGATGGGGTCGATGCCCACGGCGTGTACAAGGGGCATGAGCATGGGGACCACCACAAGCAGGGCCGACATGGGCTCCAGGATGCAGCCCCAGATGAGAAAGAAGAGGTTGATGATGGACAGGATGACCCATCTGGACTGGCTGAGGGACGTGAAGAAGCCCACCAGGATCTCCCCGGCCCTCATCTGGGCCACTAGGTAACTGAAGATGCCGGCGCTGGCGATGATGGCCATGACGTAAGCCGATGCCACCATGGAGCGGGTGAAGAGGGAAAGTAAATCCCCGAGGCGGATCTCCCGGTAGATGAAGAGACCGACGATCAACGCATATGCAACCGCCACCACGCCGGCTTCTGTGGGCGTGACCGCACCGCTCACGATGCCCCCGATGATCACTAGGGGCATCACCAAAGCCAGTGTGGCATCCGCACCGCTCTTGGCGACTTCTCTCAGCGAGGCGCGACGATGGGACGGGTATCCCCGCCTCCGGCTGATGATATAGGAGGCGCCGATGAGATACAGCCCCATGAGGGTCCCCGGGATGGCCCCGGCCAGGAAGAGCCGTCCCACGGACTGTTCGGTCAAAAGGCCATACAGGATCAGGGGGATGGAAGGGGGGATCACGGGGCCGATGGTTCCCGCTGCCGCGGTCACGGCTGCGGCGTACGCGGCGGGGTAGCCCTCTCGTTTCATGGCAGGGATGAGCACGCTTCCCACGGCGGACACATCGGCGACTGCTGAACCGGAGACGCCGCTGAAGATCATGGAGGCGACGATGCTCACATGGCTCAATCCCCCTCGAATGTGGCCCATGGCCGCCGTGGAAAAGGTGACCAACCGTCGCGTGATGCCCCCGGCGTTCATCAAGTCCCCGGCCAAGAAAAAGAAAGGGACGGCCAGAAAAGTAAAGTTGTTCAGGAAATCCACCATCTCAGCCGGAATCGTGGTGAAGGACGTACTGCCCCAGAATATGGCGCAGTAAAGCACCCCGGAGAGCCCCATGGCCACGAAGATGGGAAGCCCCAGGACCGCGAAGGCCAGGAAACCGCCCACGAGGACCACAAGCGGCCAGATGCTCACGGGTCCGGCCTCCGGCGGCGTTGCGCCTTGGCCAACAGCACGCAAAGCGCAAGGAGGCTCCCCACCGAGGCGGCATAGAATCGCGCGTTGGTCGGGATGGGCAGGGTCAGCAGGTTCATCCCCTCGAAGGCGTCGATGACCGGAAACGTGAGGAGGAGCAGCAGGCCGAAGAAGAAGACGGTCAGGACCCAGTCGATCCAATTCAGCCGGGACCTGGCGGCCGGGCCCAGGTGATCCCGGAGGATGGTGACGGCCAAGTGCTGGCAGCGGTGGAGGCCCACGGGCACGCAGAGCCAGACGACCCAGATGAGCAGGAGGATGGTCAACTCGTGTGACCAGGAGAGCGAGAAGCCCAGGGCGTAGCGGCAGACCACTTGGGCCAGGGTCACCGCGGTGATGACCATGAACACGAGGCCTGCCGCCCGCTCCAGTACGATGATGAGTTTCTCCACGGCGTCGCACATGCCCGCCCCCGCCCTACTCCATGGCCCGGACCTTGTCGTAGAGCCCCTGGGGCCAGAGCTTTCCGTCCAACTGCTCTTGGATGGCCTTGGCGGCGGTGCGCTTGAACGCCTCGATGTCGGGCTTTACGATGACCATGCCCTTCTCCTCGACCCCCTGGATGGCCTTGGCCACGGTCTCGTCGTTGAGCTTGGTGGCAAACTGGTCCGTGGGGCCGCAGGCGTCCAGCAATGCGTTCCTCTCCTTGTCGTCCAGTTTCTTCCACGTGGCCTCGGACACCAGGATGATCAGACCGGACCGGATGTAGTCGATGGGGCTCACGTACTTCTGCACCTCGTAGTACTTGGCCCCGTAAATGGCGTCGAAACCGTTGTCCTGCCCGTCCACCGTGCCCTGTTTCATGGCCATGTACATCTCGGCCGCCGAGAGGGGAATCGGCGTGGCCCCCCAGGCCTCCAGGATGGCCGTGATGGTCTTGGTCATGGGCACCCGGAGCTTGAGCCCCTTCATGTCGTCCGGCGTCACGACCTTGCGGTTGCTCGTGGTGATCAGGCGGGGGGACCGGTCGCTCACCCAGCCCAGGTACTTGATCCCGGCCTCCTTCTCTGTCTGCGCCATCATGGATTTGAAGAGATCCGAGGAGAAGAACTTGCGCATGTGGGCCTGGGAGCCGAAGGCGTACGGGGCGAAGACCACGTTGAAGTGCTCCCCACCCTTGGGCATGGAGATGACGCCGGAGTCACAGAGCATGAGATCGAGCTGTCCCATCTTCATCTCGGCGAAATTTTTCTGCAGGTCCCCCAGTTGGCCGCCGCCGAAGGATTTGATCTCCAGTTTGGACTCCCGCTGGCTCACCTCCTTGGCGTAGAAGTCGGCCACCGGCCCCCACACGGGCGGCGGGGCCACATAGGCCAACTTCAAGGTCCTGGTCTGGGCGATCGCCTCGGCCGCCAGAATCGTCCCGAGCATGACGATCACGGCACAGCAGAGATCCGCCAAGAGGTGTCTCCGTTGCATGATCTTCATGGTTCCCTCCTTGTGAATGGACTGTCCCGTCATCCGCTTCCGGGACTGGAAAGCCCACCCCCCCCCGCATCGGGGCGGGTGAGGAAGTCCGACGCCCTTCCTCAGACGATCTATTGGAAGGTCCCCGTTCTCTTGCCGGGAACGAGATGCACGTTGAGCGTCCGGGCCCGTTTGGCCGTCAGGCTGATCCCCTTGTGTGGGATCTTGCCGTCCCAATATGCGGAGTCGCCCCTTTTCAGCAAGTGAGTTGTCGCTCCCAGGGTGAGCTGCATCCTGCCCTCCAATACGTACATGAATTCCTGGCCTTCGTGGGTGACCAAGGGCACGTTCCCCTCACCCTTTGTGCTTCGCAACGTCACGATCACCGGTTCCATGAAGGGGTTCTCCATCCCCTCGGCGAGGAGTTCCACCTCGTAGGACGGGTCGCCCCCGGCCCCCCGGCGGGTCACAATCATTCGGCGCGTCCCCGCCCTGGACACACAGGACCTGCCCTCATCGCCCTTGCTGAACAGATGTTCGATCTCCACGTTCAATGCCATGGCGATCCCCTGCAGGGTGAGAACCGAGGGCATGACCTGGCCGTTCTCTATGCGGGACAGCAGCGGGGCCGAGAGCCCCGCGGCCTGGGCCACCTGCTTGAGGGTCATGCCCGAGGACCGCCGGATCTCCCTGACTCGAGCCCCTATCCATTTGGCCAGTGCTTCTTTTCGGTTCGCGTCGTTGTCCATGGCAGCAGGAGCCTACCGACGCCCCGGCGCCTTGTCAAGGGGAAAGTGCATATAGTGAAACTGCGTTTATCATCAATCATCTTGCCGGGTCGCCGCCTGTGGAGGCACGCTCAGGGGTTTTGTGCTATGATGCGAGCCGCCCAAGAGGGCCGATTGAGCCCGAGAGGGGGTGTGGGGGTGCGGCAAGAGCTCGAAGAGCGGGTCGGGCAGGCCGTGGCGGGGCGCCTGCCGGAGGTCCTGGACCTGTACCGCCACCTCCACGCGCACCCCGAGCTGTCCGGACAGGAGGCGGCGACGGCCGCCCTGGCGGCCCGAGAGCTGAAGCGCGCCGGGTTCGAGACCATCACCGGCCTGGGGGGGCATGGCGTGGCCGGACGGCTGAGCCGGGGGCCCGGGCGGCGCCTCCTTCTCCGCTGCGACATGGACGCCCTTCCCCTGCGGGAGCAAACCGGTCTCCCGTACGCATCCGCCCAAGAGGCCACCGTCCTGGGAGGCGAGGCCGTTGCGGTCATGCACGCCTGTGGCCACGACGTCCACACGGCAGCGGTCCTGGGGGCGTCCCGGATCCTGGCCGAGATGGAGGGGGCCTGGGCGGGGGAGCTGATGGTGGCCTGCCAGCCCGCCGAGGAGACAGTCGGAGGGGCCAAGCTCATGCTGGCAGATGGGCTGTACGAGCGTTTGGGGCGGCCCGACTGGGCCCTGGCCCTTCACGTGAGGCCCGAGCTGGCCGCCGGCACCGTGGGGCTGGGGGAGGGGGTTCGAACGGCGGGCTCCCTTTCCCTGGATGTGACCATCCGGGGCCGAGGGGGCCACGGGGCCGTGCCCCACAAGGCCGTCGACCCCGTCGTCCTGGCCGCCCAGTTCGTCCTGGCCGCCCAGAGCGTGGTCAGCCGGGAGACGGACCCGGCCGAGATGGTGGTGGTGAGCATCGGTTCCATCCACGGGGGGGCCAAGCGCAACATCATCCCCGAGGCCGTGGAGCTCAAGCTCACGGTCCGCTCGTACAGGGAGGCCGTGGGGGAGGCCGCAGCCCGGGCCCTGGAGCGGCATGCCCGGGGATTGGCCCTGGCGGCGGGCCTCTCCGAGGACGAGATGCCCGTCTTTCGCCACGCCGAGCCCCCCTTTCGCCCCCTGGTCAACGACGGGCGTCTGGCGAAGACCCTGAGGGATGTGTTCAGCCGGATCCTGGGACCCGACAAGGTCCTCCCCCTGCCGCCCTCCGCGGGGAGCGAGGACTTCTCGGACTTCAGTCCGCCCCATGCCCCTGTGCCTTTGTGTCTGTATCAGTTGGGATGCACGGCGCCGGAGCGGCTGGCCCGCGCCGAGTCGGGCGCCGAGCCTCTGGGTCTGCTGCACACGCCGCGCTTCGCGCCGGAGGCCGAGGGAACCCTGCGAACCGGGATGAAGACGCTGGTCGCGGCGGCACTGCGGCTCCTGGGAAACACCGGGACGGATCCATAGGAGTGCGTCCGCGGGCGGGGGGCGAGGGAGGCCCGTTGCGCGGGCTCGACGGGACGGAGGCATCGAGCTGCCCGGGTGCGCCCGCCCCCGCAAGGGCGCGGGCGGTCCGGAGAGGACCTGCTGAGAGGAGGCTCCCGTGTCAAGATCTCTGGAAGAGCATGTGCTGGCTCAGGTGGACCGACGGTTTGGCGATGCCCTGGAGTTCCTGCGGGCCATGGTGAGGCAGCCCAGCGTCCTGGGCCGCGAGCGGGGGGTGCAGGAGCTGGTCCTGGCCCGCCTCCAGGCCATGGGCCTGGAGGCCCAGATGTGGGACCTGGAGCCGCGGGTCCTGGAGGCATACCCTGTGTTCGGCCGGCTGGACATCTCCTACCATGACCGGCCCAACGTCACCGCCCTGTGGCCGGCCGCGGCCACCGGCGGGCGCAGCGTCATCTTCAACGGGCATATCGACGTGGTCAGTCCGGAGCCGGTGGGCCACTGGCAGCACGATCCCTGGGGCGCCCAGATCGAGGGGGACTGGCTGTACGGGCGCGGCGCCGGAGACATGAAGGCCGGCGTGGCCGCCATGCTCCTGGCCGTGGAGGCGGTGAGGGCGGCGGGGGTGGGGCTGCGGGGGGACGTCATCCTGCAGAGCGTCATCGAGGAGGAGTGCACGGGCAACGGGACCCTGGCCTGCGGCGTCCGCGGGCTCAAGGCCCATGCGGCCATCATCCCGGAGCCCCACGCCCTGACGGGCAACCTGTCCACGGTGGGGGTGTTCTGGTTTCGGGTGCGGCTGCAGGGCCGGGGCAGCCATGCCCACGCGGCCGACTCTGCGGTCAACGCCATGGAGGCCATGCTGCCCGTGATCCGAGCCCTTCGCGCGCACGAAGCGCAAAAGAACGCCGCCCGGCACCCGGCTCCCTACGAGGGCGTGGCCCACCCCATGAATCTCAACCTGGGCGTCCTGCGCGCCGGCGACTGGCCCTCCAGCGTCCCGGCCGAATGCGTCCTGGAGGGGCGCTTCGCCTGCCTCCCGGGGACCCCGGTGGCCCGGGCCAAGGAGGAGCTCGAGGGGGTCATCGCCGAGGCGGCGCGGTGGGATCCGTGGCTCAAGGACCATCCTCCGCAGGTGGAGTTCTTCGGGTTTCACGCCGAGGCCTCGGTCACGGATCCCGCCTGGGGGGCCATGAAGGCCCTGGCCGACTGCCACCAGGCCGTCATGGGGGAGTCCCTGGTCTTCACTCCCTCCACGGCCACCACGGATCAGCGCTTCTTCATCAATGACTGGGGCACGCCGTCCACCGCCTACGGCCCTCGGGCCGAGCAGATCCACACCCACGACGAGCGGGTTTTCATCCCCAGCATCGCCCAGACGGCCCGGGTCCTGGCCTTGTACCTGCTGCGCTGGTGCGGAACCGTGCAATGACCCGGAGGGAGGGCCCGGGGGGCGGGGGGGAGGGCCGGCGCCAAGATGGAGGAGGGGAGGGTACCATGGAGAGAACGGACATCGTGTGGGTCCATGAGGAACGTTGCACCCTGTGCGGGCTGTGCGTGCCCGTGTGCGTCAGGCGTCTCCTGGAGCCCGGTCCCGGGTCGGTGCGGGTGACCGACCCGGGACGTTGCATCCAGTGCGGCCACTGCAAGGCCGTCTGCCCCGAGGATGCGCTGGGATTGGGAGGCCTCGATGAGGCGGAGTTCTCCCGGGCCCCGCGCAGGGGGGAGTTTCCCAGCCCGGAGGGGCTCATGGCGTTCTTCCGGGCCCGGAGGAGCTGCCGCATCTATGAGCGGCGCCCCGTGGAGCGGACCAAGATCCTGCAGCTGCTGGAGGCGGGCCGATTCGCCCCCTCGGGGGGAAACCGCCAGCCCCTCGGGTACGTGGTCCTCCAGTCCCCGGAGGCCCTGGCGGACGCTCGACGCATGGCCATGGGGGCCCTGGGGGAGCGGGCGGTCCAGATCCGGCAGGAGGCGGCGGCCAAGCTGCAGCGGGGCGAAAGGCTCTCCGCGGCCGAGGCCGCCCTGCAGATCAACGCCCAGATGTGGCTGGATATGCCGGGGCTGCTCGACAAAGGCGACGATCGGCTGTTTTACTTCGCCCCGGCGGTCATCGTCTGCCACGGGGATCACCCTTCGGCCAGCATGGAGGTGGATGCGGGGCTGGCGGGCATGCAGATGGCCCTCATGGCCGAGGCCCTGGGATTGGGGACCTGCTTCTGCCACTTCCTGGTCTTCGCCCTGGAGCAGTCCGCCGCCCTCAGGGCCGCCCTCCGGGTCCCTGAGGGGCGCAAGACGGCCTTCGCGCTGCTCGTTGGATATCCCGACGTGACCTTTTCCCGCCTGGTCGCCCGGAATGCCGCGGCCGTTCAATGGGTGTGAATGCCCTGCGTCAGTAGGCGAAGACCCCCTTGCCCGTCTTTCGGCCCAGGCGGCCCGCCTGGACCATCCGGACCAGGAGCGGCGCGGGCCGGTACTTGTCCCCCAGCTCGGCGTGGAGCACCTGCATCACGGCCAGGACGATGTCCAGGCCGAAGGCGTCCGCCGCGGTGAAGGGCCCGGCGGGGTGGGCCAGGCCGACGCGGCACGCGCGGTCGATCTCCTCGGCGCTGGCCACGCCCTCCTGCAGGGCGTGGAACGCCTCGTTGATGAACGGGATGAACAGGCGGTTGATGGCGAAGCCCGGCGAGTCTCCCACTTCCACGACCTGCTTGCCGCATGCCCGCAGGAAGGCCACGGTCCGCTCCACCGTTGCCTGGGACGTCTCCAGCCCCCGGATCACCTCCACCAGGGGGATGGCCGGGGCCGGGTAGAGAAAGTGGGCGCCGACCACCCGCCGGGGGGTGCGGGCAACCGATGCGATGGCCGTGATGGAGAGGGTGGAGGTGTTGCTGGCCAGGATGGCCTCGGGGGGGGAGAACCGGTCGAGGGTCGCGAATAGGCCCCGCTTGATCAAGAGGTCTTCGAACACGGCTTCAATGACCACAGAGGCGCCTCGGCACCCCGCAGCCAGGTCCGTTTCCCCCGTGATGTTGCCCAGGATCCGGTCCTTGTCCGCCGCGTCTATCTTCCCCTTGTCCCGGATCCTGTCCAGGGCGTCCCGGATCCGCGACAACCCCTTGTCCAGGGCCCGGGCGTCCGCCTCCACCGCAATGACGCGGAAGCCCGCCTGGGCCACGAGCTGGGCGATCCCGCTGCCCATGGTCCCCAGCCCAACCACGCAGATGAGCCTGTCGTCCAACGGGAGTCCCTCCCTGTCCACGGTGCAAGGCCGGGCGCCCCTCACTCCCATCCGTACACGTACTTGTCCTTGGGGTTGCGCACGACGAACACGGGGCAGGGGGCGTGCCGAATCACGTGCTCGGCCACGCTGCCCAGCAGCACGTGGGCCATGCCGGTGCGCCCCCGGGTGGAGATGACGATGACATCCACGCCCAGCTCCTTGGCCTTCTCCACGATGACGTGGTCCGTGGGCGACCCCGTCACCAGGATCTCCTGCACCTGGATGCGATCCTTGACGCCCCTGGGCACGACCCTGGAGAGATCCTCCCGGATCTGCCGGGTGACGTCCTCGTGGTACGTCTCGGGCAGGTAGTTTGCCGCGTACGACGGCACCGGGTCGAAGACGTGAAGGACATGCAGCGTCGTTTGGTACTCCTGGGCCAGGGAGGCCGCGAACTTGGCAGCCAGGAGGGACTCCTTGGAGAAATCGATGGGGACGAGAACGCCTTGGATCCGGATCATTTCCGTCCTCCGCCTTGGGATTGCCCCGGGCGGCCGCCGTCGCCGGATCGCCGCCGTGGCGCAGCATACCATGGGGAGGAGGGGGTTGCAAACAGGGGTGAGGCGGGACGCCAAGGCGGATCGGGCTTCCGGCGAACGTTGGCCACCCGGGGCCCGATGGATGCCTGCCCATCCGCCAGCAACCTTGTCAACGCCCGGGGCGCATGGTACGTTCAACGAACCCTGCGGAGCGGCAAGGCTTTCCGGGCAGCGGCCCCCGGCTGCTCCAACGGGGATGCGCGGCGCCGTTTGGCGCCCGCCGGAGCCCGACGGCATGCACCTGGTCTTCATGTCCATCATCCTCCTGGAACTGGTCCTGTTCGCCCCACTCGTCATGGCGGGGGGCCGGGGACTGCGCAGAGAGCCGGACCTCTCGGAGCCGGCTGGCGGCTGGCCGGAGGCCGTCGTCATCGTCGCCCTGGACGCGGTCACGGGGGCCACGGAGCGGGCCCTGGCCTCTCTCCTGGCGCAGGACTACGGCCCCTATGAGCTGCTGCTGTGCACCCGCGAGGCTCGCCCGGCCCTGACGGAGCTGATGGCGAGGGTAGCGGGCAAAGCGAGGAAGCCCGGTCTGGTGGTGGCCGGCCACGCGGCGGGCGGCGGCCAAAAGAACCGGAACCTGGCGGCGGCGGTCGAGGCCCTGGGGCCGGCCGCGGAGGTGGTGGTCTTTTGCGACAGCACCCATGAGGCCCCCCCGGGATTCCTCAAGGCCCTGATCGGACCCATCGCCCGCGGGCAGGCGGAGGTCACCAGCGGCTATCACCATGTGATACCCCAGGGGAGAGGGATCGCGGCCTTGGCCCGGGCGCTGACCGTCCTGGCGCTGTATCTCACCAAGGTCTTCTCGCGGCTGAACCAGCCCTGGGGCGGGGCCACCGCCCTGAGGCGCATCCTGCTTTATGAACTGGATGTGGCGTCCCTCTGGGCCGGGACGGTGGTCGACGATGTGGTATTGGCCGGACGGTTGAAGGAGGCCGGGATCTCCACCGCGTTGGCCCCGGGGGCGTGCCTGGAGACCCGGATCCCCGGGGACGGATGGGCGGCCTACCAGGAGTGGCTGACCCGACAGTGGCTGTTCCTCAAGTTCGTCTTTCCGGGGAGCTGGTTCCTCCTGGGGCTCAACTGGATCTTGCTGCCCGCGGCCATGGTGATCCCCATGGTCATGATCTCCGCCTGGCTGGCAGGCGGCCTGCCCCCGGCCATGGGCGCTGCGTACGGGGGCCTTTTCTTGGCCGAGACGGCCCTGGCGTTCTCCCTGCGCCGCATCCATCCTGAGCCGGGTCCGGCATGGCTTTGGCCCCCGGCTGTGTTGGCGGCCGTGGGAACGGCCCTGTGGGTGCACCTGCGGCATTTCTTCTCCCGGGAGATCCGGTGGATGGGGACGGTGTACCGGGTGGGCCAGGGCGGCCGGGTCCTGGGGGCTCGCCCGGTCGGGCCTCGGGGTCCCGGCTCCGGCAGGGAGGGGAACAGATAGATGGGGTTCTCCATCCGTGAGGTGGGGGGGCGGCGGGACTTGAGGCGGTTCATCCGCCTGCCCGAGCGGCTCCACAGAGGCCACGCCACCTGGGTCCCCCCCCTGTACCGGGAGGAGTGGCGGTACTTCAACCCCGAGAGGAACCGGGCGTTCTCCAGCTGCGACACCCTGCTGCTGCTGGCCCTGGAGGGGAGCGAGCCCGTGGGGCGCGTCATGGGGATCATCCATCACCGGCACAACGCCCTGCGCGGCCATCGGACCGCCCGCTTCGCGTACCTGGAGAGCCGGGAGGATCCCGAGCTGGTGGGCGCGCTCCTGGGGCGGGTCGAGGACTGGGCGCGGCGCAGGGGCATGAACCGGATCGTGGGGCCCTTCGGCTTCTCGGACCAAGACCCCGAGGGGTTCCTCATCGAGGGGTTCGAGCACAGGGCGACCGTGGTCACGTACCACAATTTCCCGTGGATGCCGGTCCTCGTGGAGGCCCACGGGTACGGGAAGGAAGTGGACTACGTGGTCTACCGGCTGGAGGTCCCCCGGGAGATCCCTGCGAGATGGACCGCCGTCATGGAGCGAATCCGGAGGCGGGGGAACTTCGAGATCGTGGAGGCCCGCAGCCGCAGGGAGGTGCGGCCGTGGATCCGTCCGGCCTTCCGACTCATGAACGAGACCTTTTCATCCGCCGAGATATACGGGTTCGCGCCCCTGGACGAGGCGGACATGGAGGACCTGGCGCGCCGATTCATGTCCATCGTGGACCCGCGGTTCCTCAAGGGGGTGAGGAAGGGAGACGAACTCGTCGCCTTCATGATCGGGATCCCGGACATGACCAGGGGAATCCAGAGGGCCCGGGGGAGGCTCTTCCCCCTGGGATGGTTCCATATCCTGAGGGCCGCCAGGAGGACGCGGCAACTGGACCTCCTGCTGGGCGGGATCAAGGCCCCGTACCGGGGCATGGGCCTGGACGTGCTCATGGCCCTCAAGATGCGCATCTCGGCCCAGGAGGCGGGCTTCCAGGTGGTGGACAGCCATCACGAGCTGGAGTCCAACACGGCCGTACGGGTGCTCATGGAGAAGTGGGGGGGGAAGGTCTACAAGCGGTTTCGGGTCTACCAGAAGCCCCTTTGACCCGCAGGGCCCCCGGGGCATCTGACGGGCTCAAGGCGCCTCGGGCCCGTCCCAGCGGCGCAGGATCACGGAGGCGTTGGTCCCCCCGAAGCCGAAGCTGTTGGACATGGCCACCCGGGCCTCCAGGCGGTTGGGCGCCTCCCGGACCAGATTGAGATGGGCGCAGCGCTCATCCACCTCCACCAGGTTGGCGTTGGGGGCCAGAAAGCCGTTTCCCATCATGCGCACGGTATAGATCACCTCGAGGCTGCCGGTGGCGCCGATGGCGTGACCCGTGAGGGACTTGGTGGAGGAGAGCAGGGGCTGGCGATCCCCGAACACCTCCTTCATGGCCGCGGCCTCGGAGGGGTCCCCCAGGGGGGTGGACGTGCCGTGGGCGTTGACGTAGTCCACATCCCCGGGCCGCAGGCCGGCATCCCGGAGGGCCTTGCCCATCACATCCACCGCGCCGTCCGTGAGGGGGGCGACCATGTCGTGCCCGTCGCAGTTGGCCCCGAACCCCAGCACCTCGGCGAAGACGGGGGCGCCCCTTCGCCGCGCGGCCTCGAGATCCTCCAGGAGGACCACCCCCGCGCCGCCGCTGAGCACGAACCCGTCCCTTTGCTTGTCGAAGGGGCGGGACGCCTGCCGAGGGCTCTCGTTGAACCCGCGGGACAGGGCAAACATGGCGTCGAAGACGGCCGCCCGGGTCCAGTCCACCTCCTCGGCGCCCCCGGCCAGGATCCGGCTGTACAGCCCGCTGCGGATCATCAAGGTGGCGATGCCGATGGCGTGGGCCCCCGTCGAACAGCCCGAGGAGACGGACCAGCTCTCGCCCCTGGCCCCCAGGGCCAGGCTCACATTGGCCGACGCGGTCGATCCCATGACGTGGGGCACGGTAAAGGGGCTGATCTTCCGCGTGGTTCGGTACCTCCGGAGGGCGTGGTCGGCCTCCACCGCCTTGCTGGTCGAGCCCGTGCCCGAGCCGATGAGCACAGCCAGAGGGGTTCCCCGCACCGCCTCGGGTTCCAGGCCGGCGGTCTGGAGGGCCTCGAAGGACGCGCACAGGGCCATGATCGCCGTGCTCGTCGAGGTCCTTCGCACCTTGCGGGTGAGAAGCGGGCAGGGGGGCTCCGCCTCGGGGAGTCCGGCCACCTGCGAGAAGAAACCCAGATCCCTCCACGCGGGCACAAACGACAGCCCCGAGCGGCCGTTGGCCAGGGCCTCGTCGATGGCGGGCAAACCGGTTCCCAGGGAGGAGACGGCCCCCATCCCCGTGATAACAACGCGCCTTGGGGAGCTCATCGGGTCCTTTCTCGGTGCCAACGCGGCGGCCCTCGGCGAAGGACTTCCAGTCTAGGCGCAGGCGCACGTGATGTCAAGGAATAGCGTCCGG
>CAZEPJ010000090.1:0-13478 GCA_964514105.1 uncultured Desulfarculaceae bacterium | reverse complement strand
TGCACCTTGTGGATCAGGATCTCGTAGACCTGATCCATGAGCCCGTACATCTCCTCGGGACCCAGCTTCTCCGACAAGGCCGTGAATCCCTCCATGTCGCAGAACATGACCGTGACCTGCTTTCGCTCCCCCTCGATGCGGTCCCGCTGGGACAGGATCTTCTCGGTGAGTCCCTTGGGCAGGTATCGCTGTATCTTGGCCAGCTTCTCGTCGAAGGAGAGCTCTTTCGGCGCAGGTTTGCCCGCGGATCTCAAGTCCTGGCCGCATTCCCCACAGAACTTGAATGGAGCCGGGTTGGGGGACTGACACTTGGGGCAGACCCTTTCCAACTTGGAACCGCATTCGCCGCAGAATTTGACGGCTTCAAGAATCTCGGTCTGGCACTTCGGGCACTTCACTTTCCACCTCACGGCTTGGAGCGCCGTGGTGTTTGAGGACGCCCGAAAACGTTACCCCACTGGTGTCGTCCCTACGTTTGTTGTCTTGGTGTTCGGTCAGGGTTCCTCTTCCACAAGGGGTTCGAGCAGCGAAATCAATGCCGGCAGATCCTCTTGAATCGTGCGCCAGACAACGTCCAAGTCCACGCCGAAGCACTCATGTACGACGATGTTGCGCATGTCACGCATGTCCTGCCACGGGATCTCTGGGTGCCACGCGCACATCTCATCCGGCACGTGACTGGCAGCCTCTCCGATCACGGTGAGATTGCGCAAGACAGCATCCAACGACCACTCATCCGCTGCAAAGCCCTCCAGAGATATTCCTGCGGTTTGAGCCACCACCCTCTTGCCGCGTGGAGGATGTCCCCGATCCGAAGCCTCCAGTCTCTATGCCGCACGGATGGCCTCCTTCAGGATCCGCTCTCGCATCTCCTTGCGCAGAGCGCCCCGGGTGACGAGATCCACCTCTCGGCCGAGAATCTCGCTCAGGCGGCGCCGGAGACGGGCAAAAGCGAAAAGTCCGACAGGGTCATAAAGTTCGACGAGCAGATCCACATCGCTGCTGCCCGCCGCTTGCCCTCGCGCGACGGAGCCGAACAGCACCAGCGATTTCACCTGGTGCTGTATTTCCAGCTCCTCCGCATGAGTTTTCAGGGTCTTGAAGACCTCTTCTCGCCGCATGTTCACCTCCGCGGTCCGGGGACGAGACGGGACCCGTTTTCCTCTCTTCTCCCCGGAGATTGGCCGAGCCCCGCCCGCGAAGTCAACGTAAAGAAGTGCACCAAGAACCGTGTGGAGCTGTCCCGCCTTTCCGCGCGCAAGAAGGAATACTGTGGAATGTCGGATTCTGTTTGACAGTCGGTCAAGAATGTCCGATGATGCCGGCATGATAGCAAACGGATGAGGCTCTTGCAAGACTCTTCAGAGCTGTAGGAGGCCAGAATGAAGGGTTTTGTCTTTCCAGCCGTTCTCACCGCTGCGGACGAAGGTGGGTTCGTCGTGACCTTCGTCGATCTACCCGAAGCCGTCACGCAGGGGGAGAGCCTAGAGCATGCGCTTACCGAGGCATCCGACTGCCTGGAAGAATCCATTGCCAACCGTATCGCGTTGGGCATGCCCATCCCGAAACCATCGCGAATCGGCAAAGGCCGCTGCGCGATTTTCCTGCATGCCCAAACCGCGGCCAAGGCTGCTCTCTATGTTGCTATGAGGGAGACCAACATCAGCAAAGCGGAACTGGCAAGGCGGTTGGACTGCGACGAGAAGGAGGTGAGACGACTGCTTGACCCCCGCCATCCTTCGAAACTTCCACGAATCGAGCTGGCGGTGGCGGCGGTCGGTTCCCGTTTGGTTGTGGGAATGGAGAGGCAAGGTTCGGCGCGTTCCGCTTCGCAGTTGAGGAACATCAGGACCGTCGAGAGCACTTCCTGACCATTAGGCGCGGGTCAACACAAGGAGGAAGGACCATGAAGCTTTTTCCGACGAAATGGTGCTTTGTCATTGCCACGACAGTATTCACAGGTTTGATCGGTATCTCCTTGGGGTATGCCCAGGAGATCAAGGGGCCCATCAAGCTCATCGTGCCGTACCCGGCTGGCGGCGGCTCGGACATCGTGGCCCGCCTGCTTGCGGACAAGATGAAGGATTCCCTGGCCCAGACGGTCATCGTGGAGAACAAACCGGGCGCAGGGGGGCGGGTGGGCACGGAGTACGCCAAGGGACAGCCCCCGGACGGGACATCCGTGCTTTTTGTGAATCCGGCGCTCTTCGTCGTGGGTCCGATGGTCTACTCCAAGCTGCCGTACGATCCGGACAAGGATTTCGAACCCGTTGCCCAGATCACCACGTACCAGTTCGTCCTTTCGGTTCCTGCCAGTTCCCCCATCAAGGACGTAAAGGGCCTCCTGGAGTGGGCAAAGAAGAACCCGAAGGAGGCCAACTACGGATCCCCGGCCGCAGGGAGTCTCCCCCATTTCTTCGGGCTGATGATCAGCAAGCACGCGGGAATCGAGATGGTGCATGCCTCGTACAACGGCTCTGGCCCCCTCGTCACGGCGCTCATCGGCGGGCAGATTCCAATGGGGATCGACACCTACGAGGCCCAGTCCCCCCATCATCCGGACAAGATCCGCATCCTGGCCACCGCGGGCAGCGCACGAAAACACCCGGAGATTCCCACCTTCGCGGAACTGGGATACAAGGACATCGAGGGCGTGGGGTGGAATGGAGCCGTGGTCCCGGCCAAGACCCCCAAGGCCATCATCCACAAACTGAGCCAGGCCCTGGTCCAGGCTGTCAAGTCGCCAGACGTGGCCGCCAAGATCCAGCAGATGGGCGCGGAGCCCACGGGCACGAGCGCCGAGGAGTTCGCGAAGGTCATCCGGCAGGATCGGGAGAAGTGGGGGCCCATCATCAAGGCCTCGGGATTCACCGCGGAGTGAAGGGCATCGGGCAATCGGCACCAGAAATCAACAGGCCGGCCGCGGGCTGACGGCCCGCTTTACGGCCTCGACCCGATTGCCTTTTGCCGATTGCCTGGAAGAGAACGACTCCATGCACACCCGAAACGTCAAGGACTTCTATGCGGGTCTGCTCTTCGTCGCGTTCGGAGCAGCCGCCATGGTTTTCGCTGCGGGCTACCGCATCGGGAGTGCCGCCAAGATGGGGCCGGGGTACTTCCCCTTTGTCCTGGGAGGGGTGCAGGCTCTCCTCGGGCTCGTTCTCCTGGCGAGAAGCCTGTCCAGGAAGGGCCCGGGAACGGAGCGCATCTCCGTCAGTGTTCGGCCCGTGATTCTGGTCCTCGCCTCCATCGTGGTTTTCGGCCTCCTCCTTCGGCCCTTGGGGCTCCTGCTCTGCACGCTTTTGCTCGTCATGGGGTCCAGCATGGCGAGCCGTGAGTTCCGGCCCAGGGAAGCCCTCGTGAATGCCCTGGTGCTCCTTGGAGCTGTCCTGGTCATCTTCGTCTGGTTCCTGAATTATCAGATCCCGGTATGGCCGCAGTTACTCTCCGCGCAACCTTGATCCGGTAGGAGAAGAGACGGCGTGGAACTCCTGTCGAATCTGGCCCTCGGCTTCCAGACGGCCGTCTCTCCCCTGAATCTCCTGTATTGCGTGGTCGGGACATTGATCGGCACCCTGATCGGAGTACTGCCAGGCATCGGGCCCGTCCAGACCATTGCCATCCTTCTTCCCACCACCTTCGCGCTTCCTCCGGTTTCCGCGCTGATCATGCTGGCCGGGATTTACTACGGGGCGCAGTACGGCGGGTCCACGACCTCCATCCTCGTGAACCTGCCGGGCGAAGCGTCGTCAGTGGTGACCTGTATCGACGGGCATCAGATGGCCCGGCAGGGGCGGGCCGGCGCAGCCCTCGCCATATCCGCCCTCGGATCGTTCGTTGCCGGGTCCTTCGCCACGCTCCTGCTGGCGGTCATGGCCGTCCCCCTGGCCGAGGTCGCCTTTCGATTCGGCCCGGCGGAATACTTCTCCCTGATGCTCTTCGGGCTGGTCGCTTCGGTCGTTCTCGCCTCGGGTTCCCTGCTCAAGGCCGTGGGGATGATCCTCCTGGGGCTCCTCCTGGGGATGGTAGGCACCGACGTCACCAGCGGCACCCAGAGATTCTGTTTCGGGGTTCCGGAGCTGGCCGATGGCATCGGATTCGTCTCCCTGGCCATGGGCCTCTTCGGGATCTCGGACATCATCTCCAGCCTCGAAAGAAAGGAGATCCGCGACGTCGTCCGGAGCAAGATGTCCCGACTCTGGCTGACCCGCCGGGAGGCCCGGACCGCCGCCCCGGCCGTTGTCCGAGGGAGCCTGTTCGGCTCTCTCCTGGGGATTCTTCCGGGAGGGGGAGCTATCCTGGCTTCGTTCACCTCGTACATGCTGGAGAAGAAGATCGCCTCGGATGCCGGGAGCTTCGGCAAAGGGGACATCCGGGGCGTGGCAGCGCCGGAGTCCGCCAACAACGCAGCGGCCCAGACTTCCTTTGTCCCCTTGCTCACGCTGGGTATCCCGCCCAACGTGGTTCTGGCGATGATGGCCGGCGCCATGATGATCCACGGGATCCAGCCGGGGCCCCGGGTGATCAGCAGCAACCCCGCCCTGTTCTGGGGGGTCATCGCCTCCATGTGGGTGGGCAACGTCACGCTGCTCATCCTGAACCTCCCCCTGATCGGCATATGGGTGAGGCTCCTGACCGTGCCCTACCGGGTCCTGTACCCGGCCATCCTGGTGTTCTGCTGCATCGGCCTGTACAGCGTAAACAACAACACCTTCGATATCGGGCTCACGGCCCTTATGGGGCTGCTCGGATACGTTTTCGTGAAGCTCCAGTGCGAGCCCGCTCCCCTCATCCTGGGCTTCGTCCTGGGGCCCATGATGGAGGAGAACCTCCGCAGGGCCATGCTGCTCTCCAGGGGGGACCCCTCGGTCTTCTTCACTCGCCCCTTGTCCGTGGTTTTCCTGCTCCTGGCCCTGGCCATGCTCTTGACGGTCGCGGTCCCCGCGATCCGGAAGAGACGGGAGGAAGCGTTCCATGAGGGATGAGAAGGCGCGGAGCGAGGAGGCCATGATCGAATATCGAACAAGGAGCCGCAGAATATCGAGGGGAACACGGAAGGGACTTCAATCGAGGGTTTGATCCTGGAGGGAATATCAGGTGACTCCGGCGATCTTGTGGCAAGTGTAGGAAAGGGGAAGCAACGGGACGGAAGCACTTCGTGATTCGGTATTCCTTGCTCAACATTGGATAGTTGCTTGGGTTCTTGGACAAACATGGACGCTTCGGCTCAGCGCTTCACGGCGCGAAAAGGACTCTTTGGGACTGGCTCGACCCGGGGTTGGGGCGAAGCGTCAGGGGGGACGGAATGAATGGCTCTCGTGTGGTTCACGCGGATTTCCTGATCGTGGGCGGGGGCGCGGCCGGATGCATGGCGGCCATCCGCGCCAGGGAACTCCGGCCGGACATGAACGTGGTGATCCTCGAGAAGGCGGAGATCTCCCGGTCGGGAGCGGCCGGAAGGGGTATGGATGCCCTCAACAACGTGGTGGTGCCAGGGATCGGAACAGTCGATGAGTACGTGGAGGCGGTCTCCATCATTGCCGAGGGAGTGCTCGATCCCACGATCAGCCGCGTGATCGGGGAGCGGTCCTTTCCCATCCTGCGCCGCCTGGAGGAGTGGGGCTGCCAGTTCCCACGGGGCGAGGATGGGAACTACATCGTGAACCAGTTTCACCCCAAAGGCCGATTCCTGGTGGAGATGCGGGGGGAGCTGAAGAAGATCCTCGCCGCCCGGACCCTCGCCGCAGGGGCTCAGGTATGCAATCGGCATGTGGTCCTGGATCTCGTCAAGGAAGCCCAGCACGTCGCCGGGGCCGTGGCCCTGGACCTGGAGACCGGAGAGCTGAGAACGTTCATCTCTCCGGCGGTGCTCCTGGCCACGGGCGGCGCCGCGCGCATCGGGCTGCCCAACTCCGGGTACCTCCACGGGACATTCGACTGCCCTTGGTGCAACGGGGAGGCCTGGAAGATGGGGTACGAGGCCGGGGCCTCGCTCACGGGCTTCGAGTACACCGCTACTTCCTCCATGACCCGGGATTTCAATGGACCCGGGCTCTCCACGTTCATCCGCCACGGTGCATGGTTGATCAACGGCCTGGGTGAGCGATTCATGGAACGATACGACCCCGAGCGACTGGAACGCGCCCCCGCGGGGATCCGAGGGAAGGCCATGCGGGAGGAGATCAACGCCGGCCGAGGGCCCGTGGCATTCTCCTTTGCCCATCTGCCCGCTCCCACCGTTCGGCTCATCGAGGAGGGGATCTTCGAGGCCGAGCGGCCCACCATGGAGGGCTATTTTCGCAAGAAAGGCATCGACCTGCGGAAGCACGGCGTGGAAGTGGTCATGAGCGAAGTCTACCTGTGCGGGGGGCACGGCATGGCCGGGCTGGTGGGGGACGGCTGGGGAGAGACATCGGTGCCCGGCTTGTTCGCCGCGGGCGACTGTCTTTCCAATCCGTACGGTTTCCTCCCGGGCGCCATGGCCATGGGAGAGGCGGTGGCCGAGCGTGTAACGGCTCGGAAAGAGCCCCGGCCGACCCGGCCCGACGATGGGCCCCGGGTGGAGAGGCTGCGGGACCAGCTGGCGCGGCACGCGCGGGGTGGGTTGGGCGTGCCCACTCGGGAATTCGAGTACAAGTTTCGTCGTTTGGTGAACGATTACGTGGCACCACCCAAGTCCGAAACGAAGCTCAGCCGTTTCCTTCAGGAGACCGACCCCATGGTCGCCGACCAGGAGGATCTCCCGGCCCGCGCTCCCCACGAGGTCATGAAGCTCTTCGAGGCCAAAGCGGGCCTGTTCTGCGCGCGCGTGGCGGCTTTGGCCTCGCGCTATCGCACAGAGAGCCGCTTCGGCCTTTATCATCAGCGGGTGGATTTCCCGGAGAAAGACGACGAGCGATGGAAGACCCGCGTGCTCGTCTCCGCCGGTCCACAGGGTCCGAGGATCAGAAAGGAGGAAGCGTGAATCTCTCCATCGACCTGAAGTGCTGCACGGGGTGCGGCGCATGCGCGGCGTCTTGCCCGGGGCATGTGCTGGCCATGGACCAATCGTCGCGCCCGTATGAGAGGTATCCGGAGGATTGCTGGTATTGCGGGGTATGCCAGGTCGAATGCCCGGCGCAGTGCATCGAGGTGATCTTTCCCTACCTCATCCGATAGAGCCTGCCCGCTTCGCTCCCTCGCTTCAACTGGCATCCTCCGGCATGTACGCTACCTGCTAGAATGCATTCATGGCCCGAATGATGACCACCTCCTGGCCCTCGCGGACCTGCTGGATGGGGCTCGTCCGCAAGATCGCGCCTTCGTGCAGTTGCACCATGTAGGGGTATCGCCGTGGAATACGGGGATACGGGACATTGGTTCTGCATTGCGTTGACAGTGGCGACATGGTTGTGATCGCTTCGCGCCATGCCAAGACAGCCGAGACTGGATGCCCCCGGGTTGCTGCACCACGTCATGGGCCGTGGGGCAGCCGCGTGCGCAGGCTGCTTTGCCAACTGGCGGCGAGGCGGATGGGATATGAGGGTGCGGAGGTGACGCGCTACCTGGGGGCGAACACATGGTCCGTGCCCCCGTCTCGGGGACAGTGAGGAATCACCGGAGATGAGCCGCCGCCTGTAGTGCAATGTGGAACCTCATGATGAGACTGGCGAAACGAGGAGGCGAATCAGGAGCTCTATACGGGAGAGTGGCTTCACACGGGGGATCTGGGCAGGCTGGACGCCGAGGGGTTTTTGTACATCGCCGGCCGAAAGAAGGAGCTCATCAAGACGGGAGCCGAGAACGTCTACCCCAAGGAGGTCGAGAACGTCCTGGAGAAGCATCCCGACATTTCCGACGTCACGGTGATCGGTCTTGCCGACCCCGACGGCTGGGGGGAAAAGGTCACGGCGGTGGTGGTCCCCAGGCCCGGAGCGGAACTCACCTTGGAGGCGCTCAAGGCATTCTGCCGGGGTAAGATCGCTGGATACAAGATTCCCAAGGAGGTGAGGTTCGTGGACGCTATTCCCCGCAACGCCATTGGGAAGGTCGTCAAGTATCGCTTGGCCGAAGCCCTTCGAGATTCCTCATAGTCCAGGACATCCGGAAGTCTCCTGGCCATCGGGCGGCTTCCGCAGTGGCGCCCACCTGCCCAGGCTGGCGAAGGTGACCGTGGCCTGGGGGTGGAAGGCCTGGTCGTACTTGAGGAGCCGGGTTTCGCCGGGGGGCAGGAGGCGGAGCCAGGCATAGATGGGGGGAAGGCCGCAGATGCGTCGGCGGTCGCCCTCGGCGAGGATGGACCGGTAGAACCCGTCCGCGTCCCCCCGAAGCACGTGGGCGAGCATGGCCTCGTCCTGCCGCCTGGCCCGCCCCAGGTCCGAGATCTCGACAGGGCGGGGATCGCCGAACTGGGGACCCAGGTGGGCCAGATCGGCGCTGGCCAGGATGCACGTGCGCAGGGATGTGCTTTCCAGGACGCGGGCCAGGGCCTGGAGTCCCCGGGCGAAGGGCGGGTGCCCGGAGGGGAGGGTTCGGGCGGCCATCATCTCGTGGAAGCCGCCGCACAGGACGGGCAGGATGCGCAACGGCCTGTTCGGACCCAGCAGGTGTTGGAGGAAGACCACCTGGAACTCGATGGTGTGTTCCGTGCGGTGTGCCATCTCGTCGGCAAAGAGGTCCATGCCGGCCTCGCGGGCCACGGCCTCGGCCAGGTCCGCGGCCGCGGGCGCCTCCCCCAGGGGGGTCACGAAGGCCTTGGCCGTCAGGGCGAAGGGATGGACCATGGGCAGATGGCAGGTCCCCAGGATGACGAAGAGGTCCACCTGGTCGGCCTCCGGCAGGGAGGCGTAGCCCCATGCGTATGCGGCCCCCCCCCTGTGGAAGTCGATGTGGGGAAGGACGAGGCCCAGGGGGGTGCCCCGGGTCGCGTCCAATCCTCCACGCGGGGGACCGTCGGGCCCCTGGAAGTAGCCCCGCAGCTGTCCGGCCAGCTCCCGGGGATCCGACGGATAGGCCCGACCCGCATGGGCCGCCGGGCGGACGCGCTCGGCGCGGTATTGGGCGCACAAAGACCGCCACCGTTTCTCGAAACGCTCGTTGTCCAGGATGAACTGATCATCCAGGGTCCGCACGAATCGCTCCACAGTCTCCAGAGGGACGAACCCCAACCCCTGCCTGCGCATGAGGGCCACCTGCACGTCCCGCACCGTGTGGGTCCCGTCCAGGAGGCCCAGGACCGCGGCCGCGCTGCGATCCAGGAACAGATCCGGTGAGACGCCCGTGCGGTCGTGAAGGACGAGGATCTCCCGGCCTTCCTGCTCGGCGGCCACGGCCTCGATGCCGTTGCGGATCTTGGGGCAAGGTTCCATGCCGGACAGTATGGCCAACCCCGGCTCCCGGCGTCAACCGTGCCGCCGCCCCGCCCCCGGAACGGGCCGCGCGCGGGCGTTTTGTTGGAAAATCCGTCTCCGGATGCTAGACTCAGGAAAGGGTCCGGCCCCGCAGGAACAAACAGGGGGGGCAGGGGCCGCCCGGGGGGAGAGACGTGGTCGCTGTGGAAGGGATCTGCATCCCGTGGGTCGCCCTGGGACGCTCCCGAGTGATTGAGGGCGCGGGGCGGCTCTTTCTCAAGTCCCGCGCCGAGAACGAGTGGGTCTATCTCTCCCTCTCGCCCGACATCTATACCCTGGAGGACTTCTGGGAGGAATCCGCGGCCCTGGGAACCAGCCTGGAGGACCTGCAGGAGGGGTGGGGTGGGTAAAGGCGCGCCCCGGAGCCGCGCGCGGCGGGGTTCCCGGCGCCGCGAACTCCGCGAGGGGAGGACCGGGGGTAGGGCGTATTCCACGGCGTTTTATCCCGTGGCAGCCCTCCGGTCCCTGCTGGCCCAGATCGGCACACCGTCCCAAGCGCCCTTCCGGCCGGACCCCTTCCAGGAAGAGGCGGTGGCCCGGGTGGCCCAGGGCGACCTGCTCGTGTGCGCCCCCACCGGAGCGGGCAAGACCTGGATCGCCCTCGAGGCCATGGCACGCGGCCTGGAGCGCGGTCAGCAGAGCTGGTACGCCTCCCCCCTCAAGGCCCTCTCCAACGCCAAGTATGAAGAGCTTCGCGCTCGCTTCGGCCCGGAGCGCGTGGGGATCCTCACCGGGGACCGGAAGGAAAACCACGAGGCACACCTCATCGAGGGGACCACCGAAATCCTGCGAAAACAGCTCTACGACGCCATGGACCGGGGGGCGGACCTCGCCGTGGATCTGGTAATCCTGGACGAGGCGCACTACCTGAGCGACCCCGACCGGGGCGTGGTGTGGGAGGAGGTCCTCATCTACCTCCCCGTGAGGGTGCGGCTCCTGCTCCTCTCGGCCACCGTGGGGAACCCCGAGGAGGTCTGCCGATGGCTCACGGAGATCCGGGGGCAGCCGTGCCGGCTCGTGCAGTCCCTGGACCGCCCGGTCCCTCTCCATGCCCTGTTTGCGGACGCCGAGGGTCGGCTGGGGCCCCTCCTGGGCCGCCGCGGGCTCCAGCCCATGGTCCTGCGATACCTGCAGCGCCAGGACGGACGGAGGCGCGGCGACTCGCCGCGCTGGGACCTGGAGGGGGTGGTGGAGGGCCTGCGGGGCCTCGATCTTCTGCCCGCCATCTTCTTCCTCAAGAGCCGATCGGACTGCGATCGGGCGGTGGACACCTTCGGCCGTTTCCCCCGGTCTCCCGCCAGCCAGGAGGAGACCTGGGCCGCGGCCGAGCCGCTCCTCCGGGATTTCCCGGTGCTCCGGGGCCACCGCCAGTTCCGGGCCCTGCTGGGCCACGGCGTGGCCTCCCACCACGCCGGGCAGCTTCCCCAGTGGAAGCGGCTGGTGGAGCATCTGATGAATGGCGGCCAGCTCGACGCCATCTTCTCCACCTCCACCGTGGCCGCCGGGGTCGACTTCCCGGCCCGGACGGTGGTGGTGCCGCAGAGCGATCGGTACAACGGCCGCGACTTCGAGCCGCTGAGCGCCACCGAGATCCAGCAGATGATCGGACGGGCCGGGCGCCGGGGCAAGGACCGGGTGGGCTTCGCCCTGTTCCTGCCGGGCCCGCACCAGGACCTGTCCCTGGTGGCCCGCCTCCTGCGGGCCGGGCCCGACGGTCTTCGAAGCCGGATTCAGATCAACTTTTCCATGGTCCTCAACCTGCTCCTGTCCCACCGACCCCAGGAGATCCGGCCCCTGCTCCGCCGCTCCCTGGCAGCGGCCCAGTGGCGCTGGGGGGGGGCCGAGGCCTTCCAATCCGCCCGGCGGACCGGGGGGGAGCGCGGGCAGCTTCGCCGCATGGGGCGGAGCGGGGCACGGGCCGGCACCCCGGCGCTGCTGCTGCGCCGCCTGGAGCGGGGGCGGACCTTCGTCCACCGGGACGGGTCCGTGCACCTGGTCTTCCGACTGGCCGAACGAAGGGGCAAGCCGCTATGTCTCGCCCACCGGCTGGATCGCGACCTGAGGATCCGCAAGGGCCGGGTGGTCCTGCGGGGCATCCGGGTGGCAGACATCCGGGCCCTGCTGGAGCTGCGGGTGGAGCTCCCCGATGAGGATGACGTGGATGGAGTCCGCCGGGCGCTGGCAGGGGCGGACGTGCAGGGAGTTCTGGACTCCGCTCTTGGCGGAGGCCTCCCGGAAATCCGGGATCGGGGGGCGGGCCGGATGGGAGGGGGCGGCGGACTGGTTGGCGATGCGGGGGACGACGAGTGGCTCTGGCGGGACTTCCTGGCCCACGTGGCCTTCCTTCGTGAGACCGGTTTCGCCGACGTCGAGGAACGCCTCACCCCGGACGGACGTTGGGCCTCCCAACTGAGGCTAGACCACCCTGTCCTCGTGGCCGAGGCCATCCGGCGGGGCGTTTTCCACGGGCGATCGGCCCCGGTGCTGGCCGGGATGATCGCCCCGTTCGTCACGGATCGGGAGCGGGAAGTGGTCCTGGGGGGGGAAGGACTGGAGGAGATCGGCGACGCATTCGACGCGCTGCTCACCGGGACCTACCAGATGGGGCGGATGCTGGCTGCGGCAGGCTTCGCCGCCCCCGTGCTCCAGTTTTGGCCGGCGGCGGCCCTGTACCTGTGGGCCACCGGTGTCTCCTGGCGGGGCCTGCGATCGGCCGTGGCCATGGACGAAGGGGATCTGGTCTCCCTCATCGTTCGGACGGGAGATCACCTCAGACAGGTCTGCGACCTGGAGAAGACCCATCCCCTGCTGGCCAGGACGGCGCGCATGGCCCTGCGCCGTATCGAGCGGGAGCCGGCCGTGTACCTCTGAGCTGCGGCCACGGGCAGCGGCCCTGTCGGTGGCGGGCGGCCCATCGGCCGCGCCCGGTTCCGTCCCGGGATCGAATCCAGATGCGCCCTTTGTTTCACCCGGAACTGGTCAACGGCCCTTTCGGCGATCCCGCCCTGTTCGTAAGCCGCCTGTACCAGAGGCGGGCCCTGCTGTTCGACGCCGGCTCACTCCACGCCTTCCCCCCGGCCAAGCTCCTCAAGGTCACCCATGTGTTCATCTCCCACACGCACATGGACCATTTCGTGGGGTTCGACCATCTGGTGCGGCTCATGCTGGGGAGGCCCATCCGCCTGCGGATGTTCGGTCCCCGCCCCCTGGCGGATCAGGTGGCCTCCCGGCTGGCGTCCTACAGCTGGAATCTGGTCGAGGGGTACGAGGAACGCCTGCAGCTGGAGGTCAACGAGATCGACAAGGACCGCGTGCGCCGAACGGAGCTGGACTGCCGGGAGGGGTTCCGAGACTTCGGCGTCCGCCAGGCGCTGGATCCGTCGCCCTGGGTCTGCCAGGAGTCGGGTTTTCGGGTGCGGGCGGCACTCCTGGATCACAAGATCCCGTCGGCGGCATACTGCCTGGAGGAGCCCGAGCACATCGAGATCCTCAAGGGGCAGCTGGAGGCCCTGGGACTGACGCCAGGAAGCTGGCTCCAGGGGCTGAGAGAGGCCGTCCTGTGCGGGGCCCCGGACGACCTGGTCGTGGCGGTGAGGCCCGCACACCGGGGCCCCCTGCCCCTGGGATGGCTGCGGGAGCGGCTGGTGCGGCTCTCGCCGGGGCAGCGCATCGCGTATGTGGCGGACGCCGTCTTCAGCCCGGCCAACCGGGCCAGGATCGCCTCCCTGGCCCGGAACGCCACAATGCTGTTCATCGAGGCCGCCTTTCTGCACGAGGATCGAGCCCGCGCTCACGCCACCTACCACCTCACGGCCCGGGAGGCGGGCCTCCTGGCTGCCGAGGCCGGGGCCCAGCGGGTGGTTCCGTTTCACTTCTCGCCCAAGTACGAGGGAGATGGCGCCCGGCTGCAGGCCGAACTGGAGGCGGCCATGGCAGAGGGCGGACGGGGCCCTCATCAGAGCGGACATCGACACCCCGGGCAACCCCCGCGCCGGGGGCGCACGACACCGAAGTGATGGCCCGGTTTGGTCTGTCGCGCCGGACGGAACTTGCACCGGGCCTGCCAACTGTTGTAGCATGCGACTCGCG
>CAZEPJ010000089.1:0-14128 GCA_964514105.1 uncultured Desulfarculaceae bacterium | reverse complement strand
CCCGCCGGATCTCCTCCGTCGTCAGGGGCTTCTCGGACAGGTATCGCTCCATGAAGGCATCGTCCGTTTCGGACAGGGCCTCCAGGAGTTTTTCCCGATAGCGCTCAGCCACATCCCTGACGTCCTCCGGCACCGGTCCTTCTTCGAAACGGGCACCCAACTCAGAGCCATCCCAGAGGATCGTCTTCATTTCCACGAGGTCGATGACGCCCCGGAAGTCCTCTTCCCCGCCCACCGGGAGTTGAATGGGCACTGCTCGCACCTGGAATCGGCGGCGCATGGCGTCGACGACCCAGAAGAAGTTCGCACCCACGCGATCCATCTTGTTCACAAAGGCGATCCGGGGCACGCGATACTTGTCCGCCTGACGCCAGACGGTCTCGGATTGCGGTTCCACTCCCCCCACCGCACAGAAGACCGCAATGGCTCCATCCAGGACCCTCAGGCTTCGCTCCACTTCGATGGTGAAATCAACGTGGCCGGGGGTGTCGATGATATTGATGCGGTGGCCTTTCCAGTAGCAAGTGGTCGCTGCTGACGTGATGGTGATTCCACGCTCTTGCTCTTGGGCCATCCAATCCATCACCGCAGTGCCGTCGTGCACTTCCCCCATGCGATGGGAGACACCGGTATAGTACAAGATCCGTTCCGTGGTGGTCGTCTTCCCGGCATCAATGTGGGCCATAATGCCGATATTTCTCTGTTTTTCAAGTGAAACCTGCATGGCCACGACGACGTGTCCTTCTGGCCCGGCCGACGCCCTCCGAGGGGAAACGTGCATGTGCCACCATCACGGGTGGCGGCGCATCCGCCCCCTACGTCCGCAAATCCCTCCAATGGCGCTGGACGCGGGCTACCTGTGCTGCTACCACCGGTAGTGGGCGAAGGCCTTGTTGGCCTCTGCCATCCGGTGGGTGTCCTCTCGTTTCTTGACAGCGGCGCCGCGATTGCTGGCGGCCTCAATCAACTCCGCGGCAAGCCGCTCTTCCATGGTCTTCTCAGGCCGCTTCAGGCTGAATTGAACAAGCCAACGGATGGCCAAAGACACCCGCCGCTCCGGGCGGACTTCTACGGGAACTTGGTATGTGGAGCCGCCCACGCGCCTCGACTTGACCTCGACGGCGGGCTTCACGTTGTCGAGCGCCTTTTCGAAGACGGGGAGGGGATCCTGCTTGGTCCGCTTCTGGACAATCTCCAGCGCACCGTAAAGGATCCTCTCGGCGACGCTCTTCTTTCCTCGCTTCATGACCACGTTGATGAACTTGGTGACCATTGCCCTGCCGTAAATGGGATCGGGAGGGATCGATCTCCGCGCAACCTCTCTTTTCCTAGGCATCCTCTGCTCCCTCTGGCAGCCGAGGTGGAGGCCAAGGCTGTGAGGTCATCACGACCGCGACATCCCTCCCCACAAGCACCCCCGGCCTCGACCTATCTCACTTGGGCCTCTTGGCCCCGTACTTCGATCGAGACTTGCGACGATCCTGCACGCCCAGCGAGTCCAGTGTCCCCCGAATGATGTGGTACCGAACGCCGGGGAGGTCCTTCACACGCCCGCCTCGAATCAGAACCACCGAATGCTCTTGGAGATTATGCCCCTCGCCCGGAATATAGGATGTCACCTCGTACCCGTTGGTCAGTCGGACACGCGCCACTTTGCGCAGGGCTGAGTTGGGCTTCTTCGGAGTGGTCGTGTACACGCGAACGCACACCCCCCGCTTCTGCGGGCAATTCTGAAGCGCCGGCACCTTGACCTTTCTCTGCACCTTGGTCCGGCTCTTCCTCACCAACTGGTTGATCGTGGGCATGCAACCCTCCTTCGCCCTGCCTCTCGGCCCAAAAACTTAAAATAGTATTTTTATCTTTCCTCGAACAAGTTGTCAAGGGATTTGACTTCCACATCCTCATCGTCGTCCCGCGCTTCCAGTTCCAGACGCAGGTGGCGGTACGCCCTGCGCCCGCTTCCTGCCGGAATCAACCGTCCCATGATCACGTTCTCCTTGAGTCCTCTAAGGACATCCACCTTCCCCTGGACCGCCGCATCGGTCAGGACTTTCGTGGTCTCTTGGAACGATGCCGCCGAAATGAAGCTCTCGGTACTCAGGGCTGCCTTGGTAATTCCCAGGAGCAAAGGCTCCCCGACCGCCGGTCGCCCCCCCTCGGCCATTGCCTTGGCGTTCACCCCTTCGAACAAGTGTTTCTCCACCGCTTCCCCAACGAGGAAGTCCGTATCGCCGACCTCCTTGATTCTTACACGCCGCAGCATCTGACGCACGATCACCTCGATGTGTTTGTCGTTGATCTTCACGCCTTGCAGACGGTACACCTCTTGCACTTCGTCCACCAGAAACTTGGCCAGTTCCTTTTCCCCCTTGACCCGCAGGATATCGTGGGGATTGGACGGCCCATCCATGAGGGGCTCCCCTGCCTGAACCCGGTCCCCCTCGTGCACTGCGATATGTTTCCCCTTGGGAATGAGGTACTCCCTGGGCTCTCCCACCTCCGGGGTCACGATCACCTTGCGTTTCCCCTTGGTGTCCTTGCCGAAGGCCACCACGCCGTCTATCTCACTGATCACGGCGTACTCCTTTGGTTTCCTCGCCTCGAACAGCTCCGCCACACGAGGAAGGCCCCCCGTGATATCCTTGGTCTTGGTTGTCTCCCTGGGGATCTTGGCCAGGATGTCCCCGGCCTCCACCGCCATGCCTTCTTCGACACCAATGAGCGCCCCAACGGGCATGGGATATCTGGCCAAGTGCTCGCTTCCCGGCACGCGCAGAGTGCGCCCCTTGTCGTCTTTGATGGAGACTCGCGGCCTCAGATCCGGATCCTTCGTCTCCACGATGACCTTGGTGGAATGGCCCGTCACCGGGTCCTTCTTTTCCGCCATGGTCACTCCATCGATGATATCGCCGAATTTCACCTTGCCCTTCGTCTCCGTCAGGATGGGGGTGGTAAACGGGTCCCACTCTGCCAACAGGGTGTTGCGCCCCACCTCCTGTCCGTCTGCGACTCTCAAATAGGCCCCGTAGATCAGGGGGTACCGTTCGCGCTCCCGCCCGCCTTCATCCACGACGGCGATCTCTCCGTATCGGTTCATCACCACGAAGTCCTTGCCTTTGGGGACCGTTCGAAGCTTCGAGTAGACGACCCGACCCGGATTGCGGTTGTACAGCTTGCTCTGTTCCGCTTTCCCCGCAGCGATACCCCCGATGTGGAAGGTCCGCATGGTGAGCTGCGTCCCGGGCTCCCCAATGGATTGGGCCGCGATGATCCCCACGGCCTCTCCCATGTTCACCAATCGCCCGTGGGCCAGATCTCTCCCGTAGCAGCGGGCGCAGATCCCATGCTTGGAGCGACAGGTGAGGACCGAACGGATCTTCACACGGTCGATGCCCGCCTCCTTGATCTTCCGGACGCCGTCCTCGTCGATCATATCGTTGGCGCACACAATGAATCGGTCGTGCTCCGAGTCTGCCAAGGGGTTCTCCAGATCTTCGAAAGCCACTCGACCCAGCACGCGATCACCCACCTCATCAATGATCTCGCCGCCCTCCACCAGAGAGGTCATTTCGATACCGTCCGTGGTCCCGCAGTCGAGCTCCTGGATCACCACATCCTGGCAGACGTCCACGAGTCGCCGAGTCAGGTACCCCGAGTTGGCCGTCTTGAGGGCGGTGTCTGCCAGCCCCTTTCTCGCACCGTGGGTGGAGATGAAATACTGCAAGACCGTGAGCCCCTCACGGAAATTGGCCGTGATGGGAGTTTCGATGATCTCTCCCGACGGTTTGGCCATGAGCCCTCGCATCCCGGCCAGCTGCCGGATCTGCAGCGGACTCCCTCGAGACCCGGAGTCGACCATCATGTAGATCGGGTTGAAGCTCTCCGCCTCGGCGGCCCGTCCATCGGAGAGGGCGACCTTCTCCGTGCTGAGGCTCTTGAGCATGTCCTCGGCCACCTTCTCCGTCGCGTTGGCCCAGATGTCCACCACCTTGTTATATCGCTCACCGTCCGTTATCCACCCCTGGACGTACTGTTCCTCCAGGCTCTGGACCTGCTGCTGGGCCTCCTGGATAATCCTCTCCTTGGTCTCCGGAATGATCATGTCCTTCATGGAAATGGACACGCCGGCCATGGTGGCGAAGTGATATCCCAAATCCTTGAGGCGATCTGCCAAGAGCACCGTCTTCTTGTGACCGGCCAGCCTGTAACAGTAGTCGATCAGGTTGGCCAGATCCTTCTTCTTCATGGGGCGATTGTAGATCTCGAAGGGTATCTCCGGTGGGACGATTTCCCGCAGGAGGACCCGCCCTACGGTGGTGTCGACCATGCAGCCGTCGAGGCGAACCGCGACCCGGTCGTGCACGGACACCTCGCGCGAATCGTAGGCCACCCGCACTTCCTCCGGGCCGAAGAACTTTCGATGCCTTGCTTGGCCTTCCGCCTGGGTCCTTTCACGTGTGAGATAGTAGAGCCCCAGCACGATTTCCTGCGATGGGACGATGATCGGCTTGCCGTGGGCCGGGCTCAAGATGTTGTTGCTCGAGAGCATGAGGACCCGGGCCTCCACCTGGGCCTCCACGGACAGGGGCACGTGCACGGCCATCTGGTCTCCGTCGAAATCGGCGTTGAACGCGGCGCAGACCAAGGGATGGAGCTGGATGGCCTTCCCCTCGATGAGGATGGGTTCGAAGGCCTGAATGCCGAGGCGGTGGAGGGTCGGCGCCCGGTTCAAGAGCACCGGATACTCGGTGACCACCTCTTCCAGGCAATCCCACACCTCCGGGGTTTCCTTTTCCACCAGCTTCTTGGCGCTCTTGATGGTGGTGACATACCCTTTCTCTTCCAGTTTCTGATAAATGAACGGTTTGAAGAGCTCGAGAGCCATCTTCTTGGGCAGCCCGCACTGGTGCAGCCGCAGATCCGGTCCAACGACGATCACGGTCCGCCCGGAATAATCGACTCGTTTGCCCAGAAGGTTCTGGCGGAACCGTCCCTGTTTGCCCTTGAGCATGTCGCTCAACGACTTGAGGGGACGTTTGTTGGGACCGGTAATGACCTTTCCTCGACGGCCGTTGTCGAACAGAACATCCACGGCCTCCTGGAGCATGCGTTTCTCGTTCCGGATGATAATGTCCGGGGCGCTCAACTCGTAGAGCCGCTTGAGCCGGTTGTTTCGATTGATGACCCTGCGGTACAGATCGTTGAGGTCCGAAGTCGCGAACCGCCCACCGTCCAACGGGACCAAGGGCCGCAAGTCGGGGGGGAGGACCGGGATGACCTCCAGAATCATCCACTCGGGCTTATTGCCCGAGTCGCGGAAGGCCTCCATGACCTTCAGCTGTTTGGCGATCTTCTTGCGCTTGGCCTCCGAACTGGTGACCTTCATTTCCTCCCGAAGCCGCTGGGCCTCCTGAGCCACGTCCAGACCCTTGAGCAACTCCCGTATGGTCTCGGCACCCATCCCAGCCTTGAAGCTGCCCTCTCCGAACTCCTGTATCTTCTTGCGATACCGTTCCTCGGAGAGCAGTTCACGGGGCTGAAGGTCGGTGTCTCCGGGGTCCGTCACAATGTAGTTCTCGAAGTAGAGAACGCGTTCCAGGTCCTTGAGCGTCAGCCCCAGGAGCGTCCCGATTCGGCTGGGCAGGCTCTTGAGAAACCAGATATGCGCCACCGGCGAGGCCAGCTCGATGTGCCCAAGGCGTTCGCGGCGCACCCTGGAATGAATCACCTCTACGCCGCACTTCTCACACACCACCCCTCGGTGCTTCATGCGCCGGTATTTCCCGCAGTTGCACTCGTAATCCTTGGTGGGCCCGAAAATCTTGGCGCAGAACAACCCATCCCGCTCCGGTTTGAACGTCCGGTAGTTGATGGTCTCCGGCTTCTTCACCTCTCCATGGGACCAGGACCGGATCTTGTCCGGCGATGCAAGAGAGATGCGGATGGCGTTGAAGCTCAGCGGATCCTTGGGTTTCTCGAACAAGCTGAAAAGATCTTCCAAAGCTAGACCTCCCCACGATGCCGGATCCAGGACCAGGATCCATGATACGTGCCCTGCGATGGGGTCTCCCGGGCCCCCCTCCGCCGTTGCGCCCGCCGACCGTGGACGCCCTTATTCCTCGGCATCCTCCAGAAGCTCCACATCCAGCCCGAGACTCTGGAGTTCCCGGATGAGGACATTGAACGATTCGGGAAGTCCAGGCTCGAGGCGGTGATCCCCTTTGACGATGGACTCATACATCCGGTTGCGGCCCGCGATGTCGTCGGACTTGACCGTCAGGAACTCCTGAAGGGTATACGCGGCCCCATAGGCCTCCATGGCCCAGACCTCCATCTCCCCCAGTCTCTGGCCGCCGAACTGAGCCTTTCCTCCCAGGGGCTGCTGCGTCACCAGCGAATACGGACCGATGGAGCGGGCATGGATCTTGTCATCCACGAGGTGATGGAGTTTCATCATGTACATCATCCCGACGGTGACGGGATGGTGGAAAGGTTCTCCTGTTCGTCCATCGTACAGGATGGCCTGGCCGGTTACGGGGAGCCCGGCCTCCTCCAAGGCGCTTCGAATCTCCGGCTCGGTGGCACCATCGAAGACGGGGCTTGCCATGGGGACGCTCTTGCTCAACTTCCTGGCCAGCTCCATCACTTCGTCGTTGCTCAACCGCTTGAGGACCGCATCGAAGCCGGACGAAGCGTACACCTTGGAGAGCATCTTGCGAACCTGAGCGGGGCTGGAGTGGGCCTCCAGCAGGCGCCCGATCTTCTCGCCCAAACCCTTGGCCGCCCAACCCAGATGCGTCTCGAGCACTTGGCCGACATTCATTCGGGAAGGCACCCCCAGCGGGTTGAGGACGACATCCACCGGGGTCCCGTCGGCGAAACAGGGCATGTCCTCTTCCGGGAGGATCCGAGAGATGACCCCCTTGTTTCCATGACGGCCCGCCATCTTGTCTCCGACGGAGAGCTTTCGCTTGATGGCTACATAGACCTTGACCATCTTGATCACACCCGGCGGGAGTTCATCCCCTCGCATGAGCCGAAACTTCCTCGCCTCGAAGAACTCGTTGATATGGGCCACCTGGTCCTGGAAATGCTGGTAGAGGTCCCGAATCTCCCGATGCGCATCGGGATCCTCCTCGGCACGGATCTCCACCCAGCGATTCATGGGAAGCCGATCGAGCAACTGGCGATCGATCTTGCTGCCTTTGACGCCCAGCAACTCATCGGTGAAGTGATCCCGGATTTCCGTGGCCAAAGTCCTGCCCTCGAGCCGTTGTCTCATGCGCTCCATGGTGCTGCGTTGAACGATGCGGACCTCATCGTCCTGGTCCTTGACCAGTCGGGCGATCTCCTCGTCCTCTATCTCTTTGCTCCGTTCGTCCTTGTCCACCCCTTTCCGCGAGAAGATCTTCACGGCGATGACGGTCCCTTCAACGCCCGGCGGGACCCGCAGGGAGGTATCCCGGATCTCTCCCGCCTTCTCCCCGAAGATGGCCCGAAGGAGCTTCTCCTCGGGGGAAAGCTGGGTCTCCCCCTTGGGCGTCACCTTTCCCACGAGGATATCGCCGGGCTTGACCTCCACGCCGATGGCCACGATACCGCTGTCGTCCAGGTTCCTCAGGATCTCGTCGCCAATATTGGGGATATCCCGGGTGATCTCCTCCTTGCCCAACTTGGTATCCCGGGCCATGACCTCGAATTCCTCGATATGAATCGAGGTGAAGGTATCCTCCTTGACCACCTTCTCGCTGACCAGGATCGAGTCCTCGAAGTTGTAGCCTCCCCAAGGCATGAAGGCCACCATGACATTCCTGCCAAGGGCCAGTTCTCCCTGATGCGTGGCGGGTCCATCGGCGATGATCTCCCCCGCCTCCACGCGCTGTCCCTTGCGAACGATGGGCTTCTGGTTGATGCTCGTGTTCTGATTGGATCGCTGGTACTTGATCAAGTTGTATATGATGATCTCCGGGGCCTCGTCTGATCCGGCCGCCCCTTCGCTCTTCACCACAATTCTCGCGGCATCGACGCTCTCCACAACCCCCGCCCGTTTGGCCACGACCGCCACGCCCGAATCGCGGGCTACCGCATACTCCATGCCCGTCCCGACCACCGGGGCCTCGGTCACCATGAGGGGCACGGCCTGGCGCTGCATGTTGGATCCCATGAGCGCCCGGTTGGCGTCATCATTCTCCAGGAAGGGGATCAACGAGGCCGCGACGCTGACCAGTTGGTTGGGCGAGACGTCCATGCGATCCACTTCCTCGGCACGCTTCAGAGCGAACTCCCCCCCCCGGTGGCGGACCGAGACAAGATCACGCAGGAGCCTGCCCCTGGGGTCCAGCGGAGCATTGGCTTGGGCGATGATGTGGCCCTCCTCGTCCAGAGCCGTGAGGAATTCGATGTCCCTGGAGACACTGTTCTCCGCCACCTTGCGGTAGGGCGTCTCGATAAACCCCATGTCGTTCACGCGGGCGAACGTGCTGAGCGATACGATCAGGCCGATGTTGGGGCCCTCCGGCGTCTCGATGGGGCAGATGCGGCCATAGTGGGTGGGGTGCACGTCCCGCACCTCGAAACCCGCCCGTTCCCGCGTCAACCCGCCCGGCCCCAGGGCGCTCAACCGCCTCTTGTGGGTAATCTCGGACAGGGGGTTGGTCTGGTCCATGAACTGGCTAAGCTGGCTGCTGCCGAAGAACTCCTTGACCACGGCAGAGACGGGCTTGGCGTTGATGAGATCGTGGGGCATCAGGGTCTCGATTTCCTGGAGGCTCATCCTCTCCTTGATGGCCCTCTCCATCCTCACCAGCCCGATGCGGTATTGGTTCTCGATGAGCTCGCCCACCGCTTTCACCCGGCGGTTCCCCAGGTGGTCGATATCGTCGATCTGGCCCTCCCCCGCACGGAGCTTGAGCAGATAGCGGACGGCCTCCATGATATCCTCTTTGCGCAGTGCCGTCAGACTCGGCGGGGCATCCTCCATGGAGATCCCGAGCTTGCGATTCAGCTTCCAACGACCCACCGTCGATAGATCGTAATACCGCGGGTTGAAGAACAGATTGTGAAAGAACTCCCTGGCGGTCTCCTCCGTCGGAGGGTTCCCCGGCCGCAGCCGCTTGTAGATCTCGAGGATGGCCTCCTTCTCCCCCTCGACCTTGTCCAACAGCAAGGTGTCGGACATGGCGCGAAGGTACCTGCGGTCGTCGATGAACAACACGTCGATCTCCCGGATCCCCCTCTCCTCCAATCGCAACCGCCGCTCCTGGGTGAGGTTGTCCAGGCAGTCCACCAGGATCTCGCCAGTGTCCGGATCCACGACGGGACGGGCCACGAGCTTCTCCGGGAGATCCTCGGGGTGAAGGGGTACACGATCGACCCCTTTGGCCTGAAGGGCCTTCACGTGCTTCTTCCTGATCAGTCCCCCCCGCTTGACCAGCGGTTCTTCTCCCTCGGAAAGCTGGATGGTCTCCGAGGCCTTGGTTCCGAGAAGGAGGTCCAGCGGGAGACGGCGAAAGATCTTTCCCCCCTCCAGAAGAATGGTCTCCATGGGGTAGTAGTACCGGAGGAGATCCTCGGTGGAATAACCCAGTGCCTTCAGAAGGACCGTCACCGGGAACTTGCGCCGTTTGTCAATACGCACATACAGAATATCCTTGGCGTCGAATTCGAGATCGAGCCACGATCCCCTCATGGGGATCACGCGGGAGGAGTACAGGAGGACTCCACTGGAGTGGGTCTTCCCCTTGTCATGCTCGAAGAAGATCCCCGGCGAACGGTGGAGTTGGCTTACGATGACCCGCTCCGTTCCGTTGATGATGAAGGTCCCCTTGTCGGTCATCAGCGGGATCTCGCCGAAATAGACCTCCTGTTCCTTGACGTCCCGAATCGTGTGCCGCCCCTTGTCCTTGTCCACATCCCAGACGATGAGCCGAACGGTGATCCTCACGGGGACAGCGTACGTCATCCCGCGCTGGAGGCATTCCTCCATGTTGTACTTGGGATCCCCCAGCGTGTAGTTCACGAACTCCAGAGAGGCCGTCTCATTGAAGTCCTGAATGGGGAAGACGCTCTTGAAAACCCCCTGCAGACCGATATCCTCTCGCTCCTCCGGCTGCGCCTGGCTCTGGAGAAAACGCTCATAGGACTTCCTCTGGATATCGATCAGATTGGGAAGATCGATAATCTTCTCGATCTTGGAGTAGCTCCTTCGATACATCCCTGACAGGACTTCTTCACGGGTCATCGATCAAACACCCCTTCCCAAGAAAAGAACGGCGGAGGCGGGCTGAAAGGCCCGCACTCTCGCCCATGGGGCGATGCGATGCTCGGCTCGCCGCATCGAGCGTCCTCCCCAAAGAAGACCTCGCATGCCCAAGACCTCTCGCGGGCCCGAAGGCCTCCGGGGCTACTTGATCTCAACGGTCCCGCCGGATTCCTCCAACTGCTTCTTGGCGTCTTCCGCTTCCTTCTTGGATATGCCTTCCTTCACAGGCTTGGGCACGCCCTCCACGAGATCCTTGGCCTCCTTCAGTCCCAACCCTGTGAGGGCCCGGACGACCTTGATCACCTGGATCTTCTTGTCCCCGAAGCCCGTGAGGATCACATCGAACTCCGTCTTCTCCTCCTCGGCGGCCTGAGGCGCCGCAGCTGCCACCCCAGCAGCAGCCACGGCCATGGGCGCGGCCGCTGTCACTCCGAAGATCGTCTCGAGCTCTTTGACGATCTCCGAAAGCTCCATAGCCGTGGCGTTCTTGATGAAGCCGATGAAGTCCTCTTTGCTGATCTGTCCCATTGTCTATCCTCCTGTCCCTTCGATTCCTGATTCTTCGCGGTGCCGATCGTCACTTCGCCTCTGCCGTGTCGTGTTTGTCTCGATCGCCGGCATCCGGGATCCCCTGCGGGCATCACTCCATGGGAGTGAACGCCGTGCCCAGACAAACACCCCTATTCCGCTTTGGCCTTCTGCTCCTGGATCGCCGCCAGCGTCCGGACCAATTGCGCCGGAACGGCCTGCATGACGTTCATCAGACTGGTCAGCGGTGCATTGAGAAGGAAGAGAAGCTTGGCCACCAGTTCCTCGCGACTGGGCAGAGTGGCCGCCAACTCCACCTCCTTGGCCGTCAGCAGTTTCCCCTGAGCCAGGCCTGCATGAATCGCCAGTTTGGGGAACTCCTTCATGAATCCCGTCAGCAACTTCGCAACGGGGATGATGTCCCCCCGCGCGAGGGCAACGGCCACAGGGCCCTGGAAATACTCGCGCAACAGGGCCACGTCCGTGCCTTCCATGGCCTTCTTGACCAGGGTGTTCTTGACGACACGGTAATCCACGGAGATCTTCTTGAACTCCTCCCGAACGCGATTGATCTCCCAAACCTTGAGCCCCGAAAACCGGGTCAAGACCGCCACATCGCACGGGGAAAAGCTCGCCCTGAGATCCCCAACGATCCTTTCCTTTTCCTTCCTTTTCACGAGAACATTCTCCTTTCCCCCCGTGCCGCTTCAGTCACTGCCCGAACACATGGCTCTGGATGAGTGGGCCTCCCGCGGCCGGCGCATCCGGAGACGTGCTCGTCCCCCGTGACTTCTCCTGGACTTCGGTCCTCCACCACAGATGGTCATCATGGAGGCTTTGCAGTTCACGGGCTGCTCGTGCATGCCAAAGGTGAGATCCTGGGCGAGGCTCACCTCGCCATGTTCCGGACCGTGACCGGATCAACCTTCACACCAGGACCCATGGTGCTGGAGAGGGCGAGGCCTCGCAGATACACCCCCTTGCTGCTCGCGGGTTTCAGACGGACCACCGTGTCGAGCAGTGCCCGGATGTTCTCGAGAAGCTGCTCACTGCTGAAGGAGACCCTGCCAACGGGCGCATGGAGCACCCCGGCCTTGTCCACTTTGAAATCCACCTTCCCCGCCTTCAGCTCGCGGACCGCCCTGGCCACATCGAAGGTGACCGTTCCCACCTTGGGATTGGGCATCAGTCCTCTGGGGCCCAGGATCCGTCCCAGTTTCCCCACCAGACCCATCAGATCGGGGGTCGCTATGGCCTTGTCGAAATCGAGCCATCCTTCTTTTTGGATCTTCTCGGCCAACGCCTCGGCCCCCACGTGATCGGCTCCGGCGTCCAAGGCCTCCTTCTCCTTCTCTCCCTTGGCGAAGACCAGGACCTTGACGTCTTTGCCCCTCCCGTGCGGGAGCACTACGGCCCCCCGGACCATCTGGTCCGCATGTCTTGGGTCGACGCCAAGCCGCAGGGCCACGTCTACGCCCTCGTTGAACTTGGCGTAGTGCGTGGCGAGGACCAAATCCACCGCCTCCTCCAACGTGTAGCGCCTGGCCCCCTCCACCTTCTCCCGTGCTGTCCGGTACTTCTTTCCCCGATTCCCCATCTCTCTCTCCATCGATCAGGCGATCATCCTGTCCCCCGGATTCACGCCATCGAGCCCCCTGCCCCGGCTCCGTCACCCCTCCACCACCTCGATCCCCATGCTCCTGGCAGTGCCCTCCACCGTCTTGACGGCATGCTCCAAGTCGTTTGTGTTCAGATCGGGAAGCTTGAGTTGGGCGATCTCCCGAATCTGCGATCGAGCCAAGCGCCCCACCTTCTCCCGGTTGGGGCGGCCCGACCCCTTGGCGATCTGAGCCGCCTTCTTGATCAGGATGGAGGCGGGTGGTGTCTTGGTGACGAAAGTGAAGGAACGGTCCGCATAAACCGTTATCACCACAGGGATGATCATTCCCTCCTGCCCCTGGGTACGGGCGTTGAAGGACTTGCAGAACTCCATGATGTTGACGCCGTGCTGGCCCAATGCCGGTCCCACCGGCGGAGAAGGGGTCGCCTGTCCGGCTGCCACCTGAAGCTTGATCATACCAACCACTTTCTTAGCCATGGCTCTCCTCTTGTGCCATCAAGGCTCGGGCCCGCCGGGCCCATCCGCGTCGCGGCAGGACCTATCGGCCCGGCCCATCTCCCCAGATCCTCAGTTCTTGGCCACCTGAACGAAATCCAGTTCCACCGGCGTCGCCCGCCCGAAGATGCTCACCAGAACCCGGACCTTCCCCTTCTCCGGCCTCACCTCGTCCACGACCCCGTTGAAGTTCAGGAAGGGGCCATCGATCACGCGGACGCTGTCCCCTTTGTCGAAGACGAACTTGGGCTTCGGTTTCAGCACTCCCTCATTGATCTGGTGGACAATCTCCTCCACTTCCCGATCGGAGATGGGCGTCGGCTCCGTTCGACTCCCGATAAATCCCGTCACCTTGGGCGTGTTTTTCACAATGTGCCAGGTCTCGTCGTTCAGCTCCATCTTCACGAAGATATAGCCTGGGAAGAACTTGCGCGTGGACGTCCTGCGCTCGCCCTTGACCAGCTCGACGACCTTCTCGGATGGGATCAGGATTTCCGAGAACCATTCCTCCTGGCCAAAGGACTTGATCCGCTCCTCCAAGGCCGTCTTGACCTTGTTCTCGTAACCCGAATAGGTGTGAACGACATACCACTGGTGCGCCATGGTCACCTGCTCCCGTGCGTTCTCAGCTGAGGATCCGCCGAATCAGCTCGTGCAACCCCATGTCCACGAGCCCCAGGAAGACCGCCATGATCATCACCAGGACCAGGACGACGGACGTGGAACCCACCGTCTCTTTGCGCGTAGGCCACGTCACCCGCTTCAACTCCGCCCGGACCTCTCGGAAGAACTGCCTGACCTTTCCGTGGATCTCTTTGACGTCCAACATCACAGGGGGATCTCCTCCCGCCCCTCGAAGGTTCGGCTTGGGTCAGTTGGCGTGGCAGGCCAGGAGGGATTCGAACCCCCAACCCCCGGATTTGGAGTCCGGTGCTCTAGCCGTTAGAGCTACTGGCCTGTGTCCCCGTCAAGGCTCATGCCCCAGGCCCGGGGCCGTCTCACTTGGTCTCCCGATGGGGTGTATGCCTCTGGCAGAACCGGCAGTACTTCTTGAACTCCAACCGGTCGGGAGTCGTCCTCTTGTTCTTGGTCGTCGTATAGTTGCGTCGCTTGCATTCGGTGCAAGCGAGGGTCACAATCTCCCGCATCGTCTCGCCCCCATCAAACCCGTCGTCCCCTATTCGATGACGTCGCTGACGACGCCGGCGCCGACGGTGCGGCCA
>CAZEPJ010000088.1:0-15221 GCA_964514105.1 uncultured Desulfarculaceae bacterium | reverse complement strand
CACCGCACCCGGCGCAGCAGGCACAATCTGCTGCTGAGGCAATACCGAAGACTGGACCGGGGCGGGCGATTGGGCCGCAGGGACCCCGGCAGCGGGGACCGCTGCCCGGGCCACGGGCTGCCCCAGGGCCGCGCCGCGGATCTCCTGGGCCAGCCGGTTCACCTGGGGGATGACCCCGTCCATGTTGGGGGCCTCGGCGGCCAGACGGGCGCTGCTCGACCCCTTGGAGACGTCGATGACCTCGCCGTCCAGGCTCACGTGGCTTCCCAGCTTGGAGATGCTGCCGAACACGATGAAGTTGGCCCCCAGCTTCCTGCCCAGGGCCGAGGCCCGGGCAGGATCCAGGCCGCGGGCGTAATCGTCCTTGGCAGCGGCCAGCGCGCTTCGGTCCACCACCTCCAGCCCGCCCCCCTGGGCCACCCGGCTGGCCAGCATCTCCTGGACGCCCTTCTGCAGGTATCCCAGCTCCTCGGGGCTGTTGACCTGGAAGGGCAGGATGGCCACCTTGACGGCGGCGTCTGCAGCACCGGGGTGTCCCCACCAGGCCAGGGTGAGCATTGCAATGGGCAGCAGCCCCCAGAGCCTGTTCATGGCCCGATCCTCCTGTGCGTTTTTCTAAGATGGTACGCCCGCCGAGGCCGCGGCGTCAAGGAGGAGGGGGAGGCGGCCGGAGGCGCGGTGACATGGTCGAATATCCAACGGGGAACCGCAGGATACCGAGGGGGGAAATCACCTGTGGAGACGGTTTGATCTCATGCGGCAGACCTCGTGCTTCGGTATTCCGCCCTCGACATGGGATATTCGGGGTCGCCCCTCGGGACAGGCTTGACGATCTCAGGTGGGTGTCTGTCTCGTCAATGGAGGGGGAAACTGGACGATTGGTTTACGACTGCACCCCCCCCAAAAAAACGGGGGGACCCGAAGGTCCCCCCTCAGCATGGCCGCAGAAAATCGAGACGCGCCTAGAAGGTGTAGAGCAGCCTCCAGAAGATCTCGTACGCGTCGTCGGCGCTGCGGTACTCCCACTGGCCGACTCGCGTCCGCTGCCAGTGGTCCAGCCCGTCCCCGGCGATGAGGTAGTTGAAGCCCAGGGTGAGGGCCAGGTTGTCATACAGCTTGTACGTGCCGGCCAGGTTGAACTCCCAGCCGATCTCCTTGTCCTTGTTGGGGGGAAGAAAGACACCGCCGCCCATCTCCCCCATGGTGGCATAGGGCTTGTCCGAGTCGTTGGTGAACATGAGGTACCCGAACAGGAAATCCAACTTCAGCTTCTTGGTCACCTGCCAGGAGTTCTCCATTCCCACGAAGGCCGTGCCGCCAGGAGAACTCTCGTACCCCGTTATGCCCGTGCCCCAGGAGGTGTACCCCGAGTACCACAGCTCGGTGGAGGCGAAGAAGGGGTCGGGCCCGAACCAGCGGTCCCACTTGTCCCCGGGGCCCGCGAAATGACCGGGCCTGCGGTCCGTGTCCTTGTCGCCGTCAAACCACCAGCCCCTGGCGCTCACCATGAAGGGGCCGGATCGCCAACCGGCCTGGAGGAAGTACGCCCAGGCCGTGCCGATGGTGACGTCATGCGGCAAACCGCTGTTCCCGTACATCACGTTGACGTGGCCGTTGACGAACCAGGGGTCGGGCTTGAGGAAGAAATAGAGCCCGTTCCAGTACACGTCCCCATCCCACACACTGCCCAGGTTCCGGCCGCCCAGGATGCCCTGGACCTGCCCGGTGTAGGTGAATGGAAACCCGGGGGTGCCGTAAGGTGCGCCCGCGCCCCAGGCCAGGTTGTCGAGGCGGCCGTTTTCCATGGCATGGCCCCATACCCAGTACGCGCCCAAGTTGAGCCACTTGGCCACGTTGGCCGTGGCATGGAGGATGTAATAGTCGGAGTCGTCGCTCCAGCGGTCCGGCGCGCTCGCCCCCGGCCCGCCCCCGAAGCCGCCCTGGGAGTCGACGGTCAGGCCCGGGTCGCGGCCGATGGAGTCGATCAACCAGGCGCCTGTGAGGTTGACGATACCTTTGATGATGGGCACGTCCACCCGCACGCCGAAGAAGTCATTGGACGCGAACATGATGTTCTGGGGGTCGATGCTCGGCTGAATGCCCAGACCCGCGGACACCTTGACCGAGTTCACCGGCGCCCAGGGGAGCATGAACCAGACGTACGCATGCTTGAGCCGGGTGTTGTCCGTCAGGTCGTCCCCGTCCGGACCGCCGCCGATGGCGTTGGCCGCGCCCACGGAGCCCCAGCGCCAGTTCCACTCAAAGCCGAGGGTGCCGCCGTACTTCCCCTCGTAACTGGTGTCGAAGTACCAGCGGAAGCGCTGGAAGATGCTGCGCCGGGTGTCGTTGCGGTCGCTGTCAAAGTCCGCGATGTTCTCCTGGTACGTGCCCCACATCCAGTACTGGCCGCGGAAGTTGAAGTCCGCGCCGCCCAGGTACTTGCCCGGGTCCGCCGCCTGGGCGCTGGGCACCAGGGCCAACGCCAGGACCGTCCCGAGCAGCACCGCTAGAAATCCCTTTTTCATGGAACCTCCTCCTTCACTTTGGTCTCTGTACCCCATTGCGCCCTCCCCTCCCAAGAGAGGGCCAGGAAACACTCCCTACGACGCGCTGCATCACCTCCTTTCTCCCTTGTCTGGCCGTGGCCGGCCAATCCCTGCAAATAGGCCCGGAGAGAAGACACCTTTGGCCCACTCGGCCTCCTCCCCGCAAACTCCACCCCTCGTGGACCCCTCGGATTCGCCCGGGTCCACCCTTGTGCGTTTCCTTTTATCATCGGAAAAACCCGATGTCAAGCCTTTTTTTTCACGGAGCTCATTGGGCTGATATTGAGCGCGAAAATGCCCACTCTTGAGAAATCGCTTTAGGATTTCCCGATCCTCTCGCCGTGGCTGTACACGGTCATGCGGCCGCCCCGCACGTATCCCACCAGGGCCATTCCCACCTCCTGGGCCAGGGCCGCCCCCAGGGCCGTGGGGGCCGACCGGGAGACCAGCACGGGGATGCCCAGGCGGGCGGCCTTGAGAACGATCTCCGAGGAGGCTCGCCCCGTGGTCAGGAGCATCTTGTCCCCCAGGGGGATCCGCTCCCGAAGGGCGTGGCCCACGATCATGTCCACGGCGTTGTGCCGCCCGATGTCCTCCCGGGTGACCAGGATGCGGTGGGCGGCGCTCAGGGCCGCGTTGTGGGTGCCCCGGGTGGCGCGGTACAGGGGGGACGTCCGGTTCATTTCCCCCATGCGCGCCAGGACCTGCCCGCTGCTCACCCGGAAGCCCGGCGCCATGGGGCGGATCTGGAGCCCGTCCAGGGGTTGGTAGTAGAGGCTGGCCCTGCCGCATCCCGCCCCCAGGGTCCGCTTGTGGAAAAGGGCCTCCCGGAGGCCCCCGCCCCCCGCCAGGGTCACCCGGGCCTCGCCCGTCTCCCCGTCCAGCCGCAGGCTGCTCACGTCTTCGGCGGCCTCCACCAGCCCCTCGGACCGCAGGAAGCCCAGGACGAGGTCTTCCAGATGGTGCCCCGTGCACAGGAGCGTCACCAGCTCCCGCTCGTTGACGAAGATCGTCAGGGGGGTTTCCTGGACGAGATCGACCGTGCCGTGGCTCCTTTGATCGAGACGAAATTGAACAACCTGTCTGCGCTTGGTCAGCTGTTCTTCCATGGAACCGCCCGTCCGTGGTCCACTGTCTTGGGTCCGTTGGAAGAGGCGATCACCGACGGACGAGGCACAACGGACCCTCTTCTTACCCCCTCAACACCCGCTTGTCCCCCACCCGCATGGTCACCTTGATGCGATCGAAGTGCTCCAGAAGGGGGATCATGTACTTCCGGGAGAGCTGGGTCATCTCCTTGAACTCCAGGGGCTGAATCTCCCCCCGCTCCTTGAGAAACGACACCAGGCGATCCTGGAGCCCCTGGACCGCTGCCTGGTGAAAGTACAAGTCTTCCTTCACCTTGACCAGCTCCCCCCGGCGGGCGAGGTGCTCGGCCAGGTCTCGGGCCTCTTTGTCGCTCACCCCCAGGGCCCCGCCCGCTTCCTTGAGCAGGGGGGGCTGGAGCCCGGCCTCCCGAAAGACCCCGGCCAACTCCTCCAGCCGGGCCTGGTGCGCTCCCTCGAGGGCCAAGCGATGCCCCTTCCAGCGCCAGCGGTCCCCGTCCACCGACACCTCTCTCCGATCCAGCAGGTCCTGGAGCGCGGCGGTGAAGGCCCTCGCCGAAGGACGCGACGGACAGCGGCCCCGCAGGTCCTCCCGGGGGATCCCGGATTCCAGGGGATGCTCCCTCCCGAAACCCCTCAGGGCCTCCAGGATCTCCCCCTGGAGGCGTTCGTAGATCTCCCGCGCCATGTACAGGGCGTCCTCTTCCCGGGGGCGGGTCCCTGCCGATCCGTCGATGCCCTGGACCTCGTCCCGGAAACCCGGGGCCGCCTGGATCTCCCGCCAGCGGTCCTGGGGCAGGTTGAGGCGCCGGTCCAGGTCCTTCCGGGTCAGGCCCTGGATCCCCGCGGCCCGGACCATGGCCAGGGCCACCCGGGCAGGATCCCCCAGGTGGATCTCCCGAAGGTGCGCCAGGACACGGGGGGCGTTGCGGCGGTGTTTGGGAGGAAGTCCGTCCAGCACCAGCCCCCCTCCGATGGTCAGCGTGGGGGAGTAGCTGCGGATGACGAACGGGTCGCCGTGCACCACCAGCGTGGGGGACTCCAGCCGCAGTTGGGCATAGGCCGCATCCCCGGGCTCCAGGAGCTGGCGGTCCAGCAGGACCACCCGTCCCAGGATCTCGCTCGTCCCCGTGTGAAATCGGACCCGGGCCCGCTGCTTGAGCTTCCAGGGGGCCGTGGGGAGGTACTCCAGGTGCACGTCCACCATGTGGGTGGGGAGGAACGCCTCGGGGGGGACCAGCACGTCGCCCCGCGCCACCTCCTCCTTCTCCACGCCCTGCAGGTTCACCGCCGTCCGCATGCCCGCCAGGGACTCCCGCACCGCTCGATTGTGGACCTGAAGGCCCCGCACCTTGCTCCTGACGCCCCCCGGGGCCACCTCCACGGCCTCCCCTTCGGCCAGGCGGCCCTCCACAAGCGTCCCGGTGACCACGGTGCCGAACCCCTTCATGGTGAACACCCGGTCGATGGGCAGGCGGAAGTGGCGCGCTGCGGGGCGCTCCCCCAGCTCGCCGCAGAGGCGGTCCAGCTGGGAGGCCAGCTCGCCGAAACCCTCCCCCGTGACCTTGGAGGTCCTCACCACGGGGGCCCCTTCCAGGAAGGTGCCGCGTACGAACTCCCGAACGTCCTCCTCCACGAGCTGGATCCATTCCTCGTCGGGAAGGTCCACCTTGGTGAGGGCCACCAATCCCTTCCGGACGCGCAGCAGTCGGCAGATGTCCAGATGCTCCCGGGTCTGGGGCATGACCCCTTCATCGGCCGCCACCACCAGGATCACCAGATCGATGCCCGTGGCCCCAGCCACCATGGTCTTGACGAAGCGCTCGTGGCCGGGCACGTCCACCACCGCCACCGGCCGCCCGCTGGGCAGGGTGAAATCGGCGAAGCCCAGCTCGATGGTGATGCCCCTGATCTGTTCCTCCTTGAGCCGGTCGGTGTTGACCCCGGTGAGGGCCTCCACCAGGGCGGTCTTGCCGTGGTCGATGTGGCCCGCCGTCCCGACAATGATCTCGCGCATGAAGAACCCCTCGTCAAGGCTGGAGGCGAAGGCTCAGGCACAACCCAAGCCGTTTCGCTTCGCCTCAGCCTTGGCCAAGTCTCTCGCCCTTTCTCAGCCTCCGCCTCCGCCTCACCCCTCGCCCCGTATCCGAATCCCCAGCTCCTTGATCTTGCGGTGCAGGTGGCTTCGCTCCAGGCCCACCGCCTCGGCGGTCCTCGAGACGTTTCCCCCTTGCTCCCTGAGCCGCTCCTCGATGAACGCCCGCTCAAAGGCCTCCCTGGCCTCCCGGAGGCTCTGGGCCCGGACCGCCGGGAGGGGGGCCTCGGTCGGCCGCAGCGGGGGCATCAGGTCCTGGGCCACGACGGTGGCGGCGGGCGAGAGGATGACGAGCCGCTCCACCATGTTCTTGAGCTCCCGCACGTTTCCGGGCCACCCGTACCCCTGGAATGCCTCCATGACCGCCGCGTCGAAGCGCTTTCGGGGATGCCCCTGGCTGCGCCGGAACTCCTCGACGAACTCGGCCACCAGGACCGGGATGTCCTCGATCCGCTCGCGCAGAGGCGGCACCTCCACGGGGATGACGTTGATGCGGTGGTACAGGTCTTCGCGGAAACGCCCGGCCCGGATCTCCTCCTCCAGGTCCTTGTTTGTGGCGGCGATGACGCGCACGTCCACCCGGATGCTCTTGCTCCCCCCCACGCGCTGAAACCGCTGCTCCTGCAGGATCCGGAGGATCTTGGCCTGGGTGCCCAGGCTCATGTCGCCGATCTCGTCCAGGAACAGGGTCCCGCCGTCGGCCAGGTCGAATTTCCCCCGGCGCATCTGGGTGGCTCCGGTGAACGCCCCGCGCTCGTGGCCGAACAGCTCGCTCTCGATGAGCTCCTCGGGGATGGCGGCGCAATTGACATCAATGAACGGCGCGTGGGCCCGCTTGCTCTGGCGGTAGATGGCCCTGGCGACGACCTCCTTGCCCGTGCCGTTTTCGCCGTGGATGAGCACCCAGCTGGAGGTGGGGGCGATGATCCGCACCTGTTCCTTCAACCGCTGGATGGCCGCGCTGCTGCCCGTGATCTCATCCCTGGGCCGCACCTGCTGGCGGAGCCTTCGGTTCTCCTCCTCCAGCCTGGAGTACCTCAGGGCGTTCTGGAGGGTCAGGAGGACCTTGTCCAGGGACAGGGGCTTCTCGATGAAATCGTGGGCCCCCAGGCGCGTCGCCCGCACGGCCAGCTCGATGGAACCGTGGCCCGAGATCATCACCACCGCGACGCCGGGCCACCCCTTCTTGATCTCCTGGAGGATCTCGATGCCGTCGCGGCCCGGCATCCAGACGTCCAGGAGAACCAGGTCCGGGGACTCCTCCTCCAGGAGGCGCAGGGCAGCCTCCCCATCCTCGGCCAGGCGCACCCCGTACCCCTCGTCTTCCAGGATCCCCCGGAGGCTCCTGCGGATGCCCTCCTCGTCGTCCACGATCAGGATGTTGACGCCCTTGTGTTCCATGCCGGTCCTTGCGAGGGGGAAGATCAGGCTCGAGGCCAAGGAGATCAAAAGGCTTGATTCTCAGCCCTCCTCCCCGCCCCCGCCTCAGAGAGGTAACTCTATCACAAAGCGCGTCCCCCGGGGCTCATTGTCCATGACGCGGATGTACCCCCGGTGGTCCATGATGATGGACCGCACGATGGTCAGGCCCAGGCCCGTGCCCGCTTCCTTGGTGGAGAAGTACGGTTCGAACAACCGCCCCTTGTCCGATGGCGGAATGCCCGGCCCATTGTCGGCGATCTCCAGACGGACCACCCGCAGGGCCTTGTTGTAGCCGGTCCTGATCTGGATGCGGCCCCCTTCCTCGGGCAGTGCGGCCAGGGCGTTGTTGAGCAGGTTGATGAGCACCCGTTGAATCTGTTCCCGATCCAGGGGCACCACGGGGACCTCCCCGGCCAGTTCGGCTTGCACCTTGACCGCGGGATGGTTTTCCCGGTAAAGGACCAGGACATCCTGGACGATCTGGTTGAGGTCCTGCGGCACGGGATGCGCCTCGGGCATCCTGGCAAAGCGCTGGAACTCGCTCACCAGCTCCTGAAGGTGATCGACCTGCTCCACGATGGTGTCCGTGCACTCGTTGAGGACCCCCCCGTCTTCTCCGAGCCCGGGGAGGTAGCGTTTGCGGAGCCGCTCGGCCGAGAGCTTGATGGGCGTCAGCGGGTTCTTGATCTCGTGGGCGATGCGCCGGGCCACCTCCTTCCACGCCATCATCCTCTGGGCCTTGAGCCGTTCGGTGAGGTCGTCCAGGACGACGACCATTCCCAGGTACCCCCCCTCGTCGTCCCGCAGCAGGGTGATGTTCGCCTCCAGGTCCAGGACCCGGCCTCCGAGACGGGTGTGGATCTCCTGCTGGAGAGACTCCTTGCCGCTGCGCCTCAGGTCGTCGACCAGGGACCGAACCAGGGCGGCTTGTTCCTCGTCAATGATCTCCTCCAACGGACGCTGCACGACCCTGTCCCATCGAATGCCCAGCATCTGTTCCGCGGAGCGGTTGACTGTGGTGATCCGATTCTCCTCGTCCAGGGAGACCACGCCGGCGGCGATGTTGCGCAGGACGATCTCCATGTACCGGCGGCGCTGGTCGGACTGTAGAGTGGCCCGCTCCAGCTCCCTGTGGGAGGCTTCCAGGGCCTGCTGGCTCTTCTTCAACTGCTGGGTCATTCGGTTGAAGGATTCCACCAGAGTCCCCACCTCGTCTCGGGCCAGGGCATCGAGCTGGAAGTCCAGTCTCCCCAGGGCCACATCCTGGGTCTTCTCCGCCAGCGCCTGGAGGGGGATGGTGATCTGCTTGGCCAGGTAGAAGCCGAACCAAGAGGAGAGAAAAAGGATGACCAGGAGCACGACCGTGAGCAGGATGTAGTAGTTGAGCTCGATGGGCCCTTTCTGGCTGACCAACTGCCGGTACTGCTCGTGGGTCTGGGAAATGGCCGCCATCTGCTCGCCCAGGGTGCGCGGGACCAGGTACCCCGCGCCCACCACGCCCGCCACGTCCTTGGGGTCGTAGCTGGAATACAGGGGGACGAACCCCTCGATGACCTCCTCCGTGGCGAGCTTGCGCTGACGGGTCAGCTCCTGCCCCCTCATGACGCGGCGCAGGGGGATGGCCTCCCGCACGGACGATTGCAGTTCCCCGCTCACCCGCGTGGAGAACGCCTCGGCAATGGGCTCCATGTCGGCGGCGTAGATGACCAGGAAGTCCAGTTGGTACTCCCGCCGCTTGCCCTCCACGATCCCCTTGAGCCCCTCCAAGGCCTTTCGGGTGCCCATCTCCCCCCTTGCCAGGGAGCTGCTCACATGCCGCGCGAACGCCAGGCTCTCCTGGCTTCGCTGCTGCCCCAGGGCGTCGGCGATCTCCCGGGATACCTGCAAGGATTGCTCGATCTGATTGCTGAGCCACAGGTCCGTGCTCATGCCGATATAGGAGATGGCCACCAGGAAGAGCAGCACGGCGGGGACGACGGAAAACCCCACGAAGGCCACCACGAACTTGGTGCGCAGCTTGGCCCCGAAGATCCCCTTGCGCCGCTCGAACAACAGCTTGACGAGGTTCCTCACCACCAGAAAGAGGAGCAGGAGGATGAGCACCACGTTGAGGGACAGGAGGCCAAAGATCAGGATGTTGCTGGCCAGGGAGACCAGCGTCTTGGGTCCCGAGAGGTAGACGGCCAGGGCCGTGGTGCCCACCAGGGCCAGGGCGATGACCACCATCAGGAGGCGCTCGCGCCTCCTCCTTCTCTGCTCAGCCCAGTCCGCGGGCAAGGGGAATGATGCCTCCGGGGCCACTGGAAGGCCTCTTGCAGGGGTTGGATCCGCCGGGGCAGGAAGAGCCCTCTTCCGCTTCAGGTAATCCCGACCCTCATGATGGGAAGGCAAGGCTATTGTACTGCACGGTCTTGAGCTTTGACAAGATCGCGGGGGAGGGAGAACGGCTCAGGCCGTGGCGGGAACCACATCCAGGAGGCCCACGCGGGGAAGGCGAAACGGAGCCTTCATGGCCTCCTCGGTGGAGGGAAACGTCTGGATGCGCCACCCGTCGGGGTCGCTCAGGACCCTCAACATGAGCCGATGATTCAGTGTGTGTCCGGCCTTGTAGGCCACGAAGTGCCCGATCACGGGCATGCCCAGCAGGGACAGATCGCCCAGGGAGTCTAGGATCTTGTGGCGCACGAACTCGTCCTGGTAGCGCAATCCGTCCTCGTTGAGCACGCGGAACTCGTCCAGCACCACCGCGTTGTCCAACGACCCGCCCAGGGCGTAGCCCTGACCCTTCATGGCCTCCACCTCCCTGAGAAACCCGAACGTCCTGGCCTTGCAGATCTCCCGGTCGTAGGCGTGATCAGAGAAGGAGAAGCGAAGAAACTGATCCTGAATCAGGGGGTGCGGGAACCGGATGGTGAAGCTGATCTTGAGCTCCCTGGCGGGGAGGACGCAGACCCGTTTGTCCCCTTCCGCCAGATGGAATGGCCGCCGGATGACGAAGAAACGCTTGCCCCGAAGCTGCTGGCGCGTGCCCGCGCTCCTGAGCAGGTAGACGAATGGGGCTGCGCTCCCATCCATGATGGGCACTTCCGGCCCATCGAGCTCCACCAAGGCGTTGTCCACCCCCATGCCCGCGCAGGCCGACAGGAAGTGCTCCACCGTGGAGACGACGACACCGTCTCGCCCCAAGGTGGTGGCCAGGGTCGTATCCACCACCGAGTCCAACCGCGCGGGGATGCGGACGCGCCGCCCGACGTCCGTGCGGACGAACACGATGCCGTGATCCTCGGGGGCCGGATGGATCCTCATTCGGATCACCTTTCCCGAATGAAGCCCTAGCCCCCGGCAGGTCACCGTCTCGTTCAACGTCCGCTGTCGATGCATGCGCCCCCCTGCCAGGTCAGTCTCCCATCCTTTCTTGGGAGGATCATGCCAGCACGGCCAAGAAGCCGGCGTCCCGCGAAGAATTATTTGTAACACAATTTCAATATCTTATGGCATTCGGATGGGAGATCATGGAAGCGCCGCCGTCAAATCGTGGATTGGGATGTTGGCCAAACGCAACACTTGCCCTCCATGGGTGTGGCGGATTTCACACAATTCCGGCATGTCCCGGGCCGGCGTCCGATTCGCCTTCCGTCCCGTGGCCGGGTTCCACCGGGTCCCCACCCCGGGGCCGGAATCGATCGCGCTCGCTGTACACGCACCCGCAGTAAGCCTGGCGGTACAGGCCCAGTTCCCTGGCCCGCCGGCTGCCCCGATCCCAGCCCATTCGGAAATCCTCGTAGAGAAAGGGCACGCCCCGCGATGCGGCCTCGGCCTCGGCAGCCTCCCGAACCCATGGATGGCGCTGGCGTTTGCTGAACAGCAGGGTGGTGGTGAAGGCGTCGCAGCGCCCCCGGCGGGCCACCCGGGCCGCCCTCTCCAGGCGCCACTGGTAGCACAGCCGGCAGCGCTGTCCCTCCCGGAAGGCCGCACGCCGGAAGAACTCCTCCAAGGGGTAGTCGTCCATGAAGATGACGGGCAGATCCATGGCCTTTGCCAGGACCTCCACGGCCCCTCTCCGGCGAAGATACTCCTGATAGGGCTGGATATTGGGGTTCCAAAAAAGGCCCCGGACTTCGTACCCCAGCCCCCGGAGCCGTTCGACCGGGTACACGGCACAGTTGGCGCAGCAGATATGCAGAAGCACCCTCATGTCTCGTCCCGAAAGAGGCGCTCCTGAAGGACCGCCGGTGCGGGGATCCCCATGTGGCGGTATGCCTCCGGCGTGGCGACCCGCCCCCTGGGGGTGCGGTGGAGGAATCCCATCTGGAGCAGGTAGGGCTCGTAGACCTCCTCAATGGTATCCTTCTGCTCGCTCACCACCGCCGCCAGGGTGTCGATGCCCACCGGCCCGCCGCCGAAGCGCTCCATTATGGTGCGAAGGATGTGCTTGTCCATGGCCTCGAGGCCTCTGGGGTCGACATCCAGCCTCTCCAGGGCCTTGGAAGCCGTCTCCCGGCTGATGGCCCCGCCACCCTCCACCTGAGCGAAGTCCCGCACCCTGCGCAGCAGCCGATTGGCCACCCGGGGGGTCCCCCGGGACCGGCGCGCGATCTCCCTTGCCCCCTCCAGCTCCACCGAGACACCCATGATCTTCACCGAGCGCAGGACGATCTGCAGGAGTTCCTCTTCATTGTAGAACTCCAGGCGCGCAGAGATGCCGAAACGGTCCCGCAGAGGAGAGGTGAGGAGCCCCGTCCTCGTGGTGGCCCCCACGAGGGTGAACCGGGGCAGGTCGAGCCTCACCGTCCGCGCGCTGGGGCCCTGGCCGATGACCAGGTCGAGTCGGAAGTCCTCCATCGCCGGGTACAGGGTCTCCTCCACCGTGGCATTGAGCCGGTGGATCTCGTCGATGAACAGGACGTCCCGGTCCTCCAGGTTGGTGAGGATGGCCGCCAGGTCTCCCGCCCGCTCCACCGCCGGCCCCGAGGTGGCCCGGACCTGGACCCCCATCTCCTGGGCGATGATGTGGGCCAGGGTGGTCTTCCCCAACCCCGGGGGGCCATAGAACAGGCAATGGTCCAAGGGTTCCCCTCGCTCGCGGGCCGCCTGGACGAACACGGCCAGGTTGTCCTTCAGCCGCCTCTGTCCGATGTACTCCGTCAGCCGCTTGGGGCGCAGGCTCACTTCGAACCCGGCGTCGCCCTCCTGGCACACGGGAGAGATGAGACGTTCCACCGCCGCCCCCCGTTCTCTCGATGACTGCGGGTCCTCACCTGGCCAGGAGCCTCAGCGTCTCCCGGACCCACGCCTCCAGCGTCAACTCACCCGCCACGGCCTCGCGGGCCGCGGGAAGCACCTTGGAGATCTCCGCCTTGCGGTACCCCAGGTGGGACAGGGCGGACAACACGTCCTCCTCGATGGCCTCGTCCCGGCCCCCCGGGCCCCCGGGCCCCACCCGCGCGACCTCCGGCGAGGCCAGGTGCGCCATCTTGCCCTGGAGCTCCAGGAGGATCCGTTCGGCCATGCGCTTGCCCACGCCGGGGATGGCCTGAAGCCTTCCCCCGTTCCCGTCGCGGACGGCCATTGCCAGTTCCTCGGCCCGAATGCCCGAGAGGATGTTCCTGGCCAGCCTGGGCCCGATGCCGGAAACGCCGATCAGGGACCGGAACGCCTCCCGCTCCGCCTCGGTGAGAAATCCGTAGAGGTGGATGGCGTCGTCGCGGACCACCATCTGGGCCCGGAGGGCCACATCCTCGCCCGGGTCGGGCAGATCATAGAAGGTGTGGAGAGAGGTGTACAGCCGGTAACCCACCCCTTGGACGTCCACGACCACGCCCTCCATCTCCTTCTCCAGGAGTTTGCCTCGAATCCAGGCGATCATGACGGCTCCTGCAGCTTGTTCATGGTGCGGAATGCGTGGGCGTGGCAGATGGCGACGGCCAGGGCGTCGGAGGCATCGACGGAAGAGAGATTGTCGATCCCCAGCAGCCTCTGAACCATGTAGCCCAGTTGGGCTTTGTCCGCATGTCCGTACCCCGTCAGGGCCTGCTTGACCGCCAGGGCGCTGTACTCGTGCACCGCCACCCCCCCGTTGGCCGCAGCCAGCAGCACCACCCCCCTGGCGTGGCCCAGGATCAAGGAGCTGCGTGCATTGCGGGCATGGAAGATGGCCTCCACGGCCACACCGTCCGGTCGATAGGTGCGGATCAGCTCGTCGATCCCCAGATAGATCCTCTGCAGCCGCTGGGGAAGGGGCCGCTTCGATCCGGCGGCGATCACGCCGTGGGCCACGTGCCCCAGCGTCCCCTTGTGGATGGACACCAAGCCAAAGCCCGTGCGATCCGAACCAGGATCCACCCCCAGAACCAGCATGGGGGAGGGGCTCTGGGCAGAGGGACGCGGACTTCTGGAATGGATTGTCAAGGCCGGACCGTTGTGATAGAAAAATAAGGGGTGCGCCCGTAGCTCAGTTGGATAGAGCACAGCACTCCGGATGCTGGGGTCGAAGGTTCGAATCCTTTCGGGCGCACCAGATCTCCCCCCCGCTTCACCCCGAAATCTGCTCCATGATCTCCTGGGGAATATCGAAATTGGCGTAAGCGTTCTGGACGTCGTCATTGTCCTCCAGCGCCATCATGAGCCTCAGCATCTGCTCGGCCTCCTTGCCCTCCAGGCGGATGGTGTTCCGGGGCACCATGGAGACCTCGCCGGAGAGCACATGAAGCCCCCGGGCGGTCAAGGCTCGCTTGACCGCCTCGAATTCCCCTGGCTTGACGTGAACCTCCCAGACCTCATCCTCCTCCCGCACGTCCTCGGCGCCCGCATCCAGGGCGACCTCCATGAGGGTTTCTTCCTCCACGGACTTCTTCTCCAGGAGGATGACCCCTTTTTTCTCGAACATCCAGGCCACCGACCCTGCCTCTCCGGGCTTTCCGTTGTTCTTGGTGAAGATGTGGCGGATCTCTCCCACCGCCCGGTTGCGGTTATCCGTCATGACCTCCGCCAGCACGGCGACCCCGCCCGGGCCGTACCCCTCGTACAGAAATTCCTCGTAGGAGCTCCCCGCCAGCTCCCCGGTCCCTTTCTTGATGGCCCGCTCGATGTTCTCCTTGGGCATGTTGACGGACTTGGCCTTGTCGATGACCAGCCGCAACCGGGCATTTCCGTCGGGGTCCCCGCCGCCGAGCCGGGCGGAGACCATGATCTCCTTGATGATCTTGGTGAAGATCTTTCCCCGCTTGGCGTCGACGGCGGCCTTCTTGTGCTTGATGCTCGCCCACTTGGAGTGTCCGGACATGGGCTGGCCCTCCTGGCATCTAGGCGGCGATGGCCTCGCGCAAGCCGACAGCGCCGACGGCATCGCCTGTGTAAGTTTCCGAAAACGCTAGCATGAGCGCCATTGATTTGCAAAAGGAAAAAGCGTCCGATCCACCTGCCGCCGTCTCGCCGCCCAAAGGGCCCGCAAGCAGGGACAAAAAAAGACCCGCCTCCGTTAAGGAGACGGGCCTCAATGTGTTTCCCGGCAGCGTCCTACTCTCCCACTCCGTCACCAGAGCAGTACCATCGGCGCAGGAGGGCTTAACTTCTGTGTTCGGGATGAGAACAGGTGTTTCCCCTCCGCCATGACCACCGGAAAACCGATGCGCTATGGATCTGTTTCTCGACAATCGAATCTGGCTCAGGTCTCCACCATCGCGGATGACGGCCATAATGAAGGCTTGTGGTCAAGCCTCACGACCGATTAGTACCGGTAAGCTGAGTGTGTTACCACACTTACACCTCCGGCCTATCAACCTCGTCGTCTTCGAGGGGTCTTTAGTCCCGATGTCTCCATCGGGAGGGGATATCTCATCTTGGGGTGGGCTTCCCGCTTAGATGCTTTCAGCGGTTATCCCGTCCGGACATAGCTACCCAGCGATGCCGCTGGCGCGACAACTGGTACACCAGAGGTCCGTCCATCCCGGTCCTCTCGTACTAGGGACAGCTCCCCTCAAATATCCTGCGCCCACGGCAGATAGGGACCGAACTGTCTCACGACGTTCTAAACCCAGCTCGCGTACCGCTTTA
>CAZEPJ010000087.1:0-15574 GCA_964514105.1 uncultured Desulfarculaceae bacterium | reverse complement strand
TCAGCCCCCCCCGCGTCCGCCCGTCCAGGGCCTCCAGGACGGCGCGAGCCCCCAGCTCCAGCAGGCGCCTTCCCAGCTGGGCCCCCAGCTGCCGGGACGCATCCGGCGAGCCGGAGGTGCCCTCCCTGAGCATGGGTTCACCGTCCAGGCCGGCCACCATCCCCTGCAGCACCAGGACTCCCCGTTCCACCCGGGCCAGGGCCCCCACGGGGACCTGACAGCCACCCTGCAGGACCCGCAGGAACTCCCGTTCGGCCTCCACGCACGCCCGCGCCATGGGCTCTTCCAGCACGGCCGCCAGTTCGTTGGACGCCTCGTCGTCCTGCCGGGTCTCGATGCCCAAGGCGCCCTGGCCGATGGCGGGGACAAACTCCTGCGGCGAAAAGACCTGAGTGATTCTGTGGGCCATTCCCATCCGCCGCACCCCCGCCGCGGCCAGGACCACGCCGTCCAGACCCTCGGCGTCCAGCTTGCGGATCCGCGTATCCACATTGCCGCGAAGGGAGACGATCTCCAGATCGGGTCTGCGATACAGGAGTTGGGCGCGCCTGCGCAGGCTGCTCGTCCCCACACGGGCGCACCTGGGCAACTGCTCCAGGGATCGGCCGCCGGCCGATATGAGCACGTCGCGCGGATCCTCCCGTGCCGGCACCGCGGCGATGTGGAGTCCCGGGGGAAGGTCCACCGGCAGGTCCTTGATGCTGTGCACGGCCAGGTCCACCCGCCGCCCCAGAAGGGCCTCCTCGATCTCCTTGACGAACAGGGCCTTGCCGCCCACCTGGGCCAGTGGCGCATCCAGGATCCGATCGCCCTGGGTTTGGATGACGGCGTACTCCACCCGGAGGCCCGGGTGGCTTCGACCCAGTTGCTCCCCCACCCAATGGGCCTGCCACAGGGCCAGGGCGCTGCCCCGCGTCCCGATTCGAAGCCTGGCGCTCACCGCTCTTTCCCGGGGTCGTCGAACCCGAAAAGGTCCCGAACCATCTGGACGTAGACCCCAGCGCCGTCCCTGGCCCCCTCGCGCTTGAGGTGCGTGACGGGCCGGTGAAGGATCTTGTTGACGATGGCCTGGGTCATGGCCTCCAGGGCTCGCCGCTCCCTGTCCGTCATGGGCGGCAGATGGCCCATGGTACGCTCCAACTCCTGCTGCCTCACGCGTTCGGCCATCTCGCGCAGCTGCCTGATGGTTGGGGTGACATCCTGGGACTGGAGGAAGCCCAGAAACTTCTCCCCCTCCTCCTCGACGATCTGACGGGCCCGGATCATCTCCGCCTTTCTCTGGGCCATGTTCTCCTGGACCACGATCTGCAGATCGTCGATGTCGTAGAGAAAGGCGTTCTCCAAGCGGTTCACCTGAGCATCCACGTCCCGGGGCACACCGATGTCGATGAAGAAGATGGGGCGGTTCTTGCGCAGCTTGAGGGCGCGGCGCACGTCCTCGGCGTGGATCACGGGCTCCGGCGCGCCGGTGCAGCTCAGCACGATGTCGGCCTCGGAGAGCCGCGAGGGCAACGCCTCGAACGCAACGGCCTCGCCCCCAAACTCCCGGGCCAGGGCCTGGGCGCGCGCCATGGTTCGATTGGTGACGAGCATGCGGCGCACGCCTTTCTGGAGGAAGTGCCTGGCGGCCAGTTCCACCATCTCGCCCGCGCCCACCAGGAGGACCGTCTTGCGATCCAGGCTCTCGAAGATGCTCCTGGCCAATTCCACGGCTGCATAGCTGACCGAGACGGCATGCTCGGCTATGCCCGTCTCGTTCCTGACGCGCTTGGCCACGCGGAAGGCATGATGGAACAACCGGTTGAGCGTGGGGCCGCAGGCACCGGCGGCCAGGGACTGACGGTAGGCCTCCTTGACCTGGCCCAGGATCTGGGGCTCGCCCACCACCATGGAATCCAGACTGGAGGCGACGGTGAACAGATGCTCCACGGCGTCTTTGTCCACGAGGATGTACAGATAGCGATCCAGGGCCGGGACGTTCTGAGCCGCCCGAAGGCACAGGGCATCCCTGGCCGCTTCCACCATCCCGTGGATTCCGTCACCCGTTGCGATGATCTCGGTCCTGTTGCAGGTAGATAGGATCACGGCTTCGCGGATGCCCTGTCGGGCTTGCAACAGTTGGAGGGACCGGGCGAGTATGTCCCCCTCCATGGCCACGGCTTCCCGGATCTCCACCGGTGCCGTCTTGTGGTTCAGTCCCACAACCGCCATCTTCATTTCGATCTCATCTCACCTGGGCGCGACCCCGACCCGCTCCGGTCTTGGCTCACCCGTTGAACTGGGCGTACGAGTGCAGTCCCGTCAGAAGCAGGTTCACTCCGAGAAACGTGAAACAGATGAAGGCGAATCCGATCACGGAGAGCACTGCCGTGCGCCGTCCCCTCCAGCCCGCATTGAACCTCTGGTGGAGCAGCGCGGCATAGATGATCCACGTGATCAGGGCCCAGGTCTCCTTGGGGTCCCACGTCCAGTACGATCCCCAGGCGTTGCTGGCCCAGAAAGACCCGGTGATGATGCCGGCCGTCAGAAGGGGAAATCCCAGGCTCAGGCATCGGTAGTTGATCTCATCGAGGATCTCGAGGGACGGCAGTGCCTTGCCCAAGCGGGAAGCCCCTTTTCTCTTGATCCTCCTTTCCTGGACCAGATATACGGCGCCTGCGGCGCAGGCGACGCCCAGGACGGCCTCGCCCGCGAAAGACAGACCCACGTGAATGGGAAGCCACGGGCTCTCCAGCGCCGGCGACACGGACCGGATCGTCCAATCCTGAAAGCTCGCTGCGATCATGAACAGAGCGGCCAGCGGAGTCACCAGGATTCCCACGGCGTCGGCACGGTATCTCCAGACGATGAGGGCGAATATCCCCACGAGGGACCAGGCGAAAAACGAGAGGGATTCGTGAAGGCTCGTCACAGGCGTACGGCCTGCCTGAGCGAACCGCAGGCCGATGACTGTCGTGTGAATCGCCAGGCCCGCCAGCAGCAACAGCTTGGTCCAGCGCACGGCGCCCTGACGCCGGGTTGTGATATACACGAAGAACCCCAACGAACACACCACGTAGCACAACAGCGCCGTATGAAACAGGTACGTATCCATGGACCCCCGTTCCGCCCGCGGGCGTCAGAGCGCACTTCGCCCTCTCGGCGTCTTCCTGGGCCTGTCAGCGCCTCTGCGCTCGGTGCACTCCTCCATGGCTTCTCTCAAGAGCCGATCGATCTCCCTCATATCTTGCTTCTTGCAAAGCTCCAGGAGGCGGGGGCCGGCCACTCGCCTGAAGAACTCCTGGCGCTTCCGGGCCGTCATCCCGCTGGCCAAAACCCCCTTTCTGATCCTCGCCAAAACGGCCAGGGCCCTTTCATACTCATCGCCCAGCGTTGATTCCACCTGGCTGCGGATCCACCTGGCCATTGCCGGGCTTGCCCCTCCGGTGGAGATGGCGATCTGCAGAGGCCCTCTCTTGACCACCGCGGGAAAGATGGCCGAGCACAGAGACGGCCTGTCTACCACATTGCAGATGATTCCTCGCCTCTTGGCCTCCGCGGCCGCCTCCTGGTTGATCCGCGCACTGTTGGTGGCGACCACGAGCAGCATCACCCCCTCCAGGTCCGACTCTTTGAACCGACGGGCTTCATACTCGATCTTGCCCGCACGAGCCAACTGCCGGATGCCGGGGCCGGCCCGGGGCCCCACCACGGTGACGCGCCCACCGGCCTCGAGCAGTGCCTCCACTTTGCGAAGGCCCACCCGCCCCGCGCCCACCACCAGGCAACGGCTCCCCTCCACACGAACGAAAAGGGCAAGAAAGCGCCTTGACTCGCCGCTCCATTGCTCCACGCGGTTCACCCCCTCGGCTCCCGCGCCGTCATGTCCGTCATCTGCTGGTGAGAAAGACATGATTCGTGAACCATTCTAAGTCAGCGCTGCGGGCGATCACAAGGGATTCCCGTAGCCCCTAGCGCCGCTGGCCAGCCCGTGGCCCGCCCCCGGACATGTCCCCTTTGGTTCACATTTTATGTAACCAATTCCATATGTTGAATATATTGATAGGGCTGTGGTTCTTGAGGTATAATCGAGTGTTGAAAAAGGACGCATCTCAGGGCCGCAGGATGCCCCGATCGGCAGACGCGTGGATGCGATTGGCTTTCGGTCAACACCGTCCTGTTGAAGTTTTTTCTTGTCATATTCGCCGGTTGTCTTTCTCTTGCAGAGATCCAGGGGCTTATTGACATGATGAGGAGAGTGAGACAATGGAGATCGTCATTAATCGTGAGGCCATGTACAGGTCCCTTCAGTTCATCCAGACGATCACTGACAAGAAGAACATCATGCCCATCCTGTCCAACGTCCTTCTGGACCCTGAGGGAAGTAGCCTGCGCCTGTCGGCCACGGACCTTGAGGTCTCGGTTGATTATGTGATCCCGGTGGAAACGAGGGTTGACGGGAAGACCACGGTGCTTGCGAGAAAGATGTTCGAGATAGTCAAGGAGCTTCCTCCCTCGGATGTGACTGTCTCGTGCGATGAAAACCACAACGTGAGGATTGTTTGCAAGAGCGTGGTGTTCAGACTCAAGGGATTGCCCGATGAAGAGTTTCCAAAGTTTCCGCGGTTTAACCCCGCGCTGCTGTCAAAGGTGGACTCGGGGGTTGTGCGGGACATGATCGACAAGACGCTGTATGCCGTCTCGGTGGACGACGTTCAGTTCAACCTGAGCGGCATATTCGTGGAGCGGGTTCCCGGGGCAAGCGGCATTCGATTCGTGGGGACGGACGGCCACCGGCTGGCTCTCATCGACAGGGAGCTGTCCGTGACGCTGCCCCAGGATCGCTCTGTCATCATCCCACGCAAGGGGATGATGGAGATCCGAAAGATCCTTCAGGAGCATGACGGTCCGGCGGAATTGGGGATTAGCGAGAACCACCTGATTGTAAGGTCCCGCCATGTCACCCTCTATGTCCGGCTTATCGACGGGGTGTTTCCAAACTACAAGGACGTTATCCCCAAGTTCAGCTCCAAGTCGGTGCGAATCGCCAGGGCGGACTTTCTGGAGGCCCTGCGCAGGGCTTCCATCGTATCGCTGGAGAGGTTTCGCGGGGTGCGCATCGAGGTGACCAAGAACCTCCTTAGGCTTTCCTCCAGCAACCCGGATATCGGCGAATCCGAGGAGAAGGTCGAGGCCGAGTATGTGAAGGAGCCTTTCACGATATCTTTCAATTCGCGCTATCTCATCGATGTGCTCTCGGCTCTGAGCGCGGATCGCGTGCTCATCGAGGCCAATGACGAAACCAGCCCCGTGGTCGTCAAGGACGAGCAGGACGAAGGGTTCCTGGCCGTGATCATGCCCATGAGGCTTTGAGCTGTTGTGAGGGATTGATGGAAACGGACTACACCGCGGAGAATATCAAAATCCTGGAGGGCCTGGATCCCGTTCGGGAAAGGCCTGCCATGTACATCGGAAGCACGGGCATCTCCGGCCTCCACCATCTCGTCTACGAGGTCGTGGACAACAGCATCGATGAGGCCCTGGGCGGGTACTGTGACCAGATCCGCGTCACCATTCATCTCGACAGCTCGGTCACGGTGGAGGACAACGGCCGGGGCATCCCGGTGGACGAGCACGCGGTGGCCAGGAGGCCGGCGGCAGAGGTGGTCATGACGACCCTTCACTCGGGCGCCAAGTTCGACAAACGTACGTACTCGTTTTCGGGCGGGCTCCACGGCGTGGGCGTCTCCGTGGTCAACGCCCTGTCCGAATACCTCAATCTGGAGATCCGTCGCGACGGGTTCGTCTACATACAGAAGTATCAGAGAGGCAAGCCCAAAAGCGACCTGGAGCAGGCCGGGCGCACGCGACAGCACGGCACCAAGATCACCTTCAAGGCCGACGCCGAGATCTTCGAGACCACGGAGCTGAGCTTCGAGATTCTATCACGGCGTTTGAGAGAGCTGGCCTTCCTGACCAAGGGACTGCTGATATCCATTACGGACGAGCGTATCGAGGAGACCAAGGAATACCGATACAAAGGGGGCATCGCATCGTTCGTTGAGTATCTCAACAAGAACAAGAACCCCATCATTAAGACGGTCTACCTGGACGGGGTGAAGGACGATATCCAGTTCGAGATGGCCCTTCAATACAATGACTCCTACTCCGAGAACCTGCTGTCGTTCGTGAACAACATCAACACCACCGAGGGAGGAACCCATGTCATAGGGTTCAAATCCGGATTCACCCGGGCCATAAACCAATATGCCGCCAACAACAACCTCCTGAAGAACTTCAAGTACTCCATCACCGGGGACGATATCCGGGAGGGGCTCACGGCCATCTTGAGCGTCAAGATGCTCAACCCCCAGTTTGAGGGGCAGACCAAGTCGAAACTGGGAAACAGCGAAGTCAAGGGCATCGCCGAGTCATTCATCCACGAGCGGCTGCTCCAGTATCTGGAGGAGAATCCAGCCAGCGGGAGGAAGATAGTCGAGAAGTCGGTGGAGGCGGCACGGGCGCGGGAGGCGGCGCGCAAGGCCAAGGAGCTCGCCAGAAAGAAGAACAGCCTCGAGTTCGGATTGCTGCCCGGCAAACTGGCCGACTGCCAGGCCAAGGACCCCAACATCTCAGAGCTCTTCCTGGTGGAGGGAGACTCGGCGGGGGGCTCGGCCAAGCAGGCGAGGGACCGCGCGACCCAGGCCATCCTGCCCCTCAAGGGCAAGATCCTCAACGTGGAGAAGGCCCGCTTCGATAAGATGATCTCCAACGAGGAGATCAAGACCATCATCACGGCCATCGGCACGGGAATCGGCAAGAGCGATTTCAACATCGAGCGCATTCGGTACAAGAAGATCGTGATCATGACCGACGCTGACGTGGACGGGGCCCACATTCGCACCCTGCTGCTGACCTTCTTCTACAGGCAGATGCCCCAGGTCATCGAGCGCGGCTACCTGTACATCGCCCAGCCCCCGCTGCTCAAGGCCAGGGCCGGCAACAAGGACCTCTATTTCAAGACGGAGCTCGAGTTCAACACCTTTCTCATCGAGCGCTCCCTCAAGAGCCTCCGCATAACCACACGGGACTCCCGGGTGGTCGAGGGGCAGAAGATCCTCGACATCTACCGCATGACCCATCGGGTGGACAGCCTGACTCGCCAGTTCCAGCGCATCGGCTACGACGCCAACATCGTCAACGCCCTTTGCATGGAAGAAGGTTTCTCCCTCGACGTCCTGTCCGACGAGAAGGCGCTGCGGCGATTGGCGTCCAACGTGGTCAGCTATCTCAACGTCAAGGAGAAGCGGTACAACGGCCTCGAGTACCAGATCGAACCCGAGGAGGGAAACGGGATTTTCAGACTCACCTTTCTGTCAGACATGGCAGGCGGCCGCTTCCGGACGGTCATCGATCATCACTACGCCCAGTCGGCCAGGCACAAGGAGCTGCGCGATCTGAGCCGCAAGCTCGCCGCCACAGGGAGGCTCCCCTGGTCGGTGGCATCGGACGATGACCAGTATGAGGTCTACGATTTCGTGGAGCTGGGTGGGGCCATCACGGAGCATTCCAAGAGGCGTTTGGCCATCCAGCGCTACAAGGGCCTCGGGGAGATGAACCCGGGGCAGCTGTGGGATACGACCATGAATCCGGAGACGCGAACGCTGCTCAAGGTGCGCGTGGAGGACATGGTGGAGGCGGACGAGATCTTTTCGGTCCTCATGGGAGACAATGTGGAGCCCAGGCGGGATTTCATTCAGCGCAACGCCATGAGCGTCACCAATCTGGATATCTAGGACAAGCTCCGCGAAAAGCAATGGGATCAATCTGCGGCCCGATTCCATGAGCGAGCGCCCGGCGCCCACGGGTAGCACGGGGAGCACGCGGCGCCGCCGGGCCACGGAGCCGAGCGAGGTGGGATAAGGAGCATGGCTGGGAACAACCTGGTGGAGATCAACATCGAGGAGGAGATCAAACGCTCCTACCTGGACTATGCCCTGAGCGTGATTATCGGCAGGGCCATCCCGGACATCCGCGACGGCCTCAAGCCCGTGCAGCGGCGCATCGTGTTCGCCATGTCCGAGATGGGAAACACGCACAACAAGCCGTACAAGAAGTCGGCGCGCATCGTCGGCGACGTCATCGGCAAGTACCATCCCCACGGCGACGCGGCGGTCTACGACGCAACGGTCCGGCTCGCCCAGGATTTCACCATGCGCTATCCCCTGGTGGACGGCCAGGGCAACTTCGGGTCCATCGACGGAGACCCTGCAGCGGCCATGCGCTACACGGAGATCCGCCTCGACAGGATCGCCACCCAGCTCTTGGAGGACATCGACAAGGCTACGGTTCGATTCGTCCCCAACTACGACGCCTCCATGGAGGAGCCGGAGGTGCTCCCGTCGCGCATCCCGAACCTGCTCATCAACGGCAGCTCGGGGATCGCCGTGGGCATGGCCACCAACATCCCGCCCCACAACCTGGGGGAGATCATCGACGGGCTGGTGATGGTCCTGGAAGAGCCAGGCGTGCCCGTGGAGAGGCTGCTCCAAGTGATCACGGGCCCCGATTTTCCCACCGGCGGGATTATATACGGCCGGCAGGGGATCCGCGATGCCTATCTCACGGGCAAGGGGACCGTCAAGGTGCGCGCCAAGGCCTTCGTGGAGAAGTCGGGCCACGGGGACAAGTGCAGCATCGTGGTCACCGAGCTGCCGTACCAGGTCAACAAGGCCCGACTCCTGGAGAAGATCGACGAGCTCATCAAGGAGAAGGTGATCGAGGGCATCGAGGAGCTGCGCGACGAGACGGACAAGGACGGCACCCGCATTGTCATCCATCTCAAGAAGAACGAGATCGTGGAGGTGATCCTCAACAAGCTGTTCAAGCATACCCAGATGGAGTCCAACTTCGGGATCATCTTCCTGGCCATCGACGACGGCATGCCGCGCCATTTCAACCTCAAGGAGGTCCTGGAGCGCTTCATCCGGTTCCGCACGGAGATCGTGGTCAAGCGCACCCGCTTCGAGCTGGACAAGGCGACGGAGCAGTGCCATCTGCTCGAGGGACTCAAGATCGCCCTGGAGAACCTGGATCTCGTGCTCAGGATCATCCGGGGGGCCGAGAACCCCAAGACCGCGGCCCAGGCCCTGGTGGAACGGGTCAAGCTCACGGACAAGCAGGCACAGGCCATCCTGGAGATGCGCCTGCAGAAGCTCACCCGCTTGGAAAAGGAGAAGCTCCTGGCGGAGTATGAGGCCCTGGTGGCTCGGATTGCGGACTACAGGGACATCCTGGCCAGCGAGAGGCGGGTGCGGGACATCGTCAAGACGGAGCTCCAGGAGATCCGGGAGACGTACGGCGATGCGCGGCGGACCGAGATCGTCGACGAAGCCGGAGAGATCAACTACGAGGACCTCATCCTGGACGAGAACATGGTGGTCACCATCACCCACCGGGGCTACATCAAACGCTCCCCCCTGTCCATCTACCGGACGCAGAAGCGGGGGGGTAAGGGCAAGGTGGGGATCACGGTGGCCGACATGGACTTCGTGGAGCACCTGTTCATCTCCAGCACCCACAGCTACTTCCTGGTGTTCACGGACATGGGCCGGGTGCACTGGCTCAAGGTCCACGAGATCCCCGAGGCGGGCCGCACCGCCCGAGGCAAGCCCGTGGTGAACCTGCTCCAGCTCCAGGAGGGGGAGAACGTGACCACGGTCCTCCCCGTGCGGGAGTTCAAGGAGGGGACCTTCGTGGTCATGGCCACCCAGCGCGGGGTGGTCAAGAAGACCGAGGTCATGGCGTTCAGCCACCCGCGGTCCTTGGGGATCCATGCCGTCACCCTGGACAGCGACGACCGGTTGATCTCCGCGGTGCTCACGGGGGGCCAGGACAAGCTGTTCCTGGCGACCCGGGACGGCAAGGCGCTGACCATCGAGGAGACCCAGATCCGGGAGATGGGCCGGGCGGCCAGGGGCGTGCGGGGGATCCGCCTGCGCGCCCAGGATCGACTCATCGCCATGAACAACCAGGCCGAGGCGCCCACCCTTCTGACCATCACCGAGAAGGGGTACGGAAAGCGCACGGCCGCCGATCAGTATCGCGTTCAGATGAGGGGCGGCATCGGTCTGACCAACGTGAAGATCAGCGACAAGAACGGCCGCGTGGTCAACGTGCTTCCGGTCAGGGAGGACGACAACATCGTCCTGATCACCAACCACGGAAAGCTCATCCGCATCCGCGCATCGGACGTGAAGATCGTGGGGAGGGCCACCATCGGGGTGAAGCTCATGGACCTCGGCGAGGACGAGAGCGTGGTGGCGGCCCAGAAGATCCTCGAGCCCGAGGATTGAGAGGGCGGCGATGAAGGTCGCGATGGTGGGTGCGGGCAGTTGGGGAACGACGTTGGCCATGCACCTCAGCCGCCTGGGCCACGAGGTCACCCTCTGGGTCTACGAGCCCGACCTGCTGGGGCGGATTCGTCACACCCGGGTCAACGACCTGTACCTTCCCGGCTTCCGCATCCCCGAGGGCGTCCTGCTGAGCGGCTCCCTGGAGGAGACGGTGCGGGGGGCCGAGGCGGTCGTGCTGGCCACCCCGTCCCACGTGCTGCGGGCCGTCCTGGGGTCCATGAGGCCCCACCTCTCTGGGCGGCAGGCCCTGGTCTCCGTGGCCAAGGGGATCGAGACCGACTCCCTTATGACCATGTCTCAGGTGGTCTCGTCGGTGGTCGGCCGGGCGAGGTTCGCGGTCCTGTCAGGGCCGAGCTTCGCCAGGGAGGTGGCCGAGGGTCTTCCCACGGCGGTGACCATCGCATCGCGCGAAGAGGAACTGGCACGCAGGCTTCAGTCCGCCCTGTCCTCAAAGCAGTTTCGGGCGTACGCGCACCACGACGTCATCGGAACGGAACTGGGCGGCGCGGTGAAGAATGTCATCGCCATCGCCGCGGGCATCAGCGACGGGCTGGGCTTCGGGCTCAACGCGCGGGCTGCACTGATCACCCGCGGGCTCTCGGAGATGACCCGCCTGGGGATCGCCATGGGGGCCGATGCAATGACCTTCGGGGGATTGTCGGGAAACGGAGATCTGATCCTGACATGCACCGGGGACCTGAGTCGGAACCGGGGGGTGGGGCTGCGCGTGGGACGAGGCGAGGGGATCGACGCCATCCGGGGGAGCATGACCGCGGTGGCCGAGGGGATCCTGACCACCCGTTCGGTGCGCGATCTGGCCCGCCGGTGGGGGGTGGAGATGCCCATCACCGAACAGGTCTACCAGGTCCTGTACGGGGGAAAGGACCCCGGGGCCGCGGTGGCGGACCTCATGACGAGGCCCCTCAAGCGGGAGATCCTATTCGCCGGCTGCCCCTCGGCATGACCCAGCCGGGCCTTTGTACGGCGGCCCGCCGGATCATCCTCCCTCCCCGCACGGCACCTTGATGAGAAAGGCCGTGTCCCCGGGCCGGCTCCGGACCTGGATGTCGGCCTTGTACGGCTCCATGAGGAGCTTGACCATGTGGAGGCCCAGCCCGGTCCCGATGGGCTTGGATGCATCGCCCGAGGGCTTCTTGGTGGTGAAGTAGGGCTCGAAGAGTCTGTCCATGTGCTCCGGCGGGATCCCGCAGCCCGAGTCCCGAATCAACACGTGGATATTCCCGTCCTCGTAGTGCGTCCTGACGAGGATCTCCTTCTTCTCGCTCTCCCGGACCGCGTCGATGGCGTTCTGAATGATGTTGAGAAAGGTCTGGGAGAAATCGGAGTAGATCCCCTTGATGAACGGGATCTCGCGGGAGATCTCATACCGCTTGGCGATGTTGTGCTTGAAGAAGAGGTCCGACTCCAGGAACTGGAGCTCCTGGGACATGATCTCCGAGAGGTTGATCGGCTGTTGGTACTGGATCTGATCCTGCCGGCTCTTCTGCATGACGTTGCGGATGATGTCGGTCAGCTTGGCCACGTTCTCGATGATGATCTCGGTGTCCCGGATGTTCTGGTCGTACTCCTGAAAGAGGGCCTGGGTCTCGTTCTTCTCGGCGAGGCCGGCATCTCCCGAGAGATCCACCAGCTTGGTCTTGAGCTGGACCAGTTTGTCCTTCATGAGCTCCGCCCGCCCCAGGATGATGAGCAGCGGCGAGCTCAGATTGTGGGCCAGCCCCTGGGCGAGCATGCCGATGGAGGAGAGCTTGGAGAGCTGAAGGATGTGCTTCTGCAGCTGCTCCTGCTGGTCCGAGAGCCGCTGGGTGGCCTCCTGGAGCTGGCTGACCATCTGTTGGGAATCGGCCGTTCGCTCCCTTTCTTTCAGGGCGGCGTTGACCTTGTCCAGGATGCCGAAGCTGTCGAACGGCTTGGTGATGTAGTCCAGGGCCCCGATCTTCATGGCCTCCACGGCCGTGTCGATGGTCCCGTACCCCGTGACCATGAGCACGGGCAGGAACGGGTCGTGCTCCTTCATCTTTTTCAGGGCCGTCATGCCGTCCATGAGGGGCATCTTCATGTCCATGATGACCAGATCCACGGGCTGGGCCTGGACATGTGCCACCGCGTCCCTGCCGTTGGTGGCGAAGGAAAGGGAGAAGGAGTCCTTGAGGATCATGCGCAAGGCCTCCCGGGGGCCCAACTCGTCGTCCACGATGAGGATCTTCTCCGAAGACATGGGATCGACCTCAGGCGCTCGCGGCGTGGGCGACGGCATTGCCGGACGCCGTCAGGTTGGACAAAACGGGCAGGAGGACCCGGAACTTGGTTCCCTTGCCCGGTTCGGTCTGGACCTCGATCCGCCCCAGGTGGTCCTGGACGATCCGCTGGGCGATGGGCAGCCCGAAGCCCATGCCCTTGATCTTGGTTGTGAAGAAGGGCGAGAAGATATCCCCCAAGTTCTCGTGGGGGATGCCGGCGCCCGAATCCTCGATGAGGACCTCCACCCACTCGCCGGGTCGAACCCGGTGGTGCGGCCTTCCGTTGAGAGGCGGACGGGCGACCCGCTGGGTCCTGACCCTGAGGCGGCCCCCTGCGGCAATGGCCTCCAGGCCGTTGTCCACGATGTGGCCCAGGGCCTTGGCCAGGTGGTTCCGGTCCCCTTTGACGAAGAGCGGATCGGCCGAGACCTGTTTGACCAGCTTGATGTTCTGTCCGGCCATGCGATCGGCCCGCGCCTGGAGCACCACCCCCACGATCTCGTTGACGTCCTCCCGCTCCCATCGGGTCTCCCGCGGCTGGGCGAACTCCAGGAGGCTCTCCGTGATGCGGTTGAGCCGATCGATCTCCCCGATGACCACGTCATAGAAGCTCCTCCGGAACTCCTCGTCCTGGTATTTCTCGGGCAGGAGCTGGGCGAAGGTCTTGACGGCCACCAGGGGGTTTCGGATCTCCTGGGCCATGCGATTGGCCAGGGTGCTCCAGAATCGGAGGCGCTCCAGGTCCCGGGTCTTGGCCTCCAGCTCCTTGGAGTCGGTCAGGTCCGTGAAAACCATGATGGCCCCCTTGATGCGGTCCGTGTCGTCTCGAAGGAGCGAGGTGCTGATTCCCAGGGGGGCCTTGGTCACCGGATGGGCGATCTCGTGCCGGCAGAAGATCTCATTGCCCTCCACGGTGCGCAGGAGGATATCCGCGAACATGGAGCCCAGCTTCTGGATGCTGCGCCCCACGATCTCGTCCCGGGCCGCGCCCAGGATGCGCTCGGCAGTGGGGTTGTACGTGGTGACGCGTCCCAGCGTGTCGATGGCGATGACTCCGCTGGCGATGCTCTTGAGGATGTTCTCGCTGTATCGCTTCTGAAAGGAGAGTTCTCGGTACAGGAGGGAGTTCTCCACGGCAATGGCCGTGTAGTTGCCGATCATGGAGAGCAGCTCCACGTCCCCCTCGGCGTACAGCCGCCCCGTGACCTTGTTGCCCAGACAGATCATCCCCACCAGCCTCCCCTTGGTGAGCAAGGGGGCGGAGATCTTGGCGTCCAGGGCCTCGAGCTGCTCGTTGACCAGGACTCCCTCTCGGGAGAAAGCCAGCCGCTGCGCATCGTCCTTGTTCAGGATCTGGTTGTGGCGAAGGAGCCAGCCCGGCAGCCCCTCTCCCAGCTTGAAGGCCAGGTTCCGGACCCGGGCGTCCTCGATGCCCAGGGAGGCCTTGACCCGGTACTGGGACTTGAGGGCGTCCAGGAGGAGGATGGCGGCCTTGTTGACCTGGAAAACCTCTGCGATGGCGTGGAGGATGAAATCCAGGAGCCGCTCCAGGTCGGTGATGTGGGTCAGGGCCTTGAAGAACTCCTTGAGGGCGTACTGGATGGTCGAGACCTCCCGATCCAGCGGGTAGGCGGCGTGCACCGCCATGGGGGGGGGAGCGTCCTCCCGATAGGGCGGTCCCTGGCCGAAGCGGCCGTTGCCGTTCACCTCGCCCCGGCCCCGGAGCAGGCGGATCTCCCTGAGGAGCCGCTTGTGCTCCAGGGCTTTCCTCAGGGACCAGCGCACCTCCTCGCGCTCGAACGGCTTGATCAGGATCTCGAAGAAGGTCCCGGCGTCCAGGCCGGCGTGCAGGTCCAGGGAGCGGGATGTGCTGATGACCACGAAGCAGAGGTCCTCGGAGATCTCCCGGAGGCGCTCCAGGAGACTGAAGCCCTTGTAGTCGGGCAGGTTGGTTTCCAGGAAGACCACGTCCACCGGGTGGTGGGCCACGACCATGATCGCCTCGCTCCCCGTCCTGGCCTGCAGCACGGAGAACTCGTCCTTGAGGATCATCCTCAACGACTCCTGCACGCTCAGCTCATGCGAGACGATCAAGACGAACTTCATCTTGCGCTTCCTTCTCTTCCGCCCTCAGCGCATGGATGAGGGGGAAGGAGAGGTTGAAGGTCGTGCCCTCCCCGGGGCGGCTGAACACGGCAACGGCGCCCATGTGCTCCCGGATGATGCCATGGGCGATGGAAAGGCCCAGGCCGTGGCCCTGGTCCTTGGTGGTGAAGAACGGATCGAAGATGTGCTTGATGTGCTCATCGGGGATCCCCGGGCCGCTGTCGCTGATGCTGAGCACCACCTCCTTGCCTGCGAAGGAGAAACCGTCCGGGAGCTTGAAACCGGGCTGCTGGCGAGGTCGGCCCCGGCTGTATACGGTCGTCCTTATGGTCAAGCGGCGGACCTCCCCTTCCTCGACGGCGTCCATGGCGTTGAGGACGAGGTTGAGGAGCACCTGCTTGAGCTGCTCGTTGTCGGCAAAGACCGTGACCTCCTCGTCCGTCAGGCGCCGGACGACCTCGATCCCCCGCTTGGCCAGGTCGCTTCCCAACAGCGCCAGGGTCTCCTCCACCGGCTGGTGAACATCCATGGGCAGGAAGATGGGCTTGGAAGGCCGGGCGAATCGGAGGAGCTGCTCCACCAGGCTGTTGATCCGCTCCACCTCCTGCGTGGCGATCTTCGAGAAGTAGTCCCGAAAATCGGGGTCATTGTACTTGGTCGGGAGCAGTTGCGCAAAGGTTTTGAGAGACACCAGGGGGTTCTTGATCTCGTGGGCCATGCCCGCGGCCAGGGTCCCCACGGTCGCCAGCCTCTCGGCCCGCCGCACCTCGGCCTCGAGCTGTTTGATCTCGGTGAGGTCCGTGAAGACGGCCA
>CAZEPJ010000086.1:0-15807 GCA_964514105.1 uncultured Desulfarculaceae bacterium | reverse complement strand
CGTTCCATATTCGCCAACGGGGAAGCGCAACAGAAGGGAGGAGATCGGTCGTGGCGATTCCGGACATGGACAAGCTGGCAGCCGAGGTCAAGGCATCGTCGCTGCGGGGCAACCTGTGCAGCCAGATCGTGCTGGATGTGGGTCTGCGGCACCTAAGTCTCCAAAGGGACGACGTGGTCCACGCCGTGGGCGGCCTGGTGGGCGCCCAGGGCCTCATGGGGGCCACCTGCGGGACCGTGACCGCCGCTGCGTGCCTCATCGCATCGGCCGCCCATGGGAGGTTGGACCGTGGCCGCGCATACATGCTGATCCAGGAGCTGGAGGAGCGATTCAATGCCGAGCTGGTCTCCCGGTATCCTGGCAACCATTGCGACGACATCCTGGAGGCAGATCCGTGCAAGCAGCCCACGGAGATCTGCCCTCCCATCATCGCAGGGTCCATCCGCCTGGCACTGGAGCTCCTGGAGGGCGAGGGCCTGGAGGTGGCCGATTGAGTCGGGGCTCGTTTCGAAAGGGAGGGGGCATGGGATTGGAGATCTTCCAGGTGGACGCGTTCACGGATGAGCCGTTCCGGGGAAACCCGGCCGCCGTCTGCATCCTGCCCGGTCCCAGGGACGACGCCTGGATGCAGGACGTGGCCCGGGAGATGAATCTCTCCGAGACGGCCTTTCTCGTCAAGCGGGGGAACGGCTACGGCCTTCGCTGGTTCACGCCGACCAAGGAGGTGGACCTCTGCGGCCATGCCACCCTGGCCAGCGCCCACGTCCTGTGGGAGGCGGGTTTCCTGGGCGGCGGGGAACGGGCGAGCTTTCACACCCGCAGCGGCCTGCTGACCGCGGAGCGAAGGGGGATCGAGATCGAGATGGACTTCCCCGCCACGCCGGAGTCCGCTGTGGAGGCCCCGGCGGGGCTGGCCGAGGCCCTGGGGGCGCCCGTTCTGTACGCGGGGAAGAGCCGGTTCGACCTTCTGGCGCAGGTGGAGGGGGAAGAGACGGTCAGGGCCCTGAAGCCCGATCTGGCCGCGCTGGGGCGCTTTCCCGCACGAGGGATCATCGTCACCAGCCGTGCACCGGGGCGGCCCTACGACTTCGTATCGCGCTTTTTTGCGCCCGGGGCCGGGGTGGACGAAGACCCGGTGACGGGTTCCGCCCACTGCTGCCTGGGTCCTTTCTGGGGCCGGCGGCTGGGCAAACAGGAGATGCTGGCGCACCAGGCATCGGCCCGGGGAGGGATGGTGCGGGTGCGGCTGGCGGGAGATCGGGTCCGGCTGGCAGGACGTGCCGTGACCGTCCTCCGGGGGGAACTCGTGGCTCCATAGCCCCACCTGCGCGTTGTGCTATGATGAAATGGCACGGCACAGGGGGAGGGCCGCATGGGATGCTGCAGTCGCAGGCAATTCGTCAAGGCCCTGGGTGGCGCGGCCTTTGCCGCGGGCCTGGGGCATTCCCGAACGGCGCCTGCGCACGCGGCGGAAGGGTCCGATGAAGGCCTGGCGGAGGTCCCCTTCTACAAGGCCCTGGGCGACGGGCGCATCGAGTGCGAGATCTGCCCCAAGCGGTGCCGTGTGGCGGAGCTGGAGCGGGGGTACTGCGGCAACAAGGAGAACCGGGATGGGAAGTACTACACCCTCGTCCACTCCCGCCCGTGCGCCGTCAACGTGGATCCCATCGAGAAAAAACCCTTCTTCCACGTGCTCCCGGGGAGCCACTCCTTCTCCATCGCCGCGGCGGGCTGCAACTTCGAATGCCAATTCTGCCAGAACTGGCAGATCGCCCAGTTCCGGCCGGAGCAGGTCAGGAGCCTCCACATGCCCCCGGCGGAGGTGGTGCGCCGGGCCCGGGAGAGCCGCTGCGAGACCGTCGCCTACACCTATTCCGAGCCCGTGACCTTCTACGAATTCATGTACGACACCGCTGTGGAAGGAAAGAGGCAGGGCGTCCGATCGGTGGTCGTCAGCAACGGGTTCATCAACGAGGAGCCGCTGCGGCGCCTGTGCGATCACGTGGCCGCCTTCAAGGTGGATCTCAAGGCGTTCACCGAGCGGTTCTACCGGGAGCTCTGCAAGGGGGAGCTGAGGCCCGTCCAGGAGACCCTGCGCCGCCTCGTGCGCTGGGGGATCTGGACGGAGATCGTGGTCCTGATCCTCCCCACCCAGAACGACGCCCCCTCTGAGATCCGGGAGATGGCCCGCTGGATACACGGCGAGCTCGCTCCCCACGTCCCCGTTCACTTCGCCCGTTTTCACCCCAGCTACAAGGTCCAGAACCTCCCTCCCACCCCCATCCCCACCCTGGAGCGCTGCTGCTCCATCGCCCGGGAGGAGGGATTGGAATTCGTGTACCTGGGAAACGTCCCCGGCCACGGGGGGGAGAACACGCTCTGCCCCCAATGCCGCAAGACCGTTCTGGCCCGGGTGGGCTTCACGGTCAGGTCGTCCAACCTCAAAGATGGCCGGTGCGGGGCCTGCGGCCGGGAGATCCCGGGGGTCTGGTCCTAGGAGCGCACCTCCGCCTGGAACCGCTGGATGTGCCCCAGGTCCGCCAGGCTGGTATACCTTCCCTCCCCGATGATGAGGTGGTCCAGGACCCGGATCCCCATGACCTTTCCCGCCCCGCACAGCTCCCGCGTGATGCGCAGGTCGTCCTCGGAGGGGGTAGGGTCGCCCGACGGGTGGTTGTGGGCGAACACCAGCCCCGCGGCGGAGAGCTCCAGGGCGCGCTTCATCACCTCCCGGGGATACACGGCGCTGGCGGTGAGGCTTCCCTGAAAGAGCTCCTCCAGGTGAAGGATGCGGTTTTGGCTGTTGAGGTACAGGACCTTGAACACCTCCCGCTGGAGGTCCCGCATGCTGTGGTAGAGGTAGTCGAAGACCTCGTGCGAGGACCCGAAGCGATACGGGGCCTCCTTGAGGCGGTCCTCCAGGAACCGCCGGGCCACCCCGTGGATCACCTGCAAGGCCAGGGCGTTCTTGGGTCCGATGCCGCGGACCTGCAGGAGTTGGGCCAGCGGGGCCTCGAGCGTCCGCCGGAGGCCTCCGAACTTGCGGATCGCCTCCCGGGCGGCCGGCTTGCAGTCCCGGCGCGGGGTCCCGAAGGTCAGGAGCAGCTCCAGCACCTCCTCGTCCGTGAGGGCGTCCAAGCCCCGCTCCATGCACTTGTGCCGGAGCCTCTCGCGGTGCCCTTCCCCCTTCTTCCCCTCGTGGCCGATCTCCATGGGGTCCAACCTACCAGAAACCCATGAAGAAAGCCAGCCGACTTCCATGGGTCCCGGACAGACGGTCTTGACACGGTGGGACGACACTGGTAAGTACGAGCCCATTCTGCGGCTCTCTGTGACGCTGCTGCGCACCGCCGGCAATCCGGGTCGAGGCCCCGGAAGGGGTGCTCGTCCTGTCCTCACCCTGCGACTCCCGCAGATCCTCCCCGCGCGGACGATCCCGCCCGGCTCTGAGGGGATCGTCCTCAGGACGGAACGCCCGGACAGGACGGAGACTCCCTGTGTCCACCTTCGCCAACGAGCTCCTCCAGTGCCTCCTGAGCGGCGTCGCCATCGGCTGCATCTATGGCCTGGTGGCCCTGGGCTTCGTCCTCATTTACAAGGCCACGGAGGTGGTGAACTTCGCCCAAGGGGAGCTCATGATGCTCGGGGCCTTCGTGGCCTACACCCTCATCGCCATGGTGGACCTGCCGTACTGGGCGGCCTTTGTGCTCACCGTGGCCATCATGGGCCTGTTCGGCACGGTGCTGGATCGGGTGGTGCTTCGCCCGTTGATCGGCGAGCCGACGTTCTCCATCGTCATGGTGACCATCGGGTTCGGCATCCTGGCCCGCAGCGTGGTCAGCATGATCCCCGGTTGGGGCGCGGATACGTACGCCTTCAAGACCCCGTTCACCGAACAGGCCCTTCGCAGCGGGGGGCTTGTGATCTCGTGGGAGCACCTGGCCATCATCGTGCTCACCCTGTTTCTGGTCCTCCTTTTCTACGGCTTCTTCCGATACACCCGCATCGGCATCGCCCTGCAGGCCACCGCACAGAACCAGCTCGCTGCGGTCTACATGGGGATCAGCACCAAGGGCGTCTTCTCCCTCACGTGGGGGATCAGCGCGGCCGTGGCGGGCTTTGCAGGGATCCTCCTGGCCCCCATCACCTTTGTGCATATGAACATGGGGTTCATCGGGCTCAAGGCCTTCCCCGCGGCGGTATTGGGGGGATTCGGCAGCATCCCGGGGGCCATGGTAGGGGGCCTCATCATCGGCGTCACCGAGAGCCTGGCCGGCATGTACCTCCCCATCGGTTGGAAGGACATCGCCGCATTCATCATCCTCATCGGTGTCCTGATGTTCCGGCCCGAGGGCCTATTCGGCATCCAGGAAAAGAAGAAGGTGTAGGGCCCATGCGTTTTCTCATGAAGCGGAGCTATGAGCAGGACATCCGGCTCTTCCGCTACCGGAGCACCTTGTTCTGGTACCTGGCCCTGGTGGCGGGGCTCCTGCTCCTGCCGTTTGCCATCAACGACTACACCCTGTCCCAGTTCACCTTCATCGGCATCTACGCCATCGCCTCGGTGGGCCTGATGCTGCTCACCGGGTACACGGGGCAGGTCTCCCTGGGTCACGCCGCCTTTTTCGCCATCGGTTCCTACACGTCGGGGATCCTCACCAGCAAGGGGGGGCCGTTTATCGCGGCGCTTCCCCTGTCCGGCATGCTGGCCGCGGTGGTGGGGGTCGTCATCGGCCTGCCCGCCCTGCGGCTCACGGGACTCTACCTGGCCATCGCCACCATGGGGTTTGCCTTCGTCGTGGACGAGGTCCTGGTGCGGTGGGAGTCCCTCACCCGGGGCAACATGGGCATGTACCTCACGCCGCCCGCCATCGGGCCCTTCTCCTTCGATTCGGAACAGAGGTACTACTACCTCACCCTGGCCGTGCTGATCCTCACCCTCCTGGCGGCCCGGAACCTCCTGCGCTCCCCCACAGGACGTGCCATGATCGCCATCCGAGACAGCGAGATCGCGGCGCAGACCATGGGGATCAGCCTGGCCAAGTACAAGACCCTGGCCTTCGCCGTGAGCGCCTTCTTCACGGGGGTGGCGGGGAGCCTGTACGCCCACAAACTCCTGTTCATCAACCCGGAGAGCTTCACGATCCTGCTCTCCATCGAGCTGCTGGTCATGGTCATCATCGGAGGCCTGGGGAGCCTCCACGGGGCGGTCTTCGGCACGGCCTTCGTCATCTTCCTTCCCCAGCTCATCATCCAGACCAAGGCGTATCTGCCCCACTTCCTGCGGGACCAGACAGGGCTCGAACCGGCCCTGTACGGCCTGATGATCATCCTGTTCATCCTGTTCGAGCCCATGGGGCTCTACGGGAGGTGGTTGAAGCTCAAGTTCTACTTCGAGATGTTTCCCCTGTACAAGGGAGAGACCTTCAGGCGGGAGAAGAAGTACTACAAGGCCGAGAGGCACTGATGCCCTTCTTCTGTGCGGATAACGTCTCTATCAGTTTCGGGGGGCTCCGGGCCCTCAACCGAGTGAGCTTCGAGGTGAGCAAGGGGGAGGTCTTCGCCATCGTGGGACCCAACGGCGCGGGCAAGACGACCATCTTCAACTGCATCAACCGGTTTTACGACCTGGATGAAGGGCGGTTCGTGTTCAAGGACCAGGAGATCAGCCGACTGAGCCCACACCGCATCGCCGATCTGGGGATTTCCCGCACGTTTCAGAATGTGGAGCTGTTCAAGCACACCACGGTCATCCAGAACCTCCTGCTGGGCCGACATCGACACCGCCGTTCCAACCTCCTGACCGAGATGCTCTTCACGGGCTCGGTTCGAAGGCAGGAGATCGGGAGCCGGGAGAAGGCCGAGGAGGTCATCGACTTTCTGGACCTTCAGGCCTGCCGGGATCAGCTCGTGGCGAACCTCCCGTACGGGGTCCAGAAGATCGTGGAGCTGGGCCGGGCCCTGGCCATGGAGCCGGAGCTGCTGCTCCTGGACGAGCCTTCCTCGGGGATGAACATGGAGGAGACCGAGGACCTCTCCTTCTGGATCGAGGACATCGTGGAGGAACTGGGCATCACCATCCTGCTCGTGGAACACAACATGCGCCTGGTGCAATCGGCGTGCGACCGGGTGCTGGCCCTCAATTTCGGCCAGCCCATCGCCCAGGGCACTACGGAGGAGGTCCTCCGGCACCCCGATGTGGTCAAGGCCTATCTGGGAGAAGAAGGTGGCGCTGCTCAAGCTCAGCAACGTTGAGACGTACTACGGCCCCATCATGGCCATCAAGGGTGTCTCCCTGGAGGTGGAGGAGGGGCAGATCGTCACCATCCTCGGGGCCAACGGCGCCGGCAAGACGACCATCCTCAAGACCATCTCGGGCGTCATGGACCCGGAGAAAGGGGCCATCGAGTTTCAAGGCCGGCGAATCGACCGCCTGGAGCCCCACCGGGTGGTGCGTTTGGGGATCTCCCACGTGCCAGAGGGACGGGAGGTCTTTCACGACCTGACGGTGCGGGACAACCTGGTCATGGGGTCGTATCTGAGGCGAGACCGGGAGGGCGTCAGGGGCGACCTGGAGGTGATCCACACGTACTTCCCGGTCCTCCAGACGAGGGCCTCGCAGATGGCCGGGAACCTCAGCGGCGGCGAGCAGCAGATGCTGGCCATCGCCCGCGCCCTCATGGCGCGCCCGCGCCTGTTGCTCATGGACGAGCCGTCCCTGGGCCTCTCGCCGCTCCTGGTGCGGGAGATCTTCCGCATCACCCGGCGGATCAACGAGGAGCAGAAGGCCACCATCCTCATGGTGGAGCAGAACGCGCACATGGCCCTGACCCTGGCCCATCGCGGCTACATCCTGGAGCTGGGACGGATCGTCCTGGCCGACGCCTGTGATGAACTCCTGAGAAACGAGGACGTGAAGGAGTTCTACCTGGGGGTGAGGGAGGAGGGCATCCGGGGCTCCAAGCGGTGGAAGCGGAAGAAGAAGTGGAGGTGAAAAGGGCAGGCAACAGGCAATAGGGGTGGAGGAAAGATGAGCGGAACCCCCCATACGCCCGGGCCGGAGACGAGTCGGGATACGGTGCCGACCCTGTTCTGGCAGCGCGTCCACCAGTGGGCGGACCGCACGGCCATGCGGGAGAAGGACTTGGGCATCTGGCGGGACATCCCTTGGCGGGAGTATGGAGAGAACGCCAAGCACGTGGCCCTGGGCCTCATCTCCCTGGGGATGCGGAAGGGGGATCGGGTCGCCATCATCAGCGAGAACAAGCCCCAATGGCTGTACAGCGACCTGGGGATCCTCTGCGCCGGCGGGGTGACGGTGGGCATCTACACCACGGACTCCCCCAAGCAGATCGCTTACATCATGGCCCACTCGGGAGCCCGATTCTACATCGCCGAGGACGAGGAGCAACTGGACAAGATCCTGGAGGTGCGGGGAGACCTTCCCCATCTGGAGAAGATCATCATCATCGATATGGAGGGGTTGCGGCGTTTTCAGGACCCCATGGCCATGAGCTTCGACGATCTTTTGCGCTGCGGCAGGGAACTGGGCCAGCAGGACCCCGGGCTCTTCGAGAGGCGCATCCGGGAACCCCGGCCCGAGGAACTGGCCATCCTCATCTACACATCTGGGACCACGGGGCCTCCCAAGGGGGCCATGATCTCCCACCGGAACATCCTGGACGTGGTGGAGATGCAGGACGAGGTCAACCGGGGCTTTGAGACGGACGAGCTCCTCTCCTTTCTCCCCCTCTGCCACATCGCACAGCGCAACGTCTCGGTCTTCAACGCCCTCAAGGCGGGATACACCATCAACTTCGTGGAGGAAATGGACACGGTGCCGGAGAACATGCGGGAAGTGGCGCCCACCGTGTTCTTCGCGGTCCCGCGCATCTGGGAGAAGTTCTACTCCGCCCTGGTGCTGCGGATGAAGGACTCCACGCCCCTGGAGAAGGTCGCGTTCCGATGGGCCATGGGGATCGGCCGCAAGGTCTCGGACTGCCGCCTCTCCCAACGCCCCGTGCCCTTGCACCTTCGAGCCCTCTTCGCCCTGGCCGACTGGACGGTGCTCCGGAATCTGAAGAAGTTCATCGGCCTGAACCGGGCGAGATATCTGCTTTCCGGAGCCGCCCCCATCTCTCCTGATATCCTGCGGTTTTACCATGCCCTGGGCCTGGACATGCGGGAGGTGTACGGCCAGACCGAGAACTGCGGGCCCACCACCATCCACTACCAGGGCGACGTCAAGTTCGGAACGGTGGGAAGGCCTCTCCCAAGGGCCGAGGTCCGCATCGCCGAAGACGGGGAGATCCTGATCCGGGGACCCCACGTCTTCATGGGCTATTACAATGACCCCGAAAAGACCCGGGAGGCCATCGTGGACGGGTGGCTCCATACGGGGGACGTGGGGAGGTTGGACGAGGACGGGCACCTCGTCATCACGGACCGAAAGAAGGACATCATCATCACATCGGGGGGAAAGAACATCACCCCCTCGGAGATCGAGAACCAGCTCAAGTTCAGCCCCTACATCAACGATGCGGTTGTCATCGGGGACGGGCGAAGGTACCTCACGGCCCTCATCATGATCGACGAGGAGAACGTGATGAAGTATGCCCAGGACAACCGGATCCCCTTCACGACCTACGCGAGCCTGACCCGCGCCCCGGAGATCATCAAGCTCATAGACAACGAGGTGGAGGTCGTCAACCGGCAGTTTGCCCGGGTGGAGACGATCAAGCAATTCCGGCTGATCGACATCAAGCTCACCACCGACGACGACGAGATCACCCCCACCATGAAGCTCAAGCGCAAGTTCGTCAGCGAGCGGTTCAAGGAGCTGATCGAGGGGATGTACAGGGGCAGTGCCTAGAGTTCGTGAAACGCAAGTGCCTGGAGTCCGGAGTGGCCAGAGTTGGGAAAGACGGTGCCTGGAGTTGAAAGGCGTTCCAATCACGCTGGAGACATACGCCGCGTCTTGGGATTCAACTCGAGGCACTCTCAACTCTAGGCGCTTTTGAGGCACTCACAACTCAACCAAGGAGGTCAACCATGAAGAGGACGCTGTTCATCGCTCTGGTGGCCCTGACTCTGGGCGTTCCTGGGGGAATGCCAGCATGGGGCGAAGAGGGGGTGACCGACACCGAGATCGTCGTCGGATCCCACCAGGACCTGAGCGGCCCCATCATGGGGTGGGGCGTCCAGGTGAAGATGGGCCTGGAGATGAAGGCCCGCGAGGTCAACGAGGCCGGCGGAATCCACGGCAGGAAGATCCGGTTGGTCATCGAGGACAGCTCGTACGACCCCAAGAAGGCCATCATGGTGACCAACAAGATGATCGCCAGCGACAAGGTCTTCGCCTTCGTGGGGAACATGGGGAGCCCCACGGCCCTGGCCACCAAACCCATCATCTCGGGCAAGAAGATCCCCCAGATGTACCCTCTGACCGCGGCCTCGGGCTTCTTCGAGCCCCATGACCGGTACAGCTACCTGGGGTTCGTGCCCTATTACGACCAGGCCCGCTGTCTGATCAAGTATATGGTGGAGAACAAGAAGTACAAGAAATTCGGACTGTTGTACCAGGACGACGAGATGGGCGCCATCATGAAGAAGGGGGTGGAGGACCAGCTGGAGGTCCACAAGCTGAAACTGACCGCGGCCGAGTCGTACAAGCGGGGGGCCACGGAGTTCAGCTCCCAGATCGCCAACCTGCGGAAGGCCGACGTGGACTTCGTGGTCCTGGCCACGGTGATCCGGGAGACCGTGGGTGCGTGGCGGGAGGCCAAGAAGATGGGGTGGAACGTGGAGATGGGCGGCATGACCCCGGCGTACCAGCAGATGGTCCTCAACATTCTCAAGGACGCCGGCTCCTCGGCCGATGGGCTCTACTGCACCGGCCAGACGGAGTACCCCTATCCCGACAGCCCCCTGGAAAGCGTCCGCACGTGGTACAAGCGGCACGTGGACTGGTTCGGCAAACCCCCTGATCTTCCCACAACCGCGGGGTATTGGGGACTCCATCACTTCTGTCTTGCGGTCCAGAAGGTGGGCAAGGACCTGACCCGCGAGAAGCTCATCGACGTCATGGACACCATGGGGACCGTGAAGGACGACGTCTTCGGCGGGGCCCCCATCACCTTCACCAAGGACAACCATCAAGGGGCGTTCAACGTCCTCATGTTCCAGGTGAAGAACGACAAGTGGGTGAAGATCGCCGAGGCCCTTGACTTCCGGAAGTGAGATCGCGGCGCAGTGGGGGCGGGCCTCGGAGACCCGCCCCCCTTCGCCGTGTGCGTCGTTTCCCCGTTTCCCCGGCCGTCGGGCGAGAGGATCTCATGATGGCGCCCCAGGAACGCCGGCAGGTGCCCCTGGTCCACGGGTGGTTCACCCTCGATGCCCATGAACCGCGCCTGCTGGGAAACAGATGCCGGGCCTGTGGGGACGCCTTTTTCCCGAGGGCCGGGGCCTGCCGCAACCCCGATTGCGGCGGGGGGGAGTTGGAGGAGGTCGGCCTGAGCCCTCGGGGCCGGCTCTGGTCCTGGACCATCAACCACTACCAGCCGCCGCCCCCGTACGTCCCTCCCGAGCCCTTTGCGCCCTATGCCGTGGCCGTGGTGGAACTCCTGGACCATGGACTCATGGTCCTGGGGCAGGTGGCCCGGGGCTGCGACCCCGGGGCGCTTCGGGTGGGCATGGAGATGGAGCTGGTGGTCGAGCCGCTGCACACGGATCCGGCGGGCGCAGAGGTCATCGTCTGGAAGTGGAGGCCCGCAGGGGCGGGACCGCGGACCATCGGGGAGGGGGGATGAACGAGGTCGCGGTCCTGGGCGTGGGCATGCACCCGTGGGGCAAGTGGCCCGAGCGGAGCTTCATCGAGTACGCCCGCGCGGCAGCGACCAACGCCCTGGCAGACGCGGCTTTGGACTGGAGGGACGTCCAGTTCGTGGCGGCCGGGGCCACCATCTATTCCGGCACACCGGGACTCCTGGCCGGCTCCACCCTGGCCGGGGAGATGGGCTGGACCGGCATCCCCGCCATCACCAGCTTCAACGCCTGCGCCACGGGGGCGTACGCCATGGATGTGGCGCGAAGCCGTATCCTGGCCGGGCTTTGCGACGTGGCCCTGTGCATGGGAGCGGATTGGGCGCCCAAGGGTTTTTTCGCCCCGCCGGCGTCCAGGGACCCTCAGGACCTGGACGACCTGCGCTTCCGGATGGGGGTGACGAACCCCACGTACTTCGCCCTGTACGCCATGCGGCGGATGCACGAGCACGGGACCACGCAAGAGGACCTGGCGCGGGTCAAGGTCAAGAACAGCCGCCACGGCCTTCACAACCCCCACGCGCGCTTCCGAAGGGAATTGACGGTGGAGGAGGTCCTCAAGTCCCCCATGGTGGCATACCCCCTCAGGCTCTATGACCTGTGCGCCACCAGCGACGGCGCGGCGGCCGTGGTCCTGTCCAGCCTGGCCTTCGCCCGCAGGCGCACGAGCCGACCCGTGACCATCGCCGCCATCTCCACGGTGAGCCCCCGCTACCCCGATGCGATCATCAATATCCCGAGGATCAGCACGGACTCCACGTCCAGTTCCGGGTGGCCCGAACTGCGGTATCATGAGCACGTGGCCAGGCGGGCTTACGAGGAGGCGGGCGTCGGTCCGGAAGACCTGGACCTGGCGGAGGTCTACGACCTGAGCACGGCCTATGAACTGGACTGGTACGACTTCATCGGCCTGTGCCCGCCCGGGGAGGCCGAGCGGCTCCTCCGCGATGGGGAGACGACCATCGGTGGGCGCATCCCCGTGAACCCCAGCGGGGGATTGGCCTGCTTCGGGGAGGCGGTCCCGGCCCAGGCCATCGCCCAGGTGTGCGAATTGGTCTGGCAGGTGCGCGGGGAGGCAGGGCCGAGACAGGTGGAGGGGGCCAGGGTGGGCCTCACCATCAACTTCGGCCTGCAGGGCAACGCCTCCTCGGTCATCGTGAAGCGGTAGAGTCCGGCCCCGCCAGCACAAAGACCAACGGAGGCCTGGATTACGGAGGCGCGAACCATGGATTTCCAGTTGTCGCCGGAGGAAGAGAGGCTGCGCCGGGAGGTGCAAGGGTTCATCGCCCAGGAAGCCACCCCCGAGATGCTGGAGGAGACACGGGAGCTGGGGATGATCTACGGCGGACCCCTGGGCCGACAGTTCGTCCAGAAGCTGGCGGCCAGGGGCTGGCTCACGCCCAACTGGCCCGCAGAATACGGGGGGCTGGGGGCCTCGGCCACGGTGACCTACATGATCCGGGACGAGATGGCCTACGGCATGGTCCCCTGCGTCTTCGTGGCCGCCCACATGGCGGGCCCCATCATCCTCCACGTGGGGAGCGAGGATCTCAAGAGACGGTGGCTTGTGCCCATCGCCCGGGGAGAGGTGGAGTTCGCCCTGGGCTACACCGAGCCCCAGGCGGGCTCGGACCTCTCCGCCCTGAGCATGCGGGCCGAGGACCGGGGCGATCACTTCCTGGTCAACGGCCAGAAGACCTTCAACACCCACAGCCACGTGGCTGACTGCCACTGGCTGGCCGCCCGCACGGACCCCGGTGCCTCGCGGCACAAGGGGGTCTCCATGATGATCGTGGACCTCAAGAGCCCGGGGATCACCATCCGGCCCCTCATCACCATGGCGGGATGGCGCACCAACGAGGTCTACTACGACGACGTGGTGGTGCCCAAGGAGAACCTGGTGGGGGAGAAGAACAGGGGCTTCTATTACCTCATGGCGGCCCTGGACTTTGAGCGCATGTTCCCCCCAGGGGCGTATCGGCGGCTCTTCGAGGAGATCGTGGCGTATGCCCGGGAGACGCAGACGGTGGGCGGGCCCCTGTCCAGGGATCCCCTCATCCGGCAGAAACTGGCTCAGATGGCCATTGAACTGGAGGTGACCAAGCTGCTCTACTACCAGCTCCCGCACATGCTGGACAAGGGGGCGATCCCCAACTACCAGTCGTCCATGCAGAAGCTATTCGCCACCGAGGTGGCCCAGAGGATCACTCGCACCGGAATGGAGGTCCTGGGACTGCGCAGCCAGCTCAAGGCCGGGTCCAGGTGGGCCCCCCTGGCTGGCAAGGTGGAGCACCACCACCGCTGGAGCGTGGTGGAGACCATCTACGCCGGGACCTCGGAGATCCAGCGCAACATCATCGCCATCCGGGGCCTGGGGCTCCCCCACAAGTGAGAAAGGAGCGCTCGCCTTGCTCGGCCGAGGACCCGACCGTTGGAGGAGAAACGGGTTTGATGGGGCGCGATCCCGCCCTTTTCCCTCCCCTTCCGACGGGGCAACAGCGGGGAGATGGGGTTGCGTCCGGAATACCCAAGAAGCACCCAGACAAGAGAGACGGAATCATGAACTATGACCTTACTCAGGAGCAGCAGATCCTCAAGGACGCCGCCCGCACTTTCTTCACCAAGGAATGCCCCACGGCCCTGGTCCGTCAGATGGCCGAGGACGAGGGGGGGTGTCCCGAACGCCTGTGGCGGCAGATGGCCGAGCTGGGCTGGACCGGCATCCTGATCCCCGAGGACCACGGGGGATGCGGCGGGGGCTTCGTGGAGCTGGCCGTGCTCCTTTCGGAGATGGGATACGCCTGCGCGCCCGGTCCCTTTTTCGCATCGTCGGTCCTGGGGGCCCTGGCCATTCTGGAGGCGGGCACGGAGACGCAGAAGGCCGCCCTCCTCCCGGGGATCGCCTCGGGCGAGCGCGTCGTGACCGTGGCGTGGACCGAGGCCAGCGGGAGGTACAGCGCCGACGGCATCGCCCTGGAAGCCGCCGCACGGGGCGATGGGTTCGTCCTTTCGGGGACCAAGCTGTTCGTTCCCGATGCCCACGTGGCCCAGACCGTCATCTGCGCGGCCCGCACCGGGCATCCGTCGGGTGCTCCTGAAGAGGGGGTGAGCCTCTTTCTCCTGGACCCCAAGGATCCGGGGATGGCGATCCAGCCGCTCCGCACCATGGCCGGGGACAAGCAGTTCGAGCTCTCCCTGGATGGGGTTGCGGTGTCCAGGGAGAATCTGCTGGGCGAACCTGGAGAGGCGTGGCCCATTCTCCACAGCCTCTTGAAGAAGGCGGCCGTGGCCAAGTGCGCGGAGATGTGCGGGGGCGCCCAAAGAGTGCTGGAGCTGGCGGTGGCCCACGTCAAGGAGCGGGTGCAGTTTGGCCGGCCCGTGGGGTACTTCCAGGCCGTCCAGCACCACTGCGCCAACATGCTCACCTTTGTGGACACGGCCCGCTTCATGACCCATCAGGCTTGCTGGCGCATCGCCCAAGGACTTTCCTTCGACCTGGAGGCCGCCATGTGCAAGGCGTGGGTGAGCGAGGCGTACCGGCAGATCGTGGCATTGGGGCACCAGGTCATGGGCGGCATGGGATTCATGGAGGAGCACGACCTGCAGCTCTACTTCAAGCGGGCCAAGGCTGCGGAGCTGGCCTTCGGGGACGCGGATTTCCATCGGGAACGGGTGGCCCGGGAGATGGGGCTGTAGCCGCCTGCCAATGCAGGCACGCCGCTTCGTCGGCGTGGAATGGCGCGGCGACGAAGCGCCGCGGCTACAACCAATCCGACTGCAAGGAAGGGGTTTGCCATGCCTCCCATCGAATACGTGAGACATCTCGACGAGATGTACCAGAGCCAGGGGTTTCCTCCCTATCGGTGGTCCGAGTTCGACTCGGCTCCCTGGGCGCCGTTCGGCAAACCCCTCAAGGAGAGCTGTATCGGGCTGATCAGCTCTGCCGGCATTTTCCGCGACGATCAGGAGCCTTTCGACCCCTGGGCGGTCAATGACCTGAGTTTCCGGGAGATCCCCAGGGACACCCCTCGGGAGCGGCTCAAGCTCCACCACAATTACTTCGATCACCGCGACGCCCTCCAGGACCTCAACTGCGTCTTTCCCCTCTGGCGGCTCGAGGATCTGGAACGGACGTGCGTCATCGGCCGGCTGGCTCCCGTGGCCGTCACCCTGGGCATGGGGCGGCTGTACAAGCGCACCGCCCTGCAACAGGAGACCGCTCCGAAGATCGTGGACGTGCTCAGAAGAGGAGGGGCCGATGGTGCGCTCCTGGTGGCCGCCTGACCTCTCGACCATCAGTCCGTGGGACTGATCGCGCGCAGCATCGAGGAGGCCGGCATCCCCACCGTATACATCGGCTCGTGCAGGGACATGATGGACCGGGTGAAAGCGCCCCGGTCGGTTTTCGTGGATTTCCCCCTGGGCAGACAGTGCGGAAGGCCAGGGGACCTGCAAGGGCAGAGAGGCATCCTGAAGTATGCCCTCCAGGTCCTGGCCTCGGCCCGCGTACCGGGCCGAATCGTTGACCTGCCGTATGCGTGGGAGGAACCCTTCGGCTGGGAGAGCTATCAGCGTGACGTGGCGGATATGCTCCAGGACGAAGGGGCTAAGGTCCAAAAGTGGACTGTCTCCCCAACTGTGTAAACCCTTTTTCTCATGGCAGCCTGTCCTCCAAGCGGACGACAAGCTGTGAGTAGATTGTGAGCCCAATCTTTGATTGGCTTGCTCCATTTCCTTTCAAGTTCGTAAGCTGCCCCCGGTCTCGAGAAGATTAGCGCTGCGGTTTTTCCCGTGACGGCCAGGCGCCACGGCGTGAAGGGGATCTGTGATGTGGTGGGATTTGCTCGCTCGTCGTTTCGCCGGAGTCGGAAAGAACCCATGGGGCTTGGTCGCAGACGGGGTCCCCAGCCCCGCTGGTCGGATGGGTAGCTGTTGGAGTCGATCCGCCGGGACCTTTCACGGTCGCCCTTTCACGGGGAGGGGCAT
>CAZEPJ010000085.1:0-16838 GCA_964514105.1 uncultured Desulfarculaceae bacterium | reverse complement strand
CAAACTCAGGCTTTACCATCTCCATCAACAAGCGTACTCATTTGCCGGATGAACCACAATTCCCGCTGGCTTCCCTGGGAAAGTTCGCCCTCAAGAACGTCTCTGAGGAGGTGGAGGTCTTTCAACTCCTCGGGGGCCCCTGCCACCTTCCAAGGGGCTGACGCCCGTCCGACTGTGGCGACCCACCTCACCCTCACCCCTTGACCGGGCCCGCAAACGGGTTAAAATAGGAATAATTCCTATTCATGGGACGCAGATGCATAGCTCCAACAATCTGATCATGACCCGCCAGAGGCAGGTCATCCTGGATGAGCTGACCCGTTGCGCGTCTCATCCCACGGCCGACGAGCTCCACCGGCTGGTGCGCAAGCGCATGCCCCGCATCAGCCTGGGGACGGTCTACCGCAACTTGGAGATCCTGGCGGAAAGCGGTCTGGTGCAGAAGTTGGAAGTGGCGGGGAACCAGAAGCGGTTCGACGGGACGATCACCGATCACTACCACATGCGCTGCGTTCGGTGCGGGCGGGTGGAGGACGCGCCCGTGGCGCCCATGCCTCAAGTGGCCCAGGCGCTCAGAGAGGCCCTGGGCTACCGGGTCCTGGGACACCGGCTGGAGTTCACGGTGATCTGTCCGCGCTGCGGCGGGAAGACGGACGTCACCCAATCATAGATCAAAGGAGGGAAACGATGGCGTTGAAGGGAACTCAGACGGAGCAGAACCTGCTCAAGGCGTTTGCGGGGGAGTCCCAGGCCCGCAACCGGTACACGTACTTCTCCAGCCAGGCCAGGAAGGACGGCTACGACCAGATCGCCTGGATCTTCGAGGAGACGGCCAACCAGGAGAAGGAGCACGCCAAGCGGTTTTTCAGCTTTCTTCCGGGGGGGGATGTGGAGATCATGGCCGGCTTCCCGGCAGGGAAGGTGGGGACCACACTGGAGAACCTACTGGCGGCTGCGGCCGGCGAGAACGAGGAGCACACCCGCCTGTACCCGGGCTTTGCCGAGGTGGCCAGGAAAGAGGGCTTTCAAGACGTGGGCAACCTGTTCGACGCCGTGTCGGTGGCGGAAAAGCAGCACGAGAAGCGCTACCGCGCCCTGGCGGCCAATATCGAAAGGGAGCGGGTCTTCAAGCGCGATCAGAAGGTGGTCTGGCGATGCCGCAACTGCGGATATCTGCACGAGGGGCCCGAGGCGCCGGATTCCTGCCCGGCCTGTGCCCATCCCAAGGCATACTACGAGCTCTTGGGCGAGAACTACTGAGCATGCCCCGAGTGCGGCACAGGGAGGGGGAGACATGAAAGAGAGACAAGGCGTGGTCACGTTCCAGGGGAACCCCCTGACCTTGGTGGGGGACGAAGCCCGGCTCGGCGCTCCGGCGCCTGATTTCCAGGTCATCGACAACGGGATGGCGCCCGTGGGCCTGAGCGCCTTCCGAGGAAAGGTCTGTATCCTGCTGACCGTCCCGTCTCTGGACACGCCCGTGTGCGATATGGAGACGCGGCGCTTCAACGACGAGGCCGCCAAGCTGGGGCCCCAGGTGGAGATCCTGACCATCAGCATGGACCTGCCCTTCGCCCAGAAGCGATGGTGCGGCGCGGCTGGCGTGACGCGGGTCCGGACGCTGTCGGACCATCGGGATGCTTCCTTCGGTGTCAACTACGGCGTGCTGATCAAGGAGTTGCGCTTGCTGGCCCGGGCGCTCTTCGTAGTCGACCGCGACGGGATCCTGCGGTACAGCCAGGTGGTCAACGAGATGACCCGTGAGCCCGACTATGAGGCGGTCCTGGCGGCCGTGAAGAAGCTCGTTTGAACAGCGTGCCATTTTCGATGAGATGGGTCTCATCGAGCCAAATCCCCAAGGAGGTGAGTTCATGGCAGAGAAGCTCGAGATTTACAAGTGCGAGGTGTGCGGCAACATGGTGGAAGTGCTCCACGGTGGGGTCGGGGCCCTGGTCTGCTGCGGCCAGAACATGAAGCTATACAAGGAGAACACCGTGGACGCGGCCAAGGAGAAGCACGTGCCCGTGGTGGAGAAGGCGGCGGGCGGCATCAAGGTGAAGGTGGGCAGCGTGCCCCATCCCATGGAGGAGAAGCACTACATCGAGTGGGTGGAGGTCCTGGCCGGCGGCAAGGCCTACCGCCAGTTCCTCAAGCCCGGAGACGCCCCGGAGGCGGTCTTCCAAGTGGCGGACGGGGGGGTTGTGGCCCGGGAGTACTGCAACCTCCACGGCCTCTGGAAGGGATAGCCCATGCTGAGCGGCAAGATGCAGAAGGCCCTGAACGAACAGCTCAACTGGGAGCTGTTCTCCTCGTATCTCTACCTGTCCATGTCCGCGTTCTTCCACTCCGTCACCCTGCCGGGGTTCGCCAACTGGATGAAGGTCCAGGCCCTGGAGGAGCTGACCCACGCGGACAAGTTCTTCAACTTCATCAACGAGCGGGGCGGCCGCGTCCGACTCCAGCCCGTCAAGGGGCCGGAGACCCAGTGGACGTCGCCTCTGGCGGCCTTTGAGGACGCCCTGGGACACGAGGAGAAGGTCACGGCGCGGATCAACGACCTCGTGGATCTTGCCCTCAAGGAAAGGGATCACGCCACCCACATCTTTCTGCAGTGGTTCGTGACCGAGCAGGTGGAGGAGGAAGCCTCGGCCGCCGAGGTGGTTCAGAAGCTCAGGCTCATCGCCGACCATCCGGCCAGCCTGTTCCTGCTCGATCAGGAGTTGGGGAGAAGGACCTTCACTGCGCCGGCCCCTGCGGCGGCGCCTGGAGATTGATGCGGGTTCGTTGGGGTCCACGACCCGCCGGGAATTCCACCGCATGCCCCACATCTCCCTCTGTGGCGGGGGTGTGGGGCATGCCTCTTCACGGATTGTGGGCCAGGGGAGGAGACTCCATGCCAGGAGCCGATCAGAAATACCAGTGCCCGGGGGCCAGCTGTGGTTACATCTATGACCCGAAGCGAGGGGACAAGAAGGGGAAGATCCCTCCGGGAACGCCGTTCGCAGACTTGCCCGAGCACTGGAAGTGCCCCTTGTGCGGCATCGGAAAGAAGTTCTTCGGGCCTGCGGCCTGAGGGGGCGTTGCCTGGGCGATGCGGCGGGCTAGATTGTAAGGTGAAAGCTCGATGAGAGGTGGGCCGGGCACAGGGTGCTCGAGACTCGAAGGCCCGCCGCGCGGAGGAGAGCCATGGACGTTGCCCAAGGGGCCCCCGAACGCAGGCCCAATCGGCTGATTCACGACAAGAGCCCGTACCTCCTGCAGCACGCGTACAACCCGGTGGACTGGCATGCCTGGGGCCCCGAGGCCATGGAGATGGCCCGGGTCCAGGACAAGCCCATCTTTCTGTCCATCGGGTACGCCACCTGCCACTGGTGCCACGTCATGGCCCACGAGTCCTTCGAAGACGAGGATGTGGCCCGGCTGCTCAACCAGTCCTTCGTCTCCATCAAGGTGGACCGGGAGGAGCGGCCGGACGTGGACCATGTGTACATGACCGTGTGTCAGGCCCTCACGGGGAGGGGGGGATGGCCTCTGTCCATCTTCATGACCCCCGAGGGCAAGCCCTTCTTCTCGGGGACCTACTTCCCCAAGACGCGCCGCATGGGCATGTCCGGGTTCACGGACCTCCTCGTTCACATCGCCCACCTTTGGCGGACCGATCGGCAGCGGCTGCTCAACGCCGCAGAGCAGATCACCCAGGCCATCCAGCCCAGGGCCGACCACCCGAGCGGCGACGGCGCCCTGGACGAGGGGATCCTTCGCCGCGGCTTCGAGCAGTTGGCCCGGAGCTTCGACACGCGCTGGGGCGGCTTCGGCCAGGCCCCCAAGTTCCCAACCCCCCACCAGCTGACCTTCCTGTTGAGATGGCACCACCGCACCGGAGACGCCTTTGCCCTGGAGATGGTGGAGAAGACCCTGGAAGCCATGCGAAGGGGCGGTATCTTCGACCACGTGGGGTTCGGTTTCCACCGCTATTCGGTGGACGAGCGGTGGCTGGTCCCCCACTTCGAGAAGATGCTGTACGATCAGGCCCTCCTGGCCATGGCCTACACCGAGGCGTTCCAGGCAACGGGCAAGGCCTTCCACGGACGGGTCGCCCGGGAGATCCTCGCCTATGTGCTCCGGGACATGCGGTCTGAGGACGGTGCGTTCTTCTCGGCCGAGGACGCGGACAGCGAGGGGAGAGAGGGGCGTTTCTACGTGTGGCGGCCCGGCCAGGTCCGGGAGGTGCTGGGGGAAGGTTTGGGGGAGCTGTACTGCCGGCTGCACGACGTGGCGGAGCCGGGGAATTTCGAGGAGGGATGGAGCATCCCCCACACCCCCATGGAATACGGGGGCATGGCCCACCTCTCGGGCCTGGGGGAGGACGAACTGGCCAACCGCCTGGAGGACGCCCGGGGGCGCCTCTTCGCCGCGAGGGAGGCGCGCATCCGTCCCCTCAAGGACGACAAGGTGCTCACGGCCTGGAACGGCCTGATGATCGCGGCCCTGTCCAAGGCCGCCCAGGCGTTGGGTGAGCCGTCGTACGCGGCGGCGGCGCGAAGGGCGGCCGAGTTCCTTCTGTCCCGTTTGAGCGCTTCCAACGGACGCCTCCTCCGGAGGCATCGACAGGGCGAGGCCGCCCATGCCGGGTTCCTGGAGGACTACGCGTTTCTGGTCTGGGGGCTCATCGAGCTCTACGAAGCGGACCTGGACGTCCGCTGGCTGGAGGAGGCCCTGCGCATCAACAGCGCCATGCTCGAGCTCTTCTGGGACGAGGAGCGCGGGGGGCTCTTCTTCATGGGGACGCAGAACGAGGCCCTCATCGCGCGGTCCAAGGAGGCCTACGACGGTGCCCTGCCTTCGGGCAACTCCGTGGCCGCCCTGAACTTGCTGAGATTGGGGCGGATGACGGGTCGCCCGGATCTGGAGACCAAGGCGGAGCAGTTGGTCCGGGCCTTCATCGAGAGCGTCCGTCAGGCCCCCATGGCGCACACCCAGTTTCTCCAGGCCGTCGACTTCATGCTGGGGCCGGTCCAGGAGATCGTGGTGGCCGGAGACGCTCGCGAGCCGGGGGCCCGGGCCCTGGTGGCGGCGGTTCATCGGAGGTTCTTGCCCAGGCGAGTCCTCCTGTTTCGGGGCAGCGGGGCCCAAGGCGAGCGGCTGGCCGCCCTTGCCCCTTTTGTCCGGCCGCTGGAACCCCTGCACGGGCGGGCAACGGCCTTCGTGTGCCAGGGGCAGGCCTGTGACCGTCCGGTGGCCGATCCCGCCGAATTGGAGGGCGTTCTGTCGGGACCCCGGGGTGCGGCCACGGGACACGTACTTGACACGACGTCCCCGCACCCGGTGTAGTGGAAAGTGCCGTCGGAGCTGGAGCGGTTCCCGTCCTGGGGATGCCGACGACTGTTTCCGCACGCCGGCAGCGGTTTTCCCAGTTCGTGCCATGGTGAACGATGAAAAGGAGGTGAACGATGCACAACGTGGAGCTGAAGAGGGACATCTTCTGGGTGGGGGCCGTGGACTGGAACATCCGGGACTTCCACGGTTATTCGACGTACAAGGGAACCACGTACAATGCCTTTCTGGTCCTGGATGACAAGGTGACCCTGTTCGATACGGTGAAGCGGCCGTTCAAGGCCGATCTGCTTCGCCACATCGCCCAGGTCGTCGATCCGGGGAAGGTCGACTACCTGGTGGTCAACCACGTGGAGATGGACCACTCGAGCTGCGTCCCCGACATCGTCGAGATCTGCAGGCCCGAGAAGATCATCTGCTCCTCCCGGGGCAAGCAGGCACTCCTGGACCACTACCACCGGGAAGACTGGCCTTACGAGGTGGTGGAAAGCGGCCAGAGCTTGAGCCTGGGAAGGCGCACGGTGCGCTTCCTGGAGACCCGCATGCTCCACTGGCCTGACAGCATGTTTTCCTATCTCCAGGAGGACCGACTGCTCATCTCCAGCGACGCCTTCGGCCAGCACTGGGCCACCAGCGAGAGGTTCGAGGACGAGGTGGATCCGGGAGAACTCATGGCCCATGCGGCCAAGTACTACGCCAATATCCTGCTGCTGTACTCCCCTCTGGTGCAGAAGCTCCTGTCCAGCGTGAAGGAGATGAACCTCCCCATCGACATGATCGCCCCGGACCATGGGCTCATCTGGCGATCCGCTCCGGGCAAGATCCTGGAGGCCTACGACTCTTGGAGCAGGCAGGTTTCCGGGAGGAAGGCCCTGGTGGTCTACGACACCATGTGGCAGAGCACCAAGAAGATGGCCGATGCCATTGCAGACGGCCTGACCCAGCAAGGGGTGAGCGTTCAGGTCATGGACCTGAAGGCCACCCATCGAAGCGACGTCATGACCCAGATCCTGGACGCCAAGGCGTTGGTCTTCGGGTCGCCCACCCTCAACAACGGCATGCTGCCCAGCGTGGCAGACATGCTCCATTACCTGAGGGGGTTGAAGCCTGCAGGCAAGATCGGCACGGCCTTCGGTTCCTTCGGGTGGAGCGGCGAGGGCATGAAGATGGTCCTGGACAGTCTGGAGCAGATGAAGGTGGAGATCGTGGACCCCGGTATCAAGGTGCGGTTCGTGCCCACCGAGGAGGATCTGGTCCGGTGCGTGGAACTGGGGCGAAAGGTCGGCGCGGCCGTCAACGAGAGGGTCTGACCGGCCCCGCCCTGCGGGCCCGGCTCCGGGAACTCATCCGCTCCCCCGGTTTCGATCCGGACACGGCGACGGTGATGGGAGTGTTGCCCAGGGCGGCCGTTGCTCCCCTGCTCTCCTTCCTGTGCAGCGGGGACCCGGAAGTCAAGTGGGGGGCGGTCCGCGCCCTGGGTGCCCTGGCCGCCCGCCTGGCCGACGAGGACCTCGAGGCGGGCCGGGACGTGGTGCGACGCCTCATGTGGAGCCTCAACCACGAGTCCGGCGCCGTGGGGTGGGGGGCGCCCGAGGCCATGGGAGAGGTCTTGGCCCGGCACGAGGGATTGGCACGGGAGTTCGCGCCCATCCTGGTGTCGTACCTGAGGGAAGAGGGAAACCTCCTGGAGTTTCCGCCCTTGCAGCGAGGGGCCCTGTGGGCGGTGGGCCGCCTGGCCCGGGAACGGCCGGCGCTCTTGAAGGCCCTGGGCGCGCAGGAGATCTTGGACCGGTACGGCACCTGCGGCGACCCGGAGGCGAGGAACCTTGCCCGAAGGGCTGCGGCCCTTCTCCATGCCGGAGAGACGGGATGACAGACGAATGCCGTCCTGCGCACCCCCGGGGGCCCGGGTGCGGTCGACGTGGGCAAAGGCGGATGGGGGGGTGTCCTACCGCAAGATGGAGGCATCCCCCCGACCCGCCGGGAGAACGCAGCGGCTAGAGCTTCTCAGGCTTGCAAAGGTTGGCGTCGCTGGCTGCCGCGCGGCCACACCCCTTGCAGAGGAACTTGGGCTTCTTGACCAGCTCCTTGTACTCGTCCAGGTGGGCGTCCACATATCCCACGTTCTGAAGGTAGCACAGGTGCTTGTCGTGTCCCGAATGCGGCATCTTCTTGCTGGCCATCTGCCCTTCCTCCTTTTTCCTCGCTGATTGTCCGGTCGCCGCCCCCAGGGACGTCGATCCGGTCCCTGCCGGCGGGCAGGGAGCCTGTTGCGGCCGGTCAACTTCGGGGAAAGGAAATGGTGAGGACCTCCCGCCCTCCCGCTCTGTCGAACCCGATCCCCAGCTCCAGCCGGTCGTTTCTCAACCCCAGGGAGAGCGGTTCGCTGGCCGGTTCGCCCTCCAGGTGGGTGATGGACCGCATGGCTTTGAAGGCCTGATCCACCAGCGCTTCCGACGGGGCCGGCAGCCTGTACTTGCCTGCGGCCTCCACGTTGAACTGCACGCCACCCTCGCCTTTGCTCAGGGAAATCCTCCCGGCATTCTCCTTCATTCCGTACAGAATGGCAAGCCCGAGGAACTTGAGGGCCACCTCCTGGGGATCCCCGGTGACGTCGGCGGATACGCCCCACTTGCCGATGGCATCCAATTCCTTCTTGAAGTCCGTCTCCAGGTAGCAGTCGCAATACTCCTGCAGCCGCAGGTGATGGCTTGTGCGCGCGTTCATGGATCTCACCCCCGTCAAGAGACTCGATTGGACCCAAACCATACTGTGAGAGTACGCCGCCCCTCGGGTCTTTCAAGAGGCAATCCGCGCCGCGGGGAGTTTTTCCTTGACATGGACGTTCTCCGATGGTAACAAGAGCGGGATTTGTGACATTTACAAGAAATACTATAAAAATATCATTGGAATAACAATGGTTTACGTCAAAGAGGCCCTGCGTGACAGGATCTTCGAGACCCTGAGGGATCGGATCGTGTACATGGACTACCCCCCCGAGGCGGGCCTCTCGGAGAAGGATCTTTGCCAGGAATTCGGGGTGAGTCGGACCCCGCTTCGGGAGGCCATCCGCAAGCTGGAGGAGTTGAAGCTGGTGACGGTCATCCCGCGTTTCGGGACGTACGTGGCGGCCATCGACATCAACGAGATCCGCTGCGCCTTCGAGGTGAAGATCAAGCTCGAGGCGTTGGCCGGGGCCCTGGCCGCACGGCGGATCACCGCGGACAAGCTCGATGAGCTCAAGGCGATCATCGGGGAGGCCGACGGCCTTCTGCAGGGGGGTGGACATCGCGCCCTCATCGAGATTGACGCCCGCTTTCACCAGATCATCCATCGGGCCGCGCAAAACCGCATCCTTCAGGAATTCCTGGAGAACCTTCACAGCCGCTGCGCCCGCCTGTGGGGCTCCTCCTTGAGCGAGATGATCCCGGTGGGGGACATCGTGGGGCAGCTGCGGGCGATCCACGACGCCCTGCGCAGGCGGGACGGGGAGCGAGCCGCGAGGCTGGTGGAGGCGCACGTGCAGTATTTCATCGACCGCATCAAGATGCAGCTCCTGTAACGGGAGAAGACGCCTGAGCCCAAAAGGAGGACGTATGGAAGTCGTCAACGTCGAGGACAGGAAGGACACCAAGATCGAGACCTTTCCGTACAAGGGGAAGAAGCTTCCCGTGAGGGACGTCTGGATCCGCTGGCTGTCCCAGGCCGGACCAAAGGACGCCCCCGACTACGGCCTCCGGTTCTTCACCATGGGACCCCAGGGGGAGATCCCCATCCACAATCACTTCTACCACCAGACCATGTACATCATGAGTGGCCAGATCCGCTGCATGTGCCACGATCCAAAGACCGACCAGGTCGTCATGGAGAGGGTCGTGGGGCCCAACGACTACATCTACGTGCCGAGCATGGAGCCTCACAGCATGGTGAACATGAGCGAGACGGAGAAGGCCACCTTCCTGTGCTGCATCGCCAACGTGTACGAGGACGAGGGTCTCTAGCGGGGAGCCGCGGACGGGGTCGGTGGGATCTGTGGACACCGCAGGGGGGAGCGGGATGAAGCTGGCCAAGCGGATGGAGCATTTCGAGCCTTACCTGGGCACCGCCATGAACCTGGTGCTGACCCGAATGCGGGAGGAAGGCCGGGACGTCATCAACCTGGGACTGGGCGATCCCGACGTAATACCGCCCGATGCGCAGCGGAAGGTCCTGGCCCAAGCATGTCTGGAGGCGGACAGCCATCACTATCCGAGTTTTTACTCTCCCGTGCCTCTCAAGGAGGCCATTGCGGGCTGGTACGAGAGGCAGTACGGGGTATTGTGCGATGCGCAGTCAGAGGTGCTGCCGCTTCTGGGTTCCGCGGAGGGCCTGTTCCACATCCACTCCTGCCTCCTGGACCCGGGCGATACGGCTCTGGTCCCCGACCCGTGTTACCCGGCCTATGTGGCCGGGGCGCGCATCGCGGGCGGCATCGTCGAACCGGTGCCGCTGCTGCGGGAGAACGGCTTTCTCCCGGATCTGGACGCCATCCCGCCGGCCGTGGCCCGGCAGGCCAAGATGATCTGGGTGAACTACCCCAACAATCCCACATCTGCCATCGCGCCGCCGGAGTTTTATCCCCGGCTGATCGACTGGGCCCGCCGCTACGAGGTGGTCGTGGTCTCGGACAACCCCTATTCGGAGATCTGCTTCGACGGGTACTGCGCCCCGACCTTTCTCCAGTTCGAGGGAGCCAAGGATGTGGGGGTGGAGTTCAACTCCCTGTCCAAGGCGTACAACTCCTGCGGCTGGCGGGTGGGCATGATGCTGGGGAATCGGGAGATCATCGACGCCATGAACAAGCTGAAATCCCACTCGGACCGGGGGATGTTCTACCCTCTCCAGGTGGCTGCCATGGCGGCGCTGAACGGCCCCACGGGGTTCATGGCCGAGCGAAACGCCATGTACCAGGAGCGAAGGGATGTGATCGTCGGGGCGCTTCAGGACGTGGGGATCCAACTGGGAAGTCCCAGGGCGACCTTCTATGTCTGGGCGTGCGTGCCCGAGGGCTTCGTCAACTCCAGGGAGTTTTGCTTCAAGGCCCTGGATGAGATCGCGGTCTGGATGATCCCGGGCTCCATGTACGGGAGGCACGGGGAGGGCTATTTCCGAATCGCCCTGACCCATCCCGCGGATCGGCTGGCCGAGGCCATGGAGCGGTTGAGGCGATTCCTGTCCTGAGGCCCCCCCCCGGGGGAGCAATGCGGGCGCCATGGAGCGCTCCGCGACCCCGCCCGATGGAGGCGGCCTGTTGCCCCAGGCCTTGAACATGGACAAACGGTCCTGCCCCCCGGCACGGATCCCGGCATCCGCGGCCATCCCACGGGGGCGTTTGACGTGCCCGTCCCGGGGAGTATAGAATCCATGCAGCTTTGAGACGGATCCGCCCGGAGGACCGCTCCAGGGAGGGATGCGGCGCCGGAGCGCCCGCCAAGATCCCCTCCGGGCTCGGGAAGCTGACTTCATGTCCATGGAAGCCCTCAAGCGATGGGTGGCCGCCGCTGCGTGTCTGGCCGCCGGGATGTCCCCCGGGGGGGGACAGATCGCATCGATGGCGGCCGCCGAAGACGTGGTCAAGGTGGGACTGTCTGCGCCCATGACGGGCGAATGGGCGACGTACGGGGCGGATTTCAGGCGCTCCGTTGAGATGGTCTTGGATCGCGTCAATGGAAACGGCGGCATCCGGGGGAAGAAGCTGGAGCTGGTCGTGGCCGACAGCGTGGGCGATGCCAAGGAGGCCAAGGTCATCGCCGAGAGGTTTGTGGCCGATCCCGGGATCATCGCGCAGATCGGGGACTTCAGCAGCTCCTGCACCATGGCGGCGGCGCCCATCTTCGAGAAGGCGCAGATGGTGCAGATCTCACCCACGGCCGCCCATCCCGACTGGACCAAGAAGGGCGAATTCATGTTTCGGGTGACGGCGACGCTGGCCGCCGAAGGCGAGCACAACGCCCGCTGGGCGGTGACGAGCCTGGGCAAGAAGAAGGTCGCCACCATCTTCGCCCCGGACGACTGGGGCATGGACGCCAACCGGCAGTTCGTGGAGGAGGCCCGGAGGCTGGGGGCGGAGATCCTGGCTGAGGAAGGACTCACCCAGGGCGAGAAGGACTTCACCCCCATCCTGTCCAGGCTCAAGAAGTCCAATCCCGATCTCGTGTACCTCGCCACGTCTTACGCCGACGGGGCCGCCATCCTCAACCAGGCCAAACGCCTGCACTTCAAACCCACGTTCATGGCCGCCAGCTCTCTCTTCACGGCCAAGACCCTCGAACTCGGCGGCGAGGCCGCAGAAGGCATCCTGATTTCCGCCCACTACTTCCGGAAGGACCCCCGGCGGGCCGCCCAGACCTTCACCCGGCGCTACAGGGCCCGATACAAGAGGGAGCCGAATCAGTTCGCGGCGCTGGCATACGACGCCGCCGGTCTTCTCGTGGCCGCCATGGAGCAGGTTGGCGTGGAGGACCGGGCCAGGCTTCGGGACGGCCTCCTGGCCCTGCGGGGGTTCGTGGGGGCCACAGGACCCATATCGTACGCCAATGGCCGCGATCCGGCCAAGGAATTGGTCAAGCTCACCGTCCAGGGCGGGAAGTGGGCCCTCTTCAAGCCGTAGGGCCGCGAGGGCGGCTGCCCGTCTCGGGCGCGGTCCATGGCGGGCGCCTCGATGACGGAAAGACGAGGAGATGGGACATGAACAAGGTGGAGTTGGTGGACGCCGTGTTGAGCGGGGCCAAGGTGGCGAGGCCTCCTTTTTCCCTGTGGTATCACTTCGGGGTTCAGCATGGGAGCGGGGAGCGCTTTGCCGAGATCGCCCTGGAGTTCTTCGAACACTACGACCTGGACTTTCTCAAGGTCATGAACGATTATTTCTACCCACCGCCCAAGGGGATGGAGGCCGTCAGGACCCGGGAGGATCTGCGGCGGATCTCTCGCTTCGATGTGGACAAGTGCGAATGGCGCGAGCAATTCGCTGCCTTGGAGATCATCGCCCGGCGTCTGAAGGGCAAGGCCTACTTCATCGACACGGTCTTCGACCCGTGGCAGACCCTCCGGCGCAACATGGCCGGCGAGAACATCAACGGGCTCATGGAGCGGGAACCCGAGGCCGTCCTGGCCGCGCTGGAGGTGGTGACCGAGAACCTCATCGCCTATTGCCGGCGGTCCTTGTCCATCGGGGCGGCGGGCATCTTTCTGTCCATCGCAGCGGCCCGCGAGATCGTCTCCCGGGCGCATTTCCTGCGATTCGTCAAACCGTTCAGCGCCAGACTGCTCCAGGCTGTCTTCGGCCTGGGGCGGATGAACACGGCCCACATTCACGGAGAAGAGCTCTTTTTCGATGATGTCCTGGATCTGCCCGTGCACGTCCTGAGCTGGTGGGACCGGGGCCCCAGGGGGCCATCCCTGGAATGGGTGAAGCAGCGCTTCAGGGGGTGCGTGATGGGGGGGATCGATCAGACCATCGTGGCTCGGCGCACCATGGCCTTCTTGAGACAGCACGTGAGGGAGGGATTGGCCCTGGGCGGCCGGGATCGATTCTTCCTGGCCAACGGATGCAGCATAGACACCTGGGTCTACCCCGGCAGCGTTCACGCCATGGTGGCCGCCGCGCGGGGCCAGGGGTGAGGGCGGATTTGTCCGGCGGCTGGGGCCGGGGTGGGGCCGGGTCCGGCCCGGGGGACCAGGGCCACCATGGGATGCGGACGGCCGGGCCAAGGCGGCCCGACGCGCGGGAGCGGGGCCCGGGATGAACGTCTACCTGTGCGGCATGATCGGGGCCGGCAAGACCACCGTGGGGCGAGGCCTGGCCCGGGCCTTGGGCAGGGAGTTCCGGGACCTGGATCAGGATATGGACCGACGCCTGGGGTTCTCCTTCCACCGGCTGGTGCAGGACAAGGGGTGGGTGGCCTTTCGGGAACTGGAGTACCGAATCTGCAAGGAGTTGGCCCGGACGCGCCATGCGGTGGTGGCGCTGGGCGGCGGCACGGTGCGCTACGAATGGAACATGGACGTCTTGCGAGGCACCGGCCCCTTCATCCTGTTGGAGACCTCCCTGGAGACCCTGATCCAGAGGGTCCGACCGGCCGATCGTCCCCGGGTCAACGCGGGCGCCACGCTGGAGGAGGATGTTCGCGCCATCTGGTCGGAGCACAGGGAGAAGTACTACGCCGCCGCTGACCTCGTCTACCCCGCGGACGGCAAGGGGATCGAGGAGGCGGTCGGGGAGTTGAAGGCATGGATCCTGGGATATTGAGGCGGCCGGCCGGGTGCGGCCATGGCCCTTCCCGGGGCGACATCCCCGCGTTTGGGTGGAGGTGACCCCATGGCCCGTCTGGACCGCATGATCCCGGAGGAGAGGGCACACCTGCTCGGGCTGCCCTGTCCCACCTTCGAGCGAACCCCCTGGGTGGTCCCGCCCCCCCTGAATCGTTGCCGCATCTCGCTCATCTCCACCGCGGGCCTGCACCGCCGGGGGGATCGGCCCTTCGGCGTGGGCGCCACGGACTACCGGGTCATCCCTTGCGAGACCCCGGCTGCGGACCTGATCATGAGTCACATCTCGACCAACTACGACCGCACCGGCTTCCAGATGGATTGGAACGTGGTCTTCCCCCTGGACCGGCTTCGAGAGCTGAAGGCCCGCGGGGTGGTGGGGGATGTTGCGTCCTTTCACTATTCCTTCATGGGGGCCACCGACCCCAAAGAAATGGAGGGCGCGGCGAGAGAGCTCGGCCGGATCCTGAGGGGGGACGAAGTGGACGCAGCGCTCCTGCTTCCGGTTTGACCCAACTGCACGCGCGCCGTGGGCGCGCTGGGACACTACCTGGAGGGGGATGGCATCGCCACCACCCAGATCAGCCTCATCCGGGCGCATACACAGACCATCCGGCCGCCGCGGGCGTTGTGGGTTTCCTTCGATCTGGGCCGGCCCCTGGGGGTGCCAGGCGATCCCGGATTCCAGAGCCGCGTCCTGCTCCACGCCCTGAGGCTTCTGGAGGCCCCGGCGGGGCCGGTGCTGGAGGAGTTTCCCGAGGATGCCCCCGGTGGGGGGGCCGGTGCGACCCCGGCGGTGTGCCCCGTCAGCTTCCCGACTGCGGGGCACGGGGCCGGAGGTCCCCATCAACTCGCATCCGCGTTCCGACAAGAGGTCGCCCGCATGCGGGGCTGGTACGATGCGGCCCTGGAACAAAGAGGCCGAACCACGGCGGGCACCACGGGGATGGAGCCCGAGGCCGTGGCCGAGTTCCTCGTCGGCTTTCTGCAGGGCGACCGGCCCGCGAGCCCGGTGGCAGGCGCATCGCTGGGGATGGCCGTGAAGATGGCCACCGAGGACCTCAAGGCCTTCTACCTCGAGGGGGTCACGGCCCAGCCGGGCCAGCCGTCGGACAGCCGCAGCCTGGCGGATTGGTTCTGGGGAAGCACGGCGGCGGCCCGAATCATCAACGCCATCCGCGAGGCCTGCCTGGAGGGTCGAGATCCCGAGACACAGCTGCTGGGGAAGCTCCTCCTGGTGCCCCGAAGCCAGCTCTCCCGTTTCCAGGCCTGAGCCGCGGGGAAGGGGGCGCCTGCCCGGCGCCAGGAGGGACGCGCAATGGACGATCCGAGACGGATGCCTTCCGCCGACAACGGGGCCAGAGGCGTTCGGCTTACGCCCGGGGATCTCTGCGCGCTGCTGGCGCGCGAGGGGGTGTGGAACCCCGAGCAGTCCCAGGAAGCATTGCTGCGCTATGAGCGGCAGCACAAGATCCTGCTCAGGGAGCAGAAGCACGGCGTCAAGCTGACGGCCATGGAAGAGCGGGCCCTGTCCCAGGCCATCACCCCCATCGAGGTGCTGGCCAGCTTCGCCTTCAAAGACCCGACGGGCAAGCCCGTGGAGGAGGACCGGCTGACCGAGCTGTTCGCCCGGGCCCTGGGGATGCCCTACGAGAAGATCGATCCCTTGAAACTGGACAGCGAGTTCGTCACATCCGTCATCAGCAAACCCTTCGCTCAGCGACATCAGCTCATCCCCCTTCGCGCCACCGACACCACCATCACCGTGGCCATGGTGGACCCCACCCACGGGGAGGCCCTGGAGAGCATTCGCCGGCTCACCGGCAAGCAGGTGGACGTGGTCCTGGCCTCCAAGTCGGACATCCAGAAGATCATCGTGGAGTTCTACGGGTTTCGCCACAGCGTCAAGTCCGCAGCCCTTCACCTGGACCCCGTGGTCGATCTGGGCAACCTGGAGCAGTTCGTGCGCATGCTCCCGGACCGGGAATTGGAGGCCAGCGACCAGCACGTGGTCAGGGCGGTGGAGTACCTGTTCAACTACGCCTTCGACGCCCGGGCCAGCGATATCCACATCGAGCCCAAGCGCGAGGAGTCGTTGGTGCGGCTTCGCATCGACGGCGCACTGCACCCCGTGCAGAAAATGCCCAAGGTGGTCCACAACGCGGTGGTCAGTCGAATCAAGGCCATCTCCCGACTGGACATCGCCGAAAAACGCCGCCCCCAGGACGGGCGCATCAAGACCAACTACAAGGACAAGGAGGTGGAGATCCGGGTCTCCACCCTGCCGGTGGCATTCGGCGAAAAGGCGGTGCTGCGCATCTTCGACCCCGAGATCATCCACGACGACCTGGGTCAACTGGGCTTCCGCGAGAGGGAGCTGGGGCTCATGGAGCGTTTCATCGCCCAGCCCCACGGCATCATCCTGGTCACGGGCCCCACGGGGAGCGGCAAGACCACCACCCTGTACACCGCCTTGCGGCGCCTGTCCAAGGACGACGTGAACATCACGACCATCGAGGACCCCATCGAGATGGTCTTCGACCGGATCAACCAGACGGCGGTCAATCCGGCCTGCGACGTGACGTTTGCCACGGCACTGCGCACCATCCTCCGCCAGGACCCCGACATCATCATGGTGGGGGAGATCCGGGATCTGGAGACGGCTCAGCACGCCATCCAGGCGGCGCTCACCGGGCACTTGGTGCTCTCCACCCTGCACACCAACGATGCCCCCAGCGCCATCACCCGGCTCCTGGACCTCGGGGCTCAGCATTTCCTGGTGGCCTCCACGGTTCTGGGAATCGTGGCCCAGCGGCTGATGAAGGTCATCTGCCCCAATTGTGCGGCCGAGCGCGGGCTGACCGAGGAGGAGCGTCGTGCGTTGGGCGTGCCCCTGCGGGCCAAGGGGCCCATCACGGTGAAGTTCGGCGAGGGGTGCATGGATTGCCGCATGACCGGGTATCGGGGACGCACAGGCATCTACGAGGTCTTCGAGGTCAGCGACGCCGTGCGAGAGCTCATCCGCGAGCAAGCGGACTCGGTGCAGATCAAGGCCCAGGCGCGCAAGGAAGGGATGGTCACCCTGCGGGAGGCCGCTGTGGCCAAGATGCTGGAGGGAACGAGCAGCTTCGAGGAAGTCCTCCGGGTCACCAGCGAGAAGTAAGCCTCGTGGCCCCAGGGCCTTTGCCAGCCCCCGA
>CAZEPJ010000084.1:3633-17112 GCA_964514105.1 uncultured Desulfarculaceae bacterium | reverse complement strand
TTTTCCACAAACGCCTCGCGTTCGGCACGATCATCCACGATCCTTCGCGTGCTGCGCATTCCGCTGATTCTGGCCACCGATTCCACTCGAAGGTGGCCGGTGATTCCAGATGAAGCCGGCCAGGTGTTCCACGTGAAGGCGGCCAGCCGTGTCGGAGCGAAGCGACGCGGGTGTGGTTAGTGGTTACACCGTCTGTTGGGTCGGCGTCAAGTTGGTTTTCTTTTTCCTCATGGACTCTCCTTTCAGTTCGATGGTGTAGGCGTTGTGGATGAGACGATCCAGGATGGCGTCTGCCAGGGTGGGATCGCCGATGATCTGGTGCCAGTGCTTCACGGGGAACTGACTGGCGATGAGCGTGGAGCGAAGCCCGTGGCGTTCTTCGATGATCTCCAGAAGGTCATGGCGCTGCTCGGGGTTCAACGGGGCCATCCCCCAGTCGTCCAGCACCAGGAGTTGCAGTTTGGCGATGGTGGCAAGGAGCTTTCCGTATCGGCCGTCGCCTTTGGCGATGTGGAGTTCTGCGAAGATGCGTGGGATGCGCAGGTAGAGGGCGCCGTGACCTTCACGGCAGGCCTTGTGGGCCAGAGCGCAGGCCAGGTAGGTCTTGCCCGTGCCGGTGGGACCAGTGATCAGCAGGTTGTGATGCTCGCGGACCCATTGGCAGCCCTGCAGCTTGGCAAGCGCGCCCGATCGAGCCCTCGGGGATAGCGGTAATCGATGTCCTCGACGCAGGCGCTCTGACGCAGCTTGGCCTTACGCAGACGGGTTTTGAGCCTGCGGTTTTCCCGTTCGGTCATCTCCCGGTCGACCAACAGCCCCAGCCGCTCCTCGAAGGACACAGAGCCGATCTCGGCCATCTGGAGCTGTTCCTGGAGGGCGCAGGCCATGCCCGTCAGCCCCATCCGGGTGAGTTTGTCCACAGTGGGATGGGTCAGCATGCAGGTTCCTCCTTTGGGGGTGAGCCGTAGTAATGGGCGCCTCGGATGTTGGCGTGCAGGATCCTGGGGGGATCCGCGAGGCGAGGAGGAAGGGGTTTTTGGTCCTGTCCCGATGCGAGGATGGACTGGATACTTTTGAAGGAGAACCCTCCGATCGCCACGGCGCGGGCGCAAGCGGCTTCGAGTCTCGTGTCCGTATACTGCTTGGCTAGCCGCATGATGCCCAGACAGGAGCGCAAGCCTTGCTGAGGATGGGGCCGGCTGGACAGGATGGTCTCGACCACCCGGGCGGTGCAAGGGCCGGTCTTGGCGGCCCACCGCACCAAGCGCTCGGGGCTCCACTGGGCATAGTGCCTGTGGGCCTTGGGCATGTGGGCGGAGATGGTCGTGTGCCGCCCGCGCTTGGAGCAGCGCAGGTGACTGGCCACTCGATTGCCCCGATGGAAGACCTCCACCACCTGCGCAGTGATCCGCACGTCCACCTGACGTTTGACGAGCTGATAGGGCACACAGTAGTAGTGCCCCTCGACCTCCACGTGGTAGTCGGGGTGCACCGTGGCCTTCTTCCACTCGGCGTACTGGTAGGGCTGAGCGGGAAGGGGTTTGAGGGCGGGTCGATCGAGCGACTCGAACAAGGAGCTGCGGGAGCCGGGCAGCTTCTGGAAGGGCTGCTCGTTGAGGGTGCGCAGAAGCTTGCGGATCGTTTGGTTGAGCTCATCGAGGCTGAAGAAGGTGAGGTTTCTCAACCGGGCGAGGATCCACCTCTCGACCACCTGGACGGCCACTTCCACCTTGGCCTTGTCCCTGGGGCTGCGCACCCGCGCTGGGATCACCGCGAAGCCGTAGTGGGTAGCCATCTCGTGGAAGGTGGGGTTGAGCTCCGGCTCCCAGCGGCACGCCTTGGTGACGGCCGCCTTGATGTTGTCCGGCACCACGACCTGAGGCACCCCACCGAAGAACTCCAGAGCCCTTCTATGGGCGCCGATCCACTCGGGCAGGCTCTGGCTCCAGGTGGCCTCGGCATACGTGTAGCTGCTGGCTCCCAGGACCGCAACGAAGATCTTGGCCTCGCGGATCTCCCCCGTGTTGGGCTCGACCACCTCCACGGTCTGTCCGGCATAGTCCACGAACATCTTCTCGCCCGCCCGATGGCTCTGGCGCATGACCACATCGAGGGTCTCGCTCCAGATCCGGTAATGCTCACAGAACCAGCTGTAGAGGTATCCGTCGGGATGGGCCGCGATGTATTCCTGCCACAGAAGGGCCAGGGTGACGCCCCGCTTTTGCATCTCCTGGTGCACCCCCAGCCAGTCGGGCACGGCCCTTGTTGCCGGGCAGACGGCCGCAGCAGGTGGAAACAGCCTGCGATCGAGTTCGGCTTCATCCAGATCCTTGGGAAGCGGCCAGGGCAGGCCCGCCTTGCGGGCCCTCTCCAGATAATCGCCCACGGTGGCCCGACCCATCGAGCAGCTTCGGGCGATCTGTCGGTTGGTAAGGCCGCAGTCCCACTTCAGTCGCAACACTTCCTTGATCTTTCGCATGGACAACCTCTTGGCGGACATCGGCATGCCTCTTCGAATCGAATAAAGAGCCATACCTTGGCCGCGGTTGTCCCGCCTCGTATATCGCTCCTTGGGGGGGGTGGCCGGATTCCCGTGGAATCAGTGGCCGCCTTGGCCCGGAATCAGTGGCCGGCTTGCCCTGGAATACGCAGCGCGCTTCTCGATCCCCCTCACGATCACGTGGTGCAGCGTCCCAGGGGCGTCCAATCTGGCTTGTCTCGGCATCCCTTGAAACCCTCGCCTGACTACCTTGCCGAGAATCCTGCGACTCTATTCAATTAATTAAAAGACGTCCCCTATATCATGGTCAGGATACAGCTGCCCACCCGCCTGGGCCCGCACCTCGGCCGGCCTCCGGGGCCGCCGAGGCGGGGGCCGCTGCTCGCCGCAAGAGGGGCAGGGGCCACGGACGGACTCCCTTGATCAAGCTCGGATGCTCCCGGGATCCGTCCCCGGCTTCCCAGACCATTTCAGCGTTTCCACCACCTGGTGGACGTCGGGAAGACATCACCTTCCTCTCGGGTTCTCCTGGGCACAGTTGCACATTCCTGATTTCTTTGCATCCAGGATTCTCTGGTAGATCAACGAGCAGCCGTTGTCCCTGAAATCGTCCTCGATATCCTTCTTCGTGTACTGGAAGCAAAAGCACACCATCTCGTCGTCCGTGAAGCCGCTCCCTTTGGCCTCAGTTGGCTCGAGCTTTGTCATCTTTTCGCCCTTTCACCATCCACCAGAGGGTCATCGGCGGGCGAAAGCCGCCCCGGAGCGACCCTCCGGAAGCACAAGACCAGTCCACTCCGTTGCCCGGCCGAGACATGAAACCTTCCTTCCATGGGTCTTCCTCCCCCATTCCCCGGGCAGTTCCCATGAATCCCCATACCAGCCACCCAAAGCCAGGACGCCTCTCATTCGTTCATCACCTCTTTCGCCTTCCGCCACAAGCAGCCCGGAGTGAAAGGCTCCTGAGGGGGCGCGTCGGGCCTCTTTCAACACCTCCTCCACAACCCGCGCCCGAAGGGGGTTCAGGCGACATAGCGGACCAGCTCCGAAAGATGCGCTTCATCCTCTCACACCACGGACCTGAACCGGATTCCCGAACAGATGTCCCTTGCGTTTGCGGCGCGGTTGAAGTACCCCGCGTATCCGATCATCCAGGAGCGCATGTCCATGGAGACGGGACCCGCGGCCGTGGGGACCAGGAGACGAAAACGGTCGGGCATCAGCGCCCATGCACGGACCACCAAGGCGCGCTCCTCGCCGAGCCGAGACAACGTGTGTATGAAGTCCTCTCGATCCGAATCGCACGGGACCTCCTGCGCTCGATCCCCCGAACCATCACGTGCTGCACTACCCCAGGGGCGTCCAGTCGGGCCAGCCTGGGCATGAGGCGAATCTAACGCAAACTAACAAGATCGGCAACGTCCAATGCCCCTGGCCTCATCTCCCGCATTAGGCACTCGGTGGGGCGTTCCCTCTTGACCACAGAGGTTTGATGCAAAGAGGCCGCGTACACCGTCCTCGATCTCCATGGAGGGTCTGCTCCGTCCTTGGGCGGGTTTTCCCAAGGCAGCGGCGGCGCAGGTGGATCGCTTGGGCGCCCGCTTGACAGCCCAACCCAGGGGCTATAGAATGATATAGCTATTTGGCTATATCTGGCAAAGGGGACATGGAGACATGAAGAGCCTGATGCGGGTCCTCAAGGCCTTGGCCGACCCCAATCGAATGCGGATCATGAAGATGCTCCAGCGTCGGGAGATGTGCGTGTGCGAGATCACCGAGGCCCTGGGCATCGCCCAGCCCAGCGTGTCCCGGCACATGAGGCTGCTCGAGCAGGCAGGGCTGGTGGAGGCGCGCAGGGACGGGCAGTGGACCAATTACCTCTGGAAGCCCTCGCCGGTGGATCCCTATGCCCGGTGCATGCTGGAACGTATTCCAGGTTGGCTGGAGGAGGATGGGGAGATCCAGTCGCTCCTCCTTCGCGCCGCTGCCCTGGATCGGGTCACCATCTGCTGTGGACGAAGACCCGTTCGCCTCACCCCAACGGGGGCCAGGGAGGCTGCCCTGTGACCTCAATGGATGCCCCCAAGCAGGCGCGAGTGCTCTTCCTTTGCACCGGGAATTCCTGCCGCAGCCAGATGGCCGAGGGGTGGGCCCGCCACCTGCTCGAGAACCAGGTGGACGTCCACTCCGCGGGGGTGGCGCCCCACGGTGTGGATCCGCGCGCGGTCAAGGCCATGGCCGAGGCCGGCGTGGACATCTCGGGGCAACGTTCCAAACACGTGGATGAACTCGCGCATCTGGCGTTCGACTTGGTGATCACTCTTTGCGACGACGCCCAGCAGAGCTGCCCGGTGTTTCCCGCCACCGTGAGGGTGATTCACCACGGCCTCGAGGACCCGCCCCGATTGGCCGCCGGGGCCCGCAACGAACAGGAGGCCATGGCCCACTATCGCCGGGTGAGGGACGAGATCCGGGCCCTCATCGAGGCATTGCCGGATCTCGTAGGAGACGACCCGTAGGCCATCGCCCTGGACGAGGGGGAATGAGTGGGGGTTGCGGCTGGATGGTGGCTCTTGAAGTGCTACACGGGGAAAGGAGATCACGATGAGACGCTGGTTGTTGCTCGCTTTGCCCCTCTTGATTCTGATGATCCCGCGTGCGGATGCGGAGGAGGGGCGCTTGGGCGACTATCTGTCCCGCTTCGACTACAAGGAGCGGGCGGGAATGAAGACCCACAGCAGGGAACTTGTGGCCCTTCTCTTGGAAGGCAAGGCCCAGCTTCTGGATATCCGTTTTCGCGAGGAGGCCCAGGTGTGGCGGATGGGGTTCGGGCTTCATATTCCATTGAACGAACTCCCCAAGCGGATGAACGAGCTGGACAGGGGCAAGATCATCGTCACCGCCTGTCCCCACAAGGACCGGGCCATCATGGCGCGCATGCTCCTGACCCTGAACGGCTTCGACTCCCGATACCTGGAGGACGGCCTCCTGAGCTTGGCCGAGTATCTCAGGGGCGACAGGGCCAGGGAGTTCGCCATCCAAGCCATGGAGCGCAAGTGACCGGGTAGACGCCCTGGAGCGCGCCAGGCCGCAGGCCATGATGCACGAGGAGCTGCGGATCCGGGCATGAATTGCGCCTGGAAAGCGTCCGGCCGGGGGCACCCCGCCGGGGGAAGATCAGATATAGCGGGAGGTCGCGAGAATGGCGAGTGAAGCGTGCATCACAAAGGAAGCCAAGGGGCTGGGCTTCTTCGAGAGGTATCTCACCGTGTGGGTCCTTCTGTGCATCGTCGCGGGGATCGTCCTCGGCAAGGCGGCCCCTGGGGTGGCCAGGTATCTAGACTCCCTGGCCATCTACGTGGACGAGGCGCCGGTGGTCTCCATCCCCATCGCCGTCTGCCTCTTCTTCATGATGTACCCCATCATGGTCAAGATCGATTTCGGGGAGGTGATCCAGGCGGGGAAGAACGCCAAGCCCGTCGCCCTCACCCTTTTTGTCAACTGGGCCATCAAGCCCTTCACCATGTACGCCATCGCCGTCTTCTTCCTGGGGAGTCTCTTTTACGCCTTCATCGGCCCGGATGCGGTCGACTACGTGAAGATGCCCTTGGGATTGGACCTGTCCGTGGGCGCCACGCACGGGGTGGGCAAGGTGGTGCTACAGGACGGGATCAAGGCCCTGGAGGTGCCCCTGTGGCGGAGCTATCTGGCGGGCTGCATCTTGCTGGGCATCGCCCCGTGCACGGCCATGGTCCTGGTCTGGGGGTTCCTGGCCAAGGGGAACGACGGCCACACCCTGGTGATGGTGGCCATCAACTCCCTGACCATGCTCGTCCTCTATGGCCCGCTGGGTGGTTTTCTCTTGGGCGTGGGTCGCCTCCCCGTGCCCTGGCAGGCCCTGGTCCTGTCCATCGGGATCTATGTGGCCCTGCCCCTGGCGGCGGGTTACGTCTCGCGAAAGCTCATCATACGGTCGCGGGGAGAGACCTGGTTCAAGGAGAACTTCCTCCACGTCCTGACGCCCATCACCATCATCGCCCTTCTCATCACCCTGATCCTCCTCTTCTCCTTCAAGGGCGACGTGATCCTTTCCAACCCGCTCACCATCCTCTGGATCGCCATTCCGCTGTTCATCCAGACCAACCTCATCTTCTGGCTGGCCTACGGGCTGGCCAAGGCCCTCAAGTTGACCTATGAGGACGCCGCCCCTTCCGCCATGATCGGGGCCTCCAACCACTTCGAGGTGGCCATCGCCACGGCCACCATGCTCTTCGGGCTTTCATCCGGGGCCGCCCTGGCCACGGTGGTCGGGGTCCTCATCGAGGTGCCGGTGATGCTCATGCTCGTCAAGATCTGTCTGCGCACGCCCCACTGGTTCCCCCGGGAGGAGACCTCCTCCGCCACGGCGAACGGGGAACTCGTGGCGAGATAGGACCAAGACCATGCGCGAACGTACCAAACTGCTGCTGATGGTTCTGGGCTTTCTGGCGGCATACCACATCCCCTTCTCGTCTGACAAGGTCCGAGGGGCGGGCCTGGAGGCCTTTCTCATGCTCCAGGAGTACGCCCGGGAGCACGTTCTCACCTGTCTGGTGCCGGCCTTCTTCATCGCCGGGGCCATCGCGGTTTTCGTCTCCCAGGCCGCGGTGCTCAAGTACTTCGGGGCCCAGGCCAACAAGTTCCTCGCCTATTCCGTGGCGTCCGTCTCCGGCACCATCCTGGCCGTGTGCTCGTGCACGGTGCTCCCCCTGTTCGGAGGGATCTACATGCGGGGGGCCGGCATCGGCCCCGCCACGGCCTTCCTGTACTCGGGCCCGGCCATCAACGTCCTGGCCATCGTGCTCACAGCGCGCGTGCTGGGCTGGCAGCTGGGGCTGGCCCGGGCGCTGGGCGCCGTCTTCTTCGCCGTCGTCGTGGGCCTGGCCATGAGCTTCATTTACCGGAAGGAGGAACAGGAGAAGACGGCGGGCCAGATCGTCCTTCCGGACGAGGAGGACGGATCGAGGCCGCTGTGGAAAGAGGTGTTGTACATGGCCACCCTGGTGGCCATCTTGATCTTCGCGGCATGGGCAAGGCCCAAGGAGCCTGTGGGTTTCTGGATGGCCGTGTGGGAGATCCACTGGTATATCACGGCCGTGCTTCTGGCCCTCTTGGCACTGGAACTCTGGAAGTGGTTTCGCAGGGACGAGATGCGCACCTGGGCGGGCGCCACGTGGGGCTTCGCCAAGCAGATCATGCCGCTTCTGTTCGGCGGGGTCATCGTGGCCGGCTTCCTCCTGGGGCGGCCCGGGCACGAGGCCCTCATCCCCGAGCGCTGGGTGGAGTCCCTGGTGGGCGGAAACTCCCTGTGGTCGAACCTCTTCGCGTCGGTGTTCGGGGCGCTCATGTACTTCGCCACCCTCACGGAGGTCCCCATCCTCCAGGGGCTCCTGGGGAGCGGCATGGGGCAGGGGCCGGCCCTGGCGTTGCTCCTGGCGGGGCCGGCCTTGAGTCTCCCGAACATGCTGGTGATCCGGAGCATCGTCGGGACACAGAAGACCGTGGTCTACTGCGGCCTGGTCGTGGCGCTCTCCACCGTGGCGGGGATGCTCTTCGGAGGGCTGGCGGGGTGACAAGGGCGGGCGCAGTTCGGTGAAAGAAGGGACGAGACCCATGGAAGAGCCTTTCAAGATGGCAGGTGGCGGCAGCGCCTGCTGCGCGACGGCCAAGCCGGCGGCGCTGCCCGGAGCGGGTCCCCTGGCAGGCAGGTCGCTGGGTGGGCGGCACCTGGCTTTGGGTGTTGCCGCCCTGGCCCTGTGGTGGGTCCTGTACGGGCAGCTGGCCCCCGCGGCCCGGTGGCTCACGTACCATGCCCTGGCCCTGGAGCAGGGAGGGCATCTGGGGGCGGCCGTGGAGTTCTTCCTGTACGACGCGCCCAAGGTCCTCATGCTCCTGACCATCGTCGTTTTCGCCATCGGGGTCGCCAGGTCCTTCATCACCCCGGAGACCACGCGCCGGGTGCTGGGGGGCAAACGGGAGTCCATGGGGAACGTCCTGGCAGCCCTCCTGGGCATCACAACCCCCTTCTGTTCCTGTTCGGCGGTGCCGCTCTTCATCGGATTCGTGTCCGCGGGGATCCCTCTGGGGGTGACGTTCTCGTACCTCGTCTCCGCCCCCATGATCAACGAGATCGCCGTGGTCCTCCTCTTCGGGCTGTTCGGCTGGAAGGTGGCGGCCCTGTACGTGGGCACGGGCCTGCTCATCGCCGTCTGCGCGGGATGGGTGATCGGCAGGCTGGGCATGGAGCGGCATGTGGAGGCGTGGGTCCGGGAGGTACAGGCATCCGAGACCGTTGGTCAGCCGGGTGCGTTGGGCTGGGGAGACCGCGTCCAGTTCGGGCTCGAAGCGGTTCGCGACATCGTGGGAAAGGTGTGGCTCTGGATCGTCCTGGGCATCGCCGTGGGGGCCGGCATCCACGGATACGTCCCCGAGGGTTACCTGGCCTCGGCCATGGGAAGGGGGGCCTGGTGGTCCGTGCCGCTGGCCGTGCTCATCGGGATCCCGCTTTACTCCAGCGCCTCGGGCATGATCCCCATCGTTTCCGCACTCCTCGGCAAGGGCGCGGCCCTGGGGACCGTGTTGGCGTTCATGATGTCGGTCATCGCCCTGTCCCTCCCGGAGATGATCATCCTGCGCAGGGTGCTCAGGCCGCCGCTCATTGCGACATTCATCGGCGTGGTCGGCTGTGGCATTCTCGTTGTGGGCTATCTGTTCAACATCCTGATCTGAGGAGGGGAGGATGAGGGCAGTGTTTTCAACCCGATGCGCCACGCCCTTGGCGCTGCGCGCATTCCCGACCGGAGGTGAATCATGAAGATCGAGGTGTTAGGACCGGGTTGCCCCAAATGCGAGGCGACCGAGGCCAACGTGAAGGAAGCAGTCAAGGAATTGGGGCTCGAAGCGGAGATCCGGAAGGTGAAGGATATCAAGGAGATCGCTGCCTTCGGTGTCTTCGGCACGCCGTCCGTGGTTGTGGATGGGCGGGTCAAGTGCGTGGGCAAGATTCCCACCAAGGAAGAAGTCAAGAAATGGCTGCAGGAGTGACCGTCGGGGAGGTGGGGCATGTCCAATGAATGTTGTGGGGCTCCGACCGCCGTGATGCTCCTTGCGTGTTCAGGCGCATCCAATGTGGGACAGATCGCCAACCGTGTGGCCGTGGCCCTGACGGAGGAAGGAGCGGGAAGGATGTTCTGCCTGGCCGGCGTGGGAGCAGACCTGAGCGGCTTTGTCCAGTCCGTGAGGGACTCCTCCCAGATGCTCGTTCTCGACGGATGCCCGGTGGGGTGCGGTCGGAAGACTCTGGAACGGGTGGGCGCGGGTCAGTTCCGGCACCTGGTCCTCACGGAGATCGGCATCGAGAAGAACCACGATTTCACGCTGAAAGATCAGGATGTCGATGCGGCCGCCCAAGCGGCGCGGTCCATCTGTGGGGAGTTGCGGGCCCAGGAGGGAGGCGGCCATTTCGTTCAGCCCTTCAGCGTCGTCCAGAAATAGCCACAGGCGGGGTGCCAACACCCGCGCGGATGGAAGGGGCGCTGGAGTCACCACTTCTCGCCGGCGACGGGGCCTCGGGGGGACTGCGGCGTACAAGGCCTGGGGGAATCTCGTGCGGCTGGCAGTCAAGCGGTGAGGATTCAGACGATGGCGTCTATCACGCAGATCCAGGTAAAGGGCCACCTGGTGGGGTTGGTGGGTCTCATGGAGGCGATCCAACAGGTCATGGACCTGGGCCTTTCCCGGGGCCTGATCCCGGATTTCCTGCTGGGCCGGGTGAGGGAGAATAACTACGTCCCGACCAGCGCCGAGGAGTCCTACCGGGATGCTGTGCTTCGCTTCTACTGTCCACACGTGGGCCTTCCGGTGGACGAGGGTATCGCTCAAGGGCTGGTCATCCGCATCCTGGGGCCCGGATGGGCAACTGCCATCGGCTGAAACAGGAGGACATGGGAGCCCTCATGGAGATCACAATGTCCCGGCGGATCTACAGCAAGTGACCGATATCAAAGAGATCGCCTCGTACGGAGTCATGGGAACGCCGGCGCTGGTGGTGAACGGCAGGGTGGTCTGCGTGGGGAGCGTTCCATCGAGGGGGAAGATCAAGGCGCTGCTTTTGGACGCCTCCGAGGGAAGCGACGCGTGAATCGTGGAAGGGGTTTTCCCGGACCGTTGATCCTGGCCCTGGCCGTGTTCCTGACGACATTCGGGTACGCGGCATGGGCTGCGCTTGAGTCCTCGACCGAGGCCGTATCCCCATCGAAGGCCCAAGAGGTTCGGGGATCCATGAGCCTCAAGGAAGCGGCGGACCTTTCAGGGGTCTCTCTGGATCGGCTCCGATCCGGTCTCGGACTTCCGGAGGACGCCCCATCGGATCGACCCCTCAAGGACCTCATGACCAAGTACGGTTTCCGCATGGAGCAGGTGCGACAGATCATCTCGAAACCGACGGGAGACACCACAGGCTCGGTTGCGGGAACCGCGGCGGGTCCCGGCCATGGAGCCGGCCGAATGAACCGGGGAGGGCGGGGACCGGCCTTTCTCCTGATCGTCTATGCCCTGGTCGTCCTTGGTGTGCTCGCACTGCTCCTGAAGAGCCGAGTATCTCACCGCCTCCGGCTCTTGATCCTCGGGGGTTCGACGCTTCTTTTTGGCGTCATCCTGTCCGCTGATCTCCACCCCATGCAGGCCTTGGTCGAGGTCTTCAAGGCTCTGGCTGCCGGGCAGGCCGACGTCTGGACGGATCTGTTGATCCTCGCGGCCTTCGGGCTCATGGCCGTGCTCGGGACAAAGCTTGTCTGCGGTTGGGCCTGCCCCGCGGGAGCCTTGCAGGAGCTGTTCTTTCGAGTACCGGGGCTCGACAGGGTCAGGGTTCGAAGGACACCGTTTTGGCTGACCAACACGGTTCGCTCCGTTGTTTTTCTGCTCTTCCTGATCCTCGTCTTCGGCTGGGTGTTCCACCTCGACCACTTCGTGCTCTATCGGTATTTCAATCCGTTCAAGCTCTTTGACTGGAACTTCCGGGCCACGGCGGCAACGACGCTCGCGGTCATCTATGGGCTTTCGTTCTTTCTGTATCGGCCGTACTGCATGCTTGCGTGTCCCTTTGGGCTTTTCAGTTGGGCGGTGCAGCGTACAGCCCTGTACCGCGTGCGGGTGCATGGGGAGGCGTGTGTCAGTTGCGCGAAATGTTCCCGCGCGTGCCCGACGCAGGCCGCGGCGGGGATTCTGGATGGACACAAGTGGCACGCCGATTGCTGGTCCTGTGGCCGGTGCCTGGAGGCCTGCCCGAAGGGTGCCCTTCGTTACGGGCGCTCCGAATGGACGTCGGGTGAAAGGCGCGAAGACCGGGCGGCTGTGGCTTCCGAGACGCCTCGCCCCCTGATCGGACCGGCTGCGAACTCCCTCGAGAAAGGACGCCCATGAGCGAAGCAAAAGGAGACCGGCGGCACCTCATGCACGCGCTCATCCTGATTCTCGCCCTTGCGGGTCTCGCATCGAGTGCCTACCTAGCGGCTTCCCACTACAGCCTTCTGGCGGGGGAGCATGGGGGGAGCAGCTTCTGCACCGTGAGCGAGGTGGTGGACTGCGACGCCGTGGCCGCCAGCCCCTATGCGGAGATCTACCACGTGCCATGGGCCGCGGTGGGCGCCCTGGTCTACCTCCTCATGATCTCTCTGGTGCTTTTCGGGTGGGCGCTGCCGGCGTTCTCGGGGTTCTCCTTCCGTTTGCTGTTCGCCATCTCGGCCCTCTGCGTGCTATTCGACGCGTACCTGGCCTTCGTGGGCTTCGCCGTCCTGAAGCTGGTGTGCATCGTCTGCATCTTCACTTACGTGGTGAATCTGGGGATCCTGCTCCTGGCCAAGAAAGGGGCTGGGGCAAGCGTTGCCGAGATCCTCAGCACCGCGCTGCGGGAGATCCCCTTCCTGGATCGGGGATCCATGGAGGGTCGAACGGTCAGGCGGCTCTACTTCTGCACCAACGGGGTCATCGTCCTTTTCGGCCTCCTTCTCATCCTGGGGGTTCGCTGGCACTTCGTGGGGGAGAAGCTGGACACGGCGTCCAGGATCCTCGGCGTCTTTTCCGAGAGGACGCCCGTGGCCCTCAACATCGAGGGCGCACCCCGTCTCGGGCCCGAGGACGCCAGGGTCCGCATCGTGGAGTTCAGCGACTTCCGCTGCCCGTACTGCAAGAACCTGGCATCGGGGCTGAGGGTCATCCAGAAGCGGTATCCCCGGGAGGTGGCTGTTTACTTCAAGCACTACCCCCTGGACAGCGCGTGCAACCCATACATCCAGCGGTCTGTTCACCCCGAGGCGTGCAAGCTGGCCCAGATGGGCATCTGCGCCGCAGGCATGGGCTTTTTCTGGCAGGTGGACGAGCTGCTCTTCACATCGGACAAGAAGTTCATGGACAACTTCAAGAGACATCTGACCGATCGCGGCCTTGCCCAGAAGGATTTCTGGACCTGCTATTCCCGGCAGGACACGGGTGAGGCCCTGGCTCGAGACATCCGGGAGGGGCAACAAGCCGGGGTCTCGGCCACCCCCACCATCTTCGTCAACGGGCACAAGATGGAGGGATACTTTGATCCCCTCATCCTGTCTGAGGTCATCGAGGCGTTCCTGACCCGGCGGGGAGGCCCTTCGCCGTGAGCGGCGCGTACCAGGGGGATGGCGTCTCTGGTGGTGACCGGGCTTCAAACCACCTATCCAAGGAGGATGAATGAAACGAAGCTGGAAGTCCTTGTCTTTGGGAACCATGGCGGTCTGGCTTCTTTGGACGCTGGCCGGGACCCCTGCGTGGACCGGGGATCGGACGGTGGAGCAGGCGCATCCGGGGCTCGCCACGGGCGTCCTCAAGGCCGCCGCGCTGGCGACGCTCAAGGACGGAACGGTGCTCTCAGCCGGTGATCTCTCCATCCCCGAACGCGACGTCCTGGCCGC
>CAZEPJ010000084.1:0-3533 GCA_964514105.1 uncultured Desulfarculaceae bacterium | reverse complement strand
TCCCGTTCGATCAGGCCAAGGAGGCCATCCGGGCCTTCGTCATGCAGCGCAAGTCCCAGGAATTCGTGGGCCAGTTCATCCGGGATCTCGCCGGGAAGCGGTCGGTTCAGGTCGATTCCGAGTGGGTCGAGAGACAGAGCGCCCTGGCCATGGACAACCCCGTGGACAAGGCGCGGAGATCAGGCATCCCGACCCTGGTGGAGTTCGGGGCCACGGGCTGCAAGCCGTGCGACATGATGCAGCCCATCCTGGACAGCTTGCGGAAGAAATTCAAGGACAGATTGAACGTCGTCTTTCTCCACGTTGGGGAGGAACAGATCCTCGCGGCGAGATTCGGCATCCAGTCCATTCCCGTGCAGGGGTTCTACGACAGGACGGGAAAGGAGATCTTCCGGCACGAGGGGTTCTTCGCCCAGAGCGAGATCGAGAAGAAACTGGCCGAGATGGGAGTGAAGTAGATGATGACAAGGCGATTGCTCGTCGGGATTGTTCTGGGCGCCATGATGGCGTCGGGCCTCGCAACGACGGGCGCGCAAGGGTCGGAGAAGACCGAAGTCCCGGTGAAGGGGATGGTCACCCTGGTGGATCTGGGCGCCAACGCCTGCATCCCGTGCAAGATGATGGCGCCCATCCTGGAGAAGCTGGAAAAGCAATACCGGGGCAGGGCGGCCGTGATCGTCATCGACGTGTGGAAGGACAGGGCCCCGGCGCAGCGGTTCGGGATTCGGGCCATCCCCACCCAGATCTTCTTCGACAGGGATGGGAAAGAGGTCTACCGCCACATGGGCTTCATGAGCGAGAAGGACATCGTGGCTCAGCTCAAGAAGATGGGCGTGGACTGAGGCAGGCGCATGGGCACCCCCATTTCCTGGGTCGACGCCGGCAGAAAGGCAAGAGGCGCGGGGGTGAACAGGGTTCTGAGGAGGCAAAGGCGCACATGTTGGAGATGGCTCTGGTGACCATCAACCAGTGGATCGCGGGCGGTACGGCCATCGCGGCTGTGGGGGCGTTTCTGTGGGGCATGGTGAGCGTGCTTCTGAGCCCGTGCCACATGGCCTCCATCCCCCTCATGGTGGCCTATGTGGGGGGCCAGAATCGAACGCTCCAAGCCCGGGAGGCGGCCCGCTATGCCGTTGCCTTCACTTCGGGGCTCTTCATCACCATCGCCCTGGTGGGCGTCGTCTGCGCGCTTCTGGGCCGGATGTTGGGCGACATTGGCACCCACTGGCAGATCCTGGTGGGGCTGCTCCTCGTATGGGTGGCCCTGGGCCTCTGGGGCGTGGAGAAGTGCTCCTTTTCCGGGGGGCTCCTCCAGCGGTTCAACTTCCGGGGATTCCCCGGGGCCTTGGCCTTGGGACTCGCGTACGGGGTCCTTTCGGGCTCCTGCACCTTCGGGTTCATCGCCCCCATCCTGGCCATCATCACGGTGCAGGAGCGGATCGCATCGGGGATCCTTCTCATCTTCTTGTTCGCTACAGGGCACTGCCTCCCCATCGTGTTCGCTGGGAGCTCCACCGCGTTGGTCAGAAACCTCCTGGAGAGTAAGGCCTGGCAGGGGGCGGGCAACTGGTTCCGCAGGGGCGCCGGGGCCGTGGTCGCGATCCTGGCCGCATACTTCATCCTGAATCCCTTCTTTGGAAATTGAGGCGACAGAAGGAGGAATCCATGTTGCTTCGGGGGTACAGCAAAGAGGTCTTTCGGGCCAAGTGCAACCCCAGCTTCGAGTCCGTGCACTGCATCGCCCACCTGGACGAGGACATCGGCGAGGTCCTGCCCTATCTGAACGCGGTCCTGGGGGGCTTCACCTATAACGCAGAGCCCCCTTCTTTGACCCTCCGCACCCACGGCAGGCTCATCACCTTGCATCCCCGGCAGATCGCCATCAACGCCCTGGAGGATGAGGCGCAGGCCGACAAGATCCTTCAATGGCTTCGCAAAGAGATCAACGAGACGTGGGAGAACCGCTCCCGGATCGAGCCCAGCACACGGGATGCGCCTCGGCCCCAGGTCCTCGAGATCCTCAAGCGCCTCCCCAAGAGCAACTGCGGGGCATGCGGCCAGCCCACGTGCATGGTCTTCGCGGCGCTGGTGGCGGACGAAGCAAAGGAACCCAGGGACTGCCCGGTCCTCGCGGAGGAGCAAAGGGCACTTCTGAACGAATACTTGTCCCGCGTTCGAGCTGAACGGTGACCGCGAGAGGGAGGAGGGCACGCAATTCCCGAGGACGAGGAGGTGAGAAGATGGATTCGGGAGCTGGCTATGGACAAGGACTGAGATGATTCCTGACGCGCCGTTGGGTGAAAGGAGGCCGCCATGGAAGATTCTCCGGGAATCTCAGCTTGCGCTGCAAGGGTTCGGCGCGGCCTGCCGGAGGCCGTTGTGCTGGCCGTGGTCGGGATTCTCCTCGGCTGGGCCGTTCAGGAGATGCGCTGCCCCGGCTGTCCATGGACCCAGGATTGGTCCGCGGACTCCGTGGCCGCCCGCCACCTGGATGGGCTCCAGGCCATCACACTGGAGGATGCAGGCGCCCGCCATCGGGACAACAGAGCCCTCTTCCTGGACGCGAGAGATCCGGGAAGTTACGCGGCAGGACGCCTTCCCGGGGCCATGAATGTCCAGCCGCAGGACGCCGAGGCCTGGGCCGAGGAAATCAAGGCCCTGGCCGAGGCCGGCATGGAGGTCATCGCGTACTGCGACGGGGTGAACTGTCCCCTGAGCGCGGAGCTGGCCCGGGCCCTTGAGGCCCTCGGCGTGCCCTCGGTAAAGGTCCTGGTCAACGGCTGGAGCCGCTGGCGGGATGCCGGATTGCCCACGGAGAGGGGGTGAGGCCATGGCCTCTTTCGCGACGAAATGGCTCACGTCGCGCGTGCTGGCCCTCCTTTTCCGACTGGCCCTGGGGGTCGTCTTTCTGTACGCGGGCATGGTGAAGGGGGCCGATCCCCAGGGGTTCGCCCAGTCCATCTACAACTACCGGATCCTTCCGGGTTGGATGATCAACTCAACGGCCATCCTGCTTCCCTGGGTGGAGGTGGTGGTGGGGGCGAGCCTGCTCCTGGGGGTCTTGGCTCGGGGCGGCAGCCTCATGGCGTCGGGCCTCCTGGCCGTGTTCGCCACCGCGCTGCTCTTCAACCTGGCACGCGGTCTGGACATCGCGTGCGGCTGCTTCGACACCGCCGGGGGAGAGGGAGCGGCGACGTGGCTCTACATCCTGAGGGACCTGGCGCTCCTCGCCCTGGGCGTTCACGTGTTCCTGTTCGACCAAGGCGTGGCATCTGTCAGCAGGCTCATCAAGAAAGAGAGGGACCGTTGAAGCTGACCGGCAACGTGGTGGTCTCCTTATCTGCACTGGAGGTGGAACGACTCCTGGCCATCCTCATGGGCGAGGACTGGGAGGAAGGCTGGCGTTTTCTCAAGGAGTGTTTGGGAAAGAAGAATGGTTCATCCGGCAAATGAGTACGCTTGTTGATGGAGATGGTAGAGCCTGAGTTTGAAATAAGCCATGTCCCGGAACCCGTACGCTTGGCGTTTGAGGG
>CAZEPJ010000083.1:0-18676 GCA_964514105.1 uncultured Desulfarculaceae bacterium | reverse complement strand
TTTCCCAAGTAGCCCAACCCCGTCTCCCCCGCGCCATAGCCGTTGTCCTCGGACCTGGACGGTCCTCGCTCGATCCGCTCCATCGGTCCGGCTTGGCAGGGGCTAACCGCCCCGGGGGCCCTCCTCCATGCGCGCCATGACCTCGGGCCACGATGCCAGAAAGAGGGCCGTGACCTTGGCCCGCTGCACGAGGGTCGGCAGTTCGATGAACTCCCGATCGCTGTGGGCCTCGCTTCCCTGAGGCCCCATGCCGTCCAGGGTGGGGGCGTACTGGGCCGCGTGGTTTCCGTCGGACCCGCCGCCCGTGGCGATTCCCCTCACCGCCAACCCCACGGCCCTTCCTGCGTCCTGCAACGCCTCGAAGAGGGTTCGCCCGGCCGCGCTCTGGGTCATGGGTGGAAAGATGAGCCCGCCCGTCAGCTCAGAGGAGGTATCCGGGACCGACTGCCTCTCGGCGATCTTCCTCAGGCAGGCCTCCACCCGTTCGGCCTCCTGAAGGTCCGGGACCCTCACGTCGATCTCGGCCTGGGCCTGCTCCGCAACGACATTAAAGCGTTCCCCGCCCCGGATCACGCCGACGTTCACCGTGGTGCCCACCTCCAGGTCCGTGAGCCCGTGAAGGGCGAGGATCTTGTGGGCCAGTTCGCCGATGGCGCTCCTTCCCGCCTCGGGCTGGGCCCCGGCATGGGCGGCCCTTCCCCTCACGGTCAGCCCGTACTTGGCCACCCCCTTGCGGCGAATGACGTACTCTCCGCCAGGCCGGGCGGGCTCGAAGACGCAGACCGTCTGAGCCTGTTTGGCCCTCTCCTCGATGATGGGCCGGGACGTGGGGGAGAGGATCTCCTCGTCGCTGTTGAAGACCACGTCCAGATTCGTCTCACTGAAAAAGGGGTGATCCGTCTCCTTGAGGCCCTCCAGGGCGAAAAGGAGGCAGACGATCCCCCCCTTCATGTCCAGCACCCCCGGGCCGTACGCCCGCCCGCCCTCGATCCTGAAGGGCCGCTTCTGGGCGGTGCCCGCCGGGAACACCGTGTCCATGTGGCCCAGAAACAGGATGCGCTTGTGGCCCGATCCTGCCTTTCGGCCGACGATGTGGTCGCCATGGGCCGTCTGGGGGACGCGCTCAACCGAGAAGTCCAGAGCGGCCAGGCGCCGGGCGAGGATCTCCCCGACCCGGTCCACGCCCGCCTTGTCGTGGCTTCCGCAGTCCATGTTCACGAGCGCCTCGAGCAGCGAGATCATCTCCGATTCCTTCCCATCCAGGTGAGTCAACAGATCCTTCATTGGTCCTCCCGTTTCTCCCTCGGGAGCTAGCCCCAACGGCCAGGCACGGCGCCCCCGTCTCCCTGAGGGATTCGCAGTGGATGCGGAAACCCCTCCCGAGAAGGTACCGCGGCAAAGGACGAATGTCGACCCCCGTGGACGCACGCCTCTTCTTGGGCAATACCGCACGGCGAAAACGAGAGTCCGTCGGCCGCGGATGCTATCATAGAGGCGCCCCTGCGCAGGCGGGTCCCCGGAATTGTGAAAATGAAAGGGGGCGGGTCGCTTCGCCCGGCCGAGGGGAAAATGTGCGGCATCGAGGGCCGCAGGGTTGACGGAGTGGAAGGTGGTGAAGGGGCATCGGTTTTTCGCGTCATGTTTGCTGACCGGGTTGGTCGTCGTGGGGCCCGTTGGGGCAGGTGGGGTGAGATGGCGATGCTGGATCTGAGCCGGTTCCGCTGGGAAAACCGGCTGCTATTGGTCTTCGCTCCCCACGGTGACACGCCGGGATATGGGGGGTTGCTCCAGTCACCGAGCGCCCACGCCCGGGACGCGCGAGAAAGGGATCTGTTGGTCGTCCATATCCTGGTACAGGGGGGGAGTCGTCTTCCGGATGCGCCTCTGGGACCCAAGGCAGTCGAGACCCTCTGGGAGAAGTTCTCCCCCCGCTCCGGGGTCCTCACGGCGATCCTCGTGGGCAAAAACGGCTGCGTGAAGCTTCGCCAGGAGGGTCCGCACTGGGGGGTATCTTCCGAATCATCGACGCCATGCCCATGCACAGACAGGAGATGAGGGAGGGCGGGGCCAAGGAATTCTGAAACCATGGATCAGCTGAAGGGATACCCCTGAAAGACAGGAGGGGGACGGACGTGGCGCTCCTGGGAAACACACAAGGGAATTACCGCTTTCTTCCGGGCGTCGCCCCGTACTCATCGGGGGTGGTGGCCATGGCCGGGCATGAGATCGTCCACTGCACCGTGAGGGCGCTGCCACACTGGCGCGACGGTTTCGCCTTGATCGAGGAGACGGAGATCCTTGTCTCGAAACCAGAAACAAACCCGACGTTCGGTTGGTTCGCTTTCAACCGAACCTCCAGCGTGGTGCTGCGCGCGGCACTGGCCCTGCCCTCGCTTGGGGTGATGTCCCGTCGGACGGCAACGTGACCTTGGGTGAAGCCGCGAGTGTGGTGACGGCCACGATTCGCGGCATCTACCGTCGCCGGCTGATCGCGAGGCCGGAGAAAGGGTAGCCGTCGCAATCTGCGTCAACGCGCTGTGGCAGGAACCCGGTAGCGAAGAAGCAAAGAGGGCGTTTCCCCGTCAGCCTTCGGGATCGTTTGGTCCCGAAGGCGTGTTTCGATCACGTTGGAGCGTTTGGTTGTAGATGACGGACTGGCCCACGGCGTTCTCCCTTCTCTTTTTTTCCTCCAGGGCGCGTAGGACCTTCTCCGGGGTAATGGGGATGTCGGTGATCCAGACCCCGATGGCGTCGTGGACCGCGTTCACCACCGCGGGTGAGGGCGGGTTGGCCGTCATCTCTCCGATCCCCTTGGCGCCAAAGGGGCCCTCCGTAGAGGGGCATTCGACCATCTCCGTGGTGACCTTAGGGATGTCCATCGCCGTGGCCATCATGTACTGCCCGAAGGACCGCGGACGGAACTTGGGATCCGGATAGTGGGGGTAAAGGGTTTCCAGGGTTGCCCAGCTCATTCCCATGATGGCTCCACCCTCCACCTGCGCCCGAGCCATCTCCGGGTTGATGGCCTTGCCCACGTCGTACACGCTCTTGCTGTCCACGATGGTCACCACACCCGTCTCGGTATCCACCTCCACCTCGATCTCAACAGAAGCCCAGGCCATGGCGGCCAGGGGATCGCACGCGCCGGTATCCGGATCCGGGATGGCTCTCGGGCGGCCGTACGTGGCCGTTCCCACCACAAACTCGTGCTTCTCGTACAGCCCCTTGGTGGCCACCTCGCCCAGGGTGAGCTTCCTGTCCGGTTGGCCTTTCACCCGGATGGTGCTGTCCACCGCCTCCAGCTCATCCGGACTCACCCCCAGCTCCGGAGCCGCCAGCCTGAAAAGGATCTCCCGCGCCTCCTCCGCCGCCTTCTTGACCGCGTTGCCCGCATAGAAGGTGACCCGGCTGGCGAAGGTGCCGAAACATATGGGGCAGGAGTCCGTGTCTTCGTGGGTGAAACGGACCTTCTCGTAGGGGATGCCGAGTACCTCCGCCGCGATCATGGGCAGAACCGTTCCCGAGCCCTGGCCCAGTTCCACGGTGCCGGTGATCAGGTCGGCGGAGCCGTCCGGTTTGATCTTGACCACCGCATTGGTGAAGTCCCCGCCCCCGCCCATTCCCGTAGGATAGAAGGCCACGGCCAGGCCCTTTCCACGCTTCTTCATCTCATGCCTCCCTCGGGGCCGACGTCATGCTTCGAGCCTTTTCACTCAGCGGATGGCCCACCATTTCAGCCAGTTTCTGCATGGTCTCGATCAGGTACACACTGTCCAGCTTGGTCCGGGTGGCCAGCTGGTCGCCGTTTCGCAGGGCGTTGACGAAGCGGATTTCCCAGGGGTCCAGACCCATCCTCTCGGCGATCATGTTCATCTGGATCTCGCAGGCATAGGTGCCCGGGGTGACCCCAAAGCCCCGGATGGCCCCTGTGGGCACCGTGTTGGTGTACACCACCTGACACTTGACCTCCACGTTGGGCAGGTGATAGGGACCGGCCACGTAGTACGCGTGCTTGTCCACCACGTAGGAACTGAGGCCGGTGTACGCCCCGGCGTCGTGCATGGTGAAGACCGATCGGGCCACGATGCGGCCGTCCTTGGTCACCCCGTCGCGGAACTTCATCAACCAGGGGCTGTGGCGGGCCGAGCAGAGCATCTCCTCCTCCCGGGTCCAGCGCCACTTGCAGGGACGGCCGGTCTTAAGCGCCAGAAGCGCGGCGATGGCATCCGCATGGAGTTCCGTCTTCCCCCCGAAGGCCCCGCCCACATTGCCCCCAATGTATCGGATGTCGGAAAAGCCAAGCGGACCGTGCTGGGCGTATTGCTGCCTCTCGGACCAGCGCTCCGTCACGTCCCGCCCCTGACCCAATATGCGCTGAAGCTGCCGGAGAAGGAAGTACAGCCCCTGGGTCACCGTGTAGATGGTCAACCGGGAGTCCTCCGTGGGCACGGCCAGGCTCACCTGGGTCTCGATGGGCGCGTGTTCCTGAGAGGTGAAGAAGAACTCGTTTTCAATGATTTCGTCCGCCTCGGCGAACCCCTTCTCCACGTCTCCCCTGCAGACCAACCGATACGGCCTTTTTCCCACCATGAGGACGTTCCCCTCGGGCCGAACTTTGGGCGCGTCCGGCTTGACCGCCTCCCTGGGGTCGAAAACCGGGGTCTGCTGTTCGATCTCCAGCTCGATGAGTCCCAGCGCCTCGTTGGCAATCTCCACCGTGTCCGCGGCCACGGCCGCAATGGGCTCGCCCATGTACCGGACATCGCCTTCGGCCAGCACGTGCTGGTCCAGGGTGAGGTAGCCGTACGTGTTGCAGGGCACGTCATTGCTGGTGATGATCCCGTATACCCCCGCCAACCGCTCTGCCTTGGCGGTGTCCAGTTTTCGGATGATCCCCTTGTGGACCGGGCTTCGCAATACCTTCACGGCGAGCGTTCCCGGCACGAACACGTCGTCCACGTACTTGGATTCCCCCGTCACATGGCCCAGCCCCTGGTACCTCGGCTTGTTCTGGCCAACCACCTTGAGACTCATCGCGCACCTCTCCGGCCCGACATCTCCTGCGCCGCGGCCTTCACCGCCTTTATGATGTTGATGTAACCCGTGCATCGGCAGAGGTTGCCCGACAACCCCTCCTTGATTTCCTCTTCCGTGGGGTTGGGATTCTGTTCCAGGATCGCCTTGGAGGCCATGATCATTCCGGGCGTGCAGTACCCGCACTGGGAGGCATAGTTCTCGTAGAAATGCCTCTGGAGCGGATGCAGGCTGCCGCGCCGCCCCAGGCCCTCTAGCGTCGTCACCTCGGCTCCATTGACCGAGAGGGCGTTGGTAAGACAGGCGTGGCGAAGCGTACCGTCCACCTCCACCGAACAGGCGCCGCATTCCCCGGTCTCACACCCCACCTTGGGACTGGTGATGTGCAGATGCTCCCGCAGGACTTCCAGAAGACTGGTGGTGGCTCCCACCAAGAGCTGGTGTTCCTTGCCGTTGACCCTTATGGTAAGCAACTCCATGGTTCTCGCCCTCCCTCAGACCAGTTGGGACAGAATCCTCGCGACCAGGGCCTGGGCCGCCCTCTCACGGTACCAGGCGGTGGCCCGTGCGTCAGTGGCCGCCTTGGTTTCGGAAATGATCTCCCGGCTCACCTGCTCGATGATCTCGGATGTGGGGATCTTCCCATCCAGGAGGGCAGCCGCCCTGCGCGAGACAAACGGCTGAGGCCCCATGGCCCCAAGGACCAAACGAAGGGTGCTCACTCTCGGTCCCTCCATCCTCGCCCGGAAGGATACGGAGAGAATGCTTCGGCTCTCGCCCCTTCGCTGTTTGAGCTTCTCCCACGCCCACCGGTCCTGTCCGTCGAGGCACGGCACCTCAAAATGGCGGATCAAGCCCCCGTGGGCCAACGTCTGGGTCTTGGGGGTTCGGATGAACGCCTCGACGGGCCATCGGCCTTCCCCGCCGGCCGAGGCGGTCACCACGGTCGCCCCCAGGGCCGTGAGGGCCGCAATGCCATCCGCGCTGCGGGCGTTCGTGGCCACATTGCCCCCGAGGGTCGCGGCATTGCGCACCGCAGGGGAGGCCATATCCCGGCAGGCCTTGGCCAACAGAGGCACATGCTTGTTGACCTCCGGAGAGCGGACGATGGCACTCAGTGTCGCGCACGCCCCGATGATCGTCCGATCGCCTTCCACCCGGATGTAGTCCAGGCCGAGCTTCCCCAGGAAGACCAGTACCTCCTCGCGCTTTCGGCGGTGGCGATTGAACCTCGGCATCAAATCGGTTCCCCCGGCGAGGATGATGGTCTTTTGGGTCGGATCGGAAAGCAGTGCGTGAGCTTGATCCAGTTCCGTGGGTGCAACAAAAGCCTGCTGAGACATGTTTCTCTTCCCTCCGCGCCATCGTGGACCGAGAACCCTCGGTTCCCGCGCCCGCTACCCAACAAATGCCAGTCTGGCTTGTCACACCAATTAGGCGATGCCGGAATCGTGCTGTCAAGGCCATCGTGGGTCCCGAACCCTCGGAGGCCGGGCCGGACTCGGCAGTGACGTCCGTCTCATCGCAGGGCGAGGCGTCTGCCCGCACTGCGCAGCAGCCTGCCGAACAAAGGCTCTCTCAGGATGACCAGGGCCATCACCACGAACACCATGGTGTCCGAGGCGGATGAATAGAACCGGCCGGTGACGGCGATGACCATTCCCAAGGCGAAGGCCGAAATGAAAGCGCCCGTGAGATTGCCCATGCCCCCGACGATGACCACTGCAAAGGCCAGGAGCAGGATGTGGAATCCCATGTACGGCTCCGCGGTGGTAATGGGGGCGTACAGAACTCCCCCCAAGACCGCTAGTCCCGACCCGATGGCAAACGCGATGGCGAAATACTTGTTCACGTCCAGCCCCAAGGCTTGGACACCCTCCCGGTCCTCCAAAGCGGCGGTCACGACCTTTCCCACCACGTTGCGGCTGAAGAAGATCCGCAGGCCGATGAACAGCGCGATGGCGCTGACAAAGACGATAACCCGGTACAGCTGGATGACCACCCCGAAGACCACCAGGGGGATCCCGACGGGATCGCTGACCGGCTGCGGAGCGGTTCCCCATATGTACTTGATGACGTCCGCCCCGATGAGAAGAACGGCGTAGGTGGCGATGATGGCGTAGTCCAGACTCTCCCCGTACAGGCGCCGGATGATGAAGCGCTCCACCAGGTACGCCACGGGCAGCATGGCCGCCACCGCCAGGGCAAGGGCCAGAGGGAAGATGCCTTTCAGCCAGGGCAGGAAGGTGATGAACAGGTACACGCCCAGGGAGTACACCATGCCGTGGGCAAAATTGACGATCTGCATAGTGCCGAAGGTGATGGAAAGTCCGACGGAGAAGAAATAGAGGATGGCCCCGATGGTGAACCCGTACAGGATGGTGTCGAACATCGTCTACGCCCCGGTTCGGCGATAACGTCCCAGCGAGGAAATCAGATCAGCGGCATACCCCGTGATGCCCCGCCGGAACCAAAAGACCAGAATCAGGAGCATCACGCCCAGGAAGAGCTCCCACCGGGCGATGCTGGTTGCCAACAGATTACTCAGATATTCGAAGGTCACCGCACCGATCAGTGCCCCATAGAGGTTCCCCGCCCCCCCGATCAGCACCGAGAAGATGATGCGCGTGTTTTCCAGGGGATTGAGGTCGGAGGGCGCCACAAACCCTTTGACCAGGCTGTACAGACAGCCTGCAAATCCGGCCAGGGTGCCCGCCAGGACAAAGGCGAGCCACTTGTACGCGAACGTGTTGTAGCCCAGAAACTTGACCCGGTCCTCGTTTTCTTTGATGGACTTCAGCATGATGCCGAAGGGTGAGGTGGTCAGCACCCGCAGAAATATGAAAACCAGGACAAGACAACACAGAACAAATCCAAAGGTGACGTGCATGCTTCGGAAATCCAGAAATCCCATGGCGGCCACGGACACGGGGAGTCCGTCTTCCCCCCGGGTGAACCTTTGGAGCCCGGAGGCCGCCAGCCAGAACCCGATCTGGTTGAACGCCAGGTTCAGGAGGGCAAAGGCTGCCCCGTGCACCTGAACCACCACCAGCCCCAGCAGCGCGGCCATGAACGCCCCGAAAAGCATCCCCGCCACGGCGGCCAGGAAGGGGTTCTTGGCCAGATGGATCATGGCCAGGGCCGAAGCATAGGCCCCGCAGCCGAAATAGAGCATGTGGCCGAACGAAAGATGCCCCATGTAGCCATAGAGAAGATCGAAGGAGAGCACCAGGATGCAGAAGACGGCGAAGTCCGAGAGCCAATGCACCGGGGTGAAAAGAGACAGGATCAAGAACCCCCCGCCAAGGGCAGCCGCATCCCTGGCAATCAGAAGCCTCCTGGCCGGGGTGACACGCGGAATGATTGGACTTCCCGTAGGTTCAGCCAAGCACTGTTTCTCCCTTCGATGTAGATTCTGTCAGGTTGCTGCCCCCCCCGCGCTTTGTCATTGCGAGCGAAGCGAGGCAATCTTCGTCTTCCCATGCTCAGCCGCTTGAAGATTGCTTCATCTCGCCAACCGAATCCGGGGTCCTCGCAATGACGCTTCCAAGTGGGCCCTCCAGCCCCCTGCTACAGGTGGCATTCCAACTGCGCCGTGTCCTGGATCTCCGCCGTTTCCGTCACTTCACGGTCGATCTTGCCTTCCTTCATGATGTAGATGCGATCGGCCAGTCGGCTGACCACGGACAGGTTCTGCTCCACGATGACCGCGGAGACCGTCTCTTTCATCCCGCTCAAGATCCGAAAGATGTCATCGATGACCACGGCCGCCAGCCCTTCGGTGGGCTCATCCACCAGAAGGAGCTTGGGCTTTCCCACCAGGGCCCGGCCGATGAGCAGGATCTCCCGCTGACCGCCTGAGAGGCTCCCGGCCCTTTTCGGCAGAAACTTTTCGAACTTGGGGTACAACGAAAGCAGCTGCTCCACGGCCTCATTCAGATCCCGGTTCGCGGCGTGGGCCGCCAGTTCCAGGTTGTCCTTCACGGTGAGATTGCTGAAGACCTTCTTGTCCTGGGCCACGAATCGCACGCCCCAGCGTGCCACCTCGTCAGGTCTCAGGCCCACGATGGACTGCCCTTCCAACGTGATCTGCCCCTTTCTGGGACGCAGGAACGCCGCGATGGTCTTGAGCAAGGTGGTCTTGCCTGCCCCGTTTCGCCCCACCATAAAGACCATCTCTCCTCTCGCGAGTCTCACCGAAACGTCATGCAGAACCTTTGCCTGGCCGTAAAAGACGTCGATGGAACGGACCTCTAGCATGTCCCGCCTTCTTTTCCCCAGTAGCACGAGCGCACTTCCTGGTTGCACAGCACGGAGTTGGGCTCGCCCTCGCAGATGAACTTCCCCTCGTTCATGACGCTCAAACGCTCCACCAGGTCCACGATCTTGGATATCTTGTGCTCGATGATAACCAGGCTGAAATCCTTCTTGACCCGGTGCAACAGTTCGATCACGTCGCCGATCTCGTGGTCGCTAAGACCGGCCAACGGCTCATCCAGCAGCAGCAGTTTGGGCCTCAGAGAAAGGGCGATGGCAATCTCCAGGATGCGTTTGTCTCCATAGGAAAGCTCCGAGGTCTTCATGGCGCCCTTGTCCTTGAGCCCCACGGTTTCCAGGGAGTGGGCGCAGTACGCCAGAAGGCTCCTCTTTCGCGCGGGGGTCAGAAAGAACCCCGCGCGGCCATGGAATTCCCGCTTGAAGCGGAGATTGGAGAGCACCAGGTTTTCCCACACGCTCAGGGAATCGAAAACGGAGACCAGCTGAAATGTGCGGGCCATTCCCATGCTCACCCGGGCATAAGGAGGACGATCCGTGACGTCCTCCTCCTCGAAGGTCACCGTTCCGGAGGTGGGTGGAAAATAGCCGGAGAGGAGATTGAACAGGGTGGTCTTGCCCGAGCCGTTGGGGCCGATGACCCCCGCCACCTGCCCCTTCTCCACGTGGAAATCCACCCGGTCCACCGCCACCAGACCGCCAAACGTCTTGGTGATGCCGTTGGTGGAAAGCAGCATGGTCATGTTCCGTTGATGGGCAAGGCGGGAACCGGTCCAACGCCCGGATCCCGCTCCAGCCGTAGGAAGCCTACCAACCCAGGGACTGCACGGTGGGCAGGAACGTGTCGCCCTCATACACGTCGATGATCTTGCCAAAATCCCACTCGCTCTTCCTCTTGTCCCCCGGCAGCCCACGCACGATCCAGGAATTGTATTTGTAGCTGGGTCGACCATCAATCCGCCATTTGGCCGGACCCTTGGCCGTCATGAACTCCGGCTTGTCCATGAGAGCCTTGTACATCTTGGCTGGGTCGTCGGAGTTGGAGAGGGTGATGGCGCGCATGGTCTCCACGGCACCGTAGTACGCCATCATCACGTAGGGATCCGGCGGGGCCCCGAACTTCGCCTGGTACTTCTTGGTGAAATCAGCTGCGAGCTTCACGACATCCGGATCCTTGAATCCGCTCAGGTCATGGTACCACCAGGTCTGGCACTCCACGTCCTCCAGAACCTCGGCCGGGATCCCTTTGGCCATCAGGGTGATGATCCAGTTGACGAACAGTTTGGTCTTCTTCTTGAGGCCCATCTCCCCCGCCTGTTTCAGCGCCGTGATCATGTCGTTGCCCCACTGGCCGAAGCATATGGCGTCCGGATTGGACTCCATGCACTTGATCAGAAAAGGAGTCATGTCCGCGGCGCCCACCGGCGACCAGACCACTGAGTACTGAATGCCCTTCAGCGTCTTGAGGACATCCTCAGCGCCGCCCCAGGCGAACTTGCCGTACGCGTAATCGGGCATGAAGAAGACCGGCCGCCGGATGTTCATCTTTTCATACACGTAACCGGCCGAGCCGCGGCCCACCATGCCGTTGTCGCCCAGGATGGCCATGGAGTAAGGCGCCTTGGTCTTCTTCTCGAAGTAGCTGTCTGGCACCCCGTTGGTCGTCATGAGAAAGAAGCCCAGCTTGCCCGCCTCCTCGTTGAGGGCGAGGGAGACATGGGCGAAGGTGCCGCCCTGGATGATCTTCACACCTCCGGTTCTCACCAACTCCGTGACGCGGCGAATGGCCACCCCTGGTTGGGTCTGATCATCGTGTTCGATGACCTCGATCTTGACCTTCTTTCCGTTGACTGTCAGTCCGCCTGCCGCGTTGGCCTCCTCATAGGCCATCTTGGCTGCCTCGGCCTGTTTGGGGCCGAGAACAGAGCCCGGGCCGGTGACCGAGTAGATCACTCCGATCTTGATCTTGTCCTGGGCCAGGGCCGATGTCCCCGCAAAACCCATGACGGCTGCCACAATTCCCACCAGGCCAATGATGCAAACAGCTCTGCGCATGTCCTCCGCCCTCCTTCCATTGATGGTCGTAACGGTTTTTCTGTATCAGGCTCGACTAATTCACCGCCGGGATGGGCTCACACATATCATCTCGTGTCACACGGGTCAAGGGTGTTTGACCCGGAGAGAGGCGATGACATGGGACCTGCGACGGCAATTGATCCGGCCAGGGGTTTGTGTTATGTATGCCCAGTTCGCACACGTCAATACCGAGAGGAATGAGCATGTTCAAGCTCGCGCGCTGGAGAACGCCTGAATGGATTCACTTCGGCCTCGACACCTCCCGCCAGGTCGGACCGGAAGCCAGACGCCTCGGGGCCGGACGGGTTCTTGTCTTTTCAGGCCCCCGTGTGGCCAAGAGCGGCGTGATGGAACCCATCTTCGCATCGCTCCGGGAGACAAAACTGGACTACGAGCACTTCGATGGGGTTCAGGAAGAACCGCCCATAGCCAACTTCCACGACGCCCTCAAGGAGGCCCGAAAGGGTAACTTCGATGTCTATGTGGGGGTGGGGGGCGGCAGCGCCATGGATCTGGCCAAGATGGTGGCGGCCATGATGGGGAACTCGGGGAACCTGGAGGATTACTTCGGGGTGGACCTGGTTCCCCAGCGGGGACGGCCCTCCATTACGGTAAGCACCACTGCAGGGACGGGCTCCGAGGTCACCCGCATCGCCGTGTTCAGCGACCCGGAGGCCAGGACCAAGAGGGTGGTGAGCGCCTGGAACATCCTGGCCGACGTGGCCATCGTGGACCCCCGGCTCACGGTCACCGTGCCGCCGCGGGTGACGGCCGACACGGGCATGGATGCCTTCATCCACGCCTTGGAGTCCTATGTGGCCAACGGCGCCAATCCTCTTACCGAAGAGGTTTCTTTGAAGAGCATTCGTCTGACGGCCCGCAACCTGGGTCCCGCCTTCGCCAACGGGAAGCACCTGAGGGCGCGATACAACATGTCCCTGGCGAGCCTGCTGGCGGGCATTGGCCTCAACAATGCGGGGGTGGGGGTCATGCACGCCTTCTCCTTTCCCATCGGGGTGGAGTGCGGCGTGACGCACGGGCCGGCCCTCACCGCGGTGATGCCGGCCACGCTTCGCAAGCTCTTCATCGCGTGCCCGGAGAAGTTCCGGAAGATCGCCCAGGCCTTTGACCTGGATACCGAGGGTTTGGACCCCTTCGAGGCTTCGGAAGCGGCCATACAGACCATCACCGCCCTCGCCCGGCATCTGGGTCTGCCCACCCGCCTTCGGGATGTGGGCGTCGATCGCAGCCGCTTCGATGACTGGGCAAAGGCCGTTTTCGCCAACCGGCGTCTCTTGGACAACACCCCGCGCCTTCTCTCTCTGGAGGACATCCTGGGAATCCTGGAGGACTCCTACTAGCAAGACTGGACACGGGGCGGGATATGGACCATGAGGTACCCCTTTCCCCCTCACAGAGCCCGCGGAGAGATGAATGGTTTTCGGGCCAAGTCGGAAGAAGATCAATCCTCGGGATTGAGGAGCGGTCTGTGGCCTGGAGGCGCTTGCCTCAAGCGAAGCGATCTTGGAGTGAAACGATCCTCGAGCGAGCGAAGCGAGTGCGCAGTTCGTCGCTCCACGATCTCCGTGCGGGATGAAGGGATTCTTTGATCGGTCAAGGGAGTTCCCACCGCCAGCGGCACTGGCACTTGGGTTGAGGGCGAAGTCCGCCGGAAGGATAGACGACAGGAACCGAATGACGGAACTGCGGGGCTCTCGGTGCGAGATCATCGAGGGTGCCAACGGGGGCGATCTCCAACCCGGAGCTGATGGCGGTCGTATCTGAGGCCGGCGGGCTTGGGCCTCCGCCCGAGATTCCCAGGGGGTCAGGGACCAAGTGGGGGCCACCCCTGCGCTCACTCAAGAGCCCTTTGGCGCCAACCTCCTGGTCATGAACCCCCCTTTCCTCCGCGTTCGACCGGGTCTTGGCCGAGGAGGGGGGGAAGGTCGTGGCTGTTTCCGGCGGGACCCCCGGAAGATCGTTCCCCTGCCCCGGGAGCTGAACGTCAAGACAACTGGCTGTTGTCCCCACGGTGGGGGCTGCCGCGGGAGCCGAGGCCCCGCGCGCACAGGCCATCGCGGGGGGGGATCGCAGATTCCCGCGGGTACCGGGCGGCCCTGGCCCGGGGCGCCGAAGGGATGCAGGTGGGAACGCGCCTCCTCGCCGCCGGACAGTGCGCGGCCCACGCGGAATGCAAGGAGCGCATGGTGGGTTCCTGGGAGCCCGGGACCCGTGCCGGTGGCCCTGGGCCGGGACCGGGTGAGGGCCCCCCGTACGGGCCTCGCCCAGGGCATGATGGATGGGGTCAGGACCCCGGGCTTCTTGAGCCCGGAGGCGGTGGAGAAGGCCTGGGTCCAAGGGGACCTGGACAGGGCCCGGGGGACGACCCGCAGGGCCGAGTTGGCGGGGTTTGGCCCAACCCGCAACATACACAGGCATGAAGGCCCCCGGGAGGATCAGAGCCCGGCCCGGGCCTTCACCCATTCGTAAAGGCGCTCCAACGCCTCGGGAAGCCGGTCCTTGTCGGGTCCGCCTCCCTGGGCGAAGTGGGGCCTCCCGCCGCCCTTTCCCCCCACCCGCTGGGCCGCCTCCCGGACGATCTCCCCGGCGGGGAATCGCTCCTGGAGGTCCTTGGAGACCGAGGCCGTCAGTGCGGCCTTGGGGCCGCTGCGGGAGCCCAGCAGCACGATGCCCGAGCCCAGTCGGTCCTTGAGCCGGTCGCTCAGATCGCCCAGGGCCCTGGCGTCCTGCAGGTCCACCTCCACGGCCAGGACCCGGATCCCCGCCACCTCCCGCGCCGACTCCAGGAGGTCCTGGGACCGGCCGCTGGCCAGCTTGCCCTGCAGTGCGCGGATCTCCCGCTCCAGCTCCTTTTGCCGCTCGTGCAAGCGGCGCGCCTTGTCCTGCAGCTCCTCCGGGGCGGCCTTGAGAAGCCCCCCCAGTTCGGCCAGGGAGCGCTCCCGCTCCTGCACGAAGGCCACGGCAGCCCGGCCGGTCACGGCCTCCATGCGGCGGGTGTCGGCGGCGATGCTCCGGTCGCTCAGGATCTTGAAGAACCCAACGTCCCCGGTTCGCCGGGTGTGGGTCCCGCCGCACAGCTCCCTGGAGAAGTCCCCCATCTGGACCACCCGGACCATCTCCCCGTACTTCTCGTCGAAAAGGGCCATGGCGCCCAGGGTCAACGCCTCGCGGTACGGCAGGACGGAGACCCGCACCTCTTGGTTCTCCCGGATGAGCTCGTTGACGCGGCCCTCGATCCGGGCCAGCTCCTCGGCCGTCACGGGCGAGGGGTACGTGTAGTCGAAGCGGAAGCCGTCGGGGGAGACCTTGGATCCCGACTGGTGCACCACCTCCCCGAGGATCTCCCGGAGGGCCGCCTGGAGCATGTGGGTGGCGCTGTGGTTCCGCGCCGTGTCCCCCCGAAGGGCTCCATCCACCCGGAGGGTTGCCGTCTGGCCGACTTCCAGGGCCCCGGCCTCGATGACCCCCACATGGACGATGATCTCGGGCAAGGGGCGCAGCGTATCCACGACGTCCACCTTGAGCCCCGGGCCCAGGATCCACCCTTTGTCCCCCACCTGACCGCCCGATTCCCCGTAAAACGGCGTCCTGGCTGTGATGATGCCCACCCGGGCCCCCTGCCCCGCCCGGTCCACCTCCTCGCCGTCCAGGACAAGGGCGCTCACCTCGCTCGAGGCCGCCAGTTCCTCATAGCCGGTGAACTCGGCGCGTACCCCCCGGGCCAGGAGGCGCCTGTACAGCTCGGGCACCTCCTCGCCCCCCGAGCCCACCCACGCCGCCCGGGCCCGCTTTCGCTGGGCCTCCATGGCCTGCTCGAAGCCCTCCTGGTCGATGTCGAAGCCGTCCTCCCGCACCACGTCGGCCGTGAGGTCCACGGGGAAGCCGAAGGTGTCGTAGAGCCGGAAGACGACGTCCCCTGGGAGCACGCGCCCGCGGGCGGCCCGGAGCCGCTCGGTCTCCTCGCTCAGGATCCGGAGCCCCTTGTCCAGGGTCTCGGCAAACCGCTCCTCCTCCCGCAGGATGATCTGGGCGATGGCCGCCCGCCTCTGCTCCAGTTCGGGGTACGCGTCGGCCATCTCCTCGATGACCAGGCCCGAGGCCCGGTGGAGGAAGGGTTCCTGAAGGCCCAGGAGGCGGCCATGCCTAGCCGCCCGCCGGATGATGCGGCGCAGCACGTAGCCCCGCCCCTCGTTGGAGGGTACCACCCCGTCTCCGATGAGGAAGGTGACCCCCCGGGCGTGGTCCCCCACCACCCGCATGGACACATCCGCCCGGCCGCCCCGGCCGTAGGCCTGGCCCGAGAGCTCCTCCATGAGGCCCACAAGGGGGGTGAAAAAGTCCGTGTCGTAGTTGCTCAGCTTCCCTTGGAGCACCGCGGCGATGCGTTCGAGCCCCATGCCCGTGTCGATGCTCGGCTTGGGCAGGGCAGTGAGGGTCCCGTTCTCATCCCGGTTGTACTGCATGAAGACCAGATTCCACAGCTCCAGGTATCGGTCGCACTCGCACCCCACGGCGCACGTGGGTCTGCCGCAGCCCACGGCCGGACCCTGATCGATGATGATCTCGGAGCAAGGGCCGCAGGGTCCGGTCTCCCCCATCTGCCAGAAGTTGTCCTTGGTGCTGCAGGCCACGATGCGCTCATCGGGCACGTACCGGCGCCAGAGGGCCCGCGCCTCCTCGTCGGGGCCGAGGCCCATGGCCTTGTCCCCCTCGTGGATGGTGGCCCAGAGCCGATCCCGGGGGAGGCCCATCTCCTGGGCCAGCAGGCCCCAGGCCATGTCGATGGCCCCCTCCTTGAAGTAATCCCCGAAGGAGAAGTTTCCCAGCATCTCGAAGAAGGTGTGATGCCTGGCGGTCCAGCCCACGTTTTCCAGGTCGTTGTGCTTGCCCCCCGCCCGGACGCACTTCTGGGACGTGGTCGCCCGGACGTAGTCTCGCTTCTCCTCGCCCAGAAAGACCTGCTTGAACTGCACCATCCCCGCGTTGGTGAACAGCAGCGTGGGGTCGTCCCGGGGGACCAGGGCCGAGCTCGCCACCACGGTGTGGCCGCGCTTGCGGAAGAACTCCAGGAAGAACTTGCGGATCTCGCGTCCCTTCATACCCTCTTCTCTCGTTGGGAAATGCCCCCGATGCCTCCGGGCGACGGGGCCCATGGGTTGCGGAATCCGCCCCCGGAGGCGGTGGGGGGCGTAGCCGGGCGGCCGTCACGCCCCGAAGGACTCCCGCACCAGGCGCGAGACGACCTCCCCCGAGTACCCCCGCCGGCCCAGGAATCCGGCCAGCCGCCGCATGCCGCGCTCCCCCGTGGCCCCCGGGTGGGCGCGCAGGTATCGTTCCGCCGCGTGTCGAGCCAGGGAGATCTCCTCCACATCATCCAGGAGCCTGCGCAGGGTCTCGTGGACCAGTTCCGGGGCGATGCCCCGCCTCCCCATCTCCCGCACCAGGCGGGCAGGCCCCCAATGATCGCGCTCCAGCCGGCCCCTGGCGTAGCTCAACGCCACCCGGGCATCGTCCAGATATCCCCATGTCCGCAGTCTTCCCAGGATCTCGTCTGCGGATCCAGGCGAACAGCCCCGCTTCAAAAGATGGGCCCGCACCTCCTGTTCCGTGCGATCCCGCACGCCCACGAAACGCAGGGCCCGACTCATGGCGCTGGGGGTCTTTCGGGCCGCGGCCCGCCTCACTCGATCCCCAGCTTCAGATCCGTCCGCTCCTCTTCCGATGCCCATCGGGACTCGCTGGTGCCGGACACGCCGCTCACCTTCAGGGCGAAATCATCCGGGTTGGTGGCGTTGGCCATGGCCTCCTCGTACGTGATGGCCCCGCTGCGGAAAAGCCCCATGAGGGATTGGTCGAAGGTCTGCATGCCGTAGGTGGCATGGCCCTGGGCGATGGCATCGTGCAGCTCGCGGGTCTTTAGCTCCTCGGCGATGCACTCCCGAACGCGGGCCGTGGACAGGAGGACCTCCACCGCCGGCACCCGCCCGTGGCCGTCGGCCTTGGCCACGAGCCGCTGGGAGATGACCCCCTTGAGGATGGTGGAGAGCTGCAGCCGGATCTGCTTCTGCTGCTGGAAGGGAAAGACCGACACGATGCGGTTGACGGTCTCCCGAGCGTCCAGGGTGTGGAGCGTGCTGAAGACCAGGTGACCGGTCTCGGCCGCCAGGATGGCCGTGTCGATGGTCTCCAGGTCCCGCATCTCGCCCACCAAAATCACGTCCGGGTCCTGGCGCAGGGCCACGCGCAGGGCCGAGGCAAAACTCATGGAGTCCTGCCCCACTTCCCGCTGGTTGATGATGGCCTTCTTGTCCCTGTGGAGGAACTCGATGGGGTCCTCGATGGTGATGATGTGGCAGTTGCGGGTGCTGTTGATGTGGTTGACCATGGCCGCCAGGGTGGTGGACTTGCCGCTTCCCGTGGTGCCCGTCACCAGGACCAGCCCACGATTCTCTTCGGCGATCTTCTCGATGATCTTGGGGAGGTTCAGCTCGGGGATGGTCGGGGGGGTGACGGAGATGGTCCGCAGGACCATGCCCACCGAATCCCTCTGGGAGAAGATGTTCACACGGAAACGGCCCAACCCCGAGATGCCGTAAGCCATGTCCACCTCGAGGGTCTGGTTGAAGCGCTCCTTGAGGCGGTCGGGCATGAGAGAGAAGGCCAACTGCCGGGTGTCCTCGGGCATGAGGCGCTTCTCCCCGGTGATGGGAACCAGCTTCCCGTTGATCCTGAGGATGGGGGGCAAGCCCACCTTGAGGTGGACGTCGGAGGCCCCTCTCTGCAGGGCCAGGGTAAGGACGTGCTTCAGGTCCAACATGGCCTCACGCCTCCTTTTCGGCCCCGGGGGGCCGAAGCCCCGAGCCGGCGTAGATCTCTCCCTCCACGGCCTGGAGCGTATCGACGTGCTCGCGCAGGAAGCTCCGCGCGTTCTCTCGGCCCTGGCCGAGGCGCTCCCCCTTGTACGAGTACCACGTCCCCATCTTCTCCACGATGCCCCGCTCCGTGGCCAGATCCAGGACGTCGGCCTCCCGCGAGATCCCCTGACCGTACAGGATGTCGAACTCCACCTCCTTGAACGGCGGGGCGATCTTGTTCTTCACCACCTTCACGCGGGTCCGGCTGCCCACCACTTCCTGGCCGTCCTTGATGGCCCCGATGCGCCGGATCTCCATCCGCACCGAGGAGTAGAACTTGAGCGCCGTGCCCCCCGTCGTGGTCTCGGGGTTGCCGAACATGACGCCGATCTTCATCCGGATCTGGTTGATGAAGA
>CAZEPJ010000082.1:0-18698 GCA_964514105.1 uncultured Desulfarculaceae bacterium | reverse complement strand
GGGGCGCACCCCTCTTGATTCCACATGGGGGGTTGCCTATACTATGAAGGCTCGAAAAACAGCCCTGCACTCCCCGGCGCCCGGGCGCCGTGCCCGGCGACCCCGATGAGGGTGCACCTCTTGTCCCGAGGAAAGCCCATGGCCCGAAAACGGACCCGGATCGATCTGTCGGCAAACGCCCTGCGCGTGCTGGAGAGGCGCTATCTCGCCAAGGACGAGAATGGCAAGGTCGTCGAGACCCCCGACGAGATGTTCCGCCGGGTGGCCGGTGCCGTGGCCCAGGCCGACGAGGACCCCCGCGAGGCCGAGGGTCTCTTTTACGGTATCATGACGCGGTTGGAGTTCCTCCCCAACTCCCCCACCCTCATGAACGCTGGAAAGGAACTGGGGCAGCTCTCCGCCTGCTTCGTCCTTCCGGTGGCCGACTCCATGGACGACATCTTCGAGTCCGTCAAGCACACGGCCATGATCCACAAGTCCGGGGGCGGCACGGGATTCTCTTTCAGCCGCCTGCGCCCCAAGGGCAGCACGGTGGCCTCCACGGGGGGAGTCTCCAGCGGCCCGGTCTCCTTCATGAAGGTCTTCGACACGGCGACGGACGTCATCAAGCAGGGGGGCAAGCGGCGGGGCGCGAACATGGGAGTCCTCAGGGTGGACCACCCGGACATCCGGGAGTTCATCTACGCCAAGGAGGACCTGGACCGGTTCAACAACTTCAACCTCTCGGTGGCCATCACGGACCTGTTCATGTCCGCCCTGGAGCGCGGGGGGAACTACGACCTTCTGGACCCGCACACGGGGCGGGCCGTGCAATCTCTTCCCGCCCGGGAGGTCTTCGACGAGATCGTGCGGCAGGCGTGGAAGAGCGGCGACCCCGGGGTCCTGTTTCTGGATCGGATCAACGCCGACAACCCCACCCCGTCCCTGGGACCCTTCGAGGGGACCAACCCGTGCGGGGAGCAACCGCTGCTCCCGTACGAGTCGTGCAATCTGGGCTCCGTCAACCTGGCCAGGATGGTCAAAGGGGGGAGCGGCGGCTGGGAGCTGGACGAGGAGCGCCTGGATCGCGTCGTGGCGGCGGCCGTGCGCTTCCTGGACGACGTCATCGACGTCAACCGCTACCCCCTCCCCCAGATCGAGGCCATGACCAAGGGGAACCGCAAGATCGGCCTGGGGGTCATGGGATTCGCCGACCTGCTCATCCGGCTGGGGGTGCCCTACGATTCCCCCGAGGCCATCGACGTGGCCAGGCGGGTCATGGCGCGGGTCCAGGCCAAGGCCCGAGAGACGTCCGCCCTGCTGGCGGAGATGCGGGGGGCCTTCCCCAACTTCCCGCAGAGCGTCTATCCCCGCAAGGGGATGCCTCCCCTGCGCAACGCCACCACCACGACCATCGCCCCCACCGGGACCCTGAGCATCATCGCCGGCTGTTCCAGCGGCATCGAGCCGCTGTTCGCCGTGAGCTACATCCGCAAGGTCATGGACAACGACGAGCTCCTGGAGGTCCATCCGTTGTTCGTGGAGGCGGCCAAGGCCGGGGGATTCCATCGGGAGGAGCTCATGCGGCGGGTGGCCGCCCAGGGTGGCATCCGGGAGATCGACGAGATCCCCGAGGGGGTCCGGGCGGTCTTCGTCACCGCTCACGACATCGCCCCGGAGTGGCACGTGAGGATTCAGGCGGCCTTTCAGGCCCATACGGACAACGCCGTCTCCAAGACCGTGAACTTCCCCCAGGAGGCCACGCCCGAGGACGTGGCCCGCGCGTACTGGCTGGCCTACGAGGCCGGCTGCAAGGGGGTGACCATCTACCGCGACCGCAGCCGGGACTCCCAGGTGCTCAACATCGGCCGCTGCGCCCCCTCGGAATTGGCCCAGGTCCCCGCGGCCTCGGCCGCGCCCGAACGGGTGGAGCCGGAGGTCCAGCGCATCCCCAGGGGGCTCCCGAAGATCGCCCCCAGAGCCAGGCCCCTGGTGACCCAGGGGCTCACGGAGCGCGTGGGCACGGGATGCGGCAAGCTGTACGTCACCGTGAACTACGACGACGACGGGATTTGCGAGGTCTTCGCCCAGATGGGCAAGTCCGGGGGCTGCGCCGCCTCCCAGATCGAGGGGATCGGCCGGCTCATCTCCCTGGCCCTGAGGTCCCGGGTGAGCGTGGACGCCATCGTCAAGCAGATGAAGGGCATCCGCTGTCCCGCCCCGCTGTGGGTCAAGGGGGGCATGGTCCTGTCGTGCGCCGACGCCATCGCCAAGGTCCTGGAGCATCAGGCGGGCGGCAACGGCCATCATCTCGGCGACGCCCAGGCCCCGGTGAGCCGCCGCCTGACGGGCATGGTGGTGGGCTCGTGCCCGGACTGCGGGGGGGCCGTGGAGCACGCCGAGGGGTGCGAGGTGTGCCGCTTTTGCGGCTTCACCAAGTGCGCATGAGACCTGGGGGCCCGGGGGTCATGATCGATCCGGCCCGTCTCGCTCCCCCATGCGCCTGCATCCGGCCCCTTTTCGTCCATGGGCAGCCTCGCAGCCGAGGCCCCATCGCTGGAGATCACCTCCAAATCCGCAGATCTCGCAGGTCGCCGGATCGCAGCTCCTTGCGCCTTGACGAACCGCTCAATGGTCGCCACGAACTCCTTGCTCATGGGCGCGATCATGACCGTCGATGGAATGGGGCAGCTTTGCTGGCCGCGCGAGAGGTGCGCAAGACCGGCCCCTGTCTGCAACGAAGGGGTGTGGCCGTAAAGGTACATGCGGTCGATCCCTTCGGACTCCAACGCAACATGATCCTCCATGACTTCTGCAACGTCCTTTGGCATCATGGCCCTGGGACCCCCATGAGTGCGGCCCACAAGGCCGTTGACCCCACGGGGGTCTTTTCGCAGGCGAATAACCCAAACCCCTGGGAGGCAGGCGTCGAGGAATCCATCCTTTGGGCCGAAGAGCCGGGCTGGCCCTCTGCAAATCCGTCGATCTGAGGCAGGCTCGGGGGCTGGCCGCGGAGCTGGTAACCCTGCCCTTCCAGCACGAGGACGCAGGATCCGCGGGCCGAGAGGGCCACTTTGACCCCGCAGGTCGTTCACAACGGAGCCGGATCGGGCCGGGCCGGGCGCACGCGGTACCCCATGGCCCGGTACCCCTCCAGGCGCCGCCGGTACATCCTGGCCAGCATGGGCACGTGGACATCGGCGTAGTCGTACACCTGAACCTCGCGCTTTCCCTCGTACAGGCGGTGGAGGCGGCCCACGTACTGCTGGAGGGTTCCCCGCCACGAGATGGGCATGGCCAGGAACAGGGTATCCAGCCGGGCGTCGTCGAACCCCTCGCCGATGTACGGACCGGTGGCCAGGAGGACTCTCTCCTCTCCCTCCGGGATGGAGGCCAGAACCCGGGCGGCCTCCTCCCGTTGCCCCTTTCCCATGCCCCCCTTGAGGACCAGGAGATGCCTGACCAGCCCCTTGAGCTGATCTGCCAACCGCTCCAGATGCTCCACCCGCTGGGTGAGCAGCAGGGGGGAGCGGCCGGCCTCCAGGGCCTGGAGGAGATCATCCAGGATGAGCCGGTCCCGGTCACCCTCCCGGATCATGGCGGCGTACAGGGCCTGGATGGAAGGCTCCTCGGGCCCCCGGGGCATGCGGAAGGCCGTCTCCCGAGGGATGACCACGTGTTCGAAGGGACGGGCGGCTGCGGCATTCCGCGCCCTTTCCCGGAACCGGATGGGGCCGCACTGCATGACGATGATGGGATGATGGCCGTCCTTGCGGATGGGCGTGGCCGTGAGCCCCAGCACATAACGGGCCTTGACCTTTCGGAGGACCTGCTCGAAGGTGACGGCCGAGACGTGGTGACACTCGTCCACGATGACGTGGCCATACTGGGCCACCAGGTCGTTGACCTCCCCCTTTCGGTTCACGCTCTGGAGGATGGCCACGTCGATGTGCCCGGTGCGACGGCCCTTGCCCCCCCCCATGTGGCCGATGGCCTCCCGGGGGAGATCCAGGAACGCGGCCAGGCGCTCCCGCCACTGGTCCAGGAGCTGGCGGCGGTGCACCAGCACCAGGGCATTGACCCCCCGATGTGCGATCATCCAGATGGCTGCCACGGTCTTGCCGAAGGCGGTGGTGCCCGAGAGGATGCCCGTGTCGTGTGGGACAAGGGCCTGCACCGCCCGCTCCTGGTCGGGGCGCAGCTCACCCCGGAAGCGGACCTGGATCGTCGAGCCAAAGAGGCGCCGGTCCTCCACTTCCACCGCCATCCCATGGTCCTCCAGGAGCCACACGACCTCCTCCAGACAGCCTCGCGGCAGGGCCACATGCCTTGGCAAATCCTCCCCGCAGCCGATCACCCTGGGGATGCCCAAGACGGGCATGCGCATGGCCTGGGCCCTGTAGAACTCGGGGTTCTGGAAGGCGGATAGACGCAATATCCGGTTGAGCAGGGCGGCGGGGAGGCCTTCCTTTTCCACAAGGACCTGGCAGCCCTGGACGATACGGACCCGGGGAGGCAGGGGGCCCGCGACGGGCGATTCGGGCCCCTTGCGGGAGGGCGGAAGGGTCCAGGGGTCCTCCGCTCCCTCCTCGGTGAGCGACAGGCGCACGCCCATGACAGCCTCGCCCCGGGAGGCCTCGGCGACCAGCCGCTCAACCGCACCCGGCGCCATCCTGGAGACCCCCGAGAGGAATCGCCACTGGTCCGGATGGGGCCGGCCGCTCCCATCCAGAAACACGCTGTTTCCCTGCTCCCTGGGGCCCCGCTGCAAAGGCAGGGCGATGGGGTTTCCGAACCCCCCCCTTGGCAGACTGTCCTGGCCGGGAAAGAGCCGGTCGTACGCATCCAGGCCCAGCTCGGGGCGGGCTTCCATGGCGCGGGTCAGGAGGGCGCAGCCCAGCTTTCGGGCCGTGGATGCCTGGACCGGGGCCTCGAAGAAGATCCAGACGTGCCCACCCTGCCCTGATCGGGATCGTTCCAGGGCTGCCGGCACCCCCATCTCCTCGCAGGTCTTCAGGAAGGCCGCCGCGTCCTCGGCCCAGGCCCTCTTGTCCAGGTCCAAGGCCAGGAGCCAGCAGGTCTCGTCGGGGAGGACAGGGTACAGGCCCACGGTCTTTCTCCCCTCGAGATGATCCCGGATCAGTTCGTCCGTGATGCCCAGCAGCTTGTGGTGCCGGCACTCCCCACACTTCACCCTCGGCTTGCCGCACCAGGGCCGCTTCCACTCCCGGGCACAGGCGGGGGTGTAGCCCGAGGTCCCCTTCTTCTTGGTCTCCCAGCGGAGCGCGTACACGTCCTCCCGACCGCGAAACAGGCTTCGAAACAGGGCGATCTTGGCCTCTGGCGGGGAGTGGCGGGTGACGTCGGTGAGGGAAGCCGGCGAGGGCGCCCGGGGGGCCGGCCCCGCAACCCGACCCTCGCCATGGGGCGGGCCTTCCTGGGCGGGCAGGCCCAGCCGGGCCCTCAGCCGGGCGTTCTCGGCCCTGAGCCGCCGGCACTCGGCCAGGGCCTCCTCGAGGCGGATCCGTATTTCCCTGCCTTCGTCCATGGTACCGCGTCCCCGGTCTTCCAGCGCCGGCCCCGTCAGCCGCCCAGGCGCCGGCACGCCGTTTGCCTCTGCATCGTCACCAGGTTCTCCAGCCGTGCCCCGCCCTTGACCAGGGTCCGGGCGATGGCCACCCCGGGGCGGATCGGGGAGACCACCGGGGCGCCCTGTCCGTCCTGGGGTAGGGCCTTGCCTGGCCCCACCAGGACCACATCCACCTGTCCGGAGGGGGCCGGCCGGTCGGTGATCGTCCAGAAGTTGTCCGTGTTGGCGCCGCCGGAGGACAAGGACCAATGGGCGTCGTCGGGGATCCGTGCACGGATCTGGAGGGGTCCTTCGGACCGAAGGAAGGCCAAAATGGGGTACAGGAGCTCGGGGCTGGGCATGACCACTTCCCTCGACGCCGCGGTCGTGGGAGACGCATGGACCCACTGGTTGACCCCCGGGCCCGACCCCCCGGCCACCCGGTCGACGGCCAGGATCGCGGATCCGACCCCAAGGGTCAAGGCCGAGACAGGGACCGCGATCAGTTGGAAGGCTGTCTTCATGGACCTCCCTATCCCCTGTCCCGCGCCCTTGGGAGGGAGGAGGGGGGCTTGGAGAGGCTCGTCAACCTGGAAATCCCTCCGGCGAGGCGGTCGTGGATGGGAAGTCCTCAAGGGGTGTGGCGTCCGAGGTGACCGGAGGGAAACCCAGCTCCTGGGCCAAGGCCACGAACCCCCGGTCACGCCCCCAACCGCGCGCCCGGCTCACCAGGCTCAAGACCAACGGAGATCTCACCTCGCATTCCCCACCGCGCATCAGGCCGCCTGCCTCCTCCGTGAGCCCGAGGTCCTGGGAGAGAGGGATGTGGCCTCGACGGACATATAACGCCAGCACGCTTCTGAACTCACTTGGCCAAAGCAAGGGGTCGTCCACGCCAGGTCCATGCGCAAGACAGCGCGCGCCCGTTCCGTTCGATCCCCCGGAAGGGGCAGGTGCGCGATGAGATTCTTGTCCACCGCGATCACGGGCGGCCCTCGGCCTTGGTCTCGGACAGGATCCGGTCCGTGAGGGGTGGGGCGACGATCCCCTCCTGCGGGGCCTCCACGCGGGCGAGAAAGCGCTCCGGATCCACGCCCCTGGTCTGCACAGGGCCCGCCCTCAGACGGGCGATGGCCTCTGCGTTGATGCGTCGGCCGTGCCCCCGGGGGCTCTGCCTCAGGCTTTCGCGGAGGTCTGTAGGGACATTCCGGATGGTGGGCATCGCATGCCCCTCTCGATCGACTCCAAATATGCAACCAGAATGGAATTTGCCCTGGGATTCGCTGGAAGTCAACGGTGATGGTTTCGCAAGAAGCCGGCACCCCGGTAAGAACCGGTGTCCAGGACTCATTCAACCAACCGAGAACACTGGATTGCGTCTTTCTACGGAATGACGAAGAACGGCATTTCTTCACTTCCTGCAGAATCATGAACGATCAAAGAAACGGCTTGGGGTCGGAAACGCTCGCGGAGCGCCTGGCTGCGGAGCAAAGCGCCGCGCGTCACCCCCGGGCCGAGCGCCCCCACTCGGCGGGAGCGCCTCACCGGATGTCCGCGTGGTAGTCCTGGAGGGAGCGGACGGCCTCGCGCCCCTCCCGGAAGGCCGCGATGCCCCGGGCCGCGGCCGTGGCGGCGGCCAGGGTGGTGATGTAGGGCACCTTGTGCTTGATGGCCGCCTTGCGGATGTACGAGTCGTCGTGGGCGCTCAGCTTGCCGGCGGGGGTGTTGATGATCAGATGGATCTCCCGGTTCATGATGGCGTCGACGATGTTGGGTCTTCCCTCGTGCATCTTGAGGATGGGCTCCGCCTCGATGCCCCGTTCGGCCAGGAAGGCGGCCGTCCCCCGGGTGGCCCGGATCCGGAAGCCCAGTTGCCGGAACTGGCGGGCCACCTCGATGACCGATGGGCGGTCCGAGGGGTTGACCGTGATGAGCACCGTGCCTTCCACGGGGAGGCGCTGGTTGGCGGCCTCCTGGGACTTGTAGAAGGCCAGGCCGAAGGAGCGGGCCATGCCCAGCACCTCGCCCGTGGAGCGCATCTCCGGCCCCAGGACGGGGTCCACCTCGGGGAACATGTTGAAGGGGAAGACCGCCTCCTTGACCCCGTAGTGCGGGATGGCCCTTCGCACGGGCCTGAGTTCCGAGAGCTTCCTGCCCAGCATGAGCTGGGTGGCGATGCGGGCCATGGACACGTTGCACACCTTGGAGACCAGCGGCACGGTGCGGGAAGCCCTGGGATTGGCCTCAAGCACGTACACCGTGTCGTCGGTGATGGCGTACTGGATGTTCATGAGCCCCACCACGTTGAGCTCCATGGCGATCTTTCGGGTGTACTCGTCGATGGTCTCCACGTGCCGGGCCGGGATGCTGATGGGGGGGATGACGCAGGCCGAGTCCCCCGAGTGGATCCCCGCCAGCTCGATGTGCTCCATGACCGCGGGGACGAAGGCGTCCGTGCCGTCGGCCAGGGCGTCGGCCTCGGCCTCGATGGCGTTCTCCAGGAACTTGTCGATGAGGATGGGCCGCTCCGGGGTGACCCCCACGGCCGCTGCCACGTAGCGCCTGAGCATCTCGGCGTCGTGGACCACCTCCATGCCCCGGCCGCCCAGCACGTACGAGGGCCTCACCATCAGGGGGTAGCCGATGCGCTCGGCGATGGCATTGGCCTCCTCCAGGTTGCTGGCCATGCCCGACTCGGCCTGGGGGATGCCCAGGGCGCGCATGATCTGGCGGAAGCGGTCCCGGTCCTCGGCCAGGTCGATGGTCTCGGGCGTGGTGCCGATGATCTTCACCCCGGAGCGGGCCAGCTCGTTGGCAATATTCAGCGGGGTCTGGCCCCCGAACTGGACCACCACCCCCTGGGGCCGCTCCTTCTCGTAGATGCTCAGGACGTCCTCCACCGTGAGGGGCTCGAAGTAGAGCTTGTCCGAGGTGTCGTAGTCCGTGGAGACCGTCTCGGGGTTGCAGTTGACCATGATGGACTCGAACCCCTCCTCCCGCAGGGCCAAGGCCGCGTGCACGCAGCAGTAATCGAACTCGATGCCCTGGCCGATGCGGTTGGGCCCACCGCCCAGGACCATGATCTTCTTGCGCTTGCTCACCTTGACCCGATCCGGGGCGTTGTACGTGGAGTAGTAGTAGGCGGCCTCCTCCACGCCGCTGACGGGCACGGGCTCGTACCCCTGGATCAGCCCCAGTCCCTTGCGACGGCTGCGGATCGCCTCCTCGGGGATGCCCAGCAGCTGGGAGAGGTACCGATCGCCGAAGCCGTCCCGCTTGGCGCGGGCGAAAAGGTCGTCGGGAAGCTCCCGGCCCCTGAACCGGAGGATTTCCTCCTCGAGCTCCACCAGCTCCTTCATCTGCTCGATGAACCACGGCTTGATGTAGGTCTTGCGGTAAAGGGCCTCCACGGTGGCGCCCTTTCGCAGGGCCTCGTACATGATGAACTGCCGCTCGCTGGTGGCCTCGGCCAGCAGCTCCATGATCTCTTCCAGGGGCCTCTGGTGGTAGTCCCTGGCAAAGCCCAGGCCGTAGCGGCCGTTCTCCAGCGACCGGATGGATTTCTGGAAGGCCTCCTTGTACGTCTTGCCGATGCTCATGACCTCGCCGACGGCCCGCATCTGGGTGCCCAGCCGATCCTGGGCGTCCTTGAACTTCTCGAAGGCCCACCGGGAGAACTTGACCACCACGTACTCCCCCGAGGGCGTGTACTTCTCCAGGGTCCCGTCCCGCCAGTAGGGGATCTCGTCCAGGGTCAGGCCTGCGGCCAGCAGCGACGATACGAAGGCGATGGGGAAGCCCGTGGCCTTGGAGGCCAGGGCCGAGGAGCGTGATGTGCGTGGGTTGATCTCGATGACCACCACCCGGCCGGTGTCGGGGTTGTGGGCGAACTGGATGTTGGTGCCGCCGATGACCTGGATGGCCTCCACGATGTCGTACGAATGCTTCTGGAGCCGGCGCTGGAGCTCGGGGGAGATGGTGAGCATGGGGGCCACGCAGTACGAGTCTCCGGTGTGAACGCCCATGGCGTCCACGTTCTCGATGAAGCACACGGTGATCATCTGGTTCTTGGCGTCCCGGACCACCTCCAGCTCCAGCTCCTCCCAGCCCAGGACCGACTCCTCCACCAGAATCTGACCCACCATACTGGCGGCGATGCCCCGGCCGGCCACGGTGCGCAGCTCCTCGACGTTGTACACCAACCCCCCGCCGGTTCCCCCCAGGGTGTACGCAGGGCGGATCACCACGGGATAGCCCAGCCTGGCCGCCACCCCCTCGGCCTCCTCCACGCTGAAGGCCGGGGCGCTGCGGGGCATGTCGATGCCCAGCCGGTTCATGGTCTCCTTGAAGGCGATGCGATCCTCCCCCCGCTCGATGGCGTCCACGGCAACGCCGATGACCCGCACCCCGTAGCGCTCCAGCACCCCGGACCGGGCCAGCTCCGACGTCAGGTTGAGGCCCGACTGGCCGCCCAGGTTGGGGAGGATGGCGTCGGGGCGCTCCTTCTCGATGATCTGCTCCATGGCCTGCGCCGTGAGGGGCTCGATATAGGTGACGTCGGCCGTGCCCGGATCGGTCATGATGGTGGCGGGGTTGGAGTTGACCAGCACGATCTGGTAGCCCAGCTTGCGCAGCGCCTTGCAGGCCTGGGTGCCCGAGTAGTCGAATTCGCAGGCCTGGCCGATGACGATGGGGCCCGAGCCGATGATCATGACCTTGTGGATGTCCGGAAGCTTTGGCATGAAAGGCGTCTCCCTCTGGGCGTTCGACCGATGGGGGATGCGGCCTCCAGGGGGCGGCGGGATCCGGGCCCCCCGGGCGGCCGCAGGGAGTATAGGCGGCGGGGTCGTTGTGTGTCAAGCTGACGAAATACCATCAGATGTAAGTGGTAGTAATCAGCTCCCCTTGGAGCGGGACCCTTCCAATCGACCGGGTCCATGGGGAATTGGGGGACTTGAGCCCGGGCCCGAAAGCGGGCATGATGGGCGCCGGGACCGGCGTTTCCATCCAGTCCCCCAACCCGGGAGGTGAGACATGACCGAACCGAGCCCGCTGGACAGGACCTTTCACATCATCATGAAGCGCATGAAGGAGACGGGACAGGCGCCCTTCTACACGGATCTGGCCTCGGAGCTGGGCGTGGGGCCCGAGGAAGGGCGAAAGGCCCTCCACCACCTGTTCTCCGCGGGGATCCCGGGGTGGCTCTTCCCCCACACGGACCTCATCGCGTCCTTCGCCCCGTTCAACAACCTGCCCACCCAGTACCGCATCACCATCGACGGCCAGCAGAAGTGGTTCGGCCAGTGAGGCTTCGAGTCGCTGGCGGTCTGCTGGCTCTATCCCGGAAAGACGGTGCGCATCGAGGCCCCATGCCTGGACTGCGGCGAGCCCATGCGGGTGGAGATGCGCGACGGGGTCCTGCTCCTCGTCGAGCCGGAAGGGATCGCAGGCTACGTGTCCGTCCCCTTTTGGAAGTGGTTCGAGGACATCCCGTACTCCTGAAGCACCATGAACCTCTTCCGGTCGGAAGGGCACATCCGAAACTGGGCCCGCTTCGAGAAGGGGACGGACGAGGGGATCCTTCCCCTGGCCGACCTGGTGAAGCTGTTCTCGGGTCCGTACTTTCGCAACCGCTTGGACCCGGACTGGGTCTCCCGAAGCCGGGAGTACGCCCGGGCCATGGCCGCCACCATGGCCGAGATCGGCAGGACCGGCCCGTTCTGGCGCCGGCCCAAGGGGTGAACAAATCCTTTTTCCGGAGGCGGACATGAGGCTCTCACGGCAGGAGATCATCGAGGCGCTTCGCACCTGGAACCGGGCGTGGGACGACCACGATCTGGACGGAGTCATGGCCCTGTTCCACGAGGACGTCCTTTTCGACAACTGGACCGGCGGCACCGCCCAGGGCAAGGCGGCCCTCGGCCGGGCTTGGGCCCCCTGGTTCGCCAACCACGGCGGCTTCCGCTTCACCGAGGAGGAGACCTTCATCGACGAGGCCGAGCAGAAGGTGCTCTATCGGTGGCGTCTGGATTGGCCCTCCATGGAGAAGGGGCACGAGGGAGAGCCCGAGGTGCGCCGGGGGGTGGACGTCATGCACTTCCAGGACGGCAAGATCATCCGGAAGCTGACCTACTGCAAGACGACGGTCGAGATCGCCGGCGCCCGGGTCAAGCTCACTCCCGGGGGTTGAGTCCTGCCATGGGGAGGAGCCTGGTGCTGGTGGGAGGGGGGCACGCGCACCTGACGTGCCTGCTGAAGGGGGAGGAGTTCACGCGCCGCGGCCACCGGGTCACCGTGGTCAGCCCCTCTCCCTACCAGTATTACTCGGGCATGGGACCCGGGATGCTGGGCGGCCTGTACAGGCCCCAGGAGATCCGGTTTCACGTCCGCAGGATGGCAGAGCGGGGAGGGGCCGCTTTTGTGACGGACACCGTGGTCCGGGTGGACCCCCGGGGGCGTCGATTGCGGCTGGCCTCGGGAGACGAGATCCCATACGACGTGGTCTCCTTCAACGTGGGCAGCGAGGTCCCGGTTGGTCCCCTTGCGTCTCGGGACCCCGCCGTGGTGCCGGTCAAACCCGTCTCCAACCTGCTCAGGGTCCGCCAGGAGATCATCCGGGGTCTGCGAGGCGGCTCCCCCCGCCTTCTGATCGTCGGCGGCGGGCCCTCGGGCCTCGAGATCAGCGGGAACCTGTGGCGCCTGGTCCGGCACCGGGGGGGCTCGGCTCGCATCACCCTGGTGGCCGGCCGCAAGTGGCTTGGGAAGCTTCCATACAAGGCCAGGCGCCTGGCTCGGGCCTCGTTGGCCTCCCGTGGAATCGAGATCCTGGAAGGGTCGCGGCTCGCAGACATGGCCCCCGGGCAGGCGACTCTGGAGGACGGCAGACAGGTTCCCTTCGACGCGGCCCTTCTGGCCGTGGGGGTCCGACCTCCCTCCCTGTTCAGAGACTCGGGGCTTCCAGTCGGAGAGGACGGCGGGCTGCTGGTCAACGCGCGGTTGCAGGGCGTTGACCACCCCGAGGTCTTCGGCGGAGGGGACTGCATCAGCCTCCAGGGACAGCCGTTGGACAAGGTCGGGGTCTACGCCGTCCGCCAAAACCGCCTCCTTTTCGACAACCTCATGGCGGCCCTGGGGGGTGGCGACCTCGGCGCCTTCGAGCCGGGAGGGGCGTACCTCTTGATCTTCAACCTGGGCGATGGGCGGGGGATATACTGGAAGCGGGGCTTGGTGTGGGCGGGCCGTCTGGCCTTCCTCCTCAAGGACCGGATCGATCGGCGCTTCATGCGTCGATTCCAGGTCTCCGGCGAATTGACCGAAGGACAGGACGCCCCGGGGGCGACGGCGGCGGACGCAGACGTCCCAGGAGAGGCCGAGAACTGATGGTGTCCGCGCAGTCATATCACGACATGACGAGCTACGACCGACAGGCCATGGGCGGTCACGCCATGGACTGGGCCAACCAGCCCGATGTGTTCAAGCGCTATCCCGGGGTCGGGGGGGTTCCTCTTCCGAGGGATCTTGCATGGCCCCAGAGGAGATTGTCCCAGGTCCTCTCGGAAGGGGGGGCGAGGGGACCGGCCCCACCCCTGAACGTGGAACAACTGGCCCAGACGCTCCTTCTCGGTTACGCGCATACGGCCCGGGCGCGCCACGCCGGCGGCGATTTCTACTACCGGAGCGCCCCCTCGGCGGGGGCCCTGTACCCCTGCGAGGTCTATCTGGGCATTCGCGGCGTGCCCGGACTGGCACCCGGGCTGTATCATTACGGTGTGGGGGAGCACACCGCAATCCCCCTCAAGGAAGGGTTCGGCCCCCCTGATGGGGCGCTGGGGCTGGAACCCCTGCACGAGGGTGTGGCTGCCATCACCCTCTTTGTCACGGTCATCTTCTTTCGCAGCGCATGGAAGTACCGGGACAGGGCGTACCGGTACCACCTCCTGGACACGGGTCACCTGACCGAGGGGCTGCTCCTGGCCCTGAGGTCCCTGGGACTGCCCTTCCGCATGGACGAGGCGTTCGACGACAAGGCCGTCAACGCCCACTTGGGCCTGGACACGAAGCGGGAGGCCTGCCTCTGCGTGGTCCGCTTGCCGGGAGCGGCTGCGGGGTCCATGGAGAAGGAGCGCCCCCGGGTGAACGGGGGGGGTTGCGTCCCCCCATCGGCCCCCACGGCCCGGCGCGAGGTGAGCTACCCCCTCATCCAGGAGATCCACGCCCTGACCTCCGCCCCCCCCCATCCCTCCGGAGGAGGGGGCGGGGCCATGGGGGACCTGGGCCTCCGACCCGGGCCGGAGGTGGACGTCCGGCGGCCGGAGGCCTGGCCCGAGGTCATGGACTTGGTCCACGCCGTCTGGTCCCGGCGCTCCAAGCGGAACTTCGTTTCCCGGGAGGTCTCGGCTGAGCAACTGGGCGGCCTGCTGGCGAGTCTCGCGGGACCGGAGGGGGAGGGAGGGGCTGGATCCCCGGATCCGCGAGGGACGCTGCGTGTCGGCCTCCTGACAGGACCCCAGGTGCAGGGGCTGGTCCCGGGCCTGTATCTGCTGGATACCGCCGGGGGTGCAGTGCGTCCGGTGGTCTGCGGCGAGTTCCTCGCCAAGATGGCCCGCGTCTGTCTGGACCAGGAGTGGCTCGCCCACGGGGCGATTCACTTCCTGTTTCTGACCGACTTTCCCAGGCTGGAGGGCCACTGGGGCCCCCGGGGCTACCGGTACGCCATGATGGCCGCGGGGCGGCTGGGGCAGAGGCTCTACGTGGCGGCCACGGCCATGGGCCTCGGCTGCTGCGGCATCGGCGCCTTCTACGACGGGGAGGCCTCCCGGCTTCTCGGGCTCGCTCGGGATGCCAGGATGCTCTACCTTGTGGCGGTGGGGTCGGTGAAGCGATGATCGCCCAGGGCCAACCCCTGATCACCTTCCCCCGCGGGAGCCGCGCAGCGGTCTTTATCCGTCGGGAGCAGCGGTTCCGGGTGGAGGTGGAGGGGGCGGAGGGGCGTTTCTGGGTCCACTGCAACAACTCGGGGAGCATGCTCGGGTTGCTGCGCCCGGGAAACGAACTGATCATTTCCCCGGCCCGGGGCGCCCACCGGCAGCTTCCCTACACCCTGGAGCTCGTCCGGTCCAACGGCCTGTGGGTGGGCGTGAACACCCTCGTTCCCAACCGCATGCTGCATCTGGCTTGGAAGGCGGGCCTCCTGGCCGAGGCCGCCGCGTACGAGAGGTTCCATAGGGAGGCGGTCATGGGCGGCAGCCGGCTGGACGCCCTGCTCACGAGCCCGGGCCGGCGCCTTTGGGTGGAGGCCAAGAACGTGACCCTGGTGGAGTGCGAGGTGGCGTGCTTTCCGGACGCCGTCACCCAGCGGGGGCAGAAGCACCTGGGCGAGCTCATGGCGTTGGCCCGGGAGGGAGAGCGGGCGGCCTGCTTCTACCTCATCCAGAGGGAGGACGCCCGGGCCTTCGCCCCTGCGGACTTCATCGACCCGGCCTTCGCCGATCTGTTCTGGGAGGCCCTGGACGCCGGGGTGGAGGCCTGGCCGTACCGGGCCGTTGTCAGCCCCGAGGGGATCGGTCTGGGGCCCCGCCTCCCTCTGGCCGGAGGGCGAACCGCATGAGCCCGGTGGCGCCCGTGCCTAGGCCTCACCACCCCCGCCAGTACCAGTACGGGTAGCCCCAATGGAACCCCCAGGGAGGATAGGGGTAATAGTAGTACGGCCGCTCCTTCCAGATGTGCATCTCCCGGGCGGACAGGACGGGGTAGGCGTACTGGATCTCGCCCAGGGGCTTGACCTCCCGTCCCACCACCGTCCCGGCCAGCGTCATCTTCACTCCCCTGCGGAAGACCTCGGGGTCCAGGTACGACGCCGCCCTGACCATGAACCGCCCCCGGGAGTACTCGGCGTCTCCCGGGAACCCTTGGCTGTCCAGAGGGGTCTCCAGGAGCGTGACCAGGGTGCCTTCCCGCTGGTTCAGGGTCTCGATGATCACCCCGCCCCAGATGACCGTCTCCCCTCGATAGGCCTCGGGGTCCTGGTGCACCGCAGGGAAGGTGAGATCCGCGCGGGCCGTCTGTCTGACCTCCGTGGAGATGACGTGGGCGCAACCCGCCGCCAGTAGCAGCGCGGCAGCGGGCAAGGCCAATCCTCGCAGCACGCAGCGGTCCATGGTGCCCTCCCTCTCGATGGTCTCCAACCTCTTAGACGGCGGGCAAAGGGCCAGGGTTTCCAGGCCGCGCCTCCCGCGCGCTGGATCTCCCCGTCGACGCCGGCAATCCGGCACGGGCGGCCTGGATACGCAAGGAGGCCGTCCACATCGCCGGAGTTGCCCAAGACGTCCCCCAAACGTCCCTGAGACGAATTGGGTAGCCAGCATCACCCGGACGCTGCCCTCCGAGTTGACCCTTTGCAACATCCGCGTGGTGGGCTACATCCCCCGTCATCGACACCCCCATGACCGAGTCGTGGATCCACGCCACAGGGGATGTACTTGCGGCTCAGGCCGCTCTCCAGCGAATCATGGACGTCCGAGGAGGTGGCCAGCGCCCTTTTGTTCCTGGCCTCTGACAAGACCTCCTTCATCACGGGGGCCTGTCCGGAAACCACCGGTGGGTAACTCTGCGTGCAGAACCCGAAGGACGCCTGGTCAAGTGAATCCTCAGAGCGATCCTTCACGCCCGCATTTCCCCCCCGGACCACGCGCAAAGAAGAGCGGCGCCGGGGCCCCCCGCATGAAGGGGCGGTTCGCGGTCGAACGCTTGACACGGCGCCCGACCTGTCAATAGACTGTCCGCGACTCGGTTAGTCTCCATTTCTGGCATGACCTTGCTCCCGGTGACCCAAGGTTGCCGCTTCTGCATGTTTTTCCTCGAAGCATGGGTTCGGAGGATCGACCATGGAAACTTGCCTGCTGGAAGAGATGAGTTGGTTCGATGTCAAAGAGTACCTGAGTCGCGAGTGTCTCGTCATTCTGCCCATCGGCTCCATCGAGCAGCACGGACCGCACCTCCCCTTGGCCACCGACTCCATCAACGTCCTTTATCTCGCCTGCAGGGCAGCGGAAACGGCCCGGGTCCTCGTCGCTCCCATGATCAAGACCGGAGTGTCATTCAATCACATCGACTTCCCGGGTACCATCACGGTGCAGCCCGACACCCTCACCACATTGATCATCGATGTGGTGCGAAGTCTGGTGCACCACGGCTTCCGGAAGATCATTCTTCTCAACGGGCACGGCGGCAACAACTCCGCCATCGAAACTGCGGCCATCAAACTCAAGGTGGAGTTTACCAAAGTGGTGATCGGGGTCCTGCATTCCTGGCTCCTGTGCCGGGAATCGCCCAACGTGCTCGAGTCGCCCATACGGTACCACGCTGACGAAGGCGAGACTTCGCGGGTTCTCGTGACCGCGCCCCACTTGGTGAAGATGGAAAGGGCCAAACTGGAAGTGCCCAAGACGAGATCCGGTCTGTTCAACTTTCAAATCACGGAGGTATTCAAGCAAACCGTGTTTTACGGGTTGCCCCGAACTCAGACTGCGACGCCATCGGGCATTTTCGGAGACGCCAAGATCGCTACCAGAGAGAAAGGGGAAGCGCTTCTTTCCGAGATGATTCAAAACTTCGTTAAGGAACTCGATCGTCTGAAAGCCCTAGACTTGGAGGACTATCTGGAAGGTTGATCCAAGCCGCCATGCGAACCATGTATGACCAGCCACCCTTCTGGAAACGGCCGCACGTTCTTCTGTTGTCGTTTCCCGTCGCGTTCTTTGCCATTTTTCTCGTTATCCCCCAGATTTTCATGTTCGTGGTCAGTTTTCTCAAGTACAAGCCCATGGAGATCTATGTCCAGGAGTTCACCCTGGAGAATTATCTGCGTTTTTTCAAAGACCCGTTCTATTGGGGCGTTCTCTGGTATACCATGTGGCTGTCGCTCATCGTCACCTTCTCCTCCCTCGTTCTCGGATACCCACTCGCCTATTTTCTGGCTCGAACCCGATCCAAGAGGAAGGGGTTGTATCTTTTTCTGCTTCTCGTTCCGCTGATGGTGGGGATCATCGTGAGAACGTACGGCTGGATTGTCATCTTCGGCCGGGAGGGAATGATCAACAACCTTCTCTTGGGGTTGGGCGTCGCCCAGGCGCCCATCAAGATTCTCTTCACCGAAACCGCGGTGGTGGTGGGCATCGTGGAGGTGCTGATGCCCTATATGGTCCTTCCCATCGTATCATCCATCCAGAAGATCTCGATCAACCTGGAGGAAGCCGCAGCGAGTTTGGGGGCCAACAAGTTGCATGTATTCCTCCACGTGCTCATTCCTCAGAGTCTCCCGGGGATCGTTTCTGGATGCATCATCGTATTCACCCTCACGGCAGGGGCCATTGTAACCCCGGCCTTGTTGGGCGGACCTCAGATGCACATGATGGGGACTCTTATCTATCAACTAATGATCTCCACTCTAAACTGGCCGTTTGGATCGGCCACGGCGTTCGTACTTCTGATCATGGAATTCCTGGCCGTTTTTCTTTTGATCATCGTGTTGACTCCCGTCATTCGGAAAGGGAGACGGACATGAGGGTCTCCAGATACCTGTTCGGGACCTTTCTCTTCGCCGTGTATCTGTATCTGCTGGCGCCTGTCATCGTGGTGATATTCACCTCTTTCAACGAGGGATCCCTCAACCTGTTCCCCCCCAAGGGATTCTCCTTCCGATGGTATCTTGAGTTCTTCAACGACGCGACGTTCATGAAGGCGTTCTTCAACATCAGCTTGGCGCTTGCTGCCATCGTTGGGGTGATCTCCACCCTGGTGTCGCTGTTGGCCACCATCGCCATCACGAGATATCGGTTCCCCCTCTCATCCTTTATCCAGACCTTCCTCCTTTCCCCGCTGATGATTCCCCATATCCTAGTGGGCATCGCCCTTCTTCTGTTCCTCACCAAAGTTTTCATCTCGGGCATGCCCCGTTTGATTATCGGTCACATCATCATCACGGTCCCGATCGCCATCCGGGCCATTTACTCGAGCATGGCCGGACTCAGTCCGACATACGAGGAGGCTGCCCAAACCCTCGGCGCGAATCGGCTGCAGACTTTTCTCCTGGTCACCATGCGGTTGACGCTTTCGGGGATACTAGCAGCCTTCATCTTCTCCTTCATCATCT
>CAZEPJ010000081.1:0-19570 GCA_964514105.1 uncultured Desulfarculaceae bacterium | reverse complement strand
TTGGCGGAGGAGGTAGGATTCGAACCCACGGCCCCGCTCATCACGGGGCAACGGTTTTCAAGACCGCCGCCTTAGACCGCTCGGCCACTCCTCCCAGTTGCCTCCAGCTTGGAATCGGTGATGGTCGCCGTCCCAAGTCCTTCGAGATGCCTCGAGATCCTTGCCCCTGTCCGCCATCCGTTTCCAGTTGCGCGAGGGCAAACCAGCAATTCAAACCCCGCCTCGGCGCCCAACGAAGTGCCCTGGACTCGGACCAGCGCCAGGGGATTCTGGTCCACGACGAACCACGGACGACTCACGACGGACGCCTCTCAGGCCGGATCACCTCCATTCCTCCCATGTACGGGCGGAGCACGGCCGGCACCTCCACGGTCCCGTCGGCCCGCTGATACGCCTCCAGCACGGCCACCAGCGTGCGTCCCACAGCCAGGGCCGACCCGTTGAGGGTATGGACGAACTCCGTCCCCTTCTTCCCCTTGGGCCGGTACCGGATGGCGGCCCGCCGGGCCTGGAAGTCGGTGAAGTTGCTGCACGAGGAGATCTCCCGGTACACCCCCTGGCCCGCCAGCCAGACCTCGATGTCGTAGGTCTTGGCCGAGGCGAACCCCAGGTCTCCGGTGCACAGGGCCACCACCCGGTAGTGGAGACCCAGGCGCCTGAGAACCTCCTCGGCGTTCCTCAGGAGCCCCTCCAACTCATCCCAGGAGCTCTCCGGCGGGACGATCTTGACCAGCTCCACCTTGTCGAACTGGTGTTGCCGGATAAGCCCCCGCACGTCCTTGCCGTGGGAGCCCGCCTCGCTTCGAAAGCAGGGCGTGTACGCCGTGTAGTACAGGGGGAGGGCGTCTTCCTCCAAGATCTCGTCCCGGTGAATGTTGGTCACCGGCACCTCGGCCGTGGGGATGAGGTACAGGTCCCAGCCCTGCACCCGGAACAGGTCCTCCTCGAACTTGGGCAGTTGTCCCGTGCCCACCAGGCATTCCCGATTGGCCATGAACGGGGGCAGGACCTCCGTGTACCCGTGCTCCCGGGCATGGAGGTCCAGCATGAACTGGATGAGGGCCCGCTCCAGACGGGCGCCGGCCCCCCGCAGCAGGGTGAACCGCGACCGGGCCAGCTTGGCGCCCCGCTGGAAGTCCAGGATCCCCAGCGCCTCCCCCAGATCCCAGTGGGGCCTTGGTTCGAACGGGAACCGAGGGGGATCGCCCCATCGGCTCACCTCGGGGTTCTCGGTCTCGTCGCGCCCCTGGGGCACGCTCTCCCCAGGGATGTTGGGGAGCTCGAGCATTGCGTCCGCAAGCCGCGCCTCCACCTCCTGCCGCTCGGCCTCCAGTGCCTTGAGCCGCTCGCCCATGACCTGGACCTCGGCCTTGATCGCCGAGGCGTCCTGGCCCCGGCGCATGAGCCCGCCGATCTCCTGGGAGAGGCCCTTGCGCGCGTGCTGCAGCTCCTCCCACTGGCGGATGAGGTCCCGCGCCCTCCGGTCCAGCTCCAGGAGGGCCTCCAGATCCACCCGGCTGCCGCGGGCGGCCAGGGCCCCGGCCACGCGCCCCGGATCGTGCCTCAAGAGGCGAACATCGATCATCGAGCTGCAAATCCTCCTTGATTTCCGATAGATACCATGCTACCTCCTCCCCCGATCCCGGTCAAGGGCGGCGGTCCCACATGCCCGAAGGGACGGTTCACCGCCCGGAGAAGCGGGGCTCCCGCTTGGAGACGAAGGCGACCAGCCCCTCCCGGAAATCCTGGGTGAGGGAGGCCGCCATGATGGCCCGCCGCTCCTCTTCCAGCTGGGCCTCCAGCGAGCGATCCCAGCTTTGGCTGAGGAGCGCCTTGACCCCGGCGTAGGCCCGGGGGGCTCCCTGGGCAAGACGCCGGGCCAGTTCAAGGGACTCCCGGGCCAGTTCCCCATCGGGGACCACCCGAGAGAGGATCCCCCACTGGAGGGCCTGCCGGGCGTCCAGCACGGGGTTGAGCATCATCAGCTCCGCGGTCCGGACCGCCCCCAGGAGCCGGGGGAGAAAGAAAGACGAGCCGCCGTCGGGCACCAGGCCCAGGCGGGTGTAGGCCTGGGTGAAGCGCGCCGACTCTCCTGCCATGCACAGGTCGCACGCCAGGGCGAAGCTGAAACCGGCCCCGGCCGCCACCCCGTTGATGGCCCCCACCACGGGCTTGGGCATGCGGCGCATCTCGGCGATGGTGCCATGGAGAAATCGAGTGAGCTTCTGAAAGAAGGCCGAGGGCGGCTCGTCCCCCCGCTCGGCGAAGTCCTTCATGGCCCGCACATCGCCCCCGGAGCAGAAGGCCTTGCCCGTGCCCGTGAGGATCACCGCCCGCACCCCGTCGTCCCGGCCACAGGCCTCCATGGCGTCCTGAAGCTCCTCGCCCACGGCCATGTCGTAGGCATTGAAGGAATCGGGACGGTTGAAGGTGATCCGCGCCACCGCCCCCGTGCGCTCCACCACGATCGTCCGGTGGGTCATCCCCCGACCTCCTTTCCCATATCAGCCCGGCGCCCTTCCCGCCACCCGGGCCGGTCTTCCCAATGCCCTCCGCACTGCTCACACCTTACCCTCTCTCATTCCTTGAGGTCCATGACCTCTCCCCCCGTGGTCCTCACCAGATCCGCCGGGGTCAGCTTGAAGACGGCCCGCGGCGAGCCCGCCGCCGCGTAGATCTCCGGGTATGCCAGGAGGTCCGCGTCAATGAAGGTCCGGATGGTCCTGGGGTGCCCCACGGGGGGCACCCCCCCGATGACGAATCCTGTGGCCGCCCGCACCTGTTCGGCATCGGCCCGCCGGATCTTGGCCCCCAGGTGGGCCCGGAGCTTCTTCTCGCTCACCCGATTCTTTCCGGACGCGATGACGAGGATGGGCTCCCCACCCGCAAGAAAAATCAAAGACTTGGCGATCTGTGCCGCGGACGTCCCCACCGTGTCCGCCGCCTCCTGGGCCGTCCGCGTGCTGGTGGGGAACTCCAGGACCTCGCCCTCCAGGCCCAGACGCCAGAGGGCCTCCCGCACGCGGTCCACCGCCGACACCCCCCCCCTGCCTTCCTCACCCATGCCCTACCTCTCCTCTCCGGTCCCGGCCCGTGCCTCCTGCAGGATCCGCCTCAGGCGCTTTGCCGAGGCCTCCAACCGATCCAGGGGCACCTCCAGGGTGACGATCCTCCGGTACCGGGCCCCTGCCAGGGCCCGCAGGATGACCTGGAAGTCCACCTTGCCTTGACCCACGGGGAGGTGCAGGTCGTCCCTCACCGACTGCCCCCCCCGGTTGTCATGGGCGTGCACATGGCAGATCCGCTCCGGCCAGCGCCGGATGAACTCCAAGGATCGGTTCACCGGGCTGAGGAGCTCAGCGTGGCCCATGTCCAGGGTGAGGCCCAGCTCCGCGCACCCTTCCAGGGCGGGCGCCAGGTCCTCCGGGCGCTCGCTCAGGTTCTCCAGACAGACCCGGACCCCCCTTCGGGCCCCCTCCCGGGCCATGGCCCAGAGGATGCGTCGTTTTTCCTTTGCCACAGGGGCCGGGATGAAGCGACCGTCCAGCCAGAAGTGCACGGTGAGGATCGGCGCACCGATCTGCCCACAGGCCTCCATCAGGGCCAGGATTTCCTCGAAAAACGGCCCTCGCAGCCGCTCCAGCTCCGTGGGCTTTCCCTCGTTGGGGGCGTGAACCACGTAGGTCAGACCCCATTGGGCGGCCAGGCGGTTCAGCTCTTGGGCCCAGGCCCTGGACCCGCCGGGACCCGGGATGCTGATCTCCACGTCCCGAAAGCCCATCTGGCCGATGCGCGCCACATCCTCCCGATTGTACGCCCGGCCTCCCAGTCGCATGGACGCCTTCCCGCGGCGACGAGCCCCCCCACCGCGTCCTCCATTTAGACCTCCGATGCGCAAGCCGTGTCAAGGGCGTTTCCGTTGGGAGGTGTCGGGCGTGTCACCCACCGCCGGCCCGCCGGGGCATGGAGGCCGGTTCCCGTCGCCCGTCTGGGGCCGCCGGGGGTTGTCAAGGCCGGGCAGTTGGGCCATGATAAGGCCATCCGGACAGCGCCTTTGCCGACGGACATCACGCGGGCCGCGCACCGACTGGCCCCGCCAGGGCTTTGCCGTGCGCGGCACCTGGTTCCTCACGGGAGGGAAGAAACCCCATGCTTCTCGCCATCAACACCCAGAACCCCGAGCGGCGTAAGATCCGCCAGGTGGCCGACATGCTGCGCCAGGGGGGGGTCATCGGATATCCCACCGACACCCTGTACGGCATCGGCTGCAGCCTGTTCCAGAAGGGGGCCATCCAGCGGGTATATGACATCAAGGGAAAAGATCACCGGCAGAAGCTGCTCAGCTTCATCTGCGCCGACCTCAAGGACATCAGCGTGTACGCCCAGGTGTCCAACTATGCGTACAAGACCATGAAGAAGCTCCTGCCCGGACCCTACACCTTCATCCTCTCGGCCACCCGCCTGGTTCCCAAGATCATGCTGAGCAAGCGCAAGACCGTGGGGATCCGCGTCCCCGACAATGCCATCTGCCTGGCCCTGGTTCGGGAACTGGGGCATCCCATCATCACCACCAGCGTATCCGGGCCCGACGAACAGCTCTACAATGACCCGCAGGAGATCCACGACCGATTCAAGGGCAGGCTCGACATGGTCGTGGACGGCGGCACCCTGGTGGCAGAGCACTCCACCGTGGTGGACCTGACCGCCGAGGTCCCTGAGATCGTACGGACGGGCAAGGGTGATGTGGCGTACTTCGCCTCTGGGCGGGAGGCGGAGGAGCAAGCGTAGGCAGCTCCGCCCCCAGAAACGGCGCTCATGAGTCAGCCAGTCCATACGGCCCGCGGGGGAGGGACAAGGGGCATGCACGCCGGCACCCGGGCGGGGCAAGGCCCGCAGGCCCTGGTGGTTGGGGTCGGCCGCTTCGGCTCCCGGGCCCTGGGGCATCTGTGCGCCGCGCATCCCCGATGGGCTCTGGCCGCACTGGATCGGGACGGAAGCACACTGGAGCCGTGGCGGGCCAGGGGCGTAGAGGCGCATGTGGGAGACGCCGCGGCCACCCTGGACGCCCTCCTGCGCCGGGGAGGCCTCCGATGGGTCGTGCCCGCCGTCCCTTTTCACCTGGCCCATGCGTGGGTCCTGCACCGGCTTTCCGGGGCGCGCGGGGCCCGCAGGGTTTCGCTGCCCCGGGACCTGCCCGTCCCCCACCCGCTGCCCGGGGCCGGGGGAGACGTGTACTCAAGCCACGCGACCTTCCGCTGCCCCGAGGACTGCATGGAGCCCGCCGGGCGCTGCACCGTGACGGGACAGGCCCGGCCTTTCCCTCTCTTCCGCCTCCTGGGCAGGCTGACCGTGCCGGGCTTCCGGGTCATGGGGGTGCGCAGCCGCCAGATGGGACCCGGGGTGGGCGGCCTCCGCGCATCGGACCTGCGCGCCCTGCTGGCCAAGCTGGAGGGGGCATCGGGGCAGGTCCTCCTGTTCACCGCTTGCCGCTGCCACGGCGTGCTGAGCGGGCTGGAGCTCTGAGCCCCGGGATGGGCGCCGATGAAGCCCCGCTGCGTCCCTCAGATCTGCTGGCCTGCCCCGTCCTTTGCCGCACCCCGCCGGGTGCCGCCCCTGGTAGCGGAGACGAGCCGCGTCAGGCAATGGAGCCCCAGGAGCCCGAATCCCACGGGCAGGAACAGGTACGGGATGACCAGGGGGGTCCCCAGGGAGGTGGACATGCGGTCGTTGTGCTGCCAGGCTTGAAAGGCCACAAGGGCCCCCTTCCAGGCCATGATGGCAAAGAAGAACAGGCCCGCCGCATGCCGCAAACCATCCAGGCGGGCCCTCACCGCTGGCGACAGCCGCTCCACCAGGAACATCACCCGGATCTGCCCGCCCGACCGCATGACCTCGGCGGCCGGGAGGGTGCATAGCAGGGCCAGGAGAAACGTATTGACCTCCAGGGCCCAGTGGGTGGGGGCGGCGAAGACGTACCGCATGGCCACGTCGTACAGGATGCTCAGCATCATGAAGGCCAGCCCCGCCATCCCAACCCATCCGCCTGTCCGCGCAGCCCAGCCCAAGGGGCCCATGGGCCCCGCCGCCACCCCGTTCATGACAGACCCCGGCTGAGATCAATGGCCTTCTGCCCCACCGCCTCGCCCACCTGCTTCTTCCACCACTCCCATACCGGTTTGCTCTTCTCCTCGAAGTCCTTGAGCTCGGCCTCGGTGGGATTGATCACCTGGATGCCTGCCTTCTGGATGCGGGGCCAATACGTCTCGGGGTAATACTTCTTGTTGACCATGGGGGCCGAGTTCTGCTCGTACCACTTGGCCGCGTCCCAGAACGCCGCCTTGACCTTGTCGGGCAGGGCGTCCCACTTGTCCTTGAGGAGGAAAATGGAGATGGTGAAGCCCGTCACGGGGAGCTTGTAGCAGTACTTGACCTGCTCGTAGAGCTTGCGGCCCATGACCGTGCCCAGGTTGGCCAGGGTGGCATCCACCGTGCCCCGCTGCACAGCCAGGTAGAGCTCGGATGAGGGGATCCGGGCCCCGGCCACGCCGTACGGCTTCAGCACCTCCTCGGCCTCGTAGCTCACCACCCGGCAGCGCTTCCCCTTGAGGTCGGCCAGGCTGCCCACCTTGTTGGCCCCGCTCCAGATGTACTCCGGCTCCAGCACGGCCCCGCCGGCCGTGATCATGAACACGTTGTCCTTGGCCAGGACGTCGTTGATGAGCTTCCACAGGGGGGACTCCATGTCCAGCCGCTCCCCGTGGGCGTACAGGTAGTCGCACAGGGTGGGAAGCCCGGTGATGCCCAGGATGGGAAATGTGCGGGTGATGTACGAGCTGGTGTGGAACATGAACTGGATGGTGCCCGCCCGGAGGGCGGCCGTCTGGTCGTCGGCCTTGACCAGGGTGCCCGAGTCGAAAAAATCGATCTTCATGAGCTCCGGGTGCTTCTTGAGCCGCTCCACGAAACCGACGATGGGGGGGAAGAGGTCCTCGTACGCCGGGGTCAGGTACGTGACACCGGTGATCGTGGGCGGCGCGCCGAGGGCCGCGCCCCGCAAGGGGTTGTGGGAGACCGCCAGGGCAGCCGTGGCAGCCGCCCCGCACTTGATGAACCCTCTTCTGCTGAGCTGTTTCATGTCGACCTCCTTCGGGCTTTGGCCCCTTTGGGTTATGGAATCATTTCACCAGGCTCGGCAACCAGAGGCTCAGGGGGGGATACAGGGAGAAGATGATGAGACAGATGAGCTCCACCACCAGAAACGGGATGCTGCTCTTGATGATGTCCTCCAGCTGGAGGGACGGGCAGCAGCCGCGCAGGGTGTAGAGATTGAGCCCCACGGGCGGCGTCACCACGGCCAGCTCCAGGTTGATCACGAGGATGATCCCGTACCAGAGTGGATCGTACCCCATGGCCTTGATGAGCGGAAGGAGGATGGGGGTGGTGATGACCACCAGGGAGGCCGCGTCCACGAACATCCCCCCCAGGATGAGCAGGGCCTGTATGGCCAGGATCGTGACGGTATTGGGGAGCTCAAGCCCCAGGAGGAAGCTGCTGAGCTGTTGGGGCACGCGCACCATGTTCAGGTAGTCCCCGAAGATCTTGGCGCACCCCATGATGAGCATGATGGCCACGCTGATCCGAAGCCCCTCGCCCAGGATCTGGATCATCTTCTGGAGATCCGTGTTGCGGTACACGGCACCGGCGATGAAAAACGCCCCCGCCGCGCCCAGGGCCGAGGCCTCGGTGGGGGTGGCCACCCCCAGGTAGATGGAGCCCAGGACCAGCAGGATGAGGATGGCCGCGTGCCAGATGCGGCCCAGGCTGGCCCAGCGCTCCCGCCAGGTGGCCCGGAGGTCCACGGCCGCCGGGGCCAGCCCCGGGGAGATCAGCACCCGCACCAGGATGTAGAGGCTGATCATGAGTGCCAGGATCAGGCCCGGGACGATTCCCCCGATGAAGAGCTTGGCCACGGACTCCCCGGTGATGGCGCTGTAGATGATGAACGGGACACTGGGGGGAATCAGCATGGCCAGGGCCCCGGAGGTCACCATGGACCCGGCGGCGATCCGCACCGAGTAGCCCCGCTTGATCATCTCGGGAACGGCCATGGAGCCGATGGCCGCCACCCCGGCGACGCTCACCCCGCTCACCGCGCCGAAGACGGTGCAGGCCCCCACCGAGGCGATGGCAAGCCCCCCCGGGAGCCACGAGAGCCATCGGGACGCCACGTGGAAGAGGTCCCCCCCGATGGGGCTTTTTCCCAGCACGTGCCCCATGAGCACGAACAGGGGCAGGGCCAGGAGCTCGAAGGTCGTCACCTGGCCCAAGAAGGAGGTGGCTGCCAGGGCTAGGGCGTCCGGCCCCCTGAAAAGGAGGATGCCCAAGCACCCCGCCACGCCAAGCGCGATGAAGATCTCCACCCCCAGCGCGATGAGCGCCAGGAGGAGCAACGCCACCAAGGGGGCCTCACCCATGATCGTCCCTCTCCAGGAGGCCCCCCCGGGGGGGGACCCCTCTCAGCATCACGTCTCCGGCTCCAACCTCGAAGACGCCCGGTACAAGACCCTGGGGGCCAGCACGACCAGCAAGGCCAATGCGAACAGGACCATGGCGATGGCGCTTCGCCAGAAGATCGCCAGGCTCCCACCCGAGATCATGAGGGTCTGGCGCAACGCCTGCTCCAGGAGGTCCCCCAGGACCAACCCCAGGATCACGGGGGCCAGGGGATAGTCGAGCTTGCGCATGCAGAAGCCCAGCACCCCCAGGATGGTGGCCAGGAGGAGGTCCAGGGGGGAGCGATTGACGCTGTACACGCCCACGAACGAAACCGCGAGGACCATGGGAAAGAGCCACCGCGGCGGGGTGCTCAGGATCCGGACCCACAGGGCGATGAGGGGCAGGTTGAGGATCAGGAGCATGACGTTGCCGATGTACATGCTGCCGATGAGCCCCCAGGCCACGTCCGGGTGCTTTTGAAACAGAAACGGGCTGGGCCGGACCCCGGTCATGAGCAACGCCCCGTACAGGACCGCGGTCACGGCCGAAGCGGGAAGGCCCATGGTCAGCAAGGGAATGAGGGCCCCGCACGCCGCCGAGTTGTTGGCCGACTCGGGGGCGGCCACCCCTCGGATCTCCCCCCTGCCGAACCGATCCGGATCCCGGGAGAGCCGCTTCTCCAGGGTGTACGAGAGGAAAGAGGCGGTGACGTGGGCCGCCCCGGGCAGGACCCCGATGAAGAACCCCAGGATGGTGCCCCTGAGGATGGCCCCGGCGCTCCTCATGAAGTCCTGGAGCGAGAGCCAGATCCGGGAGACCTTCTCCAGGACGAAGCGGGACTCGCGCATCTCCTCGGCGCTGGTCAGGACCTCGGAGACGGCGAACAGGCCGATGGCCACCACGATGACGTCCATCCCCTCCATGAGCTTGGGGACGCCGAAGGTGAATCGGATGATCCCCGTGGGCAGGTCGCTCCCCACCGTTGCCAGCATCAGGCCCAGGATCGTGGCCACCAGCCCCTTGCGCAGGGACTTGCCGGCCAGGCTGGTCACCATGGAGAGGCCGAAGACCATGAGGGCGAAGGTCTCCGCCGGTCCGAACTGGAGGGCCACCTGGGCCAGGGGGGGCCCGATCATCATGAGGAGGACCACGCCCAGGGTTCCGGCGATGAACGAGCCCACGGCGGCGATGGACAGGGCCGGACCGGCCAGTCCCTTCCTGGCCATCTGGTGGCCGTCCAGGGCCGTGACCACCGAGGCCGCCTCTCCCGGCACGTTGAGCAAAATGGAGGTGGTCGAACCCCCGTACATGGCCCCGTAGTAGATCCCCGCCAGCAGGATTACAGCCGAAGCGGGTTCCTTTCCGTATGTCAGCGGGATCAGGAGGGCCATCCCTCCGGCGGGTCCGATGCCGGGAAGCACGCCGATCAGCGTGCCCACCAGGCACCCGATGAAGGCGTACAGGAGGTTGATAGGGGCAAGGGCGATTTGAAGACCGTACCCCAGGTGATGCAGGACGTCCATCATGGCATGCCTACCCCATGAGCCTCCCTATCACCCCCAGTGGCAGCGGGATATCCAGGATCCGTGTGAACAAGGCGTACACCCCGAGGCTGAGCCCCGCGGAGACGCCCAGGCCCACGCCCCACGACCTCTCCCCCAGGAGCCGCGAGGTGACGAGCAGGAACAGGAACGTGGCCGCGGGGTACCCGATCCACTCGATGCCGAAGCCGTAGACCCCCAGCAACCCGGCCAGGGCCATGACGCTCCCCATGCTCCGGCTGAAGCCTTGGGACGGCGCCTGCGACGGACGGACGACCAGGGAGAGCGCCAGGGCGACCATGCTCCCCCCCAGGACCAGGGGAAACGCTCTGGGGCCCAGGGGGTCCCCGATGGAGACATCCTCCATGAACAAGGCCTCCCACAGGTACCCGGACCCCAGGATCAGGGCCACCAGGGCCCCCATGCGCTCCCCATTCATTACTGCGCGAGCCCCAGTTCCTTGGCCAGGTTCTGGTACATGGAAAGCTCGTCATCGAGGAATTTCTTGAGCTTGTCGCCCGTGAGAAACAGGTCCACCCACGCCTGCTTCTCCAGGACCTCCTTCCACTCCTTGGTGGCCACCATCTTGGCGAAGGCCCCCTCCCAGTACTGCAGCGCCTCCTTGCTCATCTCGGGCGGCGCGTAAAAGCCCCGCCAGTTGGGCGACGTGACGTCCACCCCGAACTCCTTGGCCAGGGGGACCTTCTCGAAGATCCCCGTGAGCTTGCGGTCGGCCAGGAGGGCCAGGGGCCGAATGGTGCCCGACTCGGCGTGTCCCGCGATCTCCCCGGCCTCCCCCACGAAGGCCGTCACGTGGCCGCCCAGGAGGGCCCCCAGGGCGTCGGCGCCCCCCTGAAAGGCCACATAGCGCAGGTCCTGCACCTTGAGCCCCAGGGCCTTGGCCATCATGGCGATGCGCATGTGATCCAGCCCCCCGGGCGGGGAGCTCCCCGCGAAGGTGAGCACCCCCGGCTGCTTCTTCCAGTCCTCCAGGAGGTCCTTGAAGGTCGCGTACTTGGCGTCCTTGCGCACGGCAATGGTCCCGTAGTCCACGAAAAGGGCCGCCACCGGGGTGATGTCCTTGTACGTGAAGGGGTTCTTCTTGATGGCCATCTGGGTGGTCAGGACCGCCGAGAAGGCGATGAGCACGTTTTGGTCCTTGGCCCGGTTGCGGACGATGTCGGTCATGGCCACCACCCCGAACCCCCCGGGCTTGTTCACCACCGTGACGGGCTGCGCCACGAGGCCGGCTTCCTTGAGCACCTTGGCGGACATGCGGCAGGTCAGGTCCCATCCCCCCCCAGGATTGGCCGGCGCGATGAACTCCACCGGCTTGTCCGGGTACGCCGCCGCAGACACGCCGGGAACCAGGGACATGAGCACCCCAGCCAGACACCCCATCCACCCGAGACGCTTGCACCGACTCATTTTCTCACCCTCCTTTCCGGATCGTTGGAAAACCCCTGCTGGGGCGCCGCCACGCGCGCCCGGCCCCGTCCCTGCCGCATGGGACCACCGTCGAAGTCAGGGATCCCGGTCGGGCCGCTCCCCCAAACGCCCTCCCCGTGGTCCCCTTCCGCCTGCCTCCCCGCGGCCCGTCAACCGGAGACCCGGCTGTCCACGGCCACCACTCGCCGGTCCAGGAAGCCCTGGATCTCCTCCCCGGTGAACCCGATGGACTGGAGAATCCCCCGGCTCCCCTCCCCCATGCGGGGGGGCTCGCGCCTCAGCCCCAGGTCACGGTCGCCCAGGCGCAGGGGCTGCTTGGGAAGCTTGGTCTTTCTCCCGTCGGGCAGGACCGTCTCCACCAGGCCCCCGCCCTGGTTCAGCTGGGGGTCCTCGAAGAGCTGATCCGGCCTGGCAATGGGGGCGTACGGCACGCAGGAGGCATCGCACAGGGCCACCACGCGCTCCATGGGCTCCCTGGCCACGGCCTCCTGGATGCGGGGGATGAACCATGCCCTCTCCTGGATCCGCTTGTTGTTGCTGTTCAACCGCTCGTCCGCCAGGAGATCATCCAGGCCGAAGCCCTGGCAGAATCGCTCCCACTGTTGATCCCCCGTGATGCCGATGAAGATCATCTCGCCGTCTCGCGTGGCGAACAGGTCGTAGACCCCCCACGGCATGACCCCTTCGGGCATGGGCGGGGCCGGCTCCCCGGTGAAGGCGATCATGGCCATGTGCTGGCCCATGAGAAAGGCGACGGCCTCGAAGAGCGTGGCCCGGACGAGCTGGCCGCGCCCGGTGCGGGTGCGCTCGTACAGGGCCGTGATGATGCCCAGGGCCCCGTACACCCCGCCCATGATGTCGATGACCGAGGCGCCCGCCCGCAGGGGCCGCCCCTGGGGTCCGGTCATGTAGGCCAGCCCGCCCATCATCTGGACCAGGTGGTCCAGGCTGAGGCGGTTTTCGTACGGCCCGGGCATGAACCCCTTGAGGGCGCAGTAGATGAGCCGGGGGTTGAGCTTGGCGCACGCCTCGTACCCGAAGCCCAGTCGGGCCATGGCCCCGGGGCCGAAGTTCTCGCACAGCACGTCCGAGGCTGCGATGAGCCGCCTGAGGATCCCCTTTCCCTCCTCCCCCTTGAGATCCAGGGTCAGGCTCAGCTTGTTGCGGTTGAAGTAATGAAAGAAGCCCACACCCATGCCCTGGAGCCGGCGCGTCTCGTCGCCCTCCGGCGCCCGCTCGATCTTGATCACCTCCGCGCCCAGGTCGGCCAGGACGAGGCCGCAGGTCGGCCCCAACACGAAGTGCCCCAGTTCCACCACCCGGACCCCGCTCAAGGGCAGCGCGCCCGCCTCCTGCGTCATCTTCCTCTCCTCAAATGGTATGGCTAATCCCGCACACCTGGGCGGCCAGGGCCGGATCCCTGGGTCCGCTCTTCATCACCTGCCCCGGGAGAGGCCGGCCCAGGATGCGCTCCAGCAGGTGGGCCGCCCGGATGAGACGGACCAGGTCGATCCCCGTCGGCACGCCCATCTCCTCCAGCAGGTACACCACGTCCTCGGTGGGCAGGTTTCCCGCGGCCTGGGGCACGTTGGGGCACCCCCCGATCCCCCCCAGGGCCGTGTCGAACGTCCTGACCCCCTGGTCCAGGGCGGCCATGAGGTTCACCATGGCCGTCCCCCGGTTGTTGTGCAGGTGAATCCCCACCTCCTGCTCGGGGAACCGCCCCATGAAGGCCCGGACCAGCCTGGCCACCCGGTTGGGTGTGGCCATGCCCGTGGTGTCGGCCAGGATCACCAGGTTCGCCCCCAGAGAGACATAGGCCTCTGCCACCCGCATCACCTCCGCCTCGGAGACGTCCCCCTGGAACGGGCAGCCGAAGGCGGTGGCCACGGCCCCCGTCACCGGGACCCCCCCTTGCCGGGCCAGGGCGAAGATCCCCTGGAGGTCCGCCAGGGAGTCTCCCACGGATCGTCGCACATTGGCCATGTTGTGCGGCTCGGAGGCGGAGATGAAGACCCCGATCTCGTCGGGCCGGGCCCCCAGGGCCAGATCCGCCCCTTTGAGGTTGGGCACCAGCACCGTGTGGCGGCATCCCTCTCGGGGGACCCGTGCCATCAACTCCGCGGCGTCCCGCATCTGGGGAATGGCCCTGGGGTTGACGAACGAGGTCGTCTCGATCTCCCGAACGCCCGACTCCATGAGGGCCCGGATCACCCGCAGCTTGTCCTCCGTGGGGACGAATTCCGGCCAGGACTGAAACCCGTCCCGCGTGGCCACCTCCCGGATGATGACGCCCTTTGCCCCGCCCATGTCCAGCTCCCTCCCGTGTGAAATCCCCCTCCCTCCCGCCGCCTCAGCCTGCCCCCCCGACCGAGAGCCTGCCGCGGATGAAGGGCACGAGCCCGCCCGCCGCCATGAGCTCACCGAGGAAGGGGGGGTAGGGGGCCGACTGGAACAGTGCCCCCGTGCGCAGATTTCGGATCCGCCCCAGGGAGAGGTCCGCCTCCAGCTCGTCGCCCTCCCCGGTCCCCGCCACGGCCTCGGGGCACTGAAGCAGGGGAAGGGCGATGTTGATGGCATTGCGAAAGAAGATGCGGGCAAAGCTCTCGGCGATGACGCACCGGATGCCCGCACCCACGATGGCCCAGGGCGCCACCTCCCGGGAGGAGCCGCAGCCGAAGTTCCTACCGGCCACGATGAGATCTCCCTCCCGCACCCGACGGGGGAACTCCGGATCCACGTTCTCCATGCAGTGCTGGCCCAGCTCGGCCGGGTCCGAAAGGCTGAACCACCGGACCGGGATGATGGCGTCCGTGTCCACGTTGTCGCCCATACGGTGCGCGCGTCCTCGAATCATGAGCCCATGACCTCCGATGGATGGACGATCCGGCCCGCCACGGCGCTGGCCGCCGCCACCGCGGGACTGGCCAGGTAGACCTCGGCCTTGGGGCTCCCCATGCGACCGATGAAGTTGCGGTTGGTGGACGAGACGCATCGCTCCCCGGCGGCCAGCACCCCCATGTGCCCCCCGCAGCACGGCCCGCAGGTGGGCGGGCTCAAGACGACGCCCGCCTCCATGAGGGTGGCCAGAAGCCCCTCGGCCAGGGCCTCCCGGTAGATCTCCGGTGTAGCCGGCACCACGATGCACCGCACCCGGGGATGGACCTTCCGGCCGGCCAGGACCCTGGCCGCGGTCCGCAGGTCCCCCAGCCGGCCGTTGGTGCACGAGCCGATGACCGCCTGATCGATCTCGACCGCAGGCAGCTCGCCCACCCCCCGCACATTGCCCGGGGAATGGGGAAGGGCCACCTGGGGCTCCAGTGGGGTGACGTCCACGTCGAGGTGCTGCCCGTATGCGGCGTCGGGGTCCGGGTCCCAGGCCGTGAAGGCCCTGGTGACCCGCCGGGTCAGATACTCCCGGGTCCGCCGGTCCACGGGGAAGAGCCCGGCCTTGGCCCCTGCCTCGATGGCCATGTTGGCCATGGTGAAGCGGTCGTCCATCTCCAACTCCTGAACGACCTCGCCCCCGAACTCCAGGGCGGCGTAGTTGGCCCCGTCCACCCCGATCCGTCCGATGGTGTGGAGGATGAGGTCCTTGCCGCCCACCCAGGCCTGGAGCCGACCGTGGAGCCTGACGGCGATGGTATGGGGGACCCGCAGCCAGGCCTCGCCCGTGGCCATGGCCGCCGCGATGTCCGTGGAGCCCATGCCCGTGGCAAAGGCCCCCACGGCCCCGTACGTGCAGGTGTGTGAGTCGCCTCCCACAACCAGGTCTCCCGGGGCCACCAATCCCTGTTCGGGCAATAGGGCGTGGCAGATGCCCGAGCGCCCCGCCTCAAACCAAACCAGGCCCTGTTCCATGGCGAAGCGCCTGAGCTTCCGCACCACCTCGGCCGCCTCCGGGGTGCGCGCGGGCACGAAGTGGTCCATGACGAAGACCACCTTGCGGGGATCGAACACGCGACGGGCCCCCATCTCGCCGAACTGCTCCACGGAGAGCAGACCGGTGGCATCTGTGGTCATGACCAGGTCCACCCGGGCGTTGATGAACTCGCCCGCCTCCACGGCCTTTCTCCCGCAATGGGCCGCCAGGATCTTCTGTGCGGATGTCATCGCGCTGCGCCCTCCCGCCGCCTGGAGTCACCGCCCTCCTCGAGGCGGATGGTGGTCTGGTACACGTAGCGGTCCCCCCGATAATACATGTGGGTGACCTCCACGGGGGGGGCCTCGCCGGCAAAATACTGGTTTTCCACGAAGAACAGAGGGGCGCCGAACTCCACCCCCAAAATGGCCGACACGTCCATGTCCGCCACCGTGGCCTCCACCCGCTGCTCCATGCGGCTCAGCCGGATCCCCATTCGCCTCTGGAGCACCTCGATGAAGCTTCGCCTGCGGAAATCCCCGGCCTTCATCACCCGGTGCAGTGTGGGAGGCCCGTAGTTCACATAGTACGAGATGGGCTCCTCTCGGTATCTTCGAATCCTCCGCATGCGCCACACCGGGGCGCTGCGGGGCAGGCCGAGGAGGGCCTGGATGGTCTCAGGGCAGCTGGCCAGGCCGATCTCGAGCACCTCCACGTCCAATCCCTGGAGGCGGCCCGATGCGGAGTCAAACCAGTCCCGAAAATTGCCGGTGATCTTGATGGGAAGACGCTCTTCGGGGCGCCGGAGGATGCGGGTGCCGGCCCCCCGCCTTCTCACGACGATCTTGTCCCCCACCAGCAGCGCCATGGCCTTTCGAACCGTGATGCTGCTCACGCCGAACTCGCCGGCGATGCGGTGTTCGGGGGGTAGGAGATCGCCGGGGCGGTAACCCTGGGACCCGATGCGACCCTTGAGGGTTTCGGCGATCTGGTAGTACAGGGGAATGGTGTTGTCCCTTTCCGCCGGCATGGCTCCACCACCGGCCTTCAGCCAAGAAGCGCGCCTTGGACCGGAGATCACGAGAAGCGACAATCGTATACCAATAAAACTTTTCTATGTCAAACCCTTCTTGCCGGACACGCACCTGGCCAAGGGAGGGGAAGAGACCCTGGCCTTGGGCTCGTGGACTCCCGACGGCGCAAGATCCCTCCGAACAACAGATGACCATTTCCATTGACAAACGCATTCAATTCGGTTACATGTTCAATAATTCGAAGGAAATGCGAATATGGACAATGCAGACCGAATGATTCTCGAGGCTTTCCAGGCCGACGCCCGCCGCAGGAATGCCGATCTGGCCCGGGAGCTGGGCCTGGCCCCATCGACTCTCCTCGAGCGGGTGCGGCGCCTGGAGGAGCGGGGCTATTTCAAAGGGTTCCGGGCCGTCCTGGATCCGGAGAAGCTGGGCTACGGGGTTCAGGCCCTGGTGTCCGTCTCCCTGGCCCGGCACAGGACCAAGACCATCCGTCCCTTCGAGAAGGAGGTCCACAGGCTCCCGTATGTGCGTGCCTGCTACCACGTGAGCGGGCGCTTCGATTACATGCTCCTGGTCATCGCCAGGGACCTCCACCATCTGGGATCCCTGGTCAAGGATCGGATCGCGGCCATCTCGGGCGTGGGCCGTACCGAGACCTTCATCATCTTCTCGGAGGTCAAAGGCGACCAGGGCTGCCCCGTGGAGGCCGGAAAGGAAACCGATGCGAGCGCCTGATCCCATGCGCTCGGACGTTCGCTGCCCATGAACGGAAAGGAGACCGATCAACATGGCCAAGAAGAGCGTACTTGATTTCCACCAGATGAAGGCAAGAAAGGAGCGGATCACCTTCCTCACGGCGTACGACTTCCCCACGGCCCAGTTCGCCCAGGACGCAGGCCTGGACATGCTCCTGGTGGGGGACTCCCTGGGCATGTGCGTGTACGGGTACCGCGGGACCGTACCGGTTACCATGGACCAGATGATCTGCCATTGCCAGGCCGTGCGCCGCGGGGCCCCGGACACCTTCGTCATCGGCGACATGCCCTTTCTGAGCTACCAGTCCTCCACGGAACGCGCGGTGGAGAATGCCGGGCGCTTTCTCAAGGAGGCCGACTGCGACGCCATCAAGCTGGAGGGGGGCGTGCGGGTGGCCCGGCAGATCCGGGCCATCGTGGAGGCGGGCATCGTGGTCATGGGTCACATCGGACTGACGCCTCAGTCCTCGGGGCAGCTGGGCGGCCACAAGGCCCAGGGCCGCACCGCCGAGTCCGCCAGGCTGGTGGTGGAGGACGCCCTGGCCGTGCAGGAGGCAGGCGCCCAGATGCTCCTCGTGGAGGCCATCCCCCCCGAGCTGGGGGGTTTCATCACCCGCAAGCTGCGAATTCCGGTCCTCTCAATCGGGGCGGGACCCCACTGCGACGGGCAGCTCCTCATCGTCTCGGACATGATCGGCCAGTTCCAGGCATTCACCCCCAAGTTCGTCAAGAAGTACTGCAATGTGGCCCAGGTCGTCACCGACGCCATGAAGGCCTACGCCCAGGAGGTGAGGGCGGGGGGCTTCCCCACCATGGAACACTGCTACACCATGCTCCCGGGGGAGTGGGAGCGATTCGATCGACAGGGCGGCTGACCGCCCCGAGGCCCCCTTCGACGGCCCGTGGCAGGGGGCGCTGCGCAAGAGATCCTGAGATGAAAGGGGAAGCGCCGTGACCGCATCCAGAGGCCTTCTGGCCATCGCACAGGGCCGTGTGGACGAGGTGAACGCCCTGCTCACCGATCCCCACAACCCCCTGATCACCCAACTTCTGGAGGTGATCGAGCGCCACGGGGGGGCCGCGGAGATCAACCGAAAGGCCGCCCGGGCCAGGGATCTGGACAGTATCCTGGGGCGCCTCAGGGAGCAACGATCGCCGTACCTGGCCGACCTGGAGTGGCTCGCCGGGCAGCGGGACCGGGGGGCCTTCGTGACCCTGGAGGAGTATCGCCGGCGGGTGGCCCCGGCGGTCCATGACTTCGACGAGGGGAATGCCGTCACCCTGGAGATCAGCGCCCTGCAGTTCTTCCCCTGGCTCGTGGCCGAGGCCAGACAGGCCATCCAGGCCCGGGAGCTCATGCCGGGGCGCTACATCCGGGTGCGCAATATGGCCGAGCAGACCCGCGACCAGGGGGACACCCTGGCCGTGGCCGCTGCCATGCAGATCCTCGGGGCCACCTGGGTCGAGACCCTGGACACCAAGGGCACCGACGGATCCAACGTGCACCTGGGAGGGCCGGCCACCATCACCGGCTACTTCGGCGGCATAGGGCAGCCCAACCACTATCCCATCAAGTGGCTCGACGAGTTCCTGCACCACTACACAACCTACGGCGTAGGACAGGTCCTCAACATCAACCCCGGCACCGTGCTGCTGGGCTATTTCCTCCGCAAGCTGGGGGTGGACAACGAGTTCAAGATCTCCGTCTTCATGGGCAACGACAACCCCTTCTCCATCCTCTGGACCCTCATGACGGCCCGTCTGTTCTGCCGGGAGGACGGGACCACTTCCCTCGTCGGGTTCAACATCTCCAACTCGGCCGACAACGAGACCATCCGCCAGGCGGCTTACCTGCGCCGGGCCCTGGGCCTGGAGGAGGCCGTGCGGTTCGAACACCACGTCACCGAGGCGTACAAGTCCATCGTCATCCAGCCGTACAACCGGCGGGAGGAGCTGGTGGAGGTGGCCAGGGAGGTCCCGAACATCGCGGCCAAGCACGAGGGCGGAGACCCGGAGGTCGAGGCCGGAAGGGACCACCCATCGGACATCTTGGACTACTTCATGCCAAAGGAGGAGATCCTGCGACACGGGCTCATGGCGGCCCTGGAGCGCAATTACCTGGACAAGCACGACGCGGTGAACCGAACCGCCGAGACCCTGACCCGGGCGGGCATCGGCGTCATCTGCGCCCGGAGGCTCCACGGGTGACGTGAAGACCGATCCCCCCGTGGGAGCCGGGGCCGAGACCGGGTCCCACGTCCTGCTTGCCCCACATGCCGCATTCTCGGCCTGGGCGGGCTGATATCCGTGGCCACGCAGGCTGTCTCGCCGCTGCGGCCCGTCATCTGCAAGCCGGCGGTTGCCCCCTGCCCGCCCCCGCGGAAAGCCGATGGCGGTCTCTCTCTCCCCGTTTTCCTCAGCGGCTCCCAT
>CAZEPJ010000080.1:0-20034 GCA_964514105.1 uncultured Desulfarculaceae bacterium | reverse complement strand
GTCCCAAGGCCATATTGACTCCCCAGGTGAGATCTGATAGTTTTGTCCAATTCACGGGGATGTAGCTCAGCGGGAGAGCATTGCCTTCGCAAGGCAGGGGTCGGGGGTTCAAATCCCCTCATCTCCACCACATTCACCGGGCCCGGATGCGCCCCTGTGGGGCTGTTCCGGGACCTACCCTCAACATACCCCCGGGAAGCAGGGCCGCGCGGTGAGACAGGCGTCGCTGGAGAGGAAGACAACCGAAACCCAGGTGCAGGTGGACCTCCGCCTGGACGGAACCGGCCTGTGCGACATCGCCACCGGCATCCCGTTTTTGGATCACATGCTGGAGCAGACCGCCAAGCATGGGTTCCTGGATCTCACCTTGAGGGCCAGGGGGGATCTGGAGGTCGACTTTCACCACACGGTGGAGGATATCGGTATCTGCCTGGGCAAGGCCCTCCGCAATGCCCTGGGGGATGGCTCGGGCATCCGCCGATTCGGCCATGCCCAGGTGCCCATGGACGACAGCCTGGTGTCCGTGGCCATGGATATCAGCGGAAGGCCCTACCTGGTTTACCGTGTCCCGTCCCGGGGTGAAAGCGTGGGCAGATTCCCGGCGGCGTTGATCCAGGAGTTCTTCCGGGCCTTGAGCATCCACGCGGGGATGACCTTGCATGTCCACGCCCTGGAGGGACAGGAGGTCCACCACACCCTGGAGGCCATGTTCAAGGCCTTCGGCAGGGCCTTGGCGGAGGCCCTCTCCCGCGACGAGCGTGTCAAGGGGATTCCCTCAACCAAAGGCGCCCTGGATTGACCTGGACGGAAAGGATCGAGCGATGAGGCGGACGGCGTTCTGGGCAACGGTCGTGTGGGCGGTGATCTCTGGGGTGGCCATCCAGGGATGTGCGCCTCCCGAACGAGTGGTGACGTATTCCCATCCCGCACTGGCAGGGTCGCGCATCGACAAGGTGGGGTTGATGCCGTTTTTCACCGGGCGGCACCCCAGCAACGTCCGCGAGACCCTGAACTGCAACCTGTGCCGTCTGGCCTTCGATCCCGACAACGTGGCCGCGGGGGCGGACAGCACCTTGACCCGATTTGCCCATGAGGCCATGTACCAGCGCTACGGCGAAAGGGTCATACCCCTGGACAGGACCTTGGGGGCCTATGCGAACACTCCCAAGGATGACGATCGCGACACCCCGCTCTCGTTGACCATGCGGGTCGGCCAGGCCATCGGGGTCAACCACATGCTACTGGGAACGGTCTGGCGATACCGGGACAAGACGGGGAGCGGGAGCGCTTCCAATCACCCGGCCTCGGTGGCCTTCGACCTGTACCTGGTGGAGGTCCGGACGGGCGAGACCCTCTGGATGGGCAATTTCGACGAGACCCAGAAGGCCCTCTCGGAGAACATCCTGGACCTCAACGTCTTTCTCCGCAGGGGGAGCAAGTGGCTCTCCGCCAATGAACTGGGACGGTACGGCGTTCAGGAGATCGTCAAGCAGATGCCCATGTGAAAGGGCGACCTGGAGCGTTCCGGGGCCATGATCATCATTCCCGCCGTGGATCTCCTGGACGGGAAGGCCGTTCGTCTCCACCAGGGCGACCCGAATCGTCAGACCGTCTTCTCCCACGATCCAGTCGAGGTGGCCCGCCGTTGGTCTTCTCAAGGAGCCGAGCGGCTCCATGTGGTGGACCTGGACGGCTCGTGGGCAGGCGCCCCTCGGAATCGCGGCCTGGTCCAGCAGATCGTCGAGGCCATCCCCATTCCCGTGCAACTGGGGGGCGGGATTCGGGATCTGGAGGTCGCCGGGGCTTACCTGGAGGCCGGGGTGGAGCGGGTCATCCTGGGGACGATGGCTGTGGAGAGGACGGATCTGCTGGCCGAGGCCTGCCGTCGATGGCCGGGCCGGGTGGCGGCGGCCATCGATGCCCGGGCGGGGCGAGTGGCCATCCGGGGATGGAAGGACGCAACCGACCTTCAGGCCGTGGATCTGGCCCGGCGCGTCCAGGAAGCCGGTGTGGCCGTGATCATCTACACGGACGTGGAGCGGGACGGCATGGGGGGAGGGGTCAACATCCAAGCCACTCGAGACGTGGCGCGCTCTGTCGCCGTCCCCGTCATCGCCTCGGGGGGGGTGGCCACGATGGAGGATCTCTCGGCCTTGCTGGAAGTGGCCCACCACGGGATCGAGGGGGTCATCGTGGGGCGGGCGCTCTATGAGGGCAGCCTGGACCTGGGGGAGGCCATGGAGATGGTCCGGGGGAAGCGCCCATGACCGCAGCTTGGATGAAAGAAGTCCGGTTCGATGACCGGGGACTGGTGACGGCCGTGATCCAGGATGTGGCGGACGGACGGATTCTCATGGTCGGATACATGAATCGCGAGGCGCTGCGTCTCACGGCGGAAACCGGACAGGTCCATTTTTGGAGTCGATCTCGACAGGCGCTCTGGCGCAAGGGCGAGTCATCGGGCCACGTCCAACGGGCGAAGGAGATCCGGCTGGACTGCGACGGCGATGCGGTGCTCGTTCGGGTGAGTCAGGCGGTGGCCGCCTGTCACACGGGGCATCGATCCTGTTTCTTCAGGGCCCTGCGGGGGCTGGCCTGGGAGGAGATCGAGACCCCGGTGTTCGATCCGGAGGCGGTGTACGGTGCGTCTTTGCATCGTTGACTTCCCGGCCGTGACGCGTATATGCTAGGTAGATTTGGAACGCGCAAGGGAGGGGGCTTTGGGTCTTTCCGAGCAGATCCAGAGAGAGATGGCAGCCGCGGTCAAGGCCAAGGACAAGGGGAGGCTGTCCGCCCTGCGGATGATCCGGGCCAGCCTTCAGAACCGGGAGATCGAGAGGCGTGGCCCGTTGACCGAGGCCGAGGAGGTCGGCGTCCTGGCATCCCTGGTGAAACGGTCCCGGGAGTCCATCGAACAGTTCAGACTGGGAAAACGGGAAGACCTGGTCCGGAAAGAGGAGGCCGAGCTTCAAGTTGTCCTCTCTTTCATGCCTGCGCAGTTGGAGGAACGGGAGGTACGGGAGGCCCTCTTGAACATCGTGCAGACCACGGGGGCCAAGGGGCCCAAGGACCTGGGCAAGGTCATGAAGGCGGCCATGGATCGGTTCAAGGGGAAGGCCGACGGAAGGATTGTGCAGCAGATGGCCAAGGAAATCCTCTCCGCGCAGGGGGATTGAGGCTCGAGGTAACCAGCCGAGGAGGTGGGGGTGGCGGGACCTATTCCGGAAGAGGTCATCGCGGAGGTCCTCGGTCGCGCCAGCATTGTGGAGTTGGTCGGGGAACATGTCCCGCTGAAGAAGATCGGAAGCAACTATCAGGGGTTGTGTCCGTTTCACTCCGACTCCAAGCCTTCCTTTCATGTGAACGAAGGACGTCAGTTCTTTCACTGCTTCGGGTGTGGTGCCGGGGGAAACGCCTTCCACTTCCTCATGCGGCTCCAGCACATGACGTTTCCCGAGGCCGTTCGCGCCCTGGCCGCCAAGGTCGGCGTGGAGATCCCCGAGCGGAGTCTGCCTCCCGACGAGCGGCGTCGCAGGGACCGAGTCGAGGCGCTTGGGGAGGCCAATGAGCTGGCGGGGGTCTTCTTCCGGGAGATGCTGGCTTCCCCGGCCGGCGAGCCGGCCCGGCGCTATCTGAGGCGCCGGGATATCGCGCCCGAGGTCCAGGCAGTCTTCGGGCTGGGCTTCGCGCCGCCGGGTTGGCGCAACCTGGTGGACCACCTCCGGCGCCGCTCGGTACCGTTGGCCCTGGCCGAGGCCGCCGGCTTGGTGATCCCCGGCAAGGACGGGGGATACTACGACAGGTTTCGGGGCCGACTGGTCTTCCCCATTCACGACGAGGCGGGGCGGGTCATCGGGTTCGGGGCCAGAAGCCTCGGGGAGGAGTTGCCCAAGTACATCAACAGCCCCGAGTCTCCCCTCTTCTCCAAGGGCAAGATCCTGTACGGCCTGCACCTGGCACGGGGGGCCATCCGGGAGGCAGATGCCGCGCTGGTTGTGGAGGGGTACACGGACCTCATCGGCCTGTATCAGTCCGGGATTCGAAACGCCGTGGCGACCCTCGGCACGGCCCTGACCGCGGAGCATCTACAGCGGCTCCGGCGCTATACGCCCCACGTGATCCACGTCTTCGACGCGGATGAGGCCGGCGAGAGGGCCACCCTGAGGGCCCTGGATCTGTGTCTGGAGACGGCGGTATGGGGGCGGGTGTTGCGGCTCCCGCCCGGACACGATCCGGATTCGTATGTGCGGAAGGTGGGGGGAGAGGCCTTTGGCCGGGAATTGCGCGGGGCTGTCCCGCTGATGGACTACTGGTTCGAGCGGGTCCTGGCTCGGACGGACCTGAGGGGGCCCGAGGGGAAGATCCGGGCCCTGGGGGAGATCGTTCCCAGGATCCGCCGGCTCCCGGACCCTGTGGCGTGGGACCATTACGCGGCCTTGCTGGCCGAGAGGCTGAGGATATCGGAGAGGCGGATCCATGAGATGCTCCGACAAGGGGCGCGCCGGCCTGCCGAGGCGGGCAGCGCGGCGAAGCGTCCCGAGCAGCGCCACCAAGCCGAGCGGCTGCTCATCCAGGCTCTCCTGAAGGATCCGTCTCTGGCGATGGGGCTGGAGGCAAAGATCCTCGAGGAGATGGAGGACCCGAGCTATCGAGCTTTGGGTGCCCTCGTGGTGCAATGGGTCCGACAGGGTGGGGCGGCGGGACACGGGGCTTTGGAGACGACGGTGCAGGAGCCCGAACTGGCCCAGAGGCTGTCCCATCTGCTGGCCCACATGGACGAGGTGGGAGAGGATCCCGGGGCCGTGCTCCACGGGTGCGTGCGGCACCTGAGGAAAAAGGCCATGGAACGGCAGATGCGCGCGGTGCAGGAGGCCATGGCCCGGGCCCGGGAGCAGCGAGACGAAGAGAGCCTCCGCCGTCTGGAGGGTCGGATGCGGGACTTGCTCCAGGAAAAGGCCCGCTTGAAGTTGTCCGCCTGATTATCCACAGGGAGGTACGGGGTTCATGGCCAAGAAGCCCCCCTTCGAAGAAGTTCAGCAGCTCATCGACGCGGGAAAAGAGAAGGGCTATCTCACGTACGAGGAGGTCAACGAGGCACTTCCCTCGGATCTTCTGTCGCCGGATCAGTACGATGACGTCATGAACATGTTCGGTGAAATGGACATCGAGGTCGTGGATGCCATCAAGAAGGTGGAGGTAGCTCACGATCAGGAGCCCCTGGGGGACACGGAAGGCCTGACCCTGGAGGATGAGGAGGACCTCCTGGGCAAGACCAATGACCCGGTCAAGCTCTATCTGAGGGAGATGGGGGCCGTCTCCCTCCTCACCCGCGAGGGAGAGGTCCAGATCGCCAAGCGCATCGAACGCGGGCAGAAAAAGGTGGAGCAAGTGGTTCTCCACTGCCCTGTCACCATTCGAGAGATCCTTTCCCTGGGCGAACAGCTCCGTCGGGGCAGGATCAAGGTCAAGGAGGTGATCCGGGATCTGGATGACGAGGACCTCTACATGGTGGAGGACATCCACCTGCGGCGGGTCTGCGAGATGATCGATCGGCTGGCGACCCTCGACGAGGCCATGCGTTCCCTCAAGGACCAGAACCTATCCAATACCGAGGTTGTCAAGCGGGCCGAGGAGATCGGCCGCGATCTGCAGACCACCATCCGCGATCTGAATCTCAACGATCGTCACATCGAGAACATCGTCCAGAAGCTCAAGAATTACGTGGAGCAGGTGGAGTCATCGGAGAGGGTCCTTCAGGAATGCGAACGCGATCTGGGTCCCCGAATCAAGGAGGTCAAGAAGCTGGCCCGTCGGGCCAAGCGCACGCCCCAGGAGGTGGAGAAACTCGCCCGGGAGATCCGCGTATCGCCCAAGAGGCTTCTGGCCGCCGAGGACAAACTGCGGCGGGCCCTCCAGCAGATTCGATCGGTCGAGACCGAGTCCCAGATGACCGGCCAGAGGCTCAAGAGGGATTTGAAGAAGATCCTGGAAGGAGAGATCGAGGCCACCACGGCCAAGCGGGAGCTGGTGGAGGCCAACCTGCGTCTGGTGATCAGCATCGCCAAGAAATACACCAATCGGGGACTGCAGTTTCTGGATCTGATCCAGGAGGGGAACATCGGTCTCATGAAGGCCGTAGACAAGTTCGAATACCAGCGGGGGTACAAGTTCAGCACGTACGCCACCTGGTGGATCCGCCAGGCCATCACCCGGGCCATTGCCGATCAGGCCAGGACCATCCGGATCCCGGTCCACATGATCGAGACCATCAACAAGCTGATCCGCACCTCCCGCTATCTGGTCCAGGAGATCGGACGGGAGCCAACTCCCGAGGAGATCGCGGAGAAGATGGAGCTCCCCATCGACAAGGTGCGCAAGGTGTTGAAGATCGCCAAGGAGCCCATCTCCCTGGAGACGCCCATCGGCGAGGAGGAGGACTCCCACCTGGGGGACTTCATCGAGGACAAGAAGATCGTGTCGCCGTCGGAGGCGGTGATGCGGCGGAATTTGGCCGAGCAGACCCGGAAGGTTTTGGCGACCCTCACCCCCAGGGAGGAGAAGGTCCTCCGCATGCGGTTCGGCATCGGAGAGAAGGCGGACCATACCCTGGAGGAGGTGGGTCAGGATTTCGAGGTGACCCGCGAGCGCATTCGGCAGATCGAGGCCAAGGCCCTCAGAAAGCTCCGGCATCCCAGCCGGAGCAAGCGGCTGAGGACCTTCATCGAGAAATGAACCCGGGCCCATAGCTCAGTTGGTAGAGCCACCGGCTCATAACCGGTCGGTCCCTGGTTCGAGGCCAGGTGGGCCCACCACGTTTGAGACGCTGCGGATGGGACGATCGAGAAGAACGGACCACCGAGGAGGAAAGCCGGAGCCGACGCCCAGGCCGTTCGAGGACGTGCACCCCCAGCGGGTGCACGCCTGTTTTTGGGGGACGGCATGCCCTGCACGGTGAAGGCGGTGGTCGACTGGCTGGAGGAGACCTTCCCTCCGGAGACAGCCGAGGTCTGGGACTCCGTGGGCCTTCAGGTCGGGGACATGGAAAGCCCCGTGGCCAGGCTCATCGTGGCGTTGGATCCCACGGTGGAGGCGGTGCAGGCCGCTGCCGGACAGGGGGCCTCCCTGCTGGTCACCCACCATCCGGTGTGGCTCCAGCCCCTGCGGACCATCCGGACCCAGGAGCCTGTGGGGCGAATCATCTGGGCGAGCATCCGATCGGGTGTCAGCGTCTATTGTGCCCATACCAATCTGGATCGGGCCGCGGGGGGGCCCAATGACCTTCTGGCCAGGCTGGTGGGGCTGAGGGAGGTGGAGCCCGTGATGGCTGGGATGGGTCGGGTGGGCAGGCTGACGACCCCCATGTCCCTGCGCGATTTCTGCCTCAGGGTTCAGGCGGGCTTCCCGGGTGCGCCCGTGAGGCTGGCTGGGCAGTGCCGGGGGGAGGTGGATCGGGTGGCGGTCTGCTGTGGGAGCGGCGCTTCGGCATTGGAGGCGGCCCTGGCTCAAGGTGCACAGATCCTGGTCACCGGCGACGTCAGGTACCACGACGCCCGGCGGGCCGAGTCCCTGGGTCTGGCGCTCCTGGATGTGGGACACTTCGCCTCGGAGCGCATCGTGGTCCCTTGGCTCTGCGAGGAGATCGAAACAGCATCCCACGGGAGGGGATGGGGGATCGACGTTCTGGCATACGAGGGGGAGCTGGAGCCGTTTCGGATCCCCGCAGCCCCATAGTCCTAGTTCGTTTCAGTCTGGGGAGGTGGGCGTGGACCAACGGTTGAGGTGGCTGGTGGCGCTCCAGAAGGCCGACCTGAGGCTCGTGGAGATCCAACGCCTCAGGAAGGAGCTGCCGGAGACCCTGGAGCGGATCTCCGGGGAGATCCGCGGACACCAGGAAGCATTCCGCAAGATGACCGAGGAGTTCGAGGCCCTCAAGCTGCATCGCCGCCGCCGCGAGAAGGACCTGGAAGTGGAGATGGAGCGGGTCCGAAAGGCCAAGACGCGTCTATTCGAGGTCAAGACCAACAAGGAGTACCAGGCCCAGTTGAAGGAGATCGAGCTGGCCGAGCAGGCCAACGCCGGCCTGGAAGAGGAGATCCTGCTGCTGATGGAGGAGATGGACCGGCGGGCCGGGGAGCTCAAGGCCCGGGAGGACGCCTTCCACCGGACCGAAGCGGAGCTCTCCGATCGGCTGGAGGCGGTGCGCTCTCGTCTGCATGGCCTGGAGGACCAGGAGGCGACGGCGCAGGCCGAACGAGCGGGCCTGGCCGCCCGTATGGACGAGGGGCTCCTGTCCACCTACAACCGGGTGGCCAGGGGCAACAGCGGCATGGCCGTGGTGGAGGTGAAGGGAGGAACCTGCCAGGGCTGTTTCCTGAGCATCCCGCCGCAACTGTACAATGAGATCCTCAAGAGCGGCCCCCTCATTCAGTGCCCGTTCTGCACGCGATTCATATACCATCAACCTCAAGATTCCTGAGGGGACTCGGCCGGCCGCCCCACACGCGGCGGGAGAGCAGGCATCCCCACCGCCGGCTCGCCCGCCATGGGTGTCTGTTCAACCTTTTGGGGAAGCAGGGATGGGGGACAACGGGCTGCCGCCTGCAGCAGTCGGGTTCCCGGGCCGCGCCGGTATCTCCCTTGACAGCCCCCCATGCCGCCCGGCACACTGATCTTGGACTGGAGTCGGCCGACGTGTCCCGCGCGGTCGCCGGTTCGCATGCAGCGGACGGGAGGAAAGTCCGAGCTCCACAGGGCAGGGTGCTCCGTAACGCGGAGTCCCGGCAACGGGAAGGAAAGTGCCGCAGAAAACAGACCGCCGCGGCCTCCAGCCGCGGCAAGGGTGAAACGGTGAGGTAAGAGCTCACCAGCCCCGCGGGTGACCGCGGGGCTCGGCAAACCCCACCCGGAGCAAGACCAAATAGGAGGGGTTTCCCCGCCCGCGCGGGGAGACGGGTGGCCCGCTCGATCCCCTCGGGTCAGGTCGCTGGAGGCCCCGGGCAACCGGGTCCCTAGAGGAATGACCGCGACCTTCGTCGGGGTGACCCGGCGTGGGAACAGAACTCGGCTTACAGGGACACGTCGGCCACGTTCAGATCCGCCGCTCCTCGAAGGTGAGCGCGGGCGTGGGGGGATCGGGGGGCCTTTCCTTCTCCGAGGAGGAGGCCCTCTTCTTGTTGGGGGCGGCGTCGCCCCGCCTGTCCGCCGGTGCCTTCTGGTATCGGGCCACGGCCCGGGCGTGCTCCTGGATGGTCTTGGAGAAGTGATGGGAGCCGTCGTTGCGGGAGACGAAGTAGAGGTAATCCCCCTTGGCGGGAAACAGGGCGGCCCTGAGGCTATCTGCACCGGGGTTGCAGATGGGCCCGGGGGGCAGTCCGGTGATGACGTAGGTATTGTACGGATGGGGGTTGGCCAGATCCTGCCTTCTCAGATCCCCCGTGAACCCCTCCAGGCCGTAGATGACCGAGGGGTCTGCCTCCAGGCGCATGCCGATTCGAAGCCGCAGGTGGAAGACCCCGGAGATCAGAGGCCGCTCGCTGGCAAGGCCCGTCTCCTTCTCGATGAGAGACGCCAATGTCACGACCTGAAGGACGGTCCATCCCATCTCCTCGGCCCGGGCCTGCAGGGCGGCGTCAAACGCTTGCTGGAAACGCCTGGTCATGGTCCGGATGACCCGCTCCTGGGGCGTCTTGGCCGGGAAATGATAGGTGTCCGGAAACAGGAAGCCCTCCAGGGAAGGGGCCGCAATGCCCAGCAGTTCCTGGACTCGTGCCGGATCCCTGGTCTCCCGCAGGAACTGGGTCCTGTCCACCAAGCCGTCTCCGGCCAACCTGTCGGCGACCTGCGCCAGGGTCCACCCCTCGGGCACGGTGATGCGGTGAAACAGGACCTCTCCCCGGGTCAGCTTGTCCAGCAGGGCTGCGGGGGTCATGGGCCCGTCGATGCGATACCCCCCGGCGCGCACCCTGGCGTCCCCTCCCCGCAGGACGGCCAGGGCCAGCAGGGCGGTCCGGCTCCGCACCAACCCTTCCTGCTCCATTCGCGAGGCCACCTCTCGCCATCCCATGCCAGGGGTGATCTCCACCTGCCGGGGGAAGGGCGGGGTGCCGAAAGGCTGGAACACAAAGAACCAGGCCGCTCCCGACGGGGCCGCGAGGAGCAGCCCCAGGATGATAAGGAACATGGTCGCGCGACGGGTGCGAGACGGGGCGGGCGGCTCGGGGGCGGGGCGGGACGCTTCGCTCATGGCCTCTCGGATCTCGGCTTCCCGGCTGCCGCGGGGGACGGGGGCGCCCATTTCCCCCCCGACGGACACCACGGCTGGACCGGGCAGGCGCCGCATCTGGGCCCGCGGGGCCTGCAGAAGGCCCTGCCCAGCCGGATCATGTTGACGTGCAGGCTGTGCATCCGCTCCCCGGGGATCGTAACCTGCAGGATCTCGTGGGCCCGGTCGGCCGTGGCCTGCGGGGGCACCCACCCCAAACGGCGGGACACCCTGAGGATGTGGGTGTCCACCGGGAAGGCCTCCATGCCCAGTTGGAACAACATCACGCAACGGGCGGTCTTCCTGCCCACGCCGCGCATGGCCAGGAGTCTCTCCTCGGCCTCCTGAGGGGACAGGCCCCGAAGGCCGTCCAGGGTCAGACCCTGTCCGGTCTCCTGGAGGCCCTGCAGCAGCCCGACGATCCTGCCGGCCTTGACCCTGGACAACCCTCCCACGCGGATGGCTGCCTCCAGGGGGCCTGGCCCGGCCTTCAGGACGGCCTCCCACGTGGGAAAGGCCTTCTTGAGGGAAGCGAAGGCCCGATCCCGATTCCCGTCGTTGGTGTTCTGGGAGAGGATGGTTTGCACCAGCCCGCTGAGGGGATCCCCGCCCTCCTCCTTCCGGGGGGTGCCGAAGCGGGATGCCAGGGCTCGATCCACCGCATCGACGGCGTCAGCGGCCCGCAAGGCCCACCTCCTGCCGAGCCGTCAGCCAGCAGTAGGCTGCAGGCAGGCCCAGGGAGACCCAGAGGCCCAAGACGGCGTATTGAATGAACAGGAATCCGTCCCCCGGAGGGAGCGCCGCCCGGAGGGCCATGGCCATGGCCCCTCCTGCCAGCCAGCCCCCGAGGGCCTTGGCCACCTGATGGCTCCGCGGCGCCTGGGGAGTGAACTGGATCCAGCGGGACTCCAACAGATACCCCAGGCAAAACCCCAGCATGGCTCCGGAGACGATGGCCTGGACCGGATGGAGGCGTGCGACAAGAAGCACGAGGGGCAGCACCACACCCGCCCAAGGCAGGAGCCGTCCCTCCCACCCCTTGGGTTCGCGCGAGATCCGCCGGTCCACCAAGACGAGCCCCATGAGCAGCCCCCCCCCCAGGAGCCATCCCCCCGCCACATCCGCGGGGAAATGAAGCCCCAGGTAGAGGCGCGACAGGGATATGGTCAGGACCAGCCCACCCAGGGCCACCGGCATGCGCCGCCACGGCTGTCTCCGGCCGAACCACCCCCAGAAGACCATGGCGTTCTGGGCGTGACCGCTGGGGAAGGAAAAGCCGTTTCCCGATGAGGCGTAGAGCACCCGCACCCGCAGGGGGTCCGGCCTGGGGGTATGAAACAACTCCTTGAACAGGCCGTTGAAGTAGATGGACAGGAGAAAGACCAGGGCCAGCCGCACCCCGTCTCGCTTGCTGGAGCACCAGTAGAACAGGGGGACGAAGACCAGGTAGAATCCCTCGGTGCCGAGGAAGGAGGCGGCCACGGCGATCCAGTCCAGGGCCCCGCATTGGAACGCCTGGATCCACAGGATGACCTGGTAGCCGCCTGTGGAACCGGTCATGGCCGTCCGCCCCGGCCGCAACACCCCGCGGGTTTCCCCGCCGGTGCCGCACCGGCGGGGATGGGGCCGTTCACGGGGGCGTTGTCAGTCCCACGGCTGCGTGATAGCATGAATCGACCTCTGGCGCATATCTTCCCACGGACTGCGGATGCGGGAACAAGGGGGTGGCAATGGAGACCGTTCTTTACATCATCGGGGCGCTCTGGATTATCCTGGGCACTTTCACCGTATTGTACACCGACAGGTCCCGCGCCTGGAGCGCGGCCCTCATCGGCGCCGTCCCCATGAAGGCCCTGGCCTTCATCCCCATCCTCAGCGGCGTGCTGCTGATGCTCTCGGCGCCGTGGAGCCACTCGTTCTGGCTCGTTGAGGCCGTCGGGGCCTTGGCAGTCCTCAAGGGTCTCCTTCTGCTGCTTCTCCCCATGGGGGAGCATGGCCGTTCCCTGGTCTCCTGGTGGCAGGAGAAGGCCTCCGAGGTGACATGGCGCTTTGCCGGACTCATCGGTGTCATCCTCGGCGTGTTCCTGGTCCTGCGGCTGTAACCCCTGGCCACTCTCGCCTCACGGCGCGCGGTCCGGGCCCTCCCCTTGGTCCCCCTCGGCCACCGGGGCCGGGGGCGTTTGTTCCGGTGCCTCGGGCCGGGCCGCGGCGGTCTCCTTGGGCTCGGGCGCCGGCGGTGCCTGGGGAGGCGGGAAACGGATCTCGTCGATGCCGAAATAGACGGCCATGGCCCCGCCGAGGATCAGTACCACGGGCACGATACCGGCCAGTAGTTCCAGGAACGGGCACCACCAGAGGACCAGCCATACGGCCCCGATAACGGCCGCGATGATCCCTCCGATCAGGATCGCCATCTCGCACCTCCCCCCGTACTTCTGATCGCCTTCGCTCAAGGGTCAACCTTAGGGGTCTTCCCCCGGAAAGTCAACAGGGTCACTTCCCCGAGGATTCGTCCCGGCGATCCCGCGAAGGCAGGGCGAAGAAACCCACTCCCCGCTGGCTCTCGGCGTCCTGGTATACGTGAAGAAACCGGCCGTCGAAACAGGCCGGCACATGGAGCACGCGCACCGTTGGGCCGCAGTCCGCGAACTCGGGGAGCAGTGCCGGCAGGGCGTTGGAGGGCTGGAGGAAGCGCTCCTCCCGGAAGACGGTCCCTTCCTGGTCCGGGAAGATCGCCATGGGCATGATCCGGGCCTCCACCAGGTCATTGAAGAAGTGGGTACCGAAGGACACCTCCGGGGTCGCCCCCCTTTCCTCGAAGGCGATCTCGGCCAGGATGGTGGTTCGATTGATGTCCTCGTACCCCACCCGGACGCCCAGGTTGATGTCGTTGCTTCCCCATCGGCCTGGGCCGAAGAGCGCAAACCGCTTTCCTTCCAGCACGCGGTTGAGCCGGCTGACCGCCCGCCCCACCCGCAGCTTCTCCTCATACGTCCCCAGCCTGCCGTACGCCCTGGGGTCCACGTATATGATGTACTCGATGTCGGAGACGGCACCGTTGGAGACCCCCCGGTCGTTGGTGAAGAGGATCTGTTCAGGTGCCAGGTGCTCCGGGATGAAGACCCGCCCCACGTCCTGCTGCAGGGACAAAGTGCGGCACTGGAGCAGGTAGAGCCGCCCGTCGTCCCACGCGAATTCGATGTCCACGGGCCTGCCGTAGGCCTCCTCCAGCCGGCTCAGGATGCGCCGCATGAGGTTGACGAACGGGGTTCGGCTCAGGAAGTTCTGGAACGTGACGCAGCTCCTGCGCGGATCGAACGTCTGGCCCCGGAACATGGGCGAGGAAAGATGGCCGTCCTCCACGAGGGAGACGGCCTGGGAGATCTCCGGATGCTGCACTGCCTGCAGGAGGTCGATGAAGGAGACCGTCTCCAGTCGCCCCGACCGGAGGTTCAAGACGTCCATCATCTTCTGGGAGTACTTCCGGATCTGCTCGGCCCCCCCCTCGGGCCTGAGCAGCGGGTGGCTGAGGGCCACCATGCGGGGATAGTCCCTGGCCGTGCGGTCCACGGCCCGGGTGCCCAGGCCCAGGACCAGGCGGACCAGCCCGTCTTCCATGCGAATGCGGGGGGTCCAGCGGTAGGTGTTGCGCGAATACGCCACCCCGGCGGCGAAGGGGAAAAAGTAGTCCCCGAAGCGCCGCCCGGCCACTTTCTGGACCAGGACGCTCATCTTCTCGTCGAAGTCCAGGAAGTTGTGGTCCTGGCGGTACAGGATAGGGGCGGGGCCGAAGGTGCTCATGTGGACCCTCTTGAGGCCCCAGATGAACTCCTTCAGTCGGGCCTCAGGGTCCCCCTGGTTGGTCAGGAAGACCGAGTCGTATTTCCCGGAGAAGGCATAGCCGAAGTTGTCCTCGAGAAAGCTGGAGGAACGCAGGATCAGGGGGTGTTCTCCCACCTTATCCAGGAACGCCCGGAACTGCTCCACCACGTCCGGGGGGAACGAGGCCCGCTCGAAGAGCTGCCCGATATGCTTGTACTCCTCCTCGATGGCCTCCCGACTCTTGTACTTCTGGCTATGGAAGCCGTGAAGCTCGTTGTAGTCCAGGAAGTCGGAGAAGATGCCCGAGTTGAAGTAGAAGGACTCGGGAATGGTGATGAGTTTTTCCAGTTCCGGGTCCCGGCGGGCAAGGCGGGGCAGAATGATCTTGTAAGCCAGGAGCATGCCGGCGGCCTTGCCACCGATTCGCCCCGAGCGCCGGCGGCTCCAATACGACTGGTCGCATAAGTCGTCGATGTCCCGGATGGTGATGTGGTTCTTGGCGATGGAGATGAAAGGGAGCTGGTTGGAGATGAAATGGTTGATGAGGGCCACACGAGTCCCGATGGCCTCGTTGGGGGGGACATACAGGTCTCCCTCGGGGACCTCACAGAACGTCTTGAGGGCCCTCTTGATCTGGAGCGAAGTGGCGCTTTCCATGTTGACCACCCGGTTCAGGACCTTGAACCGGTCCATCTTGCGCGCCAGATTGATGTGGCTGGTGATCTCTTCGTCGCTGAAATGGCTGGCGAAATAGAGGTCGATGAGGGCGCCCCGATGGGCCTCCAGGGCATCGGGCCCGGCGGACGGATCGATCTGCCCCACCTTGGAACGGGCTTCGGCGTCGATGGCTTCGGGCGTGGTGATGCCCCGGTCGACCAGGGCCTGGAGGAAGATCTTCCGCATCTCAGGGACCAACTTGGGGTAGGCCATCATCTGTTGGTACATGAGATACGTGCGGACCAGATCCATGCGCGCCGTCCCATCGGGGGATGCCCCCCTGCCTCAGACCCAGCCCCTGAGCCTGCAAGCCTCGGCGACACGGGCCACAGCCACCAGGTAGGCCGCCTGTCGCATGTTGATCTTCTCCCGCTGGCACATCTCGTGCACACCGCGAAAGGCGTTGCTCATCTTGTCGTCCAGGCGCTGGTGGATGTCCCGAAGCTCCCAGTAGAAATTGTACGTGTTCTGGACCTGTTCAAAGTACGAGACGGTCACGCCCCCGGCGTTGGCCAGGAAGTCGGGGAGGACGAAGACCCCCTTGTCGTGGAGGATCTCATCGGCCTCGGGTGTGGTGGGCCCGTTGGCCAGTTCGCAAAGGATCCTGCAGCGCACCTTGGCGGCGTTCTCCTTGGTGATGACGTTCTCCAGGGCGGAGGGGAACAGCACGGTGACGTCCAGCTGGAGGAGTTCCTCGTTGCTTACGGCCTCGGCCCCGGGAAAACCCTGGAGGGTGTCCTTGCGAAGCTTGTAGTCCACTAGCGCCCTAGCGTCCATGCCCTTGGCGCAATAGACCCCGCCTTTGGAATCGGACGCCGCAACGAGCTTGAGCCCCAGGATCTGCGCTCCCAGGAGGGCGCCGAACTGCCCGGCGTTGCCGAATCCCTGGATGGCCATTGTCTTTCCTTGAAGATCGACCCCCAGGGCCTTGGCCGCCTCGCGGGTGACGTAGATGCCCCCCCGGGCCGTGGCGTCCCCCCGGCCTTGCGAGCCTCCCAGGGAAAGGGGTTTTCCCGTGATGACCCCGGGGTGCCGCTCGCCCGTGAGGGTCTCGAATTCGTCCATCATCCAGGCCATGATCTGGGGGGTGGTGTACACGTCGGGGGCCGGGACGTCCTTGGTCACGCCCAGAGTCCTGCCGATGGCCCGGACGTATGCCCGGGCCAGCCGCTCCTTCTCGGTCTCCGACAGCTCCTTGGGATTGCAGACCACTCCGCCCTTGCCGCCTCCCAGGGGGATGTCCACCACCGAGGTCTTCCAGGTCATCCAGGCGGCCAGGGCCCGCACTGTATCGATGGTCTCGTCGGGATGCCATCGGATACCGCCCTTGGCGGGCCCCCGGGCCGTGTTGTACTGGATTCGGAACGCATGGAAGATGCGGGTGGTGCCGTCGTCCATCTTAACGGGCAGGATCACCTTGATCTCCTGCATGGGCCACCGCAGGAACTCATGGGTTGCAGGCTCCAGGCCGAGCTTCTCCGCTGCGGTGTCCAGCTGCTGCTGCGCGATCCGGAAGGGATTCAGTCGCTCTTCCATGGAATCTCCTTTTCAGAAGGTTTTACGTGCCTCGCACGCTCAGCGCCGTGAGTTCAGGTGAGCCACACGGATTATAGTCGTCCGGTGCAGCCAATGGAAGGGGATGGCACGAGGGCGCCGCGTCGGGGCGCACCTTCCGTGCCCGCCCGCATCGGGCAGCTCCCCCGGAGGCGAAAAACGCTCCGCGCAGGCTCCCGGGTCACGCGAGGATCTCGAGGACCTCCAGCTCTTTCACCCCGCTGGGGGTCTTGAGCTCGACCACGTCGCCCTCTTCCTTGCCGATGAGGGCGCGGCCAATTGGGGATGTGACCGAGAGGAGCCCCTTTTCCGGGGCCGATTCGTAAGGACCCACGAGGCGGTACACGCCGATCTTGTCCGAGTCCAGCTCCTGGACCTTGACCCGGGCCCCGAAGACCACCCGATCATGGGGCAGGTTGTCCGTGGGGACGATCTTGGCCGTGGCCAACATGTCCTGAAGCTTCTGGATGCGGCCGTTGATGAAGGCCTGCTGCTCCTTGGCCGCGGCGTATTCGGCGTTCTCGGAGATGTCCCCGTACTCTCGAGCCCGCTGGATCTGTCCCGCTGTCTTCTGCAGCTCCACGGTGCGCAGCTGCTCCAGCTCTCGGTAGAGGCGATCGTATCCGTCCTTGGTGATGGGCACGCCCTCCATGGGCCAACCTCCAGGGCTCGCGCGATGAAAAGCGAGGGGCCAGAGACTTCCTGGCCCCTCGTTCCCCTTGTCAACCAGACGGATTATACAACAAAGGCCCGGTACGTCAAGGACGCCGCCCGGGCGGGCTTGACAGGGCATGGCCCCGCAGATAGAAGTGAGGAGAGAATGCCTTGGGCGGAGGTCATGGGTGATGGGGTTCTTCGTCCTTTCCTTTCTGGACGGTTTTCGAGCGCCCTTGCGGGGGTTGACGTTCCTCTGGCGGCATCGGGCCCTGTGGAAGCTCGTGTGGATCCCCGTGATCATCAACGCGCTTGTCTTCTCGGGGCTGGGGGCCCTCTTCGCGACCCAGTTCTCCAAGCTCATCACGCTGCTGCTGCCGTCGGGCGATGCGTGGTACTGGGCGGTCCTGAGCGTCCTGCTCTGGGCGCTGGGGTCGGCCTTGATCCTCGTCCTGTTTTTCCTGGCCTTCACCGTGGTGGGCAACGCCATCGCCGGCCCGTTCAACGACATCCTCTCCGAGCGGGTGGAGGCCATGACCCGGGGGATTCCGCCGCCCCCGGCGCCGCCCCTGGCCCGACAGGTGGCGGCCGTGGGGCGCTCGGTGCTGGAGTCCCTCAAGGCCCTGGCGTCTTATCTGGCCGTGGCCCTGCTCCTCCTCCTCTGGAACCTCATTCCTGGAGCCGGGGCCGTCATCTACACCGTGGCGAGCGGGGTCTGGACCCTTCTGTTCCTGGCCCTGGAGTTCGGGGACTACTACCTGATTCGACATCGGCCACGGTTCCGGGCCAGGTGGGCCTGCATCTGGTCCCACCGGTGGGCCAGTCTGGGCTTCGGGGCGGCCTCCTCCCTCATGCTCTTGGTCCCCCTGCTGAACCTCCTGCTCCTGCCGGTGGCGGTCACCGGGGCCACCCTGCTGTGGATTCGCCTGAGCCCTCCCCCACCCGCTCCCATGCCTCCTCGACCCGCTCAGTGAGTCGGGGGCAGCGCCACTCCGGGTGTCCGGCGAGCAGCCGGCGAAGGTGACCCAGGGCCCGGGGGATCCACTGCAGGAAGAAGGGCTTGTGTCTCACCCGGCCCAGGAAGGCGAAGGCCCCCAGGATCTGGAGGTTGCGATGCAGGGCGACGGCGGGGTAGTGGGCCATGAACTGATCCGGGGACATGGCCCCGGACGTCTCCAGTCGATCCAGGTACGCCTCCAGGACCCGGCGGCGAACGCCCTGCGACAAGTCCACGTAGGGATCCATGACCAGGGCGGCCACATCGTACTGGAGAGGGCCCCAGCGGGCCCCCTGGAAGTCGATGATGCGGGGTCGGTCCAAAGCGGGAAGGAGGAGGTTTCGCGACTGGAAGTCCCGATGGAGCAGAAAGCCGCCGGGGGCCCGGCCGGCGAGATCCGCCAGAGCCCGCAATTCTTCGTGGAGACTCGCCGAGGCGCCGATCCCAGCGTATCCATTGAGAAAGGCATCCAGGAAGTAGCCCGACTCGCGCTCCAGCATGACAGCCCGGTCGTACCGGGCGCCCTGGTGGCACCAGCCTCCGTCGAAGCCCTCGCATCCGCGAAGCTGCAAGAGGACGAGGGCGTCCAGGACCGGCCCGTACAGGGCCGACACCTCCTCCGGCCCCGCAGCGGATTGCACAGCCCCCTGGAGGCTCCGGCCGCCGAGGTCCTCCAGGAGCAGCCATCCTTCTTCCCGCGCATACTCGTGCAGGGTCGGGACGGGGACGCCGCGACGCGCGAGATGTCGCCCGATGTGCCAGTACGCGTCGTTCTCCGCCGGCTGGCCCGGGTTCTCCACAGCGACCAGGGATCGAGCCCCCCGCTGAACCCGGAAAAAGCCCCGGCTGGAGCCGTCGGGCGGCAGGGTCTCCCACGCCTCGGGGGCTTCCCCCCAGCGCGCCACGCAGCGCGCCTCGACCCAAGCCCGAAAGGCCCGCGTCACTTCGCCTCCCCCTGGGTGGGAGGCAACGCCACACGGAACTCACGGGCCATGACCGCGTCCCTGACCACCACGCTGCCCGGGACCCTCGCTCCCTCCCACAGGACGGAGCGCTCCACCACTGCGGACCGCTCCACCACGGCGTTGGGGCCGAGCACCGCGTGAGGACCCACCCGGGCCATCCCTCCCACCCGGCTGGCGCTTCCCAGGAACACCGGAGGCGCGATCCGCGCCCCAGGCTCCAGCTTCACGTCGGGAGCTGTCCAGACCCCGGGTTCCTTCTGGACCGCGGGGATGGGCACCGGGCACCTGCCGTCCAGGGCATCCCAATGGATGCGCAGGTACCCCTGCAGGGTGCCCAGGTCCATCCAGTATCCGCCCTGGCGCACCCCTCCCAATCTCCTGCCCGCGTTGAGCAGCCGGAGAAAGACCCGATGCATCTCCCAGGGTTGGCCGTCCGGGATGAGATCCAGGACCTCGGGCTCCACGGCCTGGACCCCGAGGAAATCGCACGGCTCGCCGGGATCCCCCCCCTGTTCGTACAGGTGGAGGAACCGCACCACATCCCCCCGCGTACCCAGGCCCACGGCCCGATGGCGCGGCAGCCCGGGATTGGCCTGAAGAAGCAAAGTGATCAGGCGGTCCCCCGCCCGATGGTGATCCAGGAGCGCCGCCACGTCAAACTCCCGGTACGTGTCGGCATTGATTACCAAGAACGTCGCTTCCCGAAGCTGCTCCGCCACCTTCTTGATCCCTCCCGCCGTACCCATGATGGCGGGCTCCAGGGAGTAGTGGACCTTCAGCCCCAGGGGGCCGCCGTCCTTGACATGCTGGACGATCTGCACGGGCATGTGGTGAAGGTTGATGACCACCTCCCGGATACCCTGGGCCCTGAGCTGCCGGAGGTTGTGCTCGATGATGGGGATTCCAAACACCGGCAGCATGGGCTTGGGGATGTACTGGGTGATGGGGCGGAGTCGCGTGCCCAGCCCGGCTGCCAGCATCATGGCCTTCATGTTCATATCCCGCGGCGGGAGCTGCTTAATAGCCTTTTATATCGCACCCTCCCAAGGGATTCAATGGGATGA
>CAZEPJ010000079.1:0-20044 GCA_964514105.1 uncultured Desulfarculaceae bacterium | reverse complement strand
GTCATGCCGCTGGCCCGATCCTCGCGGGAATCCTCATCGCAGGGTGGGGCTATCAAGTCTCCTTCGCGCTCATGGGGATTACGCTCCTGTTAGCGGTTCCGTTCTTTCTGCTGGGCGTGGCTTCACACGGACCAGTCGGCGATTTGCAGAAAGTTGCATCCAACTCTAAGCTGTCATAGGGGGTGAGGAGGGCGGGGTGATGAAGAAGCTATTCGAGATCTTTGGAGCGAATAAGACGTGCGTGCCGCTGACACAGATCGAGGGAAGACATGCCGCCAAGTATCTCCATTTCCGGGATCTCCTGAATCGCAACCACAAGGCCCTCGGCGCCATGGCACAGTTGGAGGAGTTTTATCACAGCGGACGGCCCTTCGCCGGCGAGGGGGTGCGGGGACTCTGCGAAGATCTGGTCCAAACCGTTCGGGCGCTTGTGTTGTCTTTGGGCCAGATCGCGGGAAGGGAGTATCCCACGTTGACGGCCTTGTGCGCTAGTTTTGAGAGAGAACTGCAAGAGGAGTTCCGATTTCGACCGCAGCGGATGGACGGCCCCCTCGTCCTTCCCTTGAACGAGATCTCCTCTGAGATGGGAGACCTGGTCGGCGGCAAGGCCGCGAATCTCGCCAGTGTGAAGAACACACTGGAAATCCCCGCTCCCGACGGCTTCGTGGTCACCGCATCCGGATTCGAACGATTCATCGAGGCCAATGGCCTCCAGCGGGTCATGGACGACGCTTTCTCCGGGCTGGATCCCACGGATCTGGACGGAACCACAGCGATGCTGCAGGAACGGATCCTTGCGGCGACCCTGCCCGACGACCTGTCCGTCGTCTTGGACGTGGCGTATAAGAGCCTGGAGCGAACGACCCGGCTCGGTGTCCCCTTGGCCATGAGGAGCAGCGCCGTGGGCGAGGACACGGGGGCATCCTTTGCCGGACAGTATCTGACGGTATTGAACGTGGGAGCCGAAAGCCTGGCCGATGCGTACAAGCGGGTCCTCGCGAGCAAGTATTCCTCCAAGGCCATCTCGTACCGATTGCAGTGCGGTCTGGATGACCGGGAGACCCCCATGTGCGTCCTCGGGATCGCCATGGTCGATGCCCGTGCCAGCGGCGTCATTTACACGCGGGACCCATCCGATGCCAACTCCAGTGGAGTGAAGATCAACGCCATATGGGGGCTGGGAGAACACCTCGTGGACGGGAGCGCTTCCCCGGACAGCTTCCTCGTTCACAGGGAAAAAAGAGAGGTGATCGAACGATCGGTCGCGCGCAAGGATGTCCGCCTCGTTTCCCGGGACGAGGGCAGGACCGCGCTGCAGTCTGTCCCTCAGGAAGACAGGGATCGTCCGTGTCTGGACGACCGGACTCTGTACAGGCTCCTGGATTTCGCCACAGCACTGGAAGCGCATTTTGGAGGACCCCAGGATATCGAGTGGGCAATGGATCGCGGAAGGAGTTTGTTCGTGCTCCAGTCCCGTCCCCTGAGGATCGTGGCCTCCAACGATCCCGATGGCAATATCGCGGTGGATCCGTCCGTGCATCCGTTCCTCCTCAGCGGAGGGAAGACCGCGTCACCGGGCGTAGCTCTTGGTAGGGTTCGCATGTCTCAGGAGGAGGGACTCTCGGTTCCAATCGATCCCGACATCGTCCTTGTGGCCCGGACCGCGGATCCGGATCTGGCTCGCGTGATCCCGAAGGCCAGAGGCATCATCACGGACATGGAAAGCGCCACGAGCCATCTCGCATCGGTGGCCAGGGAGTTCGGCGTTCCCACCCTGGTGGATACCAAGGTCGCGACCTCCGTCCTCAAAGACGGCCAGGAGATCACCCTCTGGGCCACAGCCGGGGCCGTATACGAAGGCCATGTTCAGGGCCTCCGCCAGGGCGCAAGACGCCTCGCCAAACCCATGCTGGGAAGCCCTTTGTACCTGAAGTTGAGCCGCATCCTGGAGCGGGTGACTCCGCTCAACCTCATTGATCCCGAAGCGACTTCTTTTTCCCCCGGTGGCTGCCAGACCCTCCACGACATCATCCGGTTTGCTTACGAGCAGGCCGTGAAAGAGATGTTCGGCTTCGGTGAGAAGGCCGAGCGGATGCGAGGCTCCGTTCCCCTCACCTGCAACATCCCCCTGAAGTTCCACCTTCTGGACCTGGGAGGCGGATTGAACGAGGGACTCACCGCGTGCGATGCCGTGACCGCGGACAGCGTGGCATCGTTTCCGTTTCGGGCTCTCTGGAGAGGATTCATCCACCCGGGCGCCACGTGGACGGGCGCCATCGATATCACGGCGAGAAACGTGATGGATCTCCTCGCCTCCAGCATCACTGCCGGTGCGGATGGGCCTCCGGGCGCAATCGCGCACGCCCTGCTCTCGGGGGACTATATGAACCTGAGCGCCCGGTTCGGGTATCACTTCGCCACGTTGGACACGCTCTGCGGGGAGAACGCGGATCACAACCATGCGAGCCTTCAGTTCTCGGGCGGGGCAGGCCCCGTGTACGGCCGGGTCCTGAGGGTCCAGTTCTTGGGAAAGGTACTGGCGCGGTTGGGGTTCGAGGTCGCCCTCACCGGGGACCTGCTGGAGGCGTCCCTGACCCGCCACGATCGACCGACCACCGAGGAGCGGCTCGACCAGTTGGGCCGCCTGCTGGCCGCGAGCCGTCTTCTGGACATGGCCATTGGCTCTCAGGAAGACGTGGATCGCTTGCTTGAGTCCTTCTTTCGAGGGGAGTACGACTTTCTCGCGAAGAAGTCTCCGGATGAGCCTAAGTCCCTGTACATCCACGGGGGGCAGTGGCGCACTGGGGAGGAAGACGGGCGACGGGTCTGCATCCAGGATGGCTCCCATTTTGGCACCTGGTTGGGAGCCGGCATCGCGTCGGTCATGGGAAGGTTCATGGGAAGCAGGTACCAGGAGTTTCTGGACAACATCGGGGCGTACTACTTTTTCCCGTTGGCCGTCGCCCGGGACAGTTGGATAACAGAGGGAGCCGCCAGTGCAGCCGTCAAACCCGTGGGTGGAACCGTGGACCGCGCCGGAGGCATCGCCTTCGGCATCCGGGACATCAACAACTACTTCGTGTTGCGGATCAACGCCCTGGAGGACAACGTCATTCTGTTCGAGTTCCAGCGATCCAAGCGGATCCAACGGCTCTGCGTGAAGAAACCCATTGAGACCAACCGATGGTACGATCTCCGAGTGGAGATCCAGGGCAACCAGGTGAGGGGATACCTGGATGGAGAACCGCTTATCGAGTACGCGGCGGAGCGGTCTCTGGAGGGTTACCTCGGCCTGTGGACCAAGGCGGATTCAGTCACCGCTTTTCGGGGCCTGAGTCGCACCACCCCGGACGGAACCCAGGAGGTGGTCCCATGACCGACTCCACGCATCCCTCCTTTGGAGAAGCCTTCAGGTTCTGGCTCAAGCTGGGCTTCATCAGCTTTGGCGGACCCACGGGCCAGATCGCCATGATGAACCGCGAACTCGTGGAGAAAAGGAAGTGGATCCCGGATGATCACTTCCTCCAGGCCCTCAACTTCTGCATGCTCCTCCCGGGCCCCGAGGCGCAGCAACTGGCCATCTACATCGGCTGGCTTCTGCACAGGACCTGGGGTGGCATCGTGGCAGGGGTTCTGTTCGTGCTGCCCTCCGTGTTCATCTTGGGGGGGCTGGCATGGATGTACGCGGCCCTCGGAAATGTCCCGACCGTCGCGGCGTTCTTCTACGGGTTGAAACCCGCGGTTGTGGCCGTCGTCGCCGAGGCGGTCATCCGCATCGGGAAGAAGTCCCTCAAGAACGGGACCCTCCTGGCAATAGCGGCATCGGCATTCGTGGGGATCTACTTTCTCCATGCCCCATTTCCGCTCATCGTGCTTGTGGCGGGGATCGCGGGGTATCTGGGCGGGACCTATGCCCGCAAGACGTTCGCAGTCAACGGGCCGAAATCCGACGGGATGGGTTCAAGGGCCGTTCTCTGGGAGCCGTTTGTGGCCGCGAGAAAAGCCGATACGAATGGATCGCGCGCTTTGAAGGTCATTGCCGTGTGCCTGACGCTGTGGTTTCTTCCCGTTCTGGCCGCAGGGCTTTGGCGGGGATGGGACGATATCTTACTGCACATCGGGATGCTATTTAGCAAGGCCGCGGTGGTGACCTTCGGGGGGGCGTACGCCGTGCTCTCGTACGTGGGTCAGCAGGCGGTGGATCATTACGGATGGCTTCAGCCCGAGCAGATGATGGACGGGCTGGGATTGGCCGAGAGCACCCCGGGCCCTCTCATCATGGTGAACCAGTTCGTGGGATATGTGGCCGCGTACAGGCATGCTCAGGGACTTTCGGCCGGCCTCGCAGGCGCTATTGGCGGGCTGCTCACCACCTGGGTGACCTTCGTGCCGTCCTTCCTGTTCATCTTCCTGGGGGCGCCGTACATCGAGAGGCTGCGGGGAAACGTGAAGCTGGGGGCGGCCCTATCCGCCATAACGGCCTCGGTGGTGGGAGTGGTCCTGAATCTGGCCGTGACCTTCACCTCTCACACCGTCATGCCGGAGCATTCGGGCGTGGACTGGTTCGCGGTGGCAGCATCAATCGCCGCGTTCGCGGCGCTTCAGTTCATCCGGTGGCCCATGATCCCCGTGATCCTGGGTTCTGCGGTGGCGGGCTGCGCTTGGAAGATGGGACTGGCATACGTCAGGTAACCGTACCGCCCGCCTCCTTCCACGCCTCGATCCCGCCCTCGATGAAGCGGGCCCGGATGTTCCTGGCCAGCAACTGATCCAAGACGGCGTTGCTGACCGATCCCCCGCGCACACAGTAGATGACGACTTCCTGACCCTCGGGGAGATCCCGGCTCCACTGCTCGACCTGTTCCGGGTCCTGCTTCACCGCTCGGGGGATCACCTCCGGATCCCTCTCGTAGTCCGCCTGGCGCCGAACGTCCAACAACGTCATGGGCCGGCCCTCTTCCATCAGCGCCCTCAACTCTCGAGCTGTAATGGTTCGACCCGTGTCTTTCATGTCGATCCTCCCAGACGTACGGGCCCCGGCTCCTCTGGTCTTTATCTCACGCCATACTACAGAATATCGGCTCCGGCCGGAAAGACAATGCTGAGCCCCGGTTCCACGATGGCCAGGTCGGCCTGGACCGCCGCGGCCGCCAAGATCGACAGATCATAACGATATGACCACAGTGGTCTCGAAGGCAAGGAGGGACCATGAAGACCGGTGCGATCTCGGAACTGAAGGCCAGGCTGAGCGAGTATCTGGACCAGGTAAGGGCGGGATCGGAGATCCTCGTGACGGATCGAAGGAAACCGGTAGCCCGTCTGCTCCCCATCTCCCGCAGCAGGAACATGAAAGAATCCCTCGCTTCCATGGAAGGAGAAGGGTTGATTACACTGGGTTCGGGGCGTCTGCCTGAGGGCTTCTGGGAGATGCTCAGGGCTGAAGATCCTGGACGCCAGTCCTGACCGCGCTGTTGGAAGAGAGAGGGCGGGGATGGTCAGATTCTGGGATTTCGACTTGACAGAGGGGGGATTCTCAATCAAACTGCCGACGAAATAGGCGATGAAGTCCGCCGTGAACCGCCCGCTGAAAGCGGGCTGATGACTTCTACCCGGGAAAACCGATCTCTGGGGTAGGAGTCGCGGACGCCCTACCCCACGCCCAATCCGCCGCGTGGGGTTTTTCATTTGGCCCCCATCGACCGGTGGCGGGTTTTCTTCTCGGGCGGCAACAGCCCCTGCCGCGAACCTGGGCGGACAGGACGAGGATCTCCAGCGGGGCGGCAGTTCCAAGGGGGAGGGGGATGGAGGACGTATGGTTGACTTCTGCGGCATGGATGGGGCTCGCCCTCGTTGCCTCGCTCGTTTCTGTTCGGGTGGCCCTGTCGGTGGCGTTGATCGAGATCCTCGTGGGCGCCGTGGCGGGCAATCTCTTCCCCCTGGAGATAACGCCCTGGGTGGATTACCTGGCCGGAGTGGGGGCGATCGTCCTGACCTTTCTCGCCGGGGCCGAGATCGACCACGCCGTCATCCGACGGCATTTCTGGGCCAGCGTGAGCATCGGTCTGGGAAGCTTCGCCGTCCCCTTTGTGGGCGTGGTGCTCTATGCCCGGTATGTGTCCGGATGGATGTGGCCGCAGGCCCAAATCGGGGCGCTCTCCATGTCCACGACCTCCGTGGCCGTGGTCTACGCGGTCATGCTCGAAACCGGCTTCAATCGCACCGAGATGGGCAGGGCCATCCTCGCGGCGGTATTCATCACGGACGTGGTCACCGTCTTTGTCCTTGGGGCGCTCTTCGCCAGCTACAACCTGTGGCTCGTCGCCTTTGCCGGGGCCACCGCATTGACCGCGGGAGTCCTGCCCAGGTTCGTTCCCTGGTATTTCTCCAAGGTGGGCAACCGGATCAGCGAACCGGAGATCAAGTTCGTCCTGCTGGTCCTGTTTGCCCTGGGGTGGCTGGCCAATGTGGCCAAGAGCGAGGCGGTACTTCCCGCGTATCTGGTGGGTATGGTCCTGGCCCCCATCTTCCTCAGGGATCGGATCCTGGCCCAGCGGATGCGGATCATCGCCTTCACCTTGCTGACGCCGTTCTATTTCCTCAAGGCCGGGGCGCTCATCAAGTTCGACACCGTGGCCGGCAGCCTGCCCGTGATCATGGCCTTCCTCGCCGCCAAGATGGTGACCAAGTTCGGCGGGGTCTGGCCATTCGCCAGGGGGTTCGGCCTCCAGCGGCGGGAGACGGCCTACACGACCCTGCTGATGTGCACGGGGCTCACCTTCGGCAGCATCTGCGCCCTGTTCGGACTGAACCACGGCATCATCGACCAGGACCAGTACACGATCCTTGTGACGGCCGTCATCGGCAGCGCGGTCGTCCCAACCTTCATCGCGCAGAAGTGGTTCCAACCCATGCATCTTCTTTCAGAGGAGGGAAGCGACCATGGCTAGGAAGATCCTTCACGGGCTGGACGGGTCGGAGGGATCGTTCAAGGCCCTGGAAGAGGCCCTGGAGATGGCCGGGCGTTTCGGGGCGGAGCTCCACAGCATCTCGGTGGAGGAGATCCCCCACTATCCCGGGACCATCGGAGAGGTCCTGGAGGAGAAGGATCTCCAAAACGGCAAGCTCCACGCCGCCATCCGCAAGGCCCGGGGCATGGCCCAAGCGGCCCAAGTGGTACTCCACCCCCACGTCATCGTGGGCCATGAGGTCAAGACCATCGTCGAGTTCGTCAAGGCCCACCAGTTCGATCTCCTGGTCATCGGCTTCATGGGCCACTCCGCCCTGTACAACCGGGTCATGGGCGGGACCTGCCAGAACCTGGTGCGCCTGGCTCCCTGCTCGGTGTTGGTGGTGAAATGAAAGCTGACGTGCAGCGAGCGGCAGGGGCACCGGACCGCCACAGGCGATCCGGGCCCCTGCGCCCGCAGGATGTGGCTTTGGGGGGCGAAGCCGCCCCGGGTTGCCCGCATGTGGAATCGCCCGGAGGGCCGGACGGGAGCTGTCCGGATCTGGGCCGTCTCCGCCGGCAAAGCCCCCCCCAGGAGCCCCGTGGAGGAACCCAGGGCCTCGCCTCTCAATCCCCGCGGGCGCTTTCGTTCAGGCTCCAGTCATATTCGTACCGGATTGGCCCCCGGTGTTCCTTGAGCCTGCGGGCCAGCGGGTCTTGGGCGTACCGCAGAAGGTGCCCCATGACCCCGGCCTCGGTCCCTCCGAAATCCGCCCGGAACCAGTCGTAAATGGACGAAAGGACGAGATCCCGCCCCTCGAACCGCGCCACCCTCGGATGATTCACGTACTGCCGGGCCCCCTTCTCCAGAAGCCCTTCCGTGTTCTGCGCCGTGAATGCCTCCGGCTGCAGGTTCGGGCAGCCCATGCTGGCGCAGTTGACGGCGTAGTGAACGCGGTTGTCGTTCCAGATGGGCCGTAGGATGCGGTGCTCGATGTCATCCAGGGAGAGATCCTCCCCCTCGATGCGAAGGAGCTTGGCCCCCCAAGGGCCCCGGCTGAACAGACCCGGTGAGATGTCGATATCACGGATGCTCCTGACCGGGCGGTGGTCCAGGACCACCTTCACGGTGAGCGCGTTGTACAGGTTGATCCAGTACGCCCTTTGCTCGGGCCGGCTCATTCGTGATATGGGGACTTCCTGAAGCCCCTCGAGATAGGATTCCAGGAGCCCCCTGTCCTTTGCCGCCACCGAGCCGTACCGAACCAGGTTCACTCCGGATGGGTCGTCCGCGATCACGTACCGCTTCAGAAAGCGATCCCACGGCCCGTGGTCGATTCGAGCGGCGGCGGCCGGATCATGGGCCGCCCATCTGGACCACAGATCGGATCTCGGGGCTGCGCCCGCAACGATTGCCCCGCCCAACCAGGCCAAGAGGACCGCTCCGGAGATGAAAAACGCCGCGCCCGCCATCCTCCAGCTCCCTTCCCAGGGTGGCCATGATTCCATTGTCGGTCCCCTTTCGCCACAAGTCGAGGGGCGGGCGCCCATTCACACAGGCCCGTGGTCAGGCGGACGTCCCAGGGCCTCCGGGCGGCCATTGACCGAAGAAATTAAGTCTGATATGATTAAATTCATGATTTGCTTAATCGGATCTCCCATGGATACCATGCCCCTGAAGGCCCTTGCCGACGAGACGCGCTTGCGGGTGGTGGAGCTGCTCTTGACCCAGGACCTGTGCGTCGGGGCCCTGGCTCATCGGCTCGGGGTTTCCAAGCCCGCGGTGTCCCAGCATCTCCAGGTCCTTCGAAAGGCGGGCCTCGTCAGAGGGGAAAAGCGCGGGTACTGGACCCACTACGGGGTGGAACGGGAGAATCTCAGGCGGCTTGCCGTGCGGCTCGAGGAGATGGCGGACCTGCCCATGACCCGGGGGGGCGCATGCCTCCGGCTGGCGTCCGCGGCGCCGGAGCCGGCAGAAAGGAGGGCATCGGAGATCTGTTGCATGGACTGCTGCCGGGAGCCGCAGAAGCACAAAGGCGAACCCGAGGCGTGCAACCCCGAGCAGATCAAGGCGTGCCACGCAGACGTGGCGGGGCATCCATGCGAATCGGGGGAGAAGAAGGTTGTTCTCTCGTGAGGCCAAGTGCGCGCCTGAATTCACGTGGCCTGTGGGTCGCCCCCGGACCGGGACAGGGCGCTGACGCTTGGGTTGCGGGCAGGGCTCGTCTCGGGGTGCCATCGTTGGGTGCATGGCACGGTGGGCGTGGGGGGCGGGAGCGGTGAGCGACGGACCCATGATCTGCGTGAGGGAGTTGACCAAGCGGTTCGGCGAGGTCCTGGCGGTGGACGCCGCCTCATTTGACGTCTTCTCCGGGGAGCTGTTCGGTTTCCTGGGCCCCAACGGCGCGGGGAAGACCACCACCATCAACCTCTTGACCGGCTTGGCCCGGCCCGACTACGGGGCCATCCAGGTGGGGGACATCGACTGCGCGCGGCGCCCCAAGGCGGCCCAGCACCTCATGGGCGTGGTCCCGGATGAGAGCAACTTGTACCCCGAGCTCTCCGGATTCGACAACCTCACGTTCTGCGCGTCGCTCTACGGGATGCGAAAGCGGGTCCGGGAGGAGCGGGCCCGGGAACTCCTCCAACGTTTCGGGCTGACCGATGCAGCGGGAAGGAAGTTCTCCGGGTACTCCAAGGGGATGAAACGAAAGCTCACCATCGCCGCCGGCCTCATCCACGATCCCCAGATCCTGTTTCTGGATGAGCCGACGACCGGGATCGACGTGGCCAGCGCCCGGCAGATCCGCCAGCTCATCGGCAGGCTCAACCGCTCCGGCACCACGGTCTTTCTCACGACCCACTACATCGAGGAGGCCGAGAGGCTCTGCGGCCGGATCGCCTTCATCGTCAAAGGCCGCATCGCCCGTGTGGACTCCCTGGAGGCTCTGATGGGGGAGGTCGACGGCCGCCACGCCGTGGAGTTCTCCCTTGCCCAGGGGGCCCATGGCCTGGGCCAAGCCGTCATGGCCGCCTTCCCCGAGGCGCGATGTGAGATGGTGTCCCACCGGGTGTGCCGCCTTTCGTCCGTCAAGCCCATCCCCATCGGTCCTCTGGTGCGCTTCTTCGAGGATCGGGGGCTGGAGGTGGAAGAGGCCCGAAAGGCCCGACCCTCTCTGGAGGAGGTCTTCGTGCGCGTCACCGGCATCGAGGCGGAGGCATTGAAGAAGGAGAAGGCCAAAGGGGGCGGCGTCCCATGAACGGCTGGATCGCCTTCTGGAACATCCTCCTCAAGGACATGCGCGCCTATTACCTCAAGCCCCCCAACGTGAGCTGGGGGCTCATCTTCCCCCTGGCCTGGACCGGGATGTTCTTCATCAAGTCCGGCAGCGGCCTCGACGGCGTGCTTTCCCTCCTGCCGGGCGTGGTGGCCGTCTCCATCCTCTTCGGCACGACCTCCATGCTGGCTGTGACCGTGACCTTCGAGAAGAAGGGCCGCTCCTTCGACAGGCTGCTCCACGCCCCCATCCCCCTAGAGCTCCTCATGCTGGCCAAGACCGCCGGGGCCATCCTGTTCGGCATGGCCAACGCCCTGGTTCCCGTGATCCTGGCGTCTTTCCTCGCGGATCTCTCGGGCGTGGACTGGTGGACCATGGCGCCCGCGGCGGCCCTGATCGCGGCCACGTCCACCTTCCTGGGCCTCTTGATCGCGGTCTGCGTGAGCGAGGTCTTCGAGGCCCAGACCTTCTCCAACTTCTTCCGGTTCCCCATGCTGTTCCTGTGCGGCCTGTTCTTCCCCGTGGCCAGCCTCCCCGTGTTTCTCCGCCCGCTCTCCTACGCGCTGCCCTTGACGTACGGGGCGGACATCCTTCACGGGGCCTTCTCGGGCACGAACGTCCTGCCCATGGGGGTGGACTTCGCGCTCCTGTGCCTCTTCTGCGCGGCCCTCTTCCTCCTGAGCCTTCGCAACATCCGCAGGCGCTGGATCGCCTGACCCGGTCTCCAAAGTGACCGGAGGCCGTCTGTCCGTCGGCCCATCCCTCCGGGATCGCGGCCCTCTGCGGGCGGGACGTGTCCCCGGCGGTCCAGGCGCTGGAAACCTTTTCACCCAAGGCGGTATAATGCCGGTAGCCGCAAAGGCGCACGGGGGGTCTTGATGAGCGACAAGCAGGAGTCCGTTGGGCGGGTCAGGCTGCACCCGCGGGCCGCGGTCCTCGCCGCCGCCCTGGCATTGGGGGCGCTGTGGGGTCCGACTGCCGACCTCGCAGCCGGCGCCTCGCAGCTGACCATCGTCCACACCAATCACGTCATCGGGCACCTCTTCCCGTGCCCCACATGAGGGGATCGGTCGCTGGGCGGTCTGGCCCGGCGGGTGGGGTTCGTGGAGAAGCTTCGGAAAGAGGGAAAGCCGCTGCTCATCGTGGACTCCGGTGACCTGTTCTTCGACGGAAAAGAGGCGGCCGATCTCCAGCGCGCCCTGGCCAAGGCCAGGGTCCTGGGCCGCGCGTACCGGCACATGGGCGTCGCCGCGGTGAACGTGGGCGATCTGGATCTGTCCAGGGGGGTGGACTTTCTCAAGGCGGAGGCTGCCCAGGGGCTCCCCCTCATCTCGGCCAATTTGATGGATGAGTCCACGGGCTCGCCCGCGTTCCCGGCTTCCATGATCAAGGAGATCGCCGGCCTGCGCATCGGCCTCTTCGGCCTCCTCACACCCCAACTGGGCCCCGAGGCCCGGAAGGCCGCGGCCGGGGCCGTCTGGGTCAAGGATCCAGTTGCGGTGGCCCGGGAGATGGTCAAGGGCCTGGGTCCTCAGGTCGACCTCATCGTGCTGCTGTCGGATCTGGGCTTCGGCAAGGAGGCGGATCTGGCCAAGGCCGTCCCCGGCATCCATTTCATCCTGGGGGCCCACGAAGGGGCGACCCGCTCCCATGAGGAGGCGGGCACCCACATCCTTCAGGCCTACCGAAAGGGGATGGTGGCGGGCGTGCTCCGCATGAGCGCCGAGACGAAGGGGGCCCCGTTCCGGGACGAGGGAAGGCCCGAGGAACTGCAAAGAAGGATCTCCAGCCTGGACACGCGCCTTCGATCCCTGGAGGAGGCCAAGGAGCGCCAGCCCCACGCCGCCGTGGAGCGGAGCATCCAACAGCTCACCCAGCAGCGAACGGCCCTGGAGGGGGAGCTGAACCGCCTCAAGGGGAACCCCTCCCCGGGAAACCGCTTCCGGTGGTCCGCCGAACAGCTCAGCACCGACATGCCGGAGAGCGAGGAGGTCCGGGGCTGGCTGCGCGAGGCCGGCATCGACCAGGACTGACCGCGTGGACCCCGCAGGTCCGCTACTCCCTCCAGGTGGACGCGTCGTCCCCCTGCGAAGCCCGACGTTTACACGGTGTAAAGAAACCTGGCGTGGACCCTTCACCGGGGGGCCCGCATGGGGGCTCTTCACAGGGCCCGGGGCCGCACCGGGGACGCTCCCTGCGAGTGAACCATCCTGGCACATCCGTTGCAGGACCGATGGGCGATGAGGGCGCTCCCCGAGGCGACCCCACGAGGGAGTGTGTGTCCATGCGGCTGCAGCTCTGGAAGCGGGTCTTCCTCAACTTCGTCCTGCTCATCGCCCTGTTCTCCGTCCTGGCGTCCATCCTCGGGGCCGTCCTCATCAGCCGCACCACCCTGAACGAGGCCCAGCGCAGCGTGAGCCTCAACCTGCGCTCGGCCTGGAACGTCCTTCACGGCAAGTTCGACGAGCTGCGGATCCTCGTGAGCGTCCTGGGCACGGGCAAGCGGGTCTCCAGCGCTTACTCCGCCGCCGATCCGCTTTCGTACAGGGCCTCCATCGAGGCCGCCAGGCGGCAGTGCGGCTTCGACTTCTTCTCCCTGACCGACGACCGGGGCAGGGTGATCCTGCGCACCCTGGATCCCTATGCCGTGGGGGACGACCTGTCCACCGACCCGTTCGTGGCCGCGGCCCTCCAGGGGCAGGCGCTGAGCGGCTTTGCCGTGCTTTCGGCCGAGCGCCTCCGGGCCGAGGGAGGGGATCTGGAGGAACGCGCCTTCGTGGCCTTCGAGCCAACCCCCAAGGCCAAGCCGCGGGCCAAGTCCCAGGAGACGGCGGGGATGGCGCTCATCGCAGCGGCCCCGGCCCGGGACGAGAAGGGACACATCGTGGGAGCCCTGTACGCGGGCGTCCTCCTCAATCGGAACCACACGCTGGTGGACCGCATGCGCTCCACGGTCTTCGAGGAGAAGCTCTACGACGGCAGGCAGTTGGGCACGGTGACCATCTTCCAGTGGGACGTGCGGGTGGCCACCAACGTCACCCTCCCCAACGGAAACCGGGCCCTGGGCACCCGGGTGAGCGCCGAAGTCTACGACAAGGTGCTCGAGAACAACGTGAACTGGTACGATCGGGCCTTCGTGGTAAACGACTGGTACATCAGCGCCTACGACCCCATTCACGACGTGGAGGGCCGGGTCATCGGCATCCTGTACGTGGGGGTCCTGGCCAAGAAGTACGACGACATCAAGGCGGCCCTGTGGAAGATGTATGCCGGTCTGTCGGTTGGGGCGGCGGTGGCCGTCCTGGCCGTTGGCGTGCTGTTTGCGTACCGGCTCACGGCCTCCCTGAGCCGCCTGGCCGACGCCGCTGGGCGGATCGCCAGCGGGGACCTGGATCTCATGGTGCCGGACCCCCGGACCAACGACGAGGTCCGGGATCTCACCAGGGCCTTCAACGCCATGGCCGGGAGCCTTCGGGACCGCGAGGAGCGGCTCCGGGCGGCCAATGGGGAGCTGGAGACGACCAACGTCTCGCTCCACCGCCTCAACGCCAACTACCTGGATATGCTGGGCTTCGTCTCCCACGAACTCAAGAACACCCTGGGCGTCATCTACACCTCGGCCCGATCCCTGGATGCCGGCCTGGTAGGCCCCCTCACTGAACCCCAGGCGGCCCTGGTGAGCGGCATCTCGCGGAGCATCCAGTCGGCCGTGACCATGACCAAGAACTACCTGGATTTGGCGCGGATCGAGAAGGGCGAACTGCAGGCCGAGATCAGGTCCATGGACCTGGTCCACGACGTGGCGAGGCCGTTGCTGGAGGAAATGGCCGGGGCGGCATCGGCACGGTCCATGACCCTGGAGAGCGGCCTGCCCGAATCCTTGCCCATGGCGGGGGACCCGGTCCTGCTGCGGGTCGCCTTGAAGAACCTCCTGGGGAACGCCATCAAGTACGGGCGCCAAGGGGGCCGGATCCGAATCGACGGCTCCCGGGGCGAAAAGGGCCTCACGCTTCTGATCTGGAACGAGGGCCAGGGGCTCCCGCCCGCGGACCTCTCCCGGCTCTTCGGCAAATTCGTCCGCTTCCACAGCGAGGGGGGGACCGAGCGGAAGGGCACGGGACTCGGCCTCTTCATCACCAAGGAGATCATCGAGAAGCATGGCGGCGCCATCCGGGCAGAATCCGAGGAGGGCCGCTGGATCCGCTTCACCGTCACCCTGCCCTGAAACCCGCTTGCCGCGCGTCATCGCGCCCAGTGCTTTTGCAAGGGTTGCTCCCCCCAGTGGCGGATCCGCCCCCGAATGGGGGCGCGGGTGAACGGCGTTTGCGCTGTGGGTTGCGGCGGGGGTAATGGGGGAATAGACTGGGTCGAGTTCATATGCGGGAACGAAGGATGATCCCGAGCAAGGGGTGGCGACATGAGCCGATCGACTGCCAATCAGGCTGCCAATCAAGCTGTGAAGAACCTCTCGGCGTGGATGTGGAAGCAGGGTGTCTGGAGGCAGGCGTACGAGGACACCCGGTCCCTGCACATCGACGGTGTCCTGGAGAAGTTCGGCCTTTCGCAAAGGCAGTTGATGGACGAGATCGGTCCCGCGGGAGAAGGAACGCTCTTCGGGTGCGTTTTCGAGGATCTGGCCGCACAGCGGCTCGGCGGCCAGTCATTTAACCTCGTGGATGACTATCTCAGGCGCAGGGGTTGGAATGAGTCGGGACCGGGCAAACAGTACCTGACGGCCATGCGGGATGCGGTCATGAGCCTGTACGAGGTCGTGGCCGTGGAGCCGGGAGAAGGCATACATATCAAGGATCTGCTTCGGGGCGGACGGGTCACGCGCGTCGGGGAGCGCTCGGGAAGCCGGCAGATGGTGCAGTGGGACCTCATGGCGGTTCGGGTCATCCAGCACCTGGGCAGGAACGTCTTGACGGGCGTGATCCTCATGTTTCCGCGCCACGAGGTTGACTTCCTCCTCAAGACGTTGGAGAGGCTGATTTCCGAGGCGTTCCGTCTGTCGGGGGCCCCCGGGAAGGAGGCCTCCCCCCGGAGGTCCCAACGGAAAGAGCGGACGGACGACGCGCTTCGGGAGTGCGCCCCTGCCTTCACGAACCTGTGGCTGGCCGGGCGCCTCCGGAGAAACCGGGCCCCGAGACCCGAGATGGTGAACTTCGACGGGGAAGCCATCGTGATGGCGGAGGTGCGATTCCCCTTGGATCCGGCCCGAAGGGGCCAAGTCCAAGAGGCCCTGGACCGGGCGCCCGACCTGGAGCGCAACCAGGGGGGGGAGATCTCGTGGACGTGGATCGGGACCGGACCTTCCGCGCTCCCCAAGGCAGGGCGTCGGTCAGGCCGAGGCCTCGGTTTCGGGAGCTTTGCCCGGACCGATCCAGATCGGCCGATCCTGGGGGCGGTCCTCATGGAGGAGAAGTATCTCCTGCTGTCCGTGAACTCCCAGGAACGCATGCAGCGGGGATGCGAGCGGCTCAAGACCCTGCTCGGAAAGATGGTCGGGGCGGGCCTGACCACGATCACGCCCCTGGCGCAGGCCCTGGCGGAGCGAGGGTCCTCACCCGCCGGAAAGAGGCCTGCCGAGAGCCTGCCGCCCCAAGTGGCCCGGGAGGCGTTGCACCGGTTCCTGGATGACTTCTACCGCAAATGGATGTCTCAGAAGATACCGGCCCTGGGCGGGAAATCGCCGCTTCAGGCCGCCCGGGGGAAGGGCTCCCGGGGGGATCTCGTGGAACTCCTCAAGGGCCTGGAGCACAACGAGGCCCGCCGGGCCATGTCCGAGGGACGGGCGCCCTACGATGTCACGTGGATCTGGGAAGAGCTGGGGGTTCTGGATCTGCGGAGGTGACGGTATGAGTCTGCGCATTGCCATCCTGGGAGCAGGCCCGGGGGGGTACGTGGCCGCCATCCGGGCGGCCCAACTGGGGGCCGAGGTCACCCTCGTTGAGCGGGAGGCCATCGGGGGGACCTGTCTCAACTGGGGATGCATCCCCACCAAGACGCTCAAGACCAGCGCCGATCTGCTGGATTCCCTTCGCCGCGCGGAAAGTCTGGGCGTGAACCTCCCCGGCCCCGCCCGACCCGATCTCGCCCGCATGATGGCTCGCAAGAAAGAGGTGGTCGAGACCCTGGCCGCCGCCATCCTCAAGATCCTGCGAAGCCACAAGGTGCGCTTCCTGAGGGGAGAAGGGCGGGTCCTGGCCCCCGACCGCGTCCGGGTGGCAGGAGCCGGGCAGGGGGATACGGACGTTGCGTGCGACCGCCTGATCCTGGCCCCGGGATCCCGCCCCCTGTCGTTCCCTGCGTTCCCCCTGGACGGGGAGCGCATCCTCTCCAGCGACCATGCCCTGCAACTCCAGGAAATTCCGGCCAGCGTCCTCATCCTGGGCGGCGGGGTGGTGGGCTGCGAGTTCGCCGCCATCCTCTCCGGCCTGGGGACCCGGGTGACCCTGGTGGAGGCCATGGACCGGCTCATCCCGCTGCCGGGGGTGGACCGGGAGAGCGTCGCCGTCCTTCAGCGGGAGATGAAGAAGCGCAAGGTGCAGGTCCATCTCCGGTGCACCGTGGAGCGGGCCCAGGTCGGACCCCAGGGGGTGCGTGCCACCGTGGGCCCTTCGCCTTTGGTCCAGGGGGCGGGCGAGGGGGGGCCGACCCCCCTGGTCCTGGAGGCCGAGCGGATGCTCGTCACCGTGGGCCGCTGCTCCAATGCGACGGGGATCGGCCTGGAGGAATTGGGCGTGGGCATGGATGACAAGGGGTGGATCGCGGCCGACGCCCGCATGGAGACCAACGTCGCGGGCGTCTATGCCATCGGAGACGCCCTGGGGCCGGGCCGCGTCATGCTCGCCCACGCGGCCTCGGCCGAGGGGATCGTGGCCGCGGAAAACGCCTTGGGGGCCGATCGCACCATGGACTACGACGCCATCCCCTCGGGAATCTTCACCTCGCCTGAGGTGGCCGACGTGGGGCTCACGGAGGAGCAGGCCCGGGAAAGGGGCCTGGATGCGGGGGCGGAGTTGTTCCTCTTGCGGGGGCTGGGCAAGGCCCAGGCCCTGGGGGACATCGCCGGGCACGCCAAGATCATCTGGGAGCGGGCCTCAGGCAGGCTCCTGGGGGTGCACCTCATCGGCCCCCACGCCACGGACCTCATCGCCGAGGCCACCCTGGCCCTTCACATGGGCGCCGCGGTGAAGGATGTGGCCCACGCCATCCACGCCCACCCCACCCTCTCCGAGGCGCTCCAGGAAGCCGCCCACAAGGCACTGGGGGCCGGCATTCACTGCCTCAAGGGGGAGTGAACAAAGGTTCGTCCAGGTCCAGGACCTTGAGGGGGCTCTTGCCCGTGAACATCCGGATGATCTGCCCCACGGTGTACGCGTTGCCGCGCAGGACGAGCTGGCAGTCCTTGAAGGTGCAGCCGGCCAGCTCCGTCTCTCCCCGCTCCAGGACGATGATGCACCCCTCGAATCGGCACCGGACGAAGGACTTGCCGTCGAGCTCCACCTTCTCCTTGACGAACTTGGCGTTGCGATGTCGCACCGTGTACTGGGCCATGCCCTTTCCTCCGGACGGTGGTCGCGTGATCCCCCGGCCGCCGGGGGGTTGGGGACGCTCCCCATACTCTACCGCCAAGCGCCCCCGCCCTCAACTCAATTCCGCGGGGCGGTCGCGGGGAAATCCGCCCGCAACATCCCGCGACGAAAGCCGTTTTCGCCCGGGGGGCACCGCCTCTTTGCTGCCTCTCGAATGGACGGGAAGCGGCCTGCCGTTTTTCCAGCAACGTCTGATCGTCGCCAGGAAACCAGGGAGGATTTCGCCATGGAACAGATTCATCTCACGAGCACGCTGGAGCTGACGCCCGCCCAAAGAGCCACGCTTCAGGCCCTGTCGCCGCGGTTGGCCATCCGCTGCGGTGCGTGCCACAGCCCCGGGGAGGTGTCGGAGGCCCTGGATGACCGCACGGAACTCCTCTACACCTTCCATGTCCCGGGGTCGCTGAAGCGGGCCCCCCGCCTCAGATGGGTGCAGTTTCATACGGCCGGGGCAGATCATGCCATGGACACCCCCCTGTGGCAAAGCCCGATCACCATCACCACTGCCAGCGGCATCCATGCCACGCCGATCGGGGAGTACGTCCTGGCCAGCATGCTGGCCTTCACCCACCGGCTCCGCCAGCGGCTGGCTTCCCAGAAGGAGGCGCTGTGGCCCAAGGATCGCTTCGAGCGCTTGGGGGGCAGGGAGCTGCGGGGGCGAACGGTCTGCGTGGTGGGCTACGGGAGTCTGGGCCGGGAGGCAGCCCGCCTGTGCCGCTGCGCGGGCATGCGGGTACTGGCCGTGAAGCGCGATCCCGCCGCCCGCCGGGACCCGGGGTTCGTCCTCCCGGAAACGGGGGATCCGGAGGGACTCATCCCCGAGGCCTTCTTCGGGCCGGAGCGCCTCCTCGAGGCCCTGGGCTTGAGCGATTTCGTGATCCTGTCTTTGCCCGCGACGGCCTCCACCCGCCGCATCATCGGGGAGAGGGAGCTGCGGGCCATGCCCAGGCATGCCTATCTGGTCAACGTCTCCCGGGGAAGCGTGGTGGATCAGGAGGCCCTGATCCGGGCACTGAAAGAGGGTTGGATCGGGGGGGCGGGGCTGGACGTCTTCGAGCCCGAGCCCCTCCCGGGGGACAGCCCCCTGTGGGGCCTGGACAACGTGATCCTCACCCCCCACATCTCCGGCTTCTCCCTCCACATCGGCGATTACGCCGTGCAGGTGCTGGCGGAAAACCTCCGGCGGCACCTGGCTGGAGAGCCCCTGCTCAACGTCGTGGACCGGGCCAAGGGGTACTGAGGGCCGGGGGGGCTCCCCGGGGACGGTGTGCGAGCGGAGGAGATCCCCGGCGCGACCTCCGGGGGAGGGGCTGGGAGCCCGCCCTCCTCCGGAGGCGCGCGTCGGTCACAGGGCCCGCATGAAGGCCACGGTGTCCTTCCGTTGCCGCCACGGAAGCCCCCCCAAGACGTTCATGTTGCGATCAGGCGAGGTCGAAGCGGTCCAGGTTCATGACCTTGTTCCACGCCGCTATGAAGTCCTGCACGAACTTCTCCTGGGAGTCCTCAGATCCGTACACTTCCGCCACGGCCCGGAGCTGGGAGTTGGAACCGAAGATGAGGTCGACCCGGGTCCCGGTCCACCTGAGTTCGCCGCTGGCGCGATCACGCCCCTCGAACAGGTCCCCGTCTTGGGAGGTCGCCTTCCACTCCGTGCGCATGTCGAGCAGATTCAAGAAGAAGTCGTTGGTGAGCGTCTCGGGCCGCTTGGTGAAGACGCCGTGGGGGGACTGGCCGAAGTTGGCATTCAAGACGCGCATGCCGCCGACCAGAACGGTCATCTCCGGGGCGGTCAGCGTCAGCAGCTGCGCCCGATCGATCAGCAGGGCCTCTGCCGATACGGCATACTTGGCCTTGAGGTAGTTGCGGAACCCGTCTGCCTTGGGTTCAAGCACATGGAATGAGACCACGTCGGTTTGCTCCTGTGAGGCATCCGTGCGCCCCGGCGAAAAGGGAACGGTCACGTCGTGGCCGGCTTTCTTGGCGGCCTGCTCCACAGCCGCGCATCCGCCCAGGACAATCAAGTCGGCGAGCGACACCCGCTTTCCGCCGGACTGCGCGCCGTTGAATTCCTTCTGAATGCCCTCGAGGGTCTGCAGCACGGTCGCCAACTGTTTCGGCTGATTGACTTGCCAATCCTTCTGCGGCGCGAGACGGATGCGCGCCCCGTTCGCCCCGCCGCGCTTGTCGGAGCCGCGGAAGGTGGACGCCGAGGCCCAGGCGGT
>CAZEPJ010000078.1:17145-20231 GCA_964514105.1 uncultured Desulfarculaceae bacterium | reverse complement strand
GCAAGCACAGCGCCGGCGTCCGGGCGGCGGCCGTTTCGCGGCCGACGACCGGACATATTTTCATGGAACGTTCGTATATGGAATACCGAGGCCCTCCGGGCGATGAGGGGTCACCCGAACCGGGGGCCCCCCTTTTGACGATGGAGAAAGCTGTACCACAGCGGGGAAGGGCTGTCAACGAGAATTGAGGGCGGGGGGGGCAAGGAGCAATGGAGGCGTACCCTTTACATCGAATCCCCCCCATTTATCCATCAGGCTTCAATTGGAGCGGGGGGCGGTTTCTGGAACCACTGAAAAGGACCGGAGTGGGGGTCGGGCCTCGCTGGCCCGGAATGGCAATCTTGGTGGGAGAAGTCGGACTTGGGGGAAGCTCGTTGACTGCGGAAAGAGAAGGTAATATGATGATGGGCGAACGAACGATGAGAGAGGATTGGGCGTGAAGGAGCTCGATCTGGGGGGCTTTGATGAGTATCTGAAGGCTCGGCGCCTTTCGGACGATCGCCGCCGCCCGCACGTGCTTCGCTGGGTGAGGCGGTTTCTCCAGAGCGCCGGGGCGAGGAAGGATCTGGGCCCGGAAGACCGCAAACGGGCTTTTCAGGGGGCGCTGGAAGCCGACGGCAGACTGGAGGATTGGCAGCGGAAGCAGGCCATGGATGCCGTGGGATTGTACCTGGACCACTACCTGCCATGGTGCAGGGAGCATGGGCATGGCGGGGGCGAGAGCTTCTCGTCTTTCACACAGATCGCTGAGGCGCGGAGTCCCGGCGCCGAATCGTTGAGAGGACGATTCGACGTCGAGCGCCCGCCGGTCGAGGGAGGGAACGCCACAGCGCGTGCTCCCGCGTGTCGCCTCGGCGCGGTTCAAGGAGGCCATTGGCACCACCCAACCGAGGGAAATGAACGAGAAAGCGTTTCAGGCGTGTTCACCGACGATATGTGGGAGAAGCCCAGGCGGGAATGGGCCGAGAGGGCGGGGGCGGTTGCGCCCGCATCTCCCCCGAGAGTGGGCGAGGCCGTGGCCCGCCTCAGGGAATTGATGCGCCTCAGGCATTACTCGTACCGCACCGAGCAATCATACATCCAATGGGCGGAGCGCTTGGAGCGGTTCTGCCGCGCAAGGAACCTGGACTGGACGGCGCCCGACAGCGTGCGCGCGTTCCTGTCGGATCTGGCCATCCGGCGCCAGGTGTCCGCGTCCACCCAGAGCCAGGCATTCAACGCCATACTCCTTCTCTTCCGGGAGGTCTTCGGTCGGGAGTTCGGGGAGGTTCGATCGGTTCGGGCCAAAAAGGGGCCCAGGCTGCCTGTGGTGCTCAGCGAGAAGGAGACCAGAGAGGTGCTCGCCCAAGCCCAAGGGACCGCCTCGCTCATGCTGCGGCTGATTTACGGGGCCGGGCTTCGGGTCTCCGAGGCCGTGCGGCTGAGGGTCAAGGACCTGGACTTGGATCAGGGGCTGGTGATCGTCCGGGAGGGAAAGGGGGACAAGGACCGCTCCACGCTCCTGCCCCGGGTGCTCACCTCCGAGCTTCAGAGTCATCTGGCCCGCGTGAAGGCGCTCCACGAGCAGGACCTCCGGATCGGGCACGGCGAGACGCATCTCCCCCACGCCCTGGCGGTCAAGTACCCCAATGCCGGACGGGAATGGGGCTGGCAGTATGTGTTTCCGGCCAAGGAACTCTCCGTGGACCCCCGCTCGGGCAAGGTGAGAAGGCACCACGTGGGGGAGCGGGTGCTCCAGATGGCCATGCGCCAGGCCGTTGCCCGGGCGGGGATCGCCAAGCCCGCCACGGTGCACACCCTTCGCCACAGCTTCGCCACGCATCTTCTGATGCGGGGGGTGAACATCCGCGAGGTGCAGCAGTACCTGGGACACAGCAACGTGGAGACGACCATGGTCTACACCCACGTGATCCGCAACCTCGCCAGCACGGCCGTGAGCCCCCTGGACGCCCTCCTGGCTGCTCCCCGGGCTGGATGATGGATCCGCACTCGCTGCAAGGAGAGCGCCGGGTGAATTTGCCCGGGGGCTTGGGTTCTGCTAGTATTTGGAGTCGTGGAAAAGGGGATCTGCCACGATAGAGCCGAGGAGAGCCCCGAGGGCCAGGCGCGGCAATCTCAGGCCCTTCCCCTTTGGAAGCGAACGGCGATGCTTCGCGCGTTCACGGACTTGGCCCTGGTGTTGAGCCCCAGGTTGACGGGCGGCGACGATGCTCAATGGGCCGGGCCAAGTATTCAGGTCCTTTCGCCGCCGTGAATTGACATACCTCATGATGGGGGGTATCGCATCGGTCCTCCATGGCGTTCCCAGAGCGGCTTTCGACCTTGACATCCTCATCGAACCGACGCTGGACAAAGCAAGACGCCTCTTGACTGGGCTGTTGAAAGCCGGCTTCGCAACGGCCCCACGACCCACGCCGAAGGAAGCACTCGCTCATGGGATCACCATCTTCAAGGATCGAGTCCCAAAAGGCGTTCAGACCGCGTCGGCGGGCGTCGTATTTCGAGAGGCATGGGATCCAAGGGAGATGATGAGATTCTCCGGCCTGGAGCTGTCGTTCATCTCGAAGCAGGACTTGATTTCCTCCAAGAGGGCTTCCGGCCGCGAGGTGGATCTCCAAGACGTGGGGCCCCTGGAGCTCTCCGATGAAAACCGCTGACGGCTCTTCGCAGCCAGGACATTCGAGAGATGGGATCGTTGCGCCGCGGTTTTCCTCCAAGGAGGAAGCTGGGGAACGCACAGCGAGGACGGGATGGACCTCGCCCTCATTCGCCGGATGCCGTCCATTGGGCCCGCTGGGCAGTTGGAGGTCCTCGTAGAGACGGTGCGTTCCATGGCCGGGCTCAAAGGTGAGGCGACCCAGGAGTGCGTCTCCGGCGCTGCGCAGGGCCCTGGCGCAGCGCGGAGTCGGGTTCATCGCGGCGGGCGGGGCGGGGGCCGTGCTCAACGGGGCGCCCGTCACCACCTTGGATCCGGACATCGTCCGTTGCCCCAATCCCGGGGGTATTCTGTCGGGCACCATTGACCACTTGGCCGGGTGCCGAGACCTGCCTTCCCGCGCCGCGGACATGAAAGGGGCCGGGGTGCG
>CAZEPJ010000078.1:0-17045 GCA_964514105.1 uncultured Desulfarculaceae bacterium | reverse complement strand
CCATCCGGCGCCACAGCCTGCTTTGCCAGGGGGACCGGGTCGTGGTGGCGGTGTCGGGCGGCCCGGACTCCATGGCCCTCCTCCACGTGCTTCGGGACCTGGCGGAGGCGTGGCGCTGGGAGCTGGCCGCAGCCCACCTCCATCACGGCCTGCGGGGCGTGGACGCCGATGCGGACCTGGCCCTGGTGGAGGCGGCCGCCGGGGCGCTGGGGCTGCCCCTGTTTCCGGGCAGGCTGCCCGAGGGCGCCCTGAGAAAGGGCAGGGGGTCCCTGCAGGAGAAGGCGCGGCAGGCCCGCTACGCCTTCCTGGAGGAGGTCCGCGCCCGGTGGGGAGGCCGCCGCATCGCCCTGGGCCACCAGGCCGACGATCAGGCCGAGACGGTCCTGGCGGCCCTGATCCGGGGGGCCGGGACCCGGGGGCTCGGGGGGATGCCCTATGCCCGGGGGGCTCTGGTGAGGCCCCTTCTGGATGCGACCCGGCGGGAGATCCTGGCGTTCCTGGCGGATCGGGCCATCCCGTACCGGCAGGACCCGTCCAATGAAGACGCCGCGTTTCTCAGGCCCCGCATCCGCCGGGAGCTCCTTCCGCTGCTGCGCCGGCGCTTCAGCCCGGCCATCGGCCGGCTCCTGCACCGGACGGCCGGGATCTGCGCGGCCGAGGATGCGTACCTGGAGGCCCTGGCCGCCGAGGCCCTGGCCCAGAAGGCCGTGCGGTCCCAAGGGCGGGTGGAGATCCCGGCGCCCTGGTACAGGGGACAGCCCGAGGCCATGCGGCGGCGGCTCCTCCGGGCGGCTTACGGCCATGTGCGGGGCGACGCCCGGCGGCTCTCCTTCTTGCACGCCGCAGCCATGGATGGGGCGGCCCTTTGCCCGGGCGGGGAGCGGCGGGTGCATTTGCCGGGCGGCGTTTCCTGCGTGGCAGGCGAAGCGGTCATTCTGCTCACCTGGGAGCGGGACCTGGAGCCTCGCCCATGGCGCCACCCGGTTTCGATCCCCGGTGAAACCCGCCTCCCCGAAGCGGGACTCTCCATCCGGTGGGAGCTCATGGACGGACGCCGGGAGGCGGCCCCGGCCCGGGATCCCCATGCGATCCTCCTCGACCCCGGGGCCTTGCGGGGCGACCTGTGGCTCCGGGGGCCCCTGCCGGGGGACCGGCTCCGCCCCATGGGCCTGGGGGGAAGCCGCAAGGTGCAGGACATCCTGGTGGATGCCAGGGTGCCCCGGCGGGATCGGTGGCGGGTCCCGCTCCTGGCGGACGATGAGGGCGTCCTTTGGGTGGTGGGGCATCGCCTGGACGAGCGCGCCCGGATCCGGCCCGGGTCCCTCCGCGTCATCCGGGCCGTGGTGCGGCCCGCAAAGCCTTCGCCCATCTGACGATCCGGTGGCAATCCCCCCCGGCATGTGCTATAAAGAATAGGAGAAATCAGGGGGATTCCATGGATTCCAATCGCGGCAACCCGTATCAGAACTTCTACAAGAATCTGGCCCTGTGGCTGGTGGTGGGCCTCATCGTGGTTCTCCTGTTCAACATGTGGAACCAGCCCCGCCGGACGCAGCGCGAGGCCTCGTTCAGCGAGTTCCTCATGGCCTTGGAAAACGGCCAGGTGGACCACGTCACCATCCAGGGCCAGAACATCCTGGGGAGATTCCGGGACGGCTCGGAGTTCCGCACTTACGCCCCCAACGACCCGCAGCTGGTGCCCCTCCTGCGGCAAAAGGGGGTGAGCATCTCGGCCCGGCCCGAGGAGAACAATCCCTGGTACATGACGGTCCTGGTGTCGTGGTTCCCCATGCTCCTGCTCATCGGGGTGTGGGTCTTCTTCATGCGCCAGATGCAGGCCGGAGGGGGCAAGGCCCTTTCCTTCGGCAAGAGCCGGGCCAAGCTCATGGCCGCCGGGCCCAACAAGGTGACCTTCGCAGACGTGGCCGGGGTGGAGGAGGCCAAGGAAGAGCTGCAGGAGATCATCGAGTTCCTCAGAAATCCCAAGAAGTTCACCAAGCTGGGGGGCAGGATCCCCAAGGGAGTCCTCCTGGTGGGGGCGCCGGGCACGGGCAAGACCCTCCTGGCCAGGGCCATTGCGGGCGAGGCCGGGGTCCCCTTCTTCAGCATCAGCGGATCGGACTTCGTGGAGATGTTCGTGGGGGTGGGCGCCTCCCGGGTGCGGGACCTGTTCGTGCAGGGGAAGAAGAACGCCCCCTGCATCATATTCATCGACGAGATCGACGCCGTGGGCCGGCATCGGGGGGCCGGACTGGGAGGCGGACACGATGAGCGGGAGCAGACCCTCAACCAGCTCCTGGTGGAGATGGACGGCTTCGAGTCCAATGAGGGGGTCATCCTGATCTCCGCCACCAACCGCCCCGACGTCTTGGATCCGGCCCTCCTGCGGCCCGGGCGGTTCGACCGGCAGGTGGTGGTCCCGGTGCCCGACGTCAAGGGCCGGCTGGAGATCCTCCGGGTGCACAGCAAGCGCACCCCCCTGGAGGAGCAGGTGGACCTGGATGTGCTGGCCCGGGGCACCCCGGGCTTCTCGGGGGCCGACCTGGAGAACCTGGTGAACGAGGCGGCGCTGCTCGCCGCGCGCAGGAACAAAGAGGCCCTGGGGATGGCGGAGTTCGAGCAGGCCAAGGACAAGGTGCTCATGGGGGTCGAGCGCAAGAGCATGATCATCAGCGAGGAGGAGAAGCGAAGCACGGCGTACCACGAAGGGGGACACGCCCTGGTCGCCTCCCTCATCCCGGGCACCGACCCGGTGCACAAGGTCACCATCATCCCCCGCGGGCGGGCCCTGGGCCTGACCCAGCAGCTCCCCATCGACGAGCGCCACACGTACCCCAAGCAGTATCTGGTCAACCGCATCTGCGTCCTGCTGGGCGGGCGGGCGGCGGAGGAACTGATCCTCAAGGACCACACCACCGGGGCAGGCAACGACCTGGAGCGGGCCACGGAGCTGGCCCGCAAGATGGTCTGCGAGTGGGGGATGAGCGAGGCCCTGGGCCCCCTGACCTACGGCCAGAAGGAGGAGGCCATCTTCCTGGGCCGTGAGATCGCGCGTCACCGGGACTACAGCGACGACACGGCGGAACTCATCGACCGGGAGATCCGCGGCATCGTCGAGGGCTGCTACGCCAGGGCCCTGGAGCTCATTGGCGCCCATGAGGACGTGCTGCACCGCCTGGCCGAGGCGTTGCTCCGCAAAGAGGTGCTGGACGGCAAGGAGCTGTCGGCCATCGTCCGAGGGGAGGCCGAGGTCCCGGCGAACAGCGAGCCTCCGCCGCCCCGGCGGGAGCCGCCGGTGGAGAAACCCGCGGTGGAGGGAACGGTCAAGTTGGTTCCGTCGCCCGAGTGAGGGGCGCGCGGCCGCAGACGCAAGGGGCATCGTGCGGGGGGCATGGCATGGACGGCGGCACCACGACCCGGATCATGGGGGTCCTCAACGTGACCCCGGACTCCTTTTCCGACGGAGGCCGGTTCCTCGACCCGGTGCGGGCCGTGCAGCACGGGATCAAGCTGGCCCGGGAGGGCGCGCACATCATCGACGTGGGGGGGGAGTCCACCCGCCCGGGATCGGAGTCCATCCCGGCCGCCGAGGAGAAACGGCGGGTCGTACCGGTCATCGAGGCCCTTGCCCATGAGGTCACCGTACCCGTCTGCGTCGATACGTGCAAGGCGGAGGTGGCGGCCGCGGCCCTGGAGGCGGGGGCCTCCATGATCAACGACATCAGCGCCCTGCGGTTTGATCCCGAGATGGCCGGGGTGGCGGCCGCTCACGGGGTGCCCGTGATCCTCATGCACATGAAGGGGACGCCCATGGATATGCAGGTGGCGCCCCACTACGACGACCTGCTGGGCGAGATCCATGCCTTTCTTCGGGAGCGCGTGGAATGGGCGCAGGCGCAGGGCATCGCCCCCGAGAAGATCATCGTGGATCCGGGCATCGGCTTCGGCAAGACCCTGGAGCACAACCTCCTGCTCCTGAGGCATCTGGGGCACTTGCGATCCCTCGGCAAGCCGGTCCTGGTGGGGACATCCCGCAAGTCATTCATCGGCCGCGTCCTGGACGCGGGAGTCGACCGGAGGGAGGAGGGGACCGCGGCCACAGTGGCGGTGGCCGTCTGGAACGGCGCGGACATCGTCCGAGTCCACGATGTGGCCAGGATGGCCCCGGTGGTGCGCATGACCGAGGCCATCATGCGGGCAGGGCGGTAGCCGGCCGCTGACGGGTGGGGGGCTGCCTCGCCCCGGGGGCGGTCTCCCCCATGGGAAAAAGAGCGCGATTCCCCGGACATCCCGACCCCGCAGTCATCGCCGTGCCCTTGCCCACCGGACGGAGGCAGGACCATCAACGCGATCCTCCAACCGATCTCGTCGGCCCGCTGGCAGGATATCATCGACATCCTGGTGGTGGCCTTCATCATATACCGCATCATCCTGCTCATCCGGGGGACCCGCACGGCCCAGATCCTTCTGGGGGGCGCCGTGGTGGGAGGGGCGTATTTCCTGTCGCGCTGGGCGGATCTCCTGACCCTCAACTGGTTGCTGGATCACTTCTTGGATTATCTCATCCTCGTCATCCTCATCCTGTTTCAGGACGACATCCGCAAGGGGCTGGCCCAGGTGGGGATGCAGCCCAGGCTGTGGAGCGGCCGGCGATTCCTGGAGCCCCAGGTCATCGAGGAGGTCGTGGCCGCGGCGACGGCCCTGGCGGAGAGACGCCTGGGGGCCATCATCGTGCTGGAACGGGAGACGGGGCTCAGGGATGTGGTGGAACGGGGGGTCTCCCTGGATGCCGCCGTTGGCCGCGAGCTGATCCAGAGCCTCTTCGCCAGGTCATCGCCGGTTCACGACGGGGCCCTCATCGTGTCACAGGGGCGGGTGGCGGCAGCCGGATGCGTCCTTCCCCTGTCCGGCTCCACCAGTTTGCGCAAGGCCCTGGGCACCCGCCACCGCGCGGCCGTGGGGTTGAGCGAGCGCAGCGACGCCGCGGTCATCGTGGTGTCCGAGGAGCGGGGGATGGTCTCCGTGGCATGGCGGGGAAAGCTGTATGAGGAGCTGTCCCCCACGGAGCTCCGGGGCCTGCTCTATGAGGTGATCCAGCTCTCCCGGGAGCAGTCGGGCGAGGCCCCCGTCGGGGCGGAGGCCAAGGCATCGCCGGAAGCAGGGGGTGGGGGGTGAGGCTCCGGGATCTCCTCTTTCGCAACCTGTTGGCCAAGGTCTTCTCCGTGGTATTCGCCGTGGTGCTCTGGGCTGTGGTCATCGGCGAGAAGCACGGGCAGATCCAGATGAACGTCTCCCTGGACCTGGTGAACATCCCCGAGAAGGCGGTGGTGGTGAGCGACATCCCCACCCACGTCGCGGTCCAGATCCAGGGGCCCCGAAGCCTCTTGCGCACCCTGCCCGGCCGGGACATCCGCAGGGAGGTGGACCTCAAGGGCGTGGGCATCGGGTGGACGACCGTGCGCCTCCTGCCCGAGAGCATCCCCGTGCCCAGGGGAATGGAGGTCCTGCGGGTGACCCCCGCGGCGCTGGATCTGCGGCTGGAGCCCCTCAAGGAAGTCCGGTTGCCCGCGGCGGCTCAGTTCACCGGTGAGCCGGCCGCGGGGTTCCGGGTGGAGGGGGCCGCGGTGGAACCCCCGCGGGTGCTGCTCAAGGGCGGGGAAGGGGAACTGGCGGGGCTGGGCGGGGTCAGGACCCGCCCGGTCAACGTGGCTCAGGCGACGTCGGACGTGGAGGAGAAGGCGGGGCTCGAGCTGGAGGGGCTCCACCTGGTGGAGGTCTCCCCCCCCAAGGTGTCGGTGCGGGTGAAGATCGCCCCCATCCAGATGGAGCGGATCCTCGATGACGTCCAGGTGAAGGCCGCCCCTGGAGAGGGCCGGGCCACACTGGTCCCCGACCGGGTCACGGTGCTGGTCAAAGGGCCCATGAATACGGTGCAGGGGCTAAAGGAGGGGGATCTCCAGGCGGTGGTGAACCTCCAGGGCCTGGAGCCGGGCGGACACCGGGTCCCGCCGACGGTGACGGGCCCCCAGGGGGTGAGGGTCCTGCGGGTGTTCCCCCCCACGGTGGAGGCGGCGGTGGCGGAGAAATGAACGCAGGAGGCCGGGGCATGTGCCAAGGGGAGGCTTCCGTCAGGAAGCTGTTCGGAACGGACGGGATCCGGGGCGTGGCCAACGTGGATCCCATGACCACCGAGACGGCCATGAAGATCGGCCGGGGGGCGGCCTATCTCTTCAAAGGCAAGAAGGGCCATCGCGCCCGGATCGTCATCGGCAAGGACACGCGTCTGTCGGGATACATGCTGGAGAACGCCCTCGCCTCGGGCATCTGCTCCATGGGGGTGGACGTTCTCCTGGTGGGGCCTCTGCCCACGCCGGGCATCGCCTTTCTCACGGGCAGCATGCGGGCCGACGCCGGGGTGGTCATTTCGGCCTCGCACAACCCGTTCCAGGACAACGGCATCAAGATCTTCTCCTCGGACGGCTTCAAGCTCCCGGATCCCCTGGAGGCGCGCATCGAATCGCTCATCTTCTCGGGGGAGATGGACTTGCTGCGGCCCACGGCCCGGGAGGTGGGCAAGGCGTTCCGCGTGGACGACGCCAGGGGCCGATACATCGTTTTTCTCAAGACCTCCTTCCCCAGGCATATGACCCTGGAGGGGCTCAAGGTGGTGGTGGACTGCGCCAACGGCGCCTCGTACAAGGTGGCCCCCCTGGTCCTGGAAGAGCTGGGGGCGGAGGTGATCCCCCTGGGGGTGGCGCCAGACGGGGAGAATATCAATCGGGAGTGCGGCTCCACCCACCCCGAGCTGATCTGCAAGGCGGTCCGACAGGCGGGGGCCCACCTGGGGATTGCCCTGGACGGCGACGGCGACCGGGCCGTCCTGTGCGACGAGAAGGGCAGGGCGGTGGACGGCGATCAGGTGATGACCATGCTGGCCCTGGATCTCCAGGAAGCGGGCCGGCTTCGGGGGGGCGCCGTGGTTGCCACGTCCATGAGCAACATGGGGATGGAGGTGGCCCTCCGGGCGCGGGGGATCGGCCTGGTTCGCACGGAGGTGGGGGATCGATACGTGGTGGAGGAGATGCGACGGGGGGGATACAATCTGGGCGGCGAGCAATCAGGCCACGTGGTCTTCCTCGACCACACCACCACGGGGGACGGGATGATCACGGCGCTGCAGGTGATGCGGCTCATGCAGAGCAGCGGGCGGCCGCTCTCGGAGCTGGCGTCGGCCATGGAGCGTTTCCCCCAGGTGCTGCGCAACGTCGCCGTCACCCGCAAGCCGCCCCTGGAGGATCTGCCCGAGGTGACTCGGGTCATCGCCGGCGCCCAGGGGAGGCTGGGGCAGCAGGGGCGGGTCGTCATCCGGTACTCCGGCACCGAGCCGCTGCTGCGGATCATGGCCGAGGGGGCCGATGAGGCCCTGATCCGGACCCTGACCGCGGAGATCGAAGCCGCGGTCCTTCGACACATCGGGTGAAAGGGACAGGGAGGGACCGACTGCATGGCCCGGCGGCGGGGGGAGCCAAAGGCCCGTGGCCCGGAGCCTGCAGTGCGCCCCCGCTGCCTGGCTCCTGAGGAGGGAACGCAATGCCTCGGTTGTCCGTCAATGTGGACCATGTGGCCACGGTGCGCCAGGCCCGCCGGGCCAAGGAGCCCGATCCGGTGGCCGCCGCACTCCTGGCCGAACTGGGGGGGGCCCAGGGGATCATCGTTCATCTGCGAGAGGACCGCCGTCACATCCAGGACCGGGACCTGCGCCTTCTCAAGGAGACGGTCCGGACCCATCTCAACCTGGAGATGGCTGCGGCCGAGGAGATCATCGGCGTGGCCCTGGCCGTGCGCCCCTTCATGGTGACGCTGGTGCCCGAGAGGCGTCAGGAGCTGACCACCGAAGGGGGGCTGGACGTGGCAGGGCAGTTGAAGGCCCTGCAGGACACGGTGGAGCGGTTGCGAGCCGGGGGGATGGGGGTGAGCCTGTTCGTGGACCCGGATCCGGCCCAGATCGATGCCTCGCGGGCCGCCGGCGCCCAGATGGTGGAGCTGCACACGGGGCGGTATGCGGACGCGGAGGACGAGGCCGCCCGGGACAGGGAGTTCCAGAGGATCGTTCGGTGCGGGCGGCACGCCGCGGACCTCGGCCTCGAGGTTCACGCAGGACACGGCCTGGACTACCGGAACGTGCGGCGGCTCCTCGCAGTGCCCGAGATCGCGGGTTTCAGCATCGGACACAGCATCATCGCCAGGGCGGTGCTGGTGGGCATGGAGCGGGCGGTGCGGGAGATGGTGGAGCTGGTCCGGGGGTAGGGGACGGGGAAGAAGTCTTCTGGATGCGTGGCGTCGGGCATGGCCGGGGGGCTGGGATGATTCTCGGTATCGGCACGGATCTGGTGGAGATCCAGCGGCTGGAGCGCGCCATGCATCGCTGGGGCGAGAGGCTGGCCCGTCGCGTGTTCACCGCCGAGGAGTGGGACGTATGTTCTCGCAAGGCCAGGCCCGGAGAGTGCCTGGCCGCCCGCTTCGCGGCCAAGGAGGCCTTTCTCAAGGCGCTGGGCACTGGGCTCGCCAGGGGTATCCGGTGGACGGATGTGGAGGTCCCGGGTGGGCGCGGCGCCCCGCTGCTGAGGATCCGCGGCCGGGCCCGGGAGATCTTCGAGGAAAAGGGGATGAGCCGCATCTGGGTGAGCCTGACCCACGAGGGGGCGTACAGCGGGGCCGTGGTCGTGGTCGAGGGAGAGGGAGAGGGGAAATAGGGGGGCGGGAGAGGCAAGGGACCCGGCGGGATCGGGAATCCGCCATGGGGGAGGCAAGAAGGGAGAGAGCGGAGAGCAAGGTGCGTGGCCTCGCCCCTTGCCCCGAGGGCCGCGGCCGGGGCAAGAAGGGGCAACGGCCGCCCGCCGGGGAAGAACCCGGGATGAAGCGGCCACAGTGGGGTCGGGGGGGGCCTCCTGACCCCGGTGGCCTGAGCTTGGACTCCTACAGGATTGGTGGGCCATGTTCATCGTGACCGCCCAGGAGATGCGGGAACTGGACCGGGAGGCCATCGAGGTGCTGGGCATCCCGGGGATCGTGCTCATGGAGAACGCGGGTCGCGGGGCGGCGTGCGCGGCGTGGCGGACGTTTCCCGACCTGGCATCGCGCAGGGTGGCCGTCCTGTGCGGCCGGGGCAACAACGGCGGCGACGGATTCGTCATGGCCAGATGCCTCCTCGCCCGGGGCGTGGAGGTGGATGTGTACGTGGCGGGAGCCACCGATCAGGTCGAAGGCGACGCCCGCATGGCACTGGACATCCTGCGCCGGCTGGGGGTTTCTTTGCGGGAGGTGGGCCCCCGGGGCGTCGGGTCCGGGCAGATCCCCCTGGCCTCGTACGGGCTCATCGTGGATGCCCTGCTGGGCACGGGGCTCAACGCACAGGTGCGGGGGATACCCGCCGAGCTCATCGAGGCCATCAACAGGAGCCGGGCTCCGGTCCTGGCCATGGATATCCCCTCGGGGCTGTGCGCGGACAGCGGCCGCCCCCAGGGGGCGGCCGTGGAGGCCACCCTCACCGTGACCTTCGGCCTCCCCAAGCTGGGGCACTTCCTGGGGCAGGGCCGGGAGCTCTGCGGGGATCTCTGGGTGGTGGACATCGGCATCCCGCCCCAGGCAATAGACGCCAAGGGGCTGTCCCGGGCCGTGATCACCCCGGCGGAGCTCCGGGGCCTCCTGCCCCCGAGGCCCTCCCAGGCTCACAAGGGGCACTTCGGCCATGTCCTGGTCCTGGCGGGCTCACCGGGGAAGACCGGGGCCGGGGCCATGGCCTCGGAGGCCGCCCTGCGGGCCGGCGCGGGCCTGGTGACGTTGGGGCTCCCCCGTAGTCTCAATGCGGCCATGGAGGCCAGGCTCACCGAGGTCATGACGCTGCCTTTGCCCGAGACCCCGGCCCAGACCCTGGGCCTGGAGGGGGTGGGCGAGATCCGACAGGCCCTGGAGGGCAAGCGCTGCGTGGCCCTGGGCCCCGGTCTTTCCACCCATCCGGAGACCCAGGCCCTGGTGCGGGAGCTGGTCCGTTGGGCGCCGCTCCCCATGGTGGTGGATGCCGACGGGCTCAACGCCCTGGCCGGAGATCCGGAGCTCCTCCGGGAGGCCCCGGCCCCCCGGATCCTCACGCCGCACCCCGGCGAGATGGCCCGCCTCCTGGGGTCCAGCGTGGAGCAGGTCCAGGGGGATCGGGTGGGGGCGGCGCTGGAGCTGGCCCGCCGGGGGGGCGCCTGGGTGGTGCTCAAAGGCGCCGGGACGGTCCTGGCGGACCCCGAGGGCCGCGTGGGGCTGGTGCCCACGGGGAACCCGGCCATGGCCTCGGGGGGCACGGGGGATCTGCTCACGGGCCTCGTGGCCGGATTCACTGCCCAGGGCCTGGGCCCGTTTCAGGCCATGGCCCTGGGCGCGTACCTGCATGGATGGGTGGCGGATCAATGGGCCGCGGAGAGAGGACGGCGCGGTCTGGCGGCCACCGACCTGCTGGCGCCCATCCCGGCGGCCCTGGAGCGCCTCGTGGGCGGGGACGCCCCCCGGGCCTGGCCCCGCCCGGCACAGGGGTGTCCGTTCCATGTGTGAATCGGCTCGGTGGGCGGTCCTGTCCCGGGGGGTGCGGCAGACCATGGCCCTGGGGCGGGCCCTGGGCGCGCTGCTGGAGCGGGGCGCCGTGCTGGCCCTCACGGGGGAACTGGGGTCGGGAAAGACCTGCTTGGCCCGGGGGGTGGCCCGGGGGCTGGGCGTGCCGGCCTCCGAGCCGGTGAGCAGTCCCAGCTTCGCACTGATCCACCAATATGGGGGCCGCCTTCCCCTCTACCACATGGACTTCTACCGGCTCCGCCCCGGGGTCTGGGAACCGGACCTGGGGCTGGAGGAGTATCTGTGGGGAGACGGGGTCTGCGTGGTGGAGTGGGCGGATCGGGTGTCGGGGGCCCTTCCCGCCGACCGTCTGGACGTGAGGCTCTCCATCGGCGGTCCGCGCAAGCGGGAGATCTCAATGTCCGCCAGGGGTGAGGCCCACCTGCGGCTCCTTCTGGCCCTTCGCCGCACGGCACCCGCGCCGTGGGACTAGCCCGCCCAATCGGTTTCTCACCAATTCCATTGACATTTGGAACGGGCCATTGGAAATTCTAGTTGTCCCGGGACCAAGGTGGCGTATCGGGGCTTGGAGATCATCATGGAAAGGAGCATCGGCAGTTGGCCTTGATCGTTCAGAAGTTCGGCGGCACCTCGGTGGCGAACCTGGAGCGCATCCGCCATGTGGCCGAGCGGGTGGGCGGGACGCGGCATGCGGGGAACGACGTGGTGGTGGTGGTCTCGGCCATGGCGGGCGAGACCGATCGGCTCCTGGCCATGGCCCGGGAGGCATGCCCCGAGCCCAACCAGAGGGAGGCCGACGTCCTCGTCTCCACGGGGGAGCAGGTCACATCGGCCCTCCTGGCCCTCACCCTTCACCGCATGGGGCACGCGGCCGTCTCCCTTCTGGGGCACCAGGTCCGGATCTTCACGGACAACAACTACTCCACGGCGCGGATTCAGACCGTGGACCGCTCTCGGCTCCAGCACGAACTGGCCTGCGGCAACATCGTGGTCGTGGCGGGTTTTCAGGGGATCAACGAGGGCGGTGACATCACCACCCTGGGGCGCGGCGGATCGGACCTAACGGCCGTGGCCATCGCCGCCGTGCTCGGCGCGGATCTTTGCGAGATCTACACGGACGTGGAAGGGGTCTTCACCACGGATCCCAACATCTGCCCCGAGGCCCGTAAGATCGCCAGGATCTCGTACGACGAGATGCTGGAGATGGCCTCCCTGGGAGCCAAGGTCCTCCAGACCCGATCCGTGGAGTTCGCCAAGAAGTACAGCGTGCGCGTCCACGTGCGCTCCAGTTTCAGTGACGAGGAGGGGACCATGGTGGTTCCGGAGGACGAGGAGATGGAGAGGGTGGTGGTGGCGGGGATCACCTACCGTACAGACGAGGGCAAGATCACCATCAAGAAGGTCCCCGACACCCCGGGCGTGGCCGCGCAGATCTTCGGACCCCTGGCCGCGGCCAACATCCTCGTGGACATGATCGTTCAGAACGTGAGCGAGGAGGGCTTCACGGACTTGACCTTCACCATCTCCAAGGGGGACATGAACAAGGCGCTGGCGCTGGTGCGGAGGGTGGCCAAGGGGCTGCGGGCCAGGGGCGTGACGTCCGACGAGGAGATCGCCAAGGTCTCCATCGTCGGAGTGGGGATGAGGAGCCATTCCGGCGTGGCCGCCAAGATGTTCGCCGCCCTGGCCGAGGAGGGGATCAACATCCAGATGATCAGCACCTCGGAGATCAAGATCTCCTGCGTCATCGAGGCCAAGTACAAGGAGCTGGCCATTCGCGTCCTTCACGACGCCTTCGGCCTGGGCGACGAGGCCATTCGCCAGGCCCCTCCCCTCAGGGGCCGATGACCGGGGCCGCCCCTCGGGAGGACCCCCATGGGCCGGTGCGATGCGCCGCGGGAGAAGAAGGCGGGATGAGGCGCGGGCGGATCATGGATCCCACCGCCAAAGGGGTCCTGGCGCTGGCCGCCGTGGTCCTGGTCCTGGGCCTGCCGTGGCAGTGGTTCCAGGGGGTTTCGGCCGGGAAGCCGGAGCCGCGGGAGGATCCCCGGCGTAAGCTCCGGGTGGAGGTCGCGGGGGTGGAGGGCCTGGAGGGGATCTACGAGGTCCCAGCCGGGACCACGGTGGGGGGCCTGGCGCAGGGCCTGGGGATCCATCCGGGGGGCCACGGGGGGGAGACCTGGTGGGAGCACCCCCTGGAGGATCTCTCCGCCGTGGTCTTCGAGCCCGGAGCGAGGCCGCGGCTGCGCCACGTGGGGCCCATGTCGGTGCGAAAGGCATTCCTGCTGGGGGCCCCCATGGATCTCAATCGGGCCACAACCCTGGATCTCACGCTGCTGCCCGGCGTGGGGCCGGCCACGGCCCGCAAGATCGTCAAGGATCGGCAGGCCAGGGGGCCCTTTCCCTCCGCGGCGGATCTGGGCAGGGTGCGTGGGGTCCCGGCCGCCCTGGTGGAGCGCCTCCGGCCCCTGGTGAGCGCCGGGTCCGGGGCCGAGGGGTGAGCATGGGACGGGACGAGGACGCAGCTCGACTGGATCCGTACGAGGGCACGGGGATCATCTCCGACCCGGTGCACGGCTACATCCACTACACCCGCCCCGTCCCGGGTGCGCCCGACAAGGGCACCGAAGAGGCCCTCCTGGACCATCCGTGGATCCAGCGCCTGCGGTACATCCATCAACTCCAGAGCGCATTCTGGGTCTATCCGTCGGCCGAGCACAGCCGCTTCCAGCACTCCCTGGGCGCCATGCACGTGGCCGGGCGCTTCGCCCGACAGCTGCACCCCCACCTGCGGCAACACCACCCCGATTGCCCGTCGCTCCCCCTGGTGGAATCGCTCCTGCGGGCCGGGGGACTGCTGCACGACGTGGGCCACGGGCCCTTCAGCCACATGTGCGACTCGGAATACCTGGAGCCGCGGTGGGACATCAACCACGAGGTGGTGGGCGGCTTCCTCATCCGGGAGGTCCTGGCCCCGTGCATCCGAGGGCTCACCCGCTCCCCCTCGGGCCTCCACCGGGCCGGGGAATGCCTGGATCCCGCCTGGGTGGCCTTTCTCATCCGAAGGCCGGCCCCCGCACGGGACCCGGACGACATGCCCGGCTGGCTTCAGGTCCTGCGGGTCCTGTTCTCCAGCGGGATCTTCACCGTGGACAGCCTGGACTTCGTCCTGCGGGACGCGTACATGACGGGGTTCTCCCGCGACCCCATCGATCTGGAGCGCATCCTCCACTACACCTTCGTCAGCGACAAGGGGATCACGTACTCCTCGTACGGCACGGCGGCCCTCCAGCAGTTCATCCAGACGCGCATCCAGCTCTTCCAGTCCATCTACTACCATCGAACCACCCGGGCCCTGGATCTGTCCATCAAGAACGTGTTCCATGACACCCTTCGGGAGCTGCTCCCCCAAAGCCCACTGGAGCGCCCCGACGATTACCTGGAGTTGACCGAGTATTCCCTGTTTCACACGGTGCGCCAGTGGGCCCGGGGCCGCAACAGCAGGAGGCGCCGCCTGGGGGAGGCCTGGACGGCCATCCTGCTGAGGCGTCGCGAATGGGTGACTTCCTTCGAGCGGACCTTCTATCTGGACGCCCGGGATCGAAGCAGTCCCCTGGCCGACCTTTTCCTTCGGCGGGACCCGGGCAACCTTCGCACCATCGAGGGGCTGGTCCGGGAGAAACTACCCGGCGCCCTGAGCCGGATCCCCTTCGTGGCCGACCTGGCCTCCCAGGACCCCAGGCCCGACAATCCCCTGGATCCCCACCAGCCGTTCTGGATCCTGAACCAGCACACGGGCCGGGTGGAGCGAGAGACTCTGGCGGCGCTCCTGGAGAACGTGCCGTACCGGATCATCAAGATGCGGATTCTGGCTCCCGACCACGATCACGACGACGGCCTGGCCGCCGCGGCCGAGGCGCTGCTCACCGAGCGGCTACCGTCGTACACGACGAACGTCTAGAGGAGGGGGAAACGGGCGTGAGAACGCAAAGTCCGCAATGGAGCCCCCGGGATCCCCGTGGTTGACCCATGGAGCCACTCCCCCCTGGCAAGCTTCCCCCTGTCCTCCTCCGGGCCTTGCTGGCCCGGCACGCCGTCCCAGATGCGCGCCTCGTCGTGGGTCCCGGCATCGGCCTCGACGCCGCGGTCATCGAGATGGGGGACCGGCTGCTGGTGGCCAAGACCGACCCGGTCACCTTTGCCGCGGATCAGATCGGCTGGTATGCGGTGCACGTCAATGCCAACGATGTGGCCACGCTGGGTGCCGCGCCTCGATGGTTTCTGGCCACCCTCCTGCTGCCGGAGGGAAAGACGGACGCCGCCATGGTGGAGGCGATCTTCCACCAGATCCACGGGGCCTGTCGCAGCCTGGGGGTCGCCCTGTGCGGCGGCCACACAGAGGTCACCCTGGGGCTGGATCGGCCCCTGGTGGCAGGGGTGATGCTCGGGGAGCTCCCTCCCCAGGCCCTGATACGCCCCGATGGAGCCCTGGCCGGTGACCGGATCCTGCTCACCAAAGGGATCGCCATCGAGGGGACCGCGGTGCTGGCCAGGGAGCACCGGACGCTCAGGGCGTGCATGGGCAGGGAAGAGCTGAATCGATGCGCCGGCTTTCTCGTACGGCCGGGTATCAGCGTGGTGCCCGAGGCATTGCGGGCTTGCGCCGCGGCCCGGCTCCACGCCATGCACGATCCCACCGAGGGGGGGATCGCCACGGCCCTTGTTGAGATGGCCGAGGCCGCGGACCTGGGGGTTCGGGTACGCCGGGATGACATCCTCGTATTGCCGGAGACCCGCAAGGTCTGCGACCTGCTGGGGTTGGACCCCATGGGCCTGCTGGCCTCGGGGGCCTTGTTGATGGCCGTGGCCCCCGAGGATGCGGCGGCGGTTCTGCAGGCCCTGGACGGGGCGGGCATCGCCGCCCGCGACATCGGGGAGTTCGTGGAGGCGCCCAAGGGAGCCTTCCTGCTGGAGGGGGGCCGTGAGCGCCCCATGCCGGTCTTCCAGCGCGATGAGGTGGCCAGGGCGTTGGGAACCAAGAGCGCCGGGAACCGAATCCCGTATCCTGACCCCTGATCCCAGGCCACGGCCGGGTCCTTGGATCGCCCGACCCGCCCTACTCCATCACCTCCACCACATGGCACTTGAGGTAGCGTGTGGGGGGGTGGGCGGGGAGGACCGGGTGGTCCAAGTCCTGCCCCCACTGGTGAAGGAGCAGGATCCCGCGGCCCGCGTCGGCCGCCGCCTCGGTGATGATCTGCAGGTGGAGGCCCACGGGGAGGTGGGAGGAGCACGAGGATGATACGAGGATCCCGCCCGGGGCCAGGAGCTTCAGGGCGCGCAGGTTCAGCTCCTTGTACCCCCTGGACGCGCGGGCCAGCGCCTGGCGCGAGGGGGCAAAGGCCGGGGGATCGAGGCAGACCAGATCGAAACGCTCACCCTGGCGCTCCAGCGCGCGCAGCAGATCGAAGGCGTTGGCCTCCAGGAAACGGGCTCTGGCGCCCCATCCCGCTTCCTCCGCATGGATCCGGGCCGCCTCCAGCGCCCGGGCCGAACTGTCCGCGAACGCCACCGAGGCCGCGCCCCCGGCCAGGGCCTGGAGCCCGAATCCCCCCGTGTAGCAGAAGAGATCCAGGACCCTTCGGTCCCTGGCCCATGGGCCCACCCGCACCCGGTTTCGCTTCTGGTCCAGGTAGTGCCCCGTTTTCTGGCCGTGGACCACATCCACCCCGAGGCGCACCGTCCCCTCGGTGATCCGGATCTCCCTGGGAAGCCTGCCCCAGAGGAGCCCACTGGCGGGAGACATCCCCTCCTGGTTGCGGGCGCTCCCGTCGCTCCGCTCGTACACGGCGGACAGATCCAGGGAGGAACAAAGGAACTCCACGAGCTGGCCCCGGAATCGGTCCACGGCCGGATGGTTGATCCGGAGGACCCCCACATCGCCGTAGCGGTCCACCACCAGGCCCGGGAGGAGGTCGGACTCCCCGAAGACCAGCCGGCAGGCCGCGAGGTCCAGGCCCCATCGCCGTCGCCGCTCCAGCGCGGCACAGATCCGCTGTTCCAGGAGGGGGGCGCCCCAATCCAGACGGGTCCGGCTGTACAGACGCGCCACGATGGGGGAGCGGGTGTTGAGGAGGGCCCGGCCGAGAAACCGGTCGCGGGAGTCGGTCACGTCCACGGGCCAACCGTCCTGGGCCGAGGGAGAGATCCGCTCCACGTCCCCGGGATGGATCCAGAGATAGCCCGCCTTGACGCCCTGCTCATGCCCTCGTTTCAACCGCAACCTGGGCATCGTCGCCTCCCCCCGGATCTGCCGCGCCCCGGCACCGATCATACGGGTTCGGGCGGGCCGGGGCAAGATCAAGGAGGCGCCTCCCGGGCGAAGACGCCGCTTGACAAGGAGGGCCAATACTCTATAATCAAAGGACTAT
>CAZEPJ010000077.1:0-20945 GCA_964514105.1 uncultured Desulfarculaceae bacterium | reverse complement strand
AGAGGGGCCGCATTGCGTTGTGCGGGAGGATGGAACGCCCCGTGCGCCTTGAAACGGCATGCTGGGCCTTCAAGGGGCGCCCCTCCGGCGTCAGTTTACCGGCCCAAGCGATGCCGTCCATCCGGGCCAAATCCGAGATCGCCAGAGGCCTCTTGGTGACTCCTTGGATCCATACTGGCAAGCGAGATATGGTCAACAATCGATCCATGGGGCCGGGCCGGCCGCGGGCGATCCGTTGCACGGATCAACGGATTTCCGGCTCCCGCAGATCCGTGGATCCCTGGAGCGCGGGAAGCGTCACGGTGAGGACGATCTCTTGGCCCTCTGCCCGGCTCACCTGCATGACTCCCCCATGGCGGTACACGATGAGCCGGGCCATGGGGAGCCTCAAGAGGGCCGGGTCGGGCGTCCCCTGGGCCAGAAACGGGTAGAAGTAGTGGTCCAGGTCGTCCTGGGAAAGGAGCGGGGAGGCGTAGGAGCACCGGATGTGCACCCCCTCTTGTCCCGGGGCCACTGCCACGTCGAGGACCCCGTTCTCCTCCATGGAGAAGAGGGCGTGGCGAAGAACGCTCTCCAGGGCGCGGCGCAGCTGGTCCCGGTCGAGCAAGAGGGTGGGAAGGCAAGGGGGCGTCTCCCAGTTGAGGCGCCTTCCCCGGGCGAGGAACTCCGGTGCCAGCTCCTCCATGAGCCCGGCCAGCAGGGGGCGAAGATCGCCGGGTTCGAGCTGGACCTCCCCGGGCTGGATGTACGACAGGATCATCTGCAAGATGGTCTCCAGGCGCTCCACCTCCGTCACGATGCCTTGGACCCACCGCCTGGCCCGGTGGTCCTCGGGCAGGTCTCGAAGGGTCCTTCGTGAGAGCCCGCCAATGGAGGTGAGGGGGTTGCGGATCTCGTGGGCGAGCCGGGCCGAGATCTCGCCAAGGGTGCGCAGCTCCTCGGCCTGGACGGTCTTCTCCTGCAGCCGCCTCTGGTCCGTCAGGTCCACCAGGATGCCGTCCACCCGGATGACGCGCCCGTCTTCGTCCTTGGCCGACACCGCGTGTTCGCGGACGTGGAGGAGCCGGCCCTGAGGCGTCTCCATGCGGTATTCGCCGACCCAGTCGCTCCCCGCCGCCACCGCCACGCGGAAACCCTCCCGGACCCGCTCACGGTCCTCCGCGTGGACGAAGCGATCCAGGGCCTCGGGCACGTTGAGCAGCTCCGAGGGCTCCACCCCGAGCATTTCCCAGACGTGGGAGTTGATGAACCGAAGCCCCCGATCCGGGGTCATCTGGAAGACCACCAGGGGCACCTGATCCACCAGGGCGCGGTATCGTTCCTCCGACAGGCGCAGCTCGCGGGTGCGTCTCTGGACCTCCTGCTCCAGGTTCTGGGCATAATCCTTGGCCCGCTGCCGCGAGGCCTCCAAGTATCCCACCATGCTGTTGAGGGCCCTGGCCAGCCGGGACATTTCATCCCGTCCCCGAACGGGCATGTGGAGGCGCTCGCCGGCCACGATCTCCGCCGCCCCCTGCACCATCTCCCGGATGGGGGCCAGGAAACGGGTCACCAGACCCCAGACCACCAGGGCCGCCAGCAGCAGCCCCACCGCCTCCACCGCGGCCATCTCCATGCGGAACCCATCCATGATGGCCAGAAAAGGCCTTCGATCCACCCGCAGCTCAGAAACGGCCACCAGGCGGCCGGAGAAGTCGTGCACGGGACCCAGCAGGCCCGAGACCCCCCGCTCCGTCGGCATGGGCATCCGCAGTTCGGGGGCGGGGGACTCCCGAAAGGCATCGAAGCGCGCGGATGCGAGGGCCGGTGCCCGCTCCAGGGTCGTGGTCAGGGCGAGGGGTTCCTCTCCCCCCTCCACGTCCTTGACGTACAGGGTGATATGGCAGCCGGTCTGGGCCCGGAACGACCGGACGAATGCCTCGCCCAACGAGAACCCCACTTCCACGGTTCCCGTCAGTTTGCCGTGGAGGAGCACGGGGACCACGCCGCGGATGCCGTAGCCCGTCCGCCCCCACTCCAGTCCGCCTGCGGGCTCCCCGGTCCGGATCACATGGAGGATGGTTGCGCGGAAGGCGGCCATCTCGTCTCCATGCTGATCGGGCCGATGGATGCGCAAAAACGACGTGGCGGGCGGCACGTGGAAGTGGATCTGTCCGACGCCGAAGTCCCCATGGAGCCGTTGGTATGTGGGCCTCAGATGCTCCAGGAGGGCGCGCCGATCCCCGGCGGCGAGGAACTGTTTCACATGGGGGTCCTGGGCCACGGTCCACGCCAGGCTCAGGGCGCTGTCGCGCTTGTCCTGGAGGTTCTGAAGAAGGCGCTGGTAGTTGCTCTCCAGGGCCCGCCGCTCGCTCAGGTGGATGAGGGCCTCCTGGGATCGAAAGGCGATCCAGACCAGGACGGTGGTGCCGGCGAAAGAGAGAAACAGGAAGGCCCATATGAGCTTCCACTTGAGGCCGAGATCCCGGAGCCACATGTCGTCCCTCGCCCGTTGGAGGCTGCGCCAGCGTCTCGGACCATTCTAGCATCCCGGCCGTCGAATCCCCAATCTGACGGCTCCGCTCGCCTGGTCACGCCCGGGGCCCGGGCGATGGGGAAAATTGGCATTGAAATGCCGGATGGTCTCTGATAGAAAGAAGGGCACTCGGTGGCGCCACCGAGCCCTCCCCATGACGTCGGGGCCAGGCGGGATGGACTTTCAGGTCGGACAACGGATGGAGATCGCGTTTCACGACCTCAAGTGCTGGACGAGCCTGCGCGGATGGGTGCCGGACAAGATCCTGTTCGCGGATCTCCCGGCCATGGCGTTGCGCAAGGACCTCATCCGCAAGGGAATGGCGTGCCAGGTGCAGTACGTGACGGGCGACGAGATGCGCCGGTTCCCATCCCGCGTGGAGGACGTGGTCCTGAGCGACCCGCCGTTGATCGTCCTGGGCTACCCGGGGGAGGTTCGAAGGCAGCGTCTGAGAACCGAGCTTCGCCTCAGTACGTTCTTCCGTGGGATGATCCGGGCCTGTGGGGGGGAGGCGACGCGGGCCACCGTCGTCAACCTCAGCCGGGGGGGATGCCTCATCGAGACGGACGGCGTGGTCCCCGCTCCCGGATCCCAGGTGACTTTGGGCGCCATCCTGCCCAATCATCTGCCCTTTGCCAACGTGGCCTGCGTGGTCCGCCGGGTGCAGCCGCCCGCCCAGGCAGGGCTCAGCTTCGGGGCCCTCAGCGAGGATCAGGAGCGGGTTCTGGAGCAGTATCTCCGGGGCCCAGCCCGTCGGGGATCCCGGCACCGGCCCGATGAGGGGGATCGCCGGGGCATCGTGGGGGACCTGGCGGCCCTGCCTCTCCTGGACCTGGCCCATCTGGTGGTTGCCAGCACACGGGGCTACCTCCTGGACGTGTGGGAGGAGCCCAGGACCGGGCGGCTCTTCTTCGATGGAGGGCTCCTCCTGCATGCCAGCGTGGGCGCCCTGCGCGGGACGCCAGCTTTTCTGGAGCTCCTGCGCTGGAAGCGGGGGCAGTTCTTCCTCTCCGTGCCGGGGGAAAGCCCTCACCGCAACGTTTCGTGCGGGTGGGAGGAGGTGCTTCGACAGGTCTCCACGGCGGCCTGAGCCGCGCAGACGGCCCCGCAGGGCGGGGGGGCGGGGAGGAGGACGGCCATGGGTCTGGCCCCGGGGAATTACCGAATCGAGCGGTCTCGCCTCGTTCACATGGGGCAGGAGATCCCCTTGGAGAGGATGGAGCTGGAGCTTTCGGAGGCCGCGCCGGGGGCCATGGCAGTGTACGCCTCGGCCAGGATGCAGGCCAAGGTCACGGGGCTCGCCCCGGGCAAGCAGGGCATAGAGGTCTTCCTGGAATGGGAGGGCGCCACATACCGGGTGGTCGAGGCGACCATCTTCGACGTGGATGTGCACATCTCCGGGGAATCCACCGTGCAGCTGACGGGCAGGCTGGAGCCTTGGGGACCCCATCCCCCAGCGGCCCCCTGAGGGGGGACGGCGGGTTCCACGGGGGGGGAACAGGGAGCGGCGGGATGATCGAGGTGAAGGTGGATCGCGTGGGGATGGTCCCCAACAGCGGGGCCATGAGCATCTTCCTCAAGGATGCGGCCAGGGGCCGGGTCCTGGTCATCCAGGTGGGGGTCTTCGAGGGGAGCGCCATCCTGCACGGGATGAGCAAGGTCAGCGGCAAGCGGCCCATGAGCCACGACCTGATCACCGAGGTCATTCGGGACCTGGGGGGCGAGGTGCAGTTCCTGAGGATCCATGACCTGGTGGAGAACACGTACTACGGGGAGCTTCGGCTCAAGAAGGAGGGTCGGGAGATCTCCGTGGACACCCGTCCCAGCGACGGCATCGCCCTGTGTCTCCGGGTGGGGGCTCCCATCTTTGTGGAGGAGAAGCTGGGCGAACACTTCATCGACGAGCTGGACATCCTCATGGCCAGCTCCTCCTCGGACGAGACCGTGCACTGAGGGGAGCCCATCCTCCGAGGGCCGGCCCCCGGCCGTCATCCCCTCCCGCGGAAAGGACATGCCGCCCATGATGGCCGAGACCATGACCGTGCAGGAGCGGCTCCAGGCCGCCATCGCCCTGGAGCCCGTGGATCGGCACCCCGTCTTCCCCATCCTGGTGACCGCCGCCCCCAGGCTCTGCGGCATCACCCAGGCCGAGGCGTGGCGGAATCACGAAGCGGCCCGGGAGGCCATCCTCCGGTGCCACCGGGACTTCGGGTACGACGTGGGCAGCAAGCCCAACTACTACTACCCCATGCTTCCGGGAAAGCTCTGCGCCGCCCCGGTGCGCAACCTGATCCCAGGCAAACAGCTCGGGGAAGACGATCTGTACCAGGTGGACGAACGGGTCCTGTTCCGACGGGAGGACTACGACCGGATCGCGGCCCTGGGGTGGAACCGGTTCTGGGAGGAGCACTACGAGCGGATGGGCGGCAAGCGCTGGGAGCGGTTCGTCCAGATGCAGGGGTTGTCCAACGCGCTCTACAAGCAGGACCTCGCCGTGTGCAGGCAGCGGGGCATGGAGGTGCTCCTGGGTGTTGCCGTGGACTCCGTGCTCATGGCCTTCTCCCTGAGCAGGACCCTGCCCGAGTTCACCCGGGATCTGTTCGAGGTGCCGGACAAGGTGGAGGCGGCCATGCGGGCCTGTTGCGACGACCTGATCGCCAACGCCGTGGAGGTATGCAGGGACAACGGCAACATGCTCGCCTTCACGGTCCTGGAGCGGGGGTCGGGCTTCTACTATCGCCTGGAGCTATTCGAGCGATTCGAATGGCCCTTCCTCCAGCGGTACGTGGACGCCTTCGTGGCCGAGGGGATCACCCCGTGGCTACACCTGGACACGGATTGGGGCCTCAACCTGCCGCACTTCCGAAAGCTGCCCCGGGGCAAGTGCGTGGCCGACCTGGACGGCACCACCGATATCTTCCGGGCCAAGGAGATCCTGGGCGGCCACATGTGCATCAGCGGCGACGTCCCGGCCAGCCTCCTGTCGCTGGGAACGCCCGCCGAGGTGGGCCAGTATTGCCGCAGGCTCATCGACGAGGTGGGCGAGGGCGGCGGATTCATGCTGACCACGGGGTGCGAGTGCCCCATGGACGTGCGGCCGGAGAACCTCCGGGCCATGGTGGAGACGGGCAAAAGCCACCGGGGGCAGAAGGGGCGCACCCGGGAGGCGGCGCGGGAGGCGGCGGGCCCAGGGGCGCCGGTTGCCGCCGTGGAGGTCAGGGGGGAGATCGGAGCCGCCTTGGCCGAGCTGCGGCGGGATGAGTTCCTGCGGCTGGTGGACGAGGCGCTGGACAGGGGGAAGGACCCCCTGGTGGTTTTGGAGGAGTGCCGTTCGGGGATGGAGAAGGTGGGGGCGCTGTACAGCAGCGGCCAGTATTTCCTGGCCGAGCTCATGCTCTCGGCCATGGTCTTCAAGACGGCCGCCGAGCGGCTCCAGCCCCTCCTGCTGCGGGGGCAGGGGGAGCACTCCCTGGGCGGCGCCGTCATCGCCACTCCCAAAGGGGACGTCCACGACATCGGCAAGGACATGGTGGCCACCATGCTCCGGGCCGCGGGGTTTCAGGTCTACGACCTGGGGGTCAACGTGCCCCCGGAGGCCATCGCAGAGAAGGTGGCCGAGACCGGGGCCCGCATCGTGGCCATGTCCGCCCTGCTCACCACGACCTTCGATGCCATGAAGCAGACCGTGGACCTCCTCGGGCAGCGCGGCCTGCGCGAGGGCCGGTACGTGATCATCGGCGGCGGCCCCACCACGGCCAAGGTCAAAGACCACGTGGGGGCCGACGCCTGGACCCTCAACCCCCAGGAGGGGGTGAACCTGTGCCGGGCGTTCACGGCACCGCAGCCATGAGGCGCCCTGCGAAAACGGACTCGCATCGCCGGCCCACCCCCTCCGACCCCCGTGGCCGCAGCGGTTTGACTTCCCCACCGTTTCTTGCTAGGTAATGGTGGACTTGCGGGCCGGCCGGCGCCCGACCAAGCGAAACCCATGGGAGAGAGGGAGGACGCGGATGGCGGATCGATCGCTCGAGGGCGTATCCCAGGTGCCACCGGAAAGGCTCAGGTGGCGGTGCGACACCACGTGCATGGAGTTCCTGACCACCGATGAGGTGGAGGCGTCCAAGGATATCGTGGGCCAGAGGCGGGGCCTGGAGGCCCTGCGCATGGGGCTGGAGATCCAGGGCGACGGATACAACATCTATGTCTGCGGGGCCGCCGGGACCGGGCGAAGCACGTCGGTGCGCCTGTGCCTGGATGCCCTCAAGGGGCAGCGGCCCGCCCCCGATGATCTGTGTTACGTGAACAACTTCAAGGATCCCGACGCCCCCAAGGTGCTGTACTTTCCGTCGGGACAGGGGGCCTCCTTCAAGCGGGAGATGGAGCGGCTCGTGGAGGGTTTCAAGGAGAAGGTCCCCAAGCTCTTCGAGTCCGAAGCCTTTCAGGACCGACGCCGCGAGCTGGTCGAGGGGATCCGCAACCAGGAAAAGGGGATCTACAAGGAGTTCGAGCGCAAGATCGAGGGAGAGGGCTTCAACATGGTGGTCATCCCCATGGGGCCCAGCAGCCGCACGGAGATACTCCCGGTGGCGGACGGAAAGCCGGTTCCGTGGGAGCAGCTGGAGGCCGGCGTGGACAGCGGCGAGCTGCCCGCCGAGAAGCTCCAGGGGATGCGCGCGCGCCGCGACGAACTCATGAAGGAGATGAACGAGCGCATCCTCAGGGTCCGGGACCTGGAGAAGGAGCTGGCCGAGAAGCTCCAGGCCCTGGACCAGCAGACCGTGGGCCCCCTCATCAACGAGGAGATCGATGCCATGGGGGCGCGGTTCGACCGCCAGAAGATCCGGGAGTACCTGGAGGGGGCGCGCCGATACATCCTGGAGCACCTGGACATCTTCCGGCCCAAGCCCGAGGGCCCGCCCCAGGCCCTGCCATTCGTCCAGGCCCCCGAGCCCCAGGACCCGTTCGCCGTGCTCCAGGTGAACCTCCTGGTGGACAACTCCGAGACCCAGGGGGCGCCCGTGATCTTCGAGTCGTACCCCAACTACCGGAACCTGTTCGGGACGGTGGAGCGCGTCTGGGACCCCCGGGGCGTGTGGCGGATGGATTTCACCAAGATCAAGGCCGGCTCGTTCATCAAGGCCAACGGCGGGTACCTCATCATCAACGCCCTGGACGCCCTGACCGAGCCGGGGGTCTACATGGCCCTCAAGAAGAGCATCAAACACCGGGAGGTGGAGATCCAGAGCTTCGATCCGTTCATGTTCCTCTCCACGGGCTCCCTCAAGCCCGAACCCATCCGCACGGATGTGAAGGTCATCATGATCGGGGACAACGAGATCTACTACATCCTCTTCCACCGGGACGACGACTTCAAGAAGGTCTTCAAGATCAAGGCCGACTTCGACACGGTGATGGAGAACGCCGAGGAGGCCGTGCGGGAGTACGCCGAGTTCATCCGCAAGATCACCGGGGACGAGGGCCTGCTGCCGTTCCACCGAGAGGCGGTGGCGGCCGTGGTGGAGCACGGCGTGCGGCTGGGGGGACGCAAGAAGATCAGCACCCGGTTTCATCAGGTGGCGGACCTGATCCGGGAGGCCGTGTACTGGGCCCGCCGGGACGGGGCCGATGTGGTCCAGGAGCGCCACGTGGACCAGGCCCTGGACAACCGGCACTGGCGCTTCAACATGGTGGAGGAGAAGATCCGGGAGATGATCCTGGAGGGGTCCATCTACATCGATACGGACGGGGCAAAGGTGGGGCAGGTCAACGGCCTGTCGGTCTATGACCTGGGTGACATCTCCTTCGGCCGTCCCTCCCGGATCACCGCCCAGACCGCCATGGGGCGCTCCGGGGTGATCAACATCGAGCGCGAGACCGAGATGGGGGGGCCCATCCACAACAAGGGCGTCTACATCCTGAGCGGGTACCTCCGGGGGAAATACGCCCAGGACAAGCCGCTGAGCATGACGGCCAGCGTCTGCTTCGAGCAGTCTTACAGCGGCGTGGAGGGGGACAGCGCCTCGTCGGCGGAGCTGTACGCCATCCTGTCCAGCCTGGCGGGCCTGCCCGTGCGGCAGGATCTGGCCATCACGGGTTCCGTGAACCAGAAGGGGGAAATCCAGCCCATCGGCGGGGTCAACCAGAAGGTCGAGGGGTTCTTCGATGTCTGCCGCATCCGCGGGCTGACGGGGACCCAGGGAGTCATGATCCCCCAGAGCAACGTGGAGGACCTCATGCTCCGAAAGGACGTGGTCCAGGCGGTGGCCGAGGGGCGCTTCGCGGTGATCCCCGTGGCCACCGTGGACCAGGGCATCCGGATCCTCACCGGGGTGGAGGCGGGGGCGCGGGGCCCCGACGGCCACTTCCCCGACGGTTCGGTCAACGGCCGGGTGGATCGCCGCCTGCGGGAGCTGGCCGCGGGCCTCAAGGCGTTCAGCGAACGGGCGGTGGGTTGAGTGGCGACGCCGCGGCCGCCCGTCGGCCAGGGGGGGGCCCCGGCGGCTCGCCGTCATGATGGCAGGAGAGGAGATCAAGGGCCCATGGAGCAGTTCGTGTTCCTCAAGGTGAAGGACGTCATGACCCACGAGGTGAAGAGCGTATCCCCCGGGACCACAGCGGGGCGGCTCCGGGAGCTCTTCGAGCGGTACGACTACAACTGCTTTCCGGTGGTGGAGAACGACCGTCTGGTGGGGGTCGTCACCAAGTTCGACTTCCTCAAGACCCTGCTCTTCCGGCCCAGTTCCATGACTCCCAACTACCACGTGCTCATGGAGCGGCCCGTGTCCGACTTCATGAGCCGGACGCCCTTCTACGTCCACCCGGATCATCCCCTGACCCGGGTGCTGGAGCTCATGATCGAGACCCGGAAGAACAGCTTTCCCGTGCTGGACGACCGGGAGCACCTGGTGGGGATCATCACGTACAGCGACGTCCTGCGGCGCGTGGGATAGGCGGGAGCCGCCACATGGAACGCGTCGGACGGATGCCCCATCGCCCACCCGGGGCGGAAAGCGGGCCGCTGACATGAACCACGCCGAGGGCGCCCCCCGGAGGTCGGGGATCGGCCCGGGCCAGGCGCTGCGCATCCTGTCTCCCTACGTCAAGCGGAAGATCCTCGAGCAGGTCCGATCCGTGGCCCTGGTGGTGTTGTACCTCCTTTTCTTCCAGACCGCCGTGCTGCGGATACCCTTGGCGGAGGCCTCCGACATGGCCCTGGGCCTGGCGGTGCTCATCGTGGGCCTGGCGTTCTTCCTGGAGGGCCTGGTCCTGGGCCTGATGCCCCTGGGCGAGGCCATCGGGCTCAAGCTCCCGGAAAGGGCCCACACGTCGGTGATCCTCGCCTTCTCCTTCATCCTGGGAGTGGGCGCCACCTTTGCGGAGCCCGCCATCGGCATTCTCAAGAGCGCGGGGGCAGGGGTGAAGCCCTGGGAGGCCCCCCTTCTGTTCGTCATGCTCAACACCTACCCCCATCAGTTGATCTATGCCGTGGGCGCCGGCGTGGGGGTGGCCGTCCTGTTCGGCATGCTGCGCTACCTGCACGGCTGGTCCCTCAAGCCGTTCATCTACGTCCTGCTGGCGGCCCTGCTGACGCTCACGGGTTGGGCCCATGTCGATCCCAAGCTGCAGGCCATATGCGGGTTGGCATGGGACTGCGGGGCCGTGACCACGGGGCCCGTCACCGTTCCCCTGATCCTCGCCCTGGGCATCGGGGTTTGCCGGGTGGTGGGTCTCGATGGGGACGAGACATCCGGCTTCGGCGTGGTGACCCTGGCCTCCCTCTTTCCGGTGTTGAGCGTCCTGATGCTGGGCGCGGCTGTGAGCCCGGGTCTGCCCGGCCCCATGACCCGGGACTCGTTCTTCAAGGCGGAGACGCGCGGGGCGGTCCTTCGCATGTTCGGCAGCGAGGACGCGCTCATGGGGTACGCCCTCCGGCACGGGTCGGAGGCGGAGCAGATGGCCCTGTTCGACGGCGACCGGAGCAAGATGCTGGGATTCCTCCGAGCCCTGCGCAGCGACGAGGCCAGGAGACGGGCGGTGTTCGGCCCGGAGCCCGAGGCCATGGAGCGGTGGGCAGCCCGCCGGGGGACCCACGAGCAGCGGCTGGCCCTCCTGGGGACGGCGCCCGCGCCGGGGCCGGGAGACCTCTTTGGCAAGCCGCCTCCTGCCGCCTTCCCCGAGGGCCTGGGCGGGATGGCGCGGCGCAACGCCCTGGTTGCGGTTCAGGCCGTGATCCCCCTGGCCCTGTTCCTCTTCCTGGTGCTGGCGGGCCTGCTGCGGGAGCGGCTTCCCCGGACCGATGAGGTGGTGCTGGGAATCGGCCTGGCCCTCGTGGGGATGGTCCTGTTCAACATGGGCATGGAGATGGGGCTTTCCAAGCTGGGGGGGCAGGTGGGAGAGAGGCTCCCGTCGGCCTTCAGGGCCGTGGCCCTGCCAGAGCACAAGCGCATCATCGAGCCGTTCCACGACGCTCTGGTGCAAACGGCGGTGGACGAGCGGGGTGGGACCCACAGGTTTTTCTTCTTCAAGCAGGGGGAGCGCATCGAGGCGCTTCCCTTCGACGAGCGGGGCTTTGATCGGGAGGCCCGCAGGTATGCCCACATCCCGCGCAAGGGACCCCTCTTCGGCGGGGAGAACGCCGTGGGCGGGGTCCTGGTGATCCTCCTGTTCGCCTTGGTCATGGGGTACGGCGCCACGCTGGCCGAACCCGCCCTCAACGCCCTGGGGCTCGCGGTGGAGGAGATCACCGTGGGCCTCTTTCGAAAGACGGTGCTGATTCACACCGTGGCCCTGGGCGTGGGAGCGGGCATCGCCCTGGGCGTCCTGAAGATCGTCTGGGGGATCCCGTTGTGGTGGCTGCTGGCCCCGTTTTACATCGTATTGCTCTTCCTCACCATGGCCTCCACGGAGGAGTTTGTGAACATCGCCTGGGACAGCGCCGGGGTCACCACCGGGCCCGTGACCGTTCCCCTGGTCCTGGCCATGGGCCTGGGCCTCGGGAATCAGGTGGAGGTGGTCGAGGGGTTCGGGATCCTGGCCATGGCCTCCGTCTGCCCCATCCTGACCGTCCTCATCATCGGGCTGCGTGTGAGCCGGGCGGAGCGGGCGGCCTTCCGGGATGGCTCGGTCGAGGGCGAGGAGGAAGGAGCGCGGCCGTCGTGACCGGGATGCGGGTCATCCGAGTGACGGCCCTGGTGAAGCGGGGCGTGGCCAAACCTCTCCTCTCCTCGCTGGAGGCCGCGGGGCTGCGCGACTGGCACATGAGCCCGGCCCGCACCGTCACCCTGGAGGAAAAGCGGGGGACGTTCGGACTCCTGCACCGCTTCCGACCGGTGGAGGACGCCGCGGAGATGGTCTCGTTCTTCGTGGACCCGGGAGGCGAGGAGCAGGCCCTGGACCACGTTATCCGGATCTGCGAGCTGACCCTGCCCGGGCGAGGCACGGTCTTCTCCGAGGAGGTGGAACTCATCAGCCCCTGCGGGCTCCGGGGGCGGGGGGTCTTTGCCGGGGGCGGGGGGGACGGGTTCGTCAAGCAGTCCCCGCTGGTGGGCATCTGCTGCATTGTCCAGCGCGGAGAGGGCAACAAGGTCGCCCGGGTGGCCCTGGACATGGGCGCCAGCGTGCCGGTCGTCTCCTTCGGGGAGGGCATGGGGATCCGCGACAGGCTGGGTCTGCTGCGCATCGCCATACCGGCCCAGAAGGAGATCATCCACCTGGCCGTCAGCACGTACGACGCGGAGACCGTCATGCGGATGATGATCCGCGCGGGCGAGCTCGATCGGCCGGCCAAGGGTTTCCTGTACCTGTACCCCATCCGCAAGGGATTGGTCGACACCAAGATCACTCACGGCCTGGCCAGACAGATGGCGAGCATCGAGCAGGTCATCGCCGCCCTGGACGAGCTGAAGGGGGACATGGCATGGCGCAAGCGCTCCGAGAGGGCCCTTCTGACCATCGACCCGCACTATCTGTTCTTGAACATGGTCGATGTGACCGTGCTGTGCAACGAGGGGACCGGCCAGCTCCTGGTCAAGCACGCCATGCAAGCGGGGGCCGGCGGCGCGACCATCAGCCGGGTCAGATACCACTGCCCCCAGGAGCTCAGGCCCAAGGGGATGTCGTCCGCCCGGGAGGCGTGCAACATGTGCATCGCCCAGGGGCGGGTGGTGGACGTGACCCGGGCCCTCGAGGAGGCCGGGGCGTTGGGGGAGGAGGCCAGCGGCGAGATCGTGATCCGGGAGGCCCCCAAGGCGTACACCTATTCGTGAGGGGCGCCGGGCGGCGTTCTGCGGCCTTGGCGCCGGGTCCGTACCGATGAGCTGGAGGTCCGGATGAAGATCAGATGCTCGAGACAGAGGACGACGTCGTACGGCGGGCCCTTGCTGGCCGTGGGGGTGTTCCAGGGAAAGGGCCCCATGGAGGGGATGCTCAGGGAGCTGGATCAGGCCTCCAAGGGGTGGGTGCACAGGATCCTCGGCTCCGGGGACTTCCGGGGCAAGCTCGGGGAGGCGATGGTGCAGCACACCTCCGGTGCGCTGCGGGCCGCGCGGGTCCTGTTCCTGGGCCTGGGCGAGCCCCACAAGTTCTGCCTGGATCGATGGCGGGGCTGCGCGAGCAGGGCGGCCCAGGTCTGCCGCTCCCTGCGGTTGAAACAGCTCGGCCTGAGCCTGGCGCTGCCGCCGGGGGCGGCGCTTCCCCCGGCGGATCTGGCTTCGGCCGCCGCAGAGGGCGCCCTGCTGGGGCTATACCGATTCGGCGCGTTGCGGAGCGAGAAGCCCGAGGAGCCGGAGCCCGAGGAGATGGTCCTCCTGGGCGGGGGCCGGGGCGGGGTGGAGCGCGCCGCGGCCGAGGCCCAGGTGATCAGCGAGGCCGTCTGTTGGGTGAGGGACCTGGTGACTCACCCCGGCAACCGCATGACGCCGGCCGTCCTGGCCGAGAGGGCGGCTGCCATGGCCCGGACCTGGGGTATCCGGTGCACGATCCTGGACGAGCGGGAGATCCGGGCGCTGGGCATGGGCGGGCTGCTGGGAGTGGCAGCCGGGAGCCGCGAGCCGCCCCGGTTCATCGTCCTGGAGCACCTCGGGGCGGACCGGCGGGGGCCCCGGGTGGTCCTGGTGGGAAAGGGGATCACCTTCGACAGCGGAGGGATCAGCCTCAAGCCCGCGGAGAAGATGGACCGGATGAAGGACGACATGGCCGGCGGGGCCGCGGTCATGGGGGCCCTCCAGGCCGCCGCCCGCCTCGCCCTCCCCGTGAACGTGGTGGGGATCGTCCCGGCCACGGAGAACCTTCCATCGGGATCGGCGTACAAGCCCGGGGACGTGCTCACGACTCATTCGGGCAAGACCATCGAGGTGACCAACACCGATGCCGAGGGGCGGGTCGTCCTGTCAGACGCCCTGGCATACGCCCGGCGCTTCAAGCCGGCCCTGATCATCGACCTGGCCACCCTCACCGGGGCGTGCGTGGTGGCCCTGGGCGAGCTGGTGGCGGGCATGATGGGGACGTCCCCGGCGGCCCTGGAGGCGCTCCAGGCGGCCGGTGAGCGGACGGGTGAGGACGTGTGGCCCCTGCCCCTGAAGGAGGAGTACGAGGAGTACATCGAGAGCGACATCGCCGACGTCAAGAACTCCGGGGGGAGGGAGGCCGGGGCCATCCAGGGGGGGCTCTTCCTCAAGAAGTTCGTGGGCGACACCCCCTGGGTCCACGTGGACATCGCCGGGCCTGTGTGGACCGACAAGGACCGGCCCTATCGGCCCAAGGGCGCAACGGGATTCGGCGTGCGTCTCCTGGTGGAGTTCCTGAGGCAGTACAAGGGGCGGGGGTGGAGATGGGACGGACGGCGCACGGAGCGCCGCATATCGGCGAGAGGAAGGGAGCGACCATGAGGAGCGTCAAACTGGCGAAGCTCACACTGGCCGGGGTCTTTGCCGCGGGTTGGCTGGGGGCGGCCGCGGGGTCCGGCTGGGCCGCGGAATTCAGCGCGGACGTGACAGAGCAGCGGGGCGGGGAGACCACGGGCGGCAGGATCTACGTCAAGGGCGACAAGATCCGGCGCGAGGCCGTTCAGAAGGGCGAGGAAGGGGTGATGATCGTGCGCATGGACAAGGGCGTGGTCTGGATGGTCACCCCCAAGGAAAAGAAGTACGTGGAGATGGGCGGCATGGCCCAGGGGGACATGAACAGCCCGGAGATGCAAAAACAGATGGAGAAGCTGGCGGAGAAGAAGGTCCTGGGGACCGAGAAGGTCCACGGATACGACTGCGAGAAGGTCCAGTGGGTCTACCGGGAAAAGGGCCTGGGGACCATGACCCAGTGGACCGCCAAGAAGCTCCAGCATCCAATCAAGACGGAGCACAAGGACGGGTCCGGCAAGGTCACGTACTACTCCGAGTACAGGAACATCCAGGAGGAGAAGGTGCCGGACTCGCTTTTCGAGTTGCCCAAGGGGTACGAGAAGATGGAGATGCCCGGCATGGGCCCGGGGCGGGGGAAGGCCAGGGGAAGGCAATAGGCGACAGGCGATTGGCGGCGGCGGGCACCGGGGGAGATGGGGGGCGGAATGCGGTATTCTTCCTTTCTCCTACTGCCGATTGCCTGTTCCCTGTTGCCTCTCTGCGCGCGGGCGGGGCGCCACGAAATCCAGCACGGCCCGGGCAAAGGCCTCGGGCTTCTCCCACTGGGGGAAGTGGCCGGCAAAGGGGATGAGCTCGAAGCGCTTGGCCCCTGGGATCTCGTGGTAGAGCTGGACCGCCCAGGAGGGGCTCAGGGGCGGATAGTCGCACCCCCAAAGCAACATGGTGGGGCGCTGATAGCTGCGAAGCTCCGCCAGGAGGCCCCGGGATACGGGGGGCTTCACGGCCTTGAGCAGCCTCCGGAAGGACGCGAGGCGGTCCGGGGCCAGGGCCTGGTTCCACGACGGGAGATCGGCGGCGGCAAGGGTGTCCGGGTCGTAGAAGGCCTCCCCCCACCCCTCGTCGGACGTGGCGAAGGTGACGCCCCCCAGGCGCCGCCTGAGCAGGGCCAGCCCGCCGGGCAGCCGCGCCCACCGGGCGAACTTGGCCAGCAAGGGGTGCTCCCATTCCTCCCGAGGGGGGGCGTGGGACAGGACCAGCCGCACCACGCGGTGGGGGTGGCGGACGGCCATGGCCATGGCCATGACGGCCCCCAGATCGTGCCCCAGGACGTGCACGCGCTCGATCTTGGCCCGGTCCAGGAAATGCCGGACCGCGTTGGCCTGCGCCTCCAGCCCGTGGTCCTCCGGCTCCCCGCCGTCGGATCCCCCCAGCCCCAGGGTGTGCGGGCAGATGCAGTGCACCCGCTCCGTGAGATACGGGAGGAGCTTGTCCCAGATGCACGGGCCCGGCAGGCCGTGGAGGAGCAGCAGGGGGGGGCCCTCGCCCTCCTGCGTGAAGGCCAGCTTCACGCGCTCCAGTTGAACCACCCGCTGTCTGGAGACCGGCTCTTCCATGCCCATGCGCCCCTGCGGCTGGGGGGACTGCCCGCCCTCGAAAGCCCCATCTTATGTAGCATACTCCGTCGCACGAGACAACGCCTCCCAAAGCCCGCCTTTCGGCCGGGAATTCCCATTTCCATAGAAACATGGTATGGAAAGGGTGTAATCAGGGAGGGCGGGAGATGGGCGATTGGCGCAAGACCAAGGCACGGCTCCTGGCGGAGCTGGACGACCTGCGGCGCCGCATGGATCGTGCGCAGGCCGAGTGCTCCCAATGGGCCCAGGCGCTTTCCCTCGTGCGGGAGAGCGAGGAGCGCTTTCGTTGGGTATTTGAGAACAGCATGGAGGCGCTGCTGCTGACCTGCCCGGACGGGGGGATCCTGGAGGCTAACGATGCGGCCTGCGCCCTGTTCCAACGCAGCCGGGAGGAGATCCTGCGGCTGGGCAGGGCCGCTGTGGTGGACCCCTCGGACCCCAGGTTGCCCGAGGCCTTGGAGGAACGGGTTCGCACGGGCAGGCTCAGGGGTGAGCTGAGCTTGAGGCGCAAGGATGGAACGACGTTCCCGGCGGAGGTGATCAGCGCCGTGTTCCCGGGAAAAGGCGGCCCTTGGACAAGCATGGCGATCCGGGATCTCACCCGCGTCAAGGAGACAGAGGAGTCCCTGCGAAGGCACCAGGAGGAATTCCGGGTCCTGGCGGACAACGTCCCCGGGCTGTTCTCGCGGATGGACAGGGAGGGTCGGTACAGATTCGTCAACAAGGCGTACGAGGATTGGTTCGGGGTGGCCAGGGACGAGATCCTGGGGAGGCCCGTGAGAGAGATCATTGGGGAAGAGGCCTTCTCCATCATCGAGCCGCGGATGAACGAGGCCCTGTCGGGGCGCGAGGTGCGGTTCCAGGGCCTCATGCCCTTCGCCCGGGGGGGGGACCGCTGGGTGGCCGTTCACTGTGTCCCGGATCTGAGCGCTTCGGGGACGGTGGAAGGCTACTACGCCCTGGTCACGGACATCACCGATCTCAAAGCCGCCCAGGAGACGCTGGCGGCCAGCGAGAGCCGGGCCCGGCAGGCCGCGCGAGAAAGCGCGGTCATCGCCGAGATCGGCCGCATCGTGAGCTCCACGCTGCGCATGGAGGACGTTTACGGTCGGTTCGCCGAGGTGGTGACCCAGATCATTGCGTGGGACCGGATCTCCGTGTTCGTTGCGGCGCCCGACCAAGGGGGCTTTCGCGTGGCCCACACCGCGGGGCTGGATGTCCCGGGCCGGCAAGTGGGGGACGTGGTCCCATCCGAAGGCACGATTACCCGCGCCGCCCTGGCGGCCAGGTCCGTCATACGGTTTCACGCCCGAAGCGAGGAGGAGGTGGGCCTCCACTACCCCGAGCTCATGCCGAGCTTCCGCATGGGCGTGCGGGCGTGGCTGGCCGTTCCCCTGGTGATCATGGATCGGGTCGCGGGGTGCCTGCACATCCAGTCCCGGCGGCCCGACGCGTTTGGGGGCGCGCAGCCGCAGCTGGCCCGGCGCATCGCCAACCAGATCGCCGGGGCCGTGGCCAACGCCGAGCTCTTTTGCCTGCACCAGGAGGCGCTAAAGGCCCTGGCCGAGAGCGAAGAGCGGTATCGGGCCCTGGTGGAATCGTCCCACGACCACTTGTTTCTGCTCAGCCCGGAGGGGGTTTACCTGACGAGCAACTGGAAAGGGGATAGGGAAGGGACCGGTCAAGGCCCCGCGCCCCTCGTGGGCCGCCGCCTTCGGGACTTCTACCCCCCAGAGATCGCCGAGGCGTACGAGAGGGAGATGGGCCTGGTTTTGTCCACGGATGCGGCGGTGGAGTTCGAGCACACCCTGCCGGGGGCCCACGGCGAGCGCTGTCACCAGGACACCCTGTACCCGGTCCACAGGGGAGGGGAGCTGTGGGCCGTGGGAGGGATCTGCCGCGACGTCACCGAGCGCAAGCAGTACGAGGAGGCCACGAGGCGCCTGAGCAGGCGGCTGGCTGCCCTGCACGACATGGATCGGGCCATCCTGGCGGCGCGATCGCCCGAGGAGATCTCGGATGCCGCGCTGTCCCGCATCGTGGAGGTTGTCCCGGTCCAGGGGGCCAGCGTCTGCGTGGTGGACCCCGGGGCCAAAACGGCCCGGGTTCTGGCCGCCCGGGGCCCGGGTGAGGATCAGGCCGCGGCCGGCACCACGGCCCCGCTGGAAAGGGACACCCTTTCCCACGAGGCGTGCCTCGGCCGGAAACGGGTGGTGGAGGACATGGGGGCCCGCCCGGGGCCCTCCCTTGGAGAGGAGTTGCCGGTCTGCGCAGGGTCCCCGGGCGAGGTGAACCTGCCCATCGTCATCGGAGAAGACCTGTTGGGCTCCCTCAAGGTGGCTGTGGCGTCACCCGGCGGGCCCACCGAGGAGGACCTGGATTTCCTGCGGCAGGTGGCCGATTCGCTGGGCGTGGCCATCCGGCAGTTTCTCCTTCATGAGAACCTGGCGGCCGGGCGGCGCAGGCTCCAGGCCCTCTCCCACCGCCTCTTGGAGGTGCAGGAGGAGGAGCGCCGGGGCATCGCCCGGGAGCTGCACGACGAGGTGGGCCAGCTGGTCACCGGGCTGAAGCTCACCCTGGAGATGGCCGGGCGGGGGGACGAGCGATCCCGAACCGCGGGCCTGGGCGAGGCGGTGCGGCTGGCCGACGAACTTCTCGCGCGGGTGAGGGATCTCTCCCTGGACCTGCGGCCGGCCATGCTGGACGATCTCGGGTTGGTCCCCGCGCTCCTGTGGCAGATCGACCGATTTCATTGCGCGACCAAGATTCGCGTGGCCTTCCGGCATCGCAACGTGGAGGGAAGGCGGTTCCCGAGGGAGCTGGAGACGGCGGTGTTCCGCATCGGCCAGGAGGCGCTCACCAATGTGGCGCGGCACGCGGGCGTCTCCGAGGCGGCCATGTCCCTGTGGGCCGACGGCGAGAGCCTTTGGCTCCGGGTGGAGGACGGGGGGCGGGGCTTCGACGCCCGGGCCGTCATGGCCGGCTGGAGCGGCGGGATGGGGGGCATCCGGGAACGGGTCAACCTCCTGGGCGGCAAGCTGGATGTGGAGGCGGCCGAGGGAAAGGGGTGCCGGGTGAGCGTGGAGCTCCCCCTGACCGGGGGGGCCATGGAGCGGAGGAAGGAGCGCCGTGATCCGCATCGTCTTGGCCGATGATCACCGGGTGGTTCGACAGGGGTTGAAGGTCCTGCTGGAGACGGAGCCGGATTTCACCGTGGCCGGCGAGGCCGGAGACGGCATGGAGGCCATCGCCGCGGTGGAGCGCGAGCAGCCGGACGTGCTGGTCCTGGACCTGGGGATGCCGGGCCTGAACGGCCTGGACGTGCTTCACGAGGTAATCCGGCGCATGCCCCGGACCCGGGTGGTGGTGCTCTCCATGCACGCCGCCGCGGCCTATGTGCTGGACGCCCTGCGAAAGGGGGCCCACGGGTACGTGGTCAAGGGCGCCAGCGCCGAGCACCTGGTGGAAGCGGTGCGCCGGGTGGCCTCGGGGAGGCGCTACCTCTGCCCGTCCCTGTCGGATCCGGCCGTGGAGGCATATCTGGAGAGGGGCGGGGCGGAGGAGGCCCTGGATCCCTACGACACCCTGACCACGAGGGAACGGCAGGTGCTGCGCATGGCTGCCGAGGGGCTCAGCAATGCCCAGATGGGCGAGCGGCTCTTCATCAGCCCGCGCACCGTGGAGACCCACCGGGCCAACCTCATGCGAAAGCTGGGCCTCCGGAACGAGACGGCCCTCATCCGGTATGCCCTCAAGCGGGGGATCATCGAGTAGCGAGCACCCCGCTGCGCCGGCCCGGAGGGCAAATGGGCCGGCGCAGCCCCTGAACCCCGCCGCGAGGGCCCAGGCGAACGGGGCCTGCCGCCCGCCCTGACCCGGCGTCCTGCCGGGGCGTTTCCCCCTTCAAATCCGTACAACCACGGATGGATTTCCCCCCGAAGGCACGGCCATGATGAGGCGGGGCATACGGGGTCCCTTCCCCAAGAAGGGCGAGGCGGCCGATGAAACCCATCACCTTGCTCCTGGTGGATGACAACCGTGCCTTCCTGCGGGTGGCCGACCTGTTTCTCCGAGGCCAGGTTGACGTGGCCGTGGTCGGAGCGGCCAACGACGGCGAAGAGGCCCTGGCCAAGGCCCGGGAGCTCCGGCCCCAGGTCGTGCTCGTGGACCTGGCCATGCCCCGGCTTCCCGGGCTGGAGGTCATTTCCCGTTTGCGCGATCTCATGCCCGAGGTGGGGATCGTCGCCTTGACCCTCCTGGACACAGAGGCCTATCGGCAGGCGGCGTTGGCCCGCGGGGCGGACGCCTTCGTGGGCAAGGCCACCCTGACCACCGATCTCCTTCCGGCCATCCGACGGGTGGGGGCACTGCGCGGGGCGGCTCATGGACGTGGGGCGGCAAGATGGGATGGCGAGGAGGGAGACACGGGCGCGTGAGAAGGTTATCCCCCGGGGCGGAGAGCTCCGGGTGGGATGGGGCCCCGGGGAGATCCGGGGGGGGAGGGGAGGGAGAGATGGACGAACGGGAGATCCGGGTGCGCGGAGGACTTGACGGAGAGGAGGGGGCGACAATCCCGTCCCGCAAGGCCGAGGTGCCTGCCCTCATCCTGGTGGCCGAGGACGATGACGCCGTCTTGAACCTGATCAGGAAGATCCTCAAGGAGAAGGGATATCTGGTCCTGAGGGCGGCGAACGGGGAAGATGCCCTGCGCCTCTCGGAGAAGATCCGCGTGGATCTGGTGGTCAGCGACCTGGTCATGCCGGGAATGAACGGCAGGGAGCTCGTCGAGCGGCTCCAGGCGCGAAACCCTCGGATCCGGGCCATCTACATGTCCGGCCACACGGACGAGGTCCTGGAGCAGTTGGGGGTGAAGGTCGCGGCACACGAGATGATTCGAAAGCCGTTCACCCCAGAGGAGTTGGTCGAAAAGGTGCGGGAGGC
>CAZEPJ010000076.1:0-21141 GCA_964514105.1 uncultured Desulfarculaceae bacterium | reverse complement strand
TGGTGATGGCCGTGTTCATGGCAAAGGCCACATACACGAACCAGAGGGTGGGGATGCGGGAGAGCCCCAGGGCCGCCTGCCCCAGCCCAGCCCCGGCGCTGCCTGCGCCCCCGGCCGCCTCCACCAGCGGCACGGTCCGGTAGTCCCGGGTGCACATCCAGAACAGGACGGCCAGGATCAGCCCGGGGAGGGCCACCAGGCCGAAGGCGTGGCGCCAACCATAGTGCTGCCCGATGAGCCCCCCCGCCAGAAAGCCCACGGCCGCCCCCAGCGGGATGAACGCGTTCCAGATCCCCATGGTCCGGGCCCGGACCTCCTGGGGATATGCCGCGGCCAGCACCGCGGTCCCCGCAGGGGCATAACCCGCCTCCCCCAGCCCGATCATGGCCCGGGCCAAGAGCAACTGCCCGTAGCTGCGGGTGAAGGCGCAGGCCAGGGTGGCCAGGCTCCAGAACAAGACCATGATGGCGATCATCTTCCGCCGGCTCCAGCGGTCCACCACCAAAGACAGGGGGATGACGAACACGGCGATGACCACGTAGATCACGCTGGTCAGGGAGCCCAGCTCTTGGTCCGAGAGGCCCCAGTCGCGCTTGATGAACGGGATCAGCGCGCCCACCACCATGCGGTCCGCATAGTCGAACAGGTACGTGAGGCACAGGAGCAGGAGCAGCACCCAGGCCCGCCCGCCGCCCACTTCATACACCCGACCGCCCGGAGACGCGCTCCCCGTCCGGCCCTGTTCGGCCATGGGAACCTCCTTCACGGCGCACCTCGCGCCAAAGGCCTCAGCCGCCGGGGCCGGGAGGCTGGGCGAGGAGCAGATAGGGGTTGGTCAGGTACGTGTTCATGTCCACGAGGAACTTGCCCGCAGGGGCCCCGCTCACGGCCCGATGGTCGAAGGTCAGGCTGAAGTTCATGACGGGGCGGACCTGCACGGCGCCGTCGACCACCACGGCGCGCTCCACGATGGCCCCGGTGAGGAGAAGGGCGGTCTGGGGCTGGGCCAGGATGGGGGTGGTGAAGGTGTACCCCTTCCCGAACACCCCCACGTTGGACAGGGTGAAGGTCCCCCCGCTGATGTCGTCCAGGGAGAGGGTCCCGCCGGCCGCCTTGGCCCTGAGCGCCTTGATCTCCCGGCTGATCTCGGGCAGGGACTTGCGGTCGGCGTCCCGGAGCACGGGCACGATGAGGCCTGCATCGTACTTGTCCCAGGGGAGGGAGACGGCCACCCCGATGTTGACGTCGTCCCAGAGCACGATCTCGTCCTCCAGGACCGAGGCGTTCATGACGGGGTTTTGCCTGAGGACCCGGGCCAGGATGAATACCAGGAGGTCGGTGTATGTCACCGGACCGCCCGGGCTACCCTCCCGGCCCTTGAGGAACCCCCGCATGCGCACCAGCTCGGTGGCGTCGAACTCCCCCATGGTGGTCAGCTGGGCCGACACGGCCAGGCTCCGCTTCATGTGCTCGGCCATGGCGCCCCGGATACCCGTCAGGGGAATTCGATCCATCACCCGCTTGCCTTCCACCCGCTCGCCAGGGGAGGCGGCCTCCGCTCCCCCCGCCCGCAGCGGAGAGGCCGCCCCGGCCTTCTCCTCGGCAAGGGCACGCTCCACGTCCTCCCTCCGGATCCGGCCCCCGGGTCCGCTCCCGTGGATCCCGGCAAGGTCCAGGCCGTGGGCCTCGGCCATCTTCCTCGCCACGGGGGAGACCTCGATCCGCCCCTTTCTCGGAGGTCCGGCATCGTCGCAGGCCGCCACCCGGGGCTCCCCCTCTCGTTCCCCGGCCGGGGTGGGGCTCGGGCGTTCGGCCTGCAAGCCACACAGCTCCTGTTCGGTCCCCGCAAGCTTCCCGGCCACCCCCCCCACCGGCAGGACGGTTCCCGGCCTTGCCAGGATGTGCAGGAACCCGACCCCCAGGCTCTCCACCTCGAAGGTCACCTTCTCCGTCTCGATGACGAGCACGGGCTGTCCTTGCTCGATCCAGTCCCCCTCGCGAGCCTTCCACGCCGCCACCCTGGCCTCGACCATGGTCATGCCGAGCTTGGGAATGACGATGTCCACGGGCATTTCCCCACCCTCCTTGCGACAGGTTGTCGAGGACTCAGCCGTGCGGGATGCGGGCGGGGCACCCTGCGCCCTTCAGGACCTTTCTTCCACCATTGCTCGCCCGGCGTCGCTGCAAATCCCCAACTCCCCGCCTCCTGCCGATCAGACAGTGGAATTCGCGGCCGCTTCGCATCGTCGGCAATGGTGCCCGAAAAGACCTCCAAGCCGGGCTAGGGCACCCTCTCGCTGCCCCGACCGAGCCGGGTTGCCAGTGCCCACACTGCTCTCACGTCTCACCCAAGTGGATCATGGGGTTTTCCCTCACGCCATGACCTCCTCGATGGCGGCCACGACCTTCTCGGGCCGCGGGAGCACGTGGTTCTCCAGGGTCCCGCCGGGGATGGGGCAGTTGGCCGCGCAGACCCGCTTGACCGGGGCATCCAGTTTGAAGAAGGCGTGCTCCATCACCTGCATCCCCAGCTCCCCCGCGAATCCGCAGCGCTCCGTGTCCTCGTCCACGATGACCAGGCGGCCGGTCTTGCGCACGGACGCGAGGATGGTCTCCAGGTCCAGAGGTTCGAGGGTCCTGGGGTCGATGACCTCCACGCTGACCCGGTCCTTCAACTGGGCGGCCGCGGCCATGGCGAACATGACCATGAGCCCCGTGGCCACCACGGTCACGTCGGTCCCCTCCCGGCGCACGTTGGCCGCGCCAAACGGCACCGTGTACTCCTCCTCCGGGACGTCCCCCTCCACGCCCAGCAGCCCTTTGTGAAACAGGTACACCACGGGATTGTTGTCCCGGATGGCCGATTTCAGCAGGCCCTTGGCGTCGTAAGGGTCAGCGGGCACCGCCACCTTGAGGCCGGGGTGATGCAGGAACATGGAGTAGGGGCATCGGGAGTGCTCGTTGCCCAGCTTTCGATACCCGCCCATGTTGGCGAGAAACACGCAGGGCAGACTCTGGAAGCCCCCCTGCATCATCCGCCACTGGGCGGCCTTGAGCATGATCTCGTCCGCGGCGATGTACATGAAATCCACGAACATGAGATCGGCGATGGGGCGGTAGCCCATGAGGGATGCCCCCACCGCGATCCCCGCGATGGCCGTTTCGGCCATGGGGGTGTCCATGACCCGCTCCGGGCCGAATTGGTCGATGAGGCCCGTGAGCGTCCCGAAGGTGCTCGTCTGGACCCCTTCCCCCAGGATGAAGACCTTCTCGTCCCGGGCCATCTCCTCTGTGAGCGCCTCGTTGATGGCCTGGTTGTACCGGATGCGTCTCATGGGCCTCTCTCCGGTCTAGTCGGCGTACACGGCCGTCTTGAGGATGGCGGGATCGGGAAACGGCGAAGCCTCGAAGAATTGCTCGGCCTCGGCCACCTCGGCCTCGGCCTCCCCCTCGATGCGCGCCGCGTCCTGCGCCGTGAGCACCCCTTCCGAGAGCAGGCGGCTGCGGAAGAGGGCCACCGGGTCGCGCTTCCTCAGCTCCTCGATCTCCTTGGGATCCCGGGGCTTGCCGTGGACCGCGTCCGGGTTCCCGATGCCGTGGGGCGTGAAGCGGGCCGTCTTGCACTCCACGAAGCTCGGCCCCAGCCCATCCCGGGCCCTCTCCACCGCGGCCATTACGGCATCGGCCACGGCCAGCACGTCCTGGCCGTCCACCACCTCCGCGGGCGTGCCGTACGCCGCGGCCAGGTTGGCCAGATCGTCCAGGGGGTACGCGTCCTTGAGGGGCACGTACTGGGCCAGCCCGTTGTTCTCGCACACCCAGACCACGGGGAGCTTCCACAGGGCGGCGATGTTGGCGGCCTCGTGCCAGGTGCCCCGGTTGGACGTCCCGTCGCCGAAAAAGCAGACCACCACCTGGCCCCGGCCGTTCTTCTTGGCCGCCAGGCCCCAGCCCGCGGACAGGACGAAGCAGGCCCCGAGGGTGCCCCCCGCGCCCAGCAGGCCGTCCTCCTCGAAGGCCCCGTGGATGCAGCCGAGGCCCCGCGCCACGCCCGTGGCCCGCCCGCAATGCTCGGCCACGTAGGTCTTGGGCGACACCCCCTTGCCGATGAGATGGGGAAGGCCGTGGCCGCGCAGGTGTGCGGAGACAATGTCGTCCCTGCGCAGAAACGTGGTCCCGCCGACCCCCGGCGCCTCCCCTCCCTCGGCGGGGTGGTAGAAGGACATGAGCTTTCCCTGGGCCATCCACCGGATCATGGCCCGATCGAAGGCCCGGACCCTCACCAGATTCGTGTGGAGTTTGAGGAGATCCGCCTTCTCGAATGTCATCGCGCGCCTCCTTGGATCGACGCCGGCCCCGCCGTGCGGCCCTACAGGGCCAGGGTCATGCCCCCGCAGACGTTGATGGCCTGCCCCGTGATGTACGAGGACGCCTCGCTGGCCAGGTACGCGGCCAAAGAGGCCACCTGCGAGGGCTCTGCAATATACCCCATGGGGACCGTCTCCGCCAAGGCCTTCTCCCGATCTTCATACGTGGCCTGGAAGAACTCCGCCTCCTTCTGGATCCGGAAGACCTGCAGGTCGGTCATGATCAGAGCCGGGCAGATGGCGTTCACCCGGACCCCCTCCCGCGCCATCTCCAGCGCCATCACCTTGGTCAGCATGATGACGGCCGCCTTGGCCACGGCGTAGGCGCCGTTGAGAATGGGCGGGATCTTGCCGGCTTTGGAGGCGATGTTGATGATGCACCCCTTGCGCCGGCTCAGCATGGGCACAAACGCCTTGGACATTCGGAACACCCCGTGAAGGTTCACGTCGAAGGTCTTCATCCAGGCCTCGTCGTCGTACCCCTTCACAGGGGAGGGGGCGCCAAAGGCCGCGCCCGCGTTGTTGATCAGGATGTCCAGTCCCCCGAAGCGAGCCCCCATCACCCGGACGGCGGCCTCCACCGAGGCGTTCTGGGTCACGTCCAGGGAAAGGGCCAGCGTCTCCACCCCGCACTCCTCACTGAGCTCCGAGGCCAGAGCCTGCATCTCCTCCATGGATCCCAGCTTGACGGTCGTATCCTCGCCCTGGGCAAGCCCCACGTCGGTCAGGATCACGTGAACGCTGCTCTGGGCCAGCTTTCTGGCCATGGCAAAACCGATGCCGGAGCGCTTCCCCGCGCCCGTGACCAATGCGATCTTGTCTTTGAGGTCGGGGTATGTCCCCATGAGGTTTCTCCTATGGAACGCGAATTGTCTTGTGCGTCAGTCCTTGGCCAACTCCCGCAGCTTCAGCCGCTGGATCTTCCCCGACGGCCCCTTGGGCAGCTCGTCGGCAAAGACGATCACCTTGGGCGTCTTGTACGGCCCCAAGTGGTCCAGGCAGTGCTGCCGCAGCTCATCCACACCGCAGGCGCAGTCGTCCTTGAGGCATACGCAGACCATGATCTCCTCCCCGTACCGCTCGTCCGGGATCCCCACCGCCGCTGCCTCCAGGACCGCCGGGTGCTTGTAGAGCGCCTCGTCGATCTCCGCCGGGGAGATGTTCTCGCCTCCTTTGATGATCAGCTCCTTGATCCGCCCCGTGACGAAGACGAAGCCGTCGTCGTCCTCGAACCCCAGGTCCCCGGTGCGCAGCCACCCATCGGGCGTGAAAGCCTGGGCCGTGAGCTCCGGGGCCTTGTAATACTCCTTCATCACGTTGGGTCCCTTGACCAGGATCTCGCCCGTCACGCCCGGGGGGCACGTGCCGCCGTCCGGGTCCGCGATGCGCACCTGGTTGCCCACGGCCCGCCCCACAGAACCGGGCTTTCTTTGGGACGGGTCCAAGGGATTGGACAGGATGGGCGCCGCCGTCTCGGTGAGCCCCAGGGTCTGCACCACCCCGATGCCGAACTTGCCCTCAAAGGCCCTGTGGAGGGCCGGGGGGAGGGCCGATGAGGCCGACCGGCCGAAACGCACCTGATCCAGACGGAAGCCCTTCCCCTGGATCTCCGTCGCGTTGACCAGGTACGCCATGATGGTGGGGACCACCGAAAACCACGTGCAGCGGTACCGGGACAGGAGAGGCCAGAACTCCGAGGTGGAGAATCGGTGGGGCATGACGATGGAGCCCCCGGCCATGAGGGGGGCCACCACGGAGACCACCTCGGCGTTGATGTGGTAAAGGGGCAGCGACACCAGCCCCCGATCCCGGTGTGTGAGCTGGTGGGCCTCGCATACATTCGTTCCGCCGGCCGCTAGGTTCCCGTGGGTCAGGAGGGCCCCTTTGGGCTGGCCGGTGGTCCCGGAGGTGTAGAGCAGCAGGGCCGGGGCGTCCGGCAGGACCTGGGGCAGGGCCGTCGGGACGGACGGGACGCGGGGGAGGATCTCCCGTGCATCGTGGTCGATGACCAGCACCTCGACGGTTCTCGGGACCCCTCGCAGACACCTCCGGAGGCGATCCTCGTGCTCCGCCGTGGTGAAGACGACCCGCGTGTCCGAGTGATCCAGGACGTAGGAGAGCTGGGCGTCCTGGGCCTGGAGGTTGAGGGGAGCCGCGACCAGGCCGGCGTACATGATCCCCAGGAAGAGTCGGGCGGTCTGATACCCGTTGGGCATCAGCAAGGAGACCTTGTCCTCCCTGGCCAAACCCCTGCCATGAAGGAACCGGGCGAGCCCCAGGCAGCCCTCCCGAAGCTGTTTGAAGGTGAGCTCCAGCCCGGGCTCCGGGGCGATGAGGAAGACGGCCCCGCCGCGCCGTGTCGCCTGATGGTCCACGATGGACCGGATGGTGCGCACGGATGACACCCCCTGCTGTTCGGATGTCGCCGGCTCCTACGTTCCTTCGAGCCAGATGGTCAGCGCGCCTTCCCCGGGACTTGGAGATCTCTTCGGGCACCATTCCCGGCGATGCGAAACGGTGGCGAATTCCACTGTCCGAGCCCGAAGAGGGAAACGAGCCGCACAATGGTCGAAGAAAGCTCCTGGGGCGGGGCAAGGCATCCTGGCCGCAGGAGCCATGGTCAGTGGTCGCCCGCCTCCAGGGCCTCCAACCCGATCTCGAAAGCCTGCCGGTTCTCCTCCTTGAACTTGGGGATGACCTCAAGGAGCGTCTGCGCCATGATCTCCCTGTCCAGGAAGCCGATGGCCCGGGTCAAAGCCCCCATCATGACGCTGTTGGCGTAGATGGGGCGGCCCAGTCGCCCCACGGCCAGATCCTGGGCCGCCACGGCCACCTGCCTGCCCCCCCTTGCCTCGTCGATCCGCACCAGGGCCGGGTCGTACAGGATCAGCCCCTCCTTGACCAGATGGGCGAACTGGTTATATGCGGCGGTGGACAGGGCGCAGAAGTAGTCCGGGGCCTCCACCAGGGGGCTGTCGATCTCCTGGCGGGAAATGACCAGCTGCGCCCGGACGTACCCGCCCCGCTGCTCGGTGCCGTGGCTCTTGAGCATGGTGACCCGAAAGCCCTGGCGCACGGCGGCCATGCCCAGGATCTGCCCCAGCCGGACCACTCCCTGCCCCCCGAAGCCGCTGGCCAGGACCTCAGTGCGCGCCTTCATGCTCGTGGCTCCTTTGGATCTCGGCCACCTTCTCCCGCACCAGTCGGGAGAATTCGGGCCTGGAGTTGCTGGCGTCGAGGTAGACCCCTGTCTGCCAGAGGGTATGGGGTTTCTCCTTGCCCAGCGGGGCCGCGTGCTCCCGGATCCAGCGGAAGATGTCCACGGGGTTTCGGGAACCCAGGGCCGAGTTGGCGAAGTTGGTCGTGCACGGAAAGATGACGTGGACCAGGGAGAATCCCCGGTTCCCCAGGGCCCTCTCGAGACTCTCCACCAGGGGGCGGCCCTCCATGCTCACGTGCCGAGCCAGGAACGTGGCCCCGGCGGCCTCCAGGACCCGCAGCACGTCCATCCCCGGCCGTACCCAGTTGGGCTCGAACATGCCGTAGGGGCTGCTGTCGGTGACCACGCCGGCCGGGGTGGTCCATCCGTACTGGCCCCCCGTGGATTGATACCCCAGGTTGTCGCACACCAGGACGGTCATGTCCGCGTTGGTCCGCACGCAGTGGAGCAGGTGATTGAAGCCGATGCCGAAGGCGTCCCCGTCCCCCACGGTCATGACGATCCGTTTTTCCGGAGGCAGGACCAGCCGGAGCCCCCGCGCGATGGCGTAGACCCGCCCGTGGGTCCCGGCGAAGCTGTCCCCCTTCCACGTGGCGTAGGTCTGCCGGCCCGCGCACCCGATGGAGGTGGCCCAGACGATGTCGTCCACCCCATATCCCAGTTCATCCAGGGCCTGGACCATGGCCTTGTGGCACTGCCCGAGCCCGCACCCCGAGCAGGCCGTGCTGGGGATCTTCCTGGATCGGAGGAATTTCGTCGCCAGGGCATCCATCTACCACGCCTCCGTTTCCCACCCCTTCCGGACGAGGGGTTGGCCGTTGAGCAATCTGTCGAAGACCCCGAGCAACTCCCCCACGGTGGGCAGTTCGCCGCACTTGCCCAGGAAGTGCACACGGCTGCCGCGCGGCACGGCCCGCTGCACTTCCCGGACCATCTGCCCGTCGTAGTTGAGCTCCACCGATAGGTAGACGGCCTCCCGGGTGAACAGCTCGTCGGGAAAAGGCCACAGGGAGATGGGCCGGATCATCCCCACCCTCCACCCCAGGTCCCGGGCCCGCTTGACCGCGGTCTTGACCACCCGCGAGGGGGTCCCGTACGCCGCCACCACCAGTTCCGGCTCCTCGTCCAGGTACAGGGTCTCGTGCCGGGCGATCAACTCCCGGTGGTTCCGGATCTTGTAGATGAGGCGGTAGGCGTGCTTGTGCTGGGCCTCCACGGTCTCCATGTCGAAGCCCTCCTCGGTGGGGGTCCAGTCCGAGCACAGGGCGTGGGACCCCCTGCCCAGGACCACCGGCGGGAGGTCGATCTCGTCCGTGGGCGGGTAGAACTCGGGCCCCGGGTGGACCCGCCTTTCCATGAACCGCAGGCCCATGGCCGTCTTCTCCGCCTCGGTCTCGGGGATACTGATGTCCTCCCAGCCGTCGGTGATGAGCTGGTCGGCCAGGATGGTCACGGGGGTGCGGAACCGCTCCGACAGGTAGAACGCCTCCACGGTCAGCTGGAACGCCTCCTGGGCGCAGTTGGGGGCCAGCACGATGGTCTCGAAGTTCCCGCCCTGGGTGGGGTACCGGCTCAGGTAGAACTCCCCCTGCCCCGGGGCGCCCGTGATGCCGCTCACGGGCCCCACCCGCTGGGAGTTGAGGACCACCAACGGGATCTCGCATCCGATGGCCCAGCCGTACGGGTCCGCATACAGGATGAATCCAGGCCCCGATGTGGCGGTCATGGCCTTTGCTCCCCCCAGGGCCGCCCCGATGGCCATGTGCATGGCGGCGGTCTCGTCCTCTGCCTGGAGGTAGACCCCACCCACTGGCGGCAGGAGCCGGGACATGGCCTCGGCGATCTCGGTGGCGGGGGTGATGGGGTAGGCGAAAAAGGCGCGGCAGCCCGCCATGATGGCCCCCTGAGTTACGGCGAAGTTCCCGGTCTCCAGCTGGCGTCTCATTCAGATGGCCTCCTCGACCTGGATGGCGAAATCCGGGCACGCGTAAAAGCAAAGCATGCAGCCCACGCAACGCTCCGTGCCCTTGACGCCCAGGGGGCGGTACCCCTTGCGGTTGAACTGCCCCGTGGGCTCGAAGACGCCCATCCCGCAGACCTCCACGCAGTACCCGCACGCCTTGCATGCCTCGGCATCCACGGCCACCTCATACTGCCTTGCATCGCAGTCGCGGCAGCGCTGGGCCTCTCGGACCGCCTTGTCCCTGGTGAGCCCCTTCTCCACCACCTCGAACCCCTTCCGCCGGCGGGAAAGCGGGATGCAGGGGATGACGACCCGGGAACCCTCCTGGGCCGGGCCATCCGTCAACGCCACCTCCTCCTCCGGAGCGGCCAAAGCCTGGTCGATGGCCCCGCTCCCTCCCAGGAAGCGGTCCACCGAGGCGGCGGCCTTCCTCCCGTGGGAAATGGCCCCGATGATGGAGGCGGGGCCTCCCGCCGCATCCCCCCCGGCGAAGACACCCTCCCGGTCCGTGGCCAGGGTCTCGCCGTCCACCCGGAGGAATCCCCGTTCGTCGGTGGCCAGGCCCGGGGCAAATGGGACATCCGTTCTCTGGCCCACGGCCGCGATGACCGTGTGAAAGATCCGCTTGAATTCACTCCCCGGCACCACATGGGGGGGGGGCCGGCCATCGCCGTCGGGCTTGCCCAGGGCCGTGCGCGTGAAGGTGACTTCCAGTCCTCCCGCCATGGGCGCGATGGCCACCGGGGCCGCCAGAAACTCCAGGGCCACCCCTTCCACCTCGGCTGCCTCCACCTCCTCGCCATACGCCGTCATCTCGCCCCGGGAGCGCCGGTAAAAGATCGTCACCTCTCTTGCCCCCAGGCGGATGGCGCTTCGCGCGGCGTCCACCGCCGTGTTTCCGCCGCCGATGACGGCCACCCGCACCCCCAGCGAGACAGACTCCCCCTGATTGGCCTGCTTGAGAAACGAGATCCCGTCCAGGACCCCAGGGGCATCGTCGCCCGGGATCCCCAGCGGCACCCTCCGGTGGGCCCCGCAGGCCAGGTACACGGCATCGTACCGTTCGCCCACGAGCCCGTCCAGGGAGGCGACGGGGCACCCCGTCCGGATCTCCACCCCCAGCCTCTTGAGGTAACCGATCTCCCGGTTCAACGCCTTGCGCGGCAGACGGTACGCCGGGATCCCCACCCGCATCATGCCGCCGGCCTCCTCCAGCGCCTCCAGGACGACGACCTTGTGGCCCAGGAGGGCCAGGTAGTACGCCGCGGTGAGGCCGCTGGGGCCCGCGCCCACCACGGCGATCCGTTTCCCGGTCGCGGGAGCCCGCTTGAGCCGCTTTCGCCACAGCGAGCCGCCCCTCTCGGCCGCCGCGCGCTTGAGGGCACGGATGGCGATGGGATCGCCGCACTGGCGGTTGCCGCACCTGGCCTCGCAGGGGCTGTAGCAGGCATACCCGCAAATCGACGGGAAGGGGATGCGCTCCCGGATCACGGCCAACGCCTCGTCGAACTTCCCCTCGCGGATCCGCCGGATGTACCTCGGCACGTCGATCCCGGCCGGGCAACTCTCCCGGCACGGGGCCAAGGTCAGATCTTCCCTCGCCACACGCTTCGGACTCATGAGATGGAACCTCCCAACCTCCTCGAAACACCGGGGGACGCTTTCCTGTCAGGGTGCCGACCGGTGCGGCAGTCCTCTATTCGGGCGCACGCCGGAATCCGGCCGTCGTCTCGGCCTTTCGGACGGAAGGACCCCGCATCCCACCGGGGGCACGGCCCGGAACGAGATCCTCATGGAAGCGTCTCCACCCGCTCCTCGATGTATCGGGCCAGTTTCTCGATGTGCTCGCGCATCCTGCGCTCGGCCAGATCCGGGTCCCGCTGCTCCAGGGCGTCGATGATCTCCCGGTGGGCCAGCAGGGTGGCGCCGTGGCGCTCCTGGAAAGCCCCCGCCCGGAACCGCACCCAGCGGATATGCTCGAAGAGGTTGCCCGCCAGTTCCACGAGCTTGCCGCATCGGCTGAGCCCCACCACCAGCTCGTGGAACCGGATGTTGGCCTCCGAGTACCGGGAGGCGTGGTCCCTCACGCTGTCCGGATCGAAGGGCGCGAAGATCTCCCGCATCCGCCGCACGTCCGCCTGGGAGACGTATTTCGTGGCCAGCCGCGCCGCCATCCCCTCCAGGGCGGCCCGCACCAGCAGGATCTCCACGATCTCCCCCTTGGTCTTCTTGACCACGTAGATCCCCTTGCGGGGCACCACCCGCAGGAACCCCTCGCTCACCAGCCGGTGGATCGCCTCCCGAAGGGGGGTCCGGCTGATCCCCAGCCGGGCGGCCAGCTCCCGCTCGTCGATGCGGCCCTCGTCCGGCAGGCGTGACATCTCCACGCTGATGAGGCTCGACTTGATGCGCTCGTACGCCATCTCGCTGAGCCGCGCGGGCGCCTGGATCCGCTTGATGGGAAGCCTCAGTTCCCCCTGTCTCGGCGATCGGATCATGAAGTCGACTCTTGGTATTTCGCAGTTTGGTATACCAAGTAGCAAATATGGGCCGGGTAGTCAAGGGAAAAGGGAAGGACGACGATCCCACTGCCTGGGACCTGTGCGCACAGCGCAAATTGAGAGACGTTGAATGCCCGTGCTATGATCATGGCATTACACGAGGACATCGGGCATGGAGCGATACCAAGTCATCGTCGTCGGGGCGGGGCATGCGGGGTGCGAGGCGGCGTTGGCCGCGGCGCGCAAGGGGCACCGTACGTTGCTCGTCACGAGCAACGTGGACCACATCGCCTGGATGTCCTGCAACCCGGCCGTGGGCGGGCTGGCCAAGGGGCAGCTCGTCCGGGAGATCGACGCCCTGGGGGGCGAGATGGCCCGGAACATCGATGAAACGGGCATCCAGTTCCGCCGCCTCAACACCAAGAAGGGGCCGGCCGTTCGGTCCTCCAGGGCCCAGGCAGACATGGCTCGATACGCCCGGCGAATGCGGGCTGTCCTGGAGCGCCAGCCACACATCGTGATCCGCCAGGCCATGGTGGAGCGCATCTTCATGACGGGGAGGCGGGTGGCGGGCGTGGAGACTTCCTGGGGGGAGCGGCTGGAGGCCCCGTCCGTGGTGGTGACAACCGGCACGTTCCTTCAGGGCCTCGTCCACATCGGGCTCACCCGGTTTCCCGCAGGGCGCCTGGGGGATCTGCCCTCGGTGGGCCTGTCGCGATGTCTCAAGGACCTGGGGCTGCGCGTGGGCCGCCTCAAGACGGGCACCACCCCTCGTCTGGACGGAAAGACCGTGGATTTCTCGGCGCTCCAGGCCCAGTGGGGCGACGACCCGCCGGTACCCTTCTCCTTCTCCACGCGAGAGATCCCCCTGCCCCAGGTGGCGTGCCACATCACGTACACCAACCCAAAGACCCACGACATCATCCGAGGGGGGTTGGACCGCTCCCCCCTGTACAGCGGTGTCATCCAGGGGACCGGGGCCCGGTACTGCCCATCCATCGAGGACAAGGTGGTTCGCTTTCCGCACAAGGATCGCCACCAGATCTTCCTGGAGCCCGAGGGCCTGGACACCTCGGAGGTCTACCCCAACGGCATCCCCACGAGCCTTCCCCTGGACGTCCAGGTGCGCATGGTGCGCTCCATGGAGGGGCTGGAGCGGGCGGAAATCGTGCGGCCGGGGTACGCCATCGAGTACGATTTCGTGGACCCCACCCACCTGGGCCCGACCCTGGAGGTGAAGGACATCCCGGGGCTCTATCTGGCAGGACAGATCAACGGGACCTCGGGGTACGAGGAGGCGGCGGCCCAGGGCCTGCTGGCGGGCATCAACGCAGCCCTGGCCCTGGAGCAGGCCGATCCTTTGATCCTGGATCGATGCGACGCGTACCTGGGGGTCCTGGTAGACGACCTCATCACGCGGGGGACCCAGGAGCCGTACCGCATGTTCACCTCCCGGGCCGAGTATCGCCTCCTGCTGCGGGAGGACAACGCCGATCTGCGGCTGCGGGACGCGGGTCGCCGGGTGGGCCTGGTGGACGACGAGGCCTACGATGCCTTCTGCCGCAAGCGCGAGGCGATCCGAGCGGAGCTGGAGCGGCTGGAGACGAAGCGGGCGCGGCCCGGTGAGGCCGCCCATCGGGCGCTTCGGGCCGCGGGCTCCAGCCCCATCGAGGAGGGCGTCAGCCTGCGGGCCCTCTTGCGCCGGCCCGAGATCCGGTACGCCCATCTGGCGGACCTGGACCCGGACCGTCCCGCCCTCCCCCCGGACGTGGTGGAGGAGGTGGAGATCCAGGTCAAGTACGACGGATACATCGATCGACAGCTCAAGGACGTGGAGCGCTTCCGGGCCATGGAGCGGGAGGTCATACCGCCGGGCCTGCAGTACGGTGCGGTCCACGGCCTGTCCGCCGAGGTGGTGGAGAAGCTCTCCCGCCTCCGGCCCGTGAGCCTGGGCCAGGCCTCCCGCATCTCCGGCGTCACGCCGGCGGCCATGGCGGCCCTCATGGTGCACTTGAGGCGCATGAGGGAGGGGCCCGCGTCATGAGAAACGGCTCCGGCTCATCCAGGACCGTGGGGCCTCCCGCGCCGGGGACCGTCGGGACAAAGGCCGGCCGCAGGACCGGACGGCTCACCCTGCCCCTTCGCCCTCGGCCCGGGCCCGCCGGGCCAGCCGGATGGGATCCAGGATGGTCAGATGCCCGCCATCGAGCAGGACCAGCCCCTCCTCCCGCAGCCATCGAAGTTGCTTGTTGACGCTCTCCCTCGTAGCACCCACCATGGAGGCCAGGTCCTTCTGGGTGACCCGCAGGGGGATCCGAATCCGTCCCGCCTCCTCGGCTCCGAACAGCTTGCCCAGGTCCAGGATCTTCTTGGCCAGGCGCGAGGTGATGTCCAGGAAATGGGTCTCCGCCAACAGGGCGTCGGTGTCCCGGAGCCTCCTGGAGAGGACCTCCAGCACCCGGAGCACCGCGTCGAACCGGCTGGCCAGAAAGCCCAGGAAGTCGTCCCTGCGCAAGCACAGCACCTCGGTCTCCTCCAGGGTCTCCACCGTCGCCGAACGGGGCTTGCCGTCGATAAGGGAGAGTTCGCCCAGGATCTCCCCGGCCGACAGGATGGCCAGGATCATCTCCTCGCCCTGGGAGGAGGGGATCACCACCTTGACGCGCCCACTTTGGAGTATGTAAAGACTTCCCCCCTCGTCGCCCTTGTGGAAGATCGCCTGCCCCCGGGGGTATCGCCGCCGGATCAGGGATCCCGCCAGTCGCGTCAGATCCTCTTGCCCCAGGCCGGCAAACAGGGGGATGCTCCTCAGGACGGGGATGAGGTTCATGGTGTGCTCCTCCCGGCTTGCGGCGGCTGTGATGGATTTCACTCCCCGGGCGTGACCGGCTTCATAGCGCCCCTGGGCGCCTTGACGGACAATGCGTCAGCGTCGCAGGAAGGGGGGCCGTCATGCTCAGGAGCCAGGTCATGATCCCGTTTGTCGTGGAGGCGACGGACAAGGGCGCCTTACTGCAACCCCCGCTGGCCCACTGGAGAGCTCCGTCCCCGGACCAGGCCATGGGATGGGCACGCTGGCTGCAGGCGACCGCCTTCCGCGGCATCTCCCTTTCCCGCTTCCGCCGGATCATGGAGGATGTCACGGCGCTGTTCGAGGGACGCTTTCCGGGGTACCGGTCGTGCGACACCCGATATCACGACCTGGAACACACCTTGCGACTCATCCCTCCGTTTTGCCGCATGGTGGCCGGCATGGGCAAGGAGGCCCGCCACCGGATCTCGTCCAGAGACGTGGAGCTGGGCCTCATCGCCGTGCTGCTTCACGATTCGGGATACATCCGCACGGTGGACGACGCCCGAGGCACAGGGGCCAAGTACACCTTCCAGCACATCGAGCGAAGCGTGGCATTCGCCCGCTCCTACCTGCCCCCCCTCGGCTATACCCCCCGCGAGCACAAATGCGTGGAAGAAATGATCCGATGCACGGGCGTCAAGGCCGAGATGGAACAGGACCGTTTCCAGTCCAAGGCCTGCCGGTCTCTTGGCTACGCGCTGGGGACGGCCGATCTGCTGGCCCAGATGGCCGACCCGAGCTATGTGGAAAAGCTCCCCCTGCTCTTTGAGGAGTTCCATGAGGCCTACGAGCACGAGGGTGACGTGTCCCTGGCCGCCGCCGGGGTGCAGCGCTTCGAGAGCGCCGAAACCCTGATCCGCAAGACCCCCCTCTTCTACAAACATGTGGTCCTCAAGCGGTTCCAGGCCATGGGCAACCTCCAGACTTTTCTGGAGGACCCTGGGACCGGACGCAATCCCTTCCTGGAGCGCATCGAGCGTCATATGGAGGCCATCCTGCGCCGGTGATCGGGCCCGCCTCCGCGCCGTTGCCCTCCCCGTGGACCCTACCAGCAGGCCGCTGGCCTGTCAACCGCCCTGGAGCCGCACAACAACCCATCTGCCCCTCGGACCTTCCGGCCCGGAGCCGCTGCCGCCGGCCCGGACACCCGGCGGGCGGCAGCGGCCTGCGGGGGGGCTTGACCCCAGGTGGAGGAATCCGGAATAATCCTCTGGGATGGCCGACCGCGGCGGCCAGTCCCACCGAGAACCCCCAGAGGTTGCTGCCATGCCCATCTATGAATTCTTCTGCCCGGACTGCAACACCATCTTCAGTTTCTTCAGCCACACCGTCAACACGGAGAAGCGTCCGGCCTGCCCCAAGTGCCCGAGAAGGGCTCTGGAGCGGCTCCTCTCGCCGTTCGCCACCCTGCGAAGGGGAAAGGGTGACGAGGGCGACGACGACTCCCCCATCCCGGACATGGACGAATCCAGAATGGAGCAGGCCATGGCCGCCCTGGCCCAGGAAGCCGAGGGGATCAATGAAGACGACCCGAGGCAGGCCGCCCAGTTGATGAGGAAACTCTCGGACATGACCGGCCTGAATCTGGGGCCGGCCATGGAGGAGGCCCTCAGCCGGATGGAGTCGGGGGAGGATCCGGAACAGGTCGAGGCCGAGATGGGAGACCTCTTGGACGACGCGGATCCCCTTTCCATGTTCGCCAAGAAAGGGGGAAAGCGCCGTGGGGTCCGGCCCAACGTGGACGAAACCCTGTACACCCTGTGAACCCGACGGGCTCTTGCTTGCCGGACCCTGGTCGGACCTTTTGCCGGAAGAAGTGCTGCGTCACGTCCGGGGCCGGGCGTTCGGCAGGGCCGGTATCCATCACTACCCCGAGCTCGGCTCCACCAACGATCGAGCCCGGGAGCTGGCCCATGCCGGATGTGCGGAGGGAACCGTGGTCGTGGCGGAGAGCCAGCAGGCGGGCAGGGGGCGGCTGGGCCGGACGTGGTCATCCCCCCCGGGGGGCGGACTCTATCTATCCCTAATCCTCAGACCCAGCTTCGAGCCGCCCAGGGCCCCGCGGGTAACCCTGATGGCCGGGGTGGCGGTGTGCAGATGCATCCGGGAGGTCTCGGATCTGGATGCCCGGATCAAGTGGCCCAACGACGTCTTGGTCAACGGCCGAAAGGTGGCAGGCGTCCTGACCGAGATGGAGGCGTGGGGGGGGCGAATCCACCATCTGGTGGTGGGCATCGGGATCAATGTCAACACCCCCCTGGACAAGCTGACCGAGGCATTGCAGGACAAGGCCGGTTCCCTGGCCCAGGAGGCCGGGCGGCCCTTCTCCAGGGCGCGGGTCCTGGGCGCACTGCTCTGGGAGATGGAGCAACTGTGGGAGGCGCTTCGAGCAGAGGGATTCGAGTCCATTCGCGGGGCGTGGCGTTCCCTGAGCGACACGCTGGGCGTCCGGGTGAGGGTGGAGGGGAAGGGAACGGCCGTACTGGGCCGCGCCGAGGACCTGGATGAGGATGGGAGCCTCCTGGTCCGGGGGGACGACGGGGCCATGCACCGGGTCTCCCATGGCGAGGTGACCGTCGTGCCTGTGTGATCGCTGGCTAGGGCACCCGCGGTCACATCCGGGGCTCTCTGTGCAGGGGGGGGTGATGAAGAGGCGAAGGGTCGTGGCGGCGTTCCTGGGGTTCGTGGCCGTGGCCGGTTGGGCCGGGTGCCAGCCGCTCACCACGGAGGAGGTCCGGGATCTGCATTTCAAAGAGGTGCTGGTCAAGTGTTACAGCTGCTTCGGCGTGCACGACATCCGCTGCGCCGACCCCTTCATCCACACGTACAGCCCGGCCCAGATGGACGCCATGTGCGACGGGACCCCGCGCTGAACTCCGCCCGTCCCTCGCCCCGTCACTTGATCATCTTGTCGGGCAGCCAGGTGATCAGCTCCGGCCAGAGCGAGCACACGACGATGGTCACGATCAGGCATACGGCGAAGGGAACCGATCCCAGCAGGATCCGCTCCAGCGGGATGCTGGGGGCGATCCCTTTGACCACGAACAGGTTCAGCCCGAAGGGCGGGGTGATCATGCCCACTTCCATGTTGATGGTCATGATGATGCCGAACCACACGGGGTCGAAGCCGTACGCGTGGATGACGGGCTGAAGGATGGGGCATGCGATCAGGACGATGGCCACGGGCGGCAGCAGACAGCCGAGGATGAGAAAGAAGATATTGATCATGACCATCAGGGCCCACTTGTTAAGCCCCCAGTCCACCAGGGACTGGGTGATGGCCTGGGTGATGTAGAGCTTGGTAAGCAGTGTGGTAAAGAGAAAAGAACTGGCGATGATAAGCATGATCATCGTGCTTTCGCGCACCGTCATCTCCATGATGTCGCGATACGCCTTGAACGACCGCAGGCGATAGATGACGATGACCATGACGAAGGTGGCGATGGACGAAACCCCCGCGGCCTCGCTCGGCGTGGCGTACCCGCCGTAGAGAACCACCAGGAGAAACACCACCAGCAGCATGAAGGGGCTCACCTTCCCGATGCCCGCCAGCCGCTCGCGCAGGGAGTAGGTCACGTCCCCGAAGAACTCGGCACCCGAGCCCCTCGACGTGGACATCCCGGCATGCACCCCGCCCCGGGCTGCGCGCCTTCGCACCCGCTGGGAGTAGAACACCACCCACAGGCACATCACGGCCGTGGCAATGATCCCCGGGATGACGCTCCCGATGAACAGCTTCCCGATGGACGTCTGGGTGGCGATGCCGTAGACGATGGGGACGACCCCCGGAGGGATGAGGTTGCCCAGCGCCCCCCCTCCCACGATGGAACCGCAGGCGAGGCTTTCGGGATACCCCCGCTTTCGCATCTCGGGGATGCCCATGGTGCCAATGGCGGCTGCCGTGGCCGGGCTGGATCCGCAAAGGGCCGAGAAGATGGCGCACGCCACGACATTGCTGATGGCCAGGCCCCCCGGGAGTCGAAAGAGCCACCGGTGGATCCCCTCGTACAGATCCGCCCCGCACGGGGTCACCGCGACGATGGCCCCCATGAGCACGAACAGCGGGATGGCCAGCAATCCGAAGTCGTTGACCCCGTCGAACATGACCAGGGCTGTCAGATCGAACTGAGCGGGATCCAGGAAGAGGTACATGAAAACCAGGGAAGGGACGCCGAGACCGAAGGCGATGGGCATGCCGCTGAACAGGGCCAGAAACAGGATGGTGATGACGATTGCGCCAAGGACGATGGGATCCACGGCTGCACGCTCCCTTCGATGCCGATGCTCAGTGGGCGGCGCCAGGCGTTGGCGGCTCCGTCAATCGAAATATATGGATGAGGAACTGGAGAGAGAGAAGGCTCATCCCAAAGGGCAGAAAGAAATACGGGATGGCCAAGGGAGGGCCCCAGATGGTCTCGGAGCGCCACCCCCTGGCCAGGGCCTCCCAGAACAACTCCCAACCCTTGAATGCCACGTATCCGCAGAACAGGAGGGCCAGAGACGAGTTGACGACCTCGAGCCGCCGCTTCGCCCTCGGGGACAGGACCCGGACCACGAGGTCGATGTTGATATGGGCGCCGTCCCTGAGGCCGTATGCGGCGCCCAGGAACGTGGCGAGCACCCCCAGGTAAATGGCGGACTCGATCTCCCAGATGGTGGGGATCCGGAGCAGGTAACGCATCACCACCTCGTAGGTGAGGATGAGGGACGAGAGCAGGATTGCCACCGCACTGACCCAATACATGGTTCGGTTGAAGGCCTCGACGGCCCGGGCCGTCTTTCGAATGCCCGCAATCATGGTCGTATCCCCCCCCTTGCATCCGGAATTCCACGAGGCGCCGGGCCCCCACAGCGCTCCCCCGGCTGGGGCCCCGTCAGGCCTCGCCCTTCCCCCTTCGCCCCATCCCAGATCCGTCACTTCACCGCCAGGGCCATCTCCAGCAGCTCCTTACCCCCCTTGACCTTCTCGGAGAACGCCTTCCACGCCGTCTTCTCGGACACATCCTTCCATGCCGTGAAGTCCCCCGCCGTCATGTCGTAGACCTGGACGCCCTTTTCCCGGAACAGGTTGCTGACCTCCGTGTCGTCCTTGATGGCCTCATCCAGGGCGAACTTCTCCATGGATTTCCCAACGTCGAGGATCACCTTCTGGTGCTCGGGGGAGAGCTTCTTGAACGATATGGTGGAGATCACCAGTGGTTCGAGCATGTACCAGATGGCCGTCTGTCTGGGAGAGGTGTAGTGTTTGACCTGTTCGTAGAGCCGATAAGACTCGAACGACGAGGACGATGTCAGGCAAGCATCGAGCACCCCGGTCTGAAGGGCGAAGTAGATCTCGGACGACGGCATGCTGGTGATGGCGGCCCCCGCGCCCTCGTGCAGCATGGTCTCGAACATCTTCCCGGCGGCCCGCACCTTCAACCCCTTGAGATCCCCGGGCAACTTGAGGGGTCTTTCCCGGCCGGCGATCCCTCCCCCGCACCAGATCCAGGTCACGATCTTCATCCCGTTCTGCTCGCAGATCTTCTCGATCTCCCGGCCGATGGCCGCGTCCTTCCACCGCATGGCCTGCTGGTGATCCTTCACGATGCAAGGCATGAGCGTCACGGAGAACTGGGGGACCTTCCCGGCGGCATAATCCAGTGGGAAGACGCACAGGTCCAGGGCCCCCTTGAGAAGGGCGTCGTACTGGGCCACGGGCTTGAACAGGACGGAAGCGGGATGGATCTCGAACTTGAGCCCCCCCTGGCTCCTCTCCTCCACCTCCTTGGCGAAGAGGCGGCAGAGCCGGTCCCGAAAATCCCCCTTGTCCAGGGTCCCGCCCGGCCACTGGTGCGAGATCTTGAGGGTCGCCGTCCCCCCCGGCTTGGCCTGGGCCCGCGCCTCGGTCGCCCCCGAGGCCAGTGCCAACGCGCAGGACAACGCCACTGCACATCCCATCCTCCATGCGTTCATCTGGCCGCTCCTTTCGTCTGAAGGTTAAGGGTGACGGACAACGCTTCTTCCCCCGCCGCCCCCGCCCCTGGGCACGGCACGGGAGGCGTCCCCCGTCGGCACCCTGCCCTCCCGGTGCGCCAATCCCCGCTCGGAATGGACCGCCGAGGTTGGACCAGGAGAACCGAAGCGGGGGCAAGGGCAGGGGGGAAACCAGCTTCGCCTGTATGTTGGAGCCTTCTCCCTACCAACGTAGTATCCAATAGTCGATAGGTCCCGTGTTGTCAAGACAAGTGCTCGCT
>CAZEPJ010000075.1:0-21522 GCA_964514105.1 uncultured Desulfarculaceae bacterium | reverse complement strand
CGCTGCGCCATGAACACACACCAGGACGCTCTGCGCGCCCCTTACCCACAATTCGGGGTAAGACGGCAAGAGAAGCGGCCCCGACTCAGCGCCCCTTCCACTGGGGTTCGCGCTTCTGCAGGAAGGCGGCGATCCCCTCGCCCAGGTCCTCCAGCTGGGTGTTGTGGGTCAGCTGGGAGTTGAGGTACTCCAGGGCCGCCTCCACGGGAAGGTCGGCCATGGTGTAAAACGACCGCTTGCCCAGCCCCATGACCGCCGGGCTGAATGAGGCCAGGGTGGCCGCCGTCTCGGCCACATGCCCCCGGAACTCGGCCTTGGGCACGCAGCGGTTGATCATGCCCACACGCTCTGCCTCGGCCGCCGAGATCCGCGCCCCGGTCATGCACAGCTCCAGGGCCTTCTTGCGGCCCACGTTCCGGATGAGCATCCCGGTCACCATGTAGGGCCAAAGCCCGCGCTGGATCTCGGGGAGGCCGAACTGGGCGTCGTCGCTGGCCACCACCAGATCGCACGAGAGGCAAAGCCCCACGCCACCCGCCAGGCAGTACCCCTCCACCGCCCCCAAGATGGGCTTCCTGCATCGGTTCATCTCGAGCAAAAGACGCGCGAACGCGCCGCGCCCCTCGTGCCGCTGGAGGAAGGACTGGTCTCCTCCCAGCCCCGCGGCCAGGTCCGCCCCCGTGCAAAAGGCTTTGCCGCCGGCCCCCGTCAGGACCACTGCGCCCACGGCCCCGTCGCCCTCGGCGCGTCCCAGCATCTCTCCCATGGCCGCGATCATGTTCGGGGTCAACGAGTTTCTGGCCTCGGGACGGTTGAGGGTGATGGTGGCGACCCGGCCCTCCACTTCATACAGGATTTCCAGGCTCTCGCCCATGGGTCTCCTCCCTCAGTTGCGGATGCCCAGCATCTCCCGGGCCTCGGCCGGACTGGCAACATCCCGGCCCACCTCCCGCACCACGCGGGCCAGGGCCTCCACGAGCTGGCCGTTGCTCCTTGCCTTCTCACCGTTTGGCAGGTAGAAGGTATCCTCCAGTCCGGTCCGGACGTTGCCGCCCAGTTCCACGCAGCGGCGATGCAGGCCCCACACCTCCTGCCTCCCAACGGCGATCACCTGCCAGTGGCTCCCAACAGGCATCTCCTCCTCGAGAAGCGGCAGCCAGGAGGCCTTGGCCGGCATGCCGCTGGCCACGCCCATAACCAGGGAGATATGGGCGGCCCCCTCGAACATCCCGTTTCTGCGGAACAGGCCTACGCTGCGCACGATCCCCGTGTCGAAGCACTCGAACTCGGGAACTATGGCGTGGGCCCGCATCACGTCCAAGTACCGCTTCACCTTGTCCACGGGATTGTCGAACAGCATGGGCGGCCAGGCCCACGAACCGTCCTCCCGGCATTTGAGGTAGTTGAGGGAGCCGGCGTTGCAGGCGGCCATCTGGGGCTTGAACGCCTCCAGACAGGCCAGGGGCCCGGAGATGTCGGGGCCGGGCACACCCGTGCTCATGTTGATGATCAGGTCGGGAACCCGCGCCCGGATGGCGGCGAGGATGGCTCCCACTGTGCCCAGATCCCACGTGGGCAGATGGCCCTTGCCCGGATCCTGGTTCCGGAAATGGCAGTGGACGATGGAGGCCCCGGCGTCTCGGGCCTGGGCGGCGTGTTCGGCCATCTCCTCGGGCGTGACCGGGACATGATGCACCTGGGGATCGGTGAGAACCCCCGTCAGCGCACACGTGATGATGGTCTTGGTCTTGTCGCGCATGGCTCCCTCCGTTCGCCTTGGGCACGCGTTGGATTCAGGTGGGACCGGTCCCGTGGGCCTTGGCCCGAGCCGGCAGCTTCTCAACACGATTTCCTGTCAGAGCAAGGGCCTCGATGATCCGCCTTCGCGTCTCTCTGGGCTCGATGATCTCGTCCACCATCTGGGCGGTCCAGCTCCGGGCCACATCGAACACATCCACCTTTTCCCGTGCGTGGTGGAGATACGCCTCGCGGGCGTCCTCCTCGATGCCCATGCCGCGGAGCCTGCCGTAGTCGACGCCGGAGGCCTCCACCGCGAAGCGGGCCATGGGCCATGCGAAGATGAGGTCCGTGCCCATGCTCTTGAGACCGCCCATGACCATGCTCCCCGCATCGGCGTACGCCTCCCGCAGGATCACGCTGATCTTGGGGATGGTGGATGTGGCATATACATCCACGATCTTCCCCACGTGCCGAAGCAGGCCCCTGGCCTCTTGGCCCTCCCCCGGGACCGCAGGGGGCGTATCCGTGAGGTTGACCAACGGGATGTTATACGCGTCCAGGACCTGGAGAAACCGATAGTACTTGTCGCACGCATCGATCTCCAGGGTGCTCCCCCGGTGCATGGGATTGTTGGCCACAAGTCCCACCGTCTGCCCGTTGAACCGGCAGAAGCACGTGATGAGCTGTGTCGCATACCGCTCCTTGATCTCCAAGTACTCCCCGTCGTCCACCAGGGCCTCGATGACGCGGTGCATGTCGTAGGGCTCTCCGAAGTCGTCCGGCACCAGCTTCTCCAGGGCCACCGCCTCCGCCCCAGACTCGCCCCTGAAGGCCCAGGCCGGCGGTCGTTCCCGGCAATTCTGGGGGAGGTAGCGCAGCAGCTCGCGGCACTGGAGGATGGACTGCCGGTCGTCGTCGCCCACCATGTCACAGGTGCCCGTGAGCTCCATGTGATAGTCGGCCCCGCCGACGCTCCGGTCGATCTGCTCGGAGGTGGCCGCCGCGGTCTGTCGCGGCCCTCCCAGCCACAAGTTCCCCGAGATCCGGCTGATGATGAGGAAGTCGCACAGCGCCGGCAGGTACGCCCCGCCGGCGATGCATGGACCCATGAGCACGGTGATCTGGGGGACGACCCCGGAGTAGAGCGACTGCAGGCGAAACTGCCAGTCGACCCCTGCCATGGGCACATCCTTGTAGCCCAGTCGTCCCCCCGAGGAGTCCAGGAGGTTGACCATGGGGACGCCCCAGGCCGCAGCCATCTCCAGGGACCGGCAGCACTTGAAAAGATTCTGGACGGCAACCGAGCCGCCCAGGACCGTGAAGTCGCTGGCATGGATTACCACCAGGCGGCCGTTGACCTCCCCCGTTCCCACCACGGCGCCGTCGCACGGGGCATCGATGACCCGGCCGTCGATGCGGGTCCCCGTAGTGTTCACGCAGGAACCCAGTTCCCGAAAGGTCCCTGGGTCGACCAGGATGTCGATCCGCTCTCTGCCCGTGAGCTTGCCGCGGCTGTGCTGCCGTTCGATCTGATCCAGGCCCCCACCCAAGAGGTTCTTCTCCTGGATCTCCCGGTAGCGCCTGATGGCCTCATCCATCCGTTGACCCATGGCATCCGCCTTTCCGTGGAATGAGCACCGCTCTCCCTCAAGCCGGCTTGACGAAGCGCCGCTTCTCTGGGAGCGCCTCGCGTTTCCGAGTCGTTGCCCGGAGCGCCCTGATGACGCGAGGGCGGGTCTCCCGGGGATCGATGACCTCGTGCACCGTGTACCACGATGTGTACGTCTTCCCCATGTTCATGACGCTGAACATCTCCCGCAGGATGCCCAGGAAGAAGTTGTAGACCTGGTCGTAGTTGCCGTCCTCCTTGGCCTTGGCAAGTTGCTTGTGGAAGACCGCGTGCACGATGATCTCAGGGCCGGTGGGGGCGAATTCCACCGTGGGCCATCCATAGATGAAATCCGGCCCCATCTTGGCGCATCCCATGACAATGTTGGAACCGCCGTAGGAGCGCCGGAGGACCACGGTCACCTTGGGGTTGGTCAAATGGCTGTACCCGTGGAGGTTCTTGGCTCCATGGCGGATGACCCCCATGCGCTCCCATTTGTCCCCCGGGGGAAAGGCCGTGGTATCCGATAGGGTTAACAGCGGGATGTTGAAGCAATCCAGGAACATCAGGAAGCGGTCATACTTGTCGGAGGAGTCCGGCTCCATGATCCCGCTCAGCTCGTCGGGGTTATTGGCGGCGATGCCGGCGACCATTCCGTCGAAACGCGCGAATCCGATTACCATATTAGGGGCAAAGTCCTGCTTGAGCTCGAAGAACTCCCCGTGGTCCACGATGAGTTCGATGATCTCGTGGATATCGTAAGTGAACTTGGGATCATCGGGCATGACGTGAAGCAGGGCCTCCTCCCGGCGATCCGGATCATCGGTGGGCTCCGCGGCGGGGGGGCTCTCCCAGCAGTTCAGGGGGAGGAAGCCCAGGAGTCTGCGGGTCAGCTCCACGGCCTCATCATCGCTGGAAGCCAGCAGGTCGCACTGGCCGGCCCGGCCCATGTGGAACTCCGCCGAGCCCGCATCCGGCGACTCGATCTCTCCCCCCAGCCATAGAAAGGCCGTCTTGCGATTCATGATGAGGAAGTCCGAGAGGACCGCAATATGGGCCAGGGGCCCGGTGCACGGCCCCAGCAGGAGCGTGATCCTCGGGATGACCCCCGAGTAGCGGCAGTAGTTCCGCAGCAGGCGGCCCAGGCCGTGAAGCCCCACATGGCCCTCCTTGAATCCGAAGCGGGAGCCGGCCGAGTCCAGGATCCCGATAAGGGGCATCTGCTCCTGGCCCGCCATCTCCACCAACTCCGCCATCTTCCAGACTCCCTGATCTCCCACGGCCCCGGACATGACGGTGAAGTCCGTGGCGTAGACCATGACCGGACGCCCCTGCACCCGGGCCATCCCCATGACCACGCCATCGGCCGGGCTGGGCCGATCAGCTTTGCCGAGGGAGGCCCGGACGTCCCGGACCAGGGATCCCAGCTCCTCGAAACTCCCCGGGTCCGCCAGCCTCCGGATCCGCTCCCGGGCCGTGAGCTTGCCCAGTGCGTGCTGGACGGCCACGCGCTCCTCTCCTCCGGCCCTCTCGTTCTCTTCCCGCACGGCGGCCAGCTTTCCCAGGTACCCGTCCATCCACTTGCCCATGGCGTCCATCTCTCTTTCAGGGCCCGCGCCCTCTTGCCCCAAGCCCACCTGGATGACTGCCCGGGGGCCCCACCCCGGGCCCGAACCAACTCCTCGGGGACGGGCAAACAAGGGCTTGATCTCAGGCGCTTTTCCTTGGATACTTGCAGACGGCTCGGCGGGTCCAGAGTCTAGACAAAGGCCAGAGCGGTGTCAAGTTCGCCAGGGAGGGGAATGCAGCCATGAGCGTGGTGGGCGATTCGGGCAGGAGGGTGGAAGTGCGGGCGCCCATGTCGGGGATCTTCTACAGGAGGCCGGCCCCCGATCAGCCCCCCTTCGTGGAGGTGGGCGACTCGGTTCGAAGGAAACAGGTGCTGGCGCTCCTGGAGACCATGAAGGTATTTCAGAAGGTGAAATCACCGGCCGACGGCCGCATCGTGGAGATCGTGGCCCAGAACGAAACGCCGCTCAGGGACAACGATCTCATCCTGGTCATCGAGATCGATGCCTAGGCGGTCCGCCGTTTGTTCTCGGTCGACCGTTGCGCGCCTCCTCCGGGGGGAGGCTATGGCGCCCGGGGAAGGGGCGGGGACGGTCCGAGCTCGCCCATGAGGGGTGAGCTCGGTGAGGACCCGGATGCGCAGGTCCTCCCTTTGTGGGGCCCGTGACGCCTGGAGAGCCTCCCTTCGCCCATCTTCGAGAAGGGTCGCCCATGTTTTCCAAAGTCCTCATCGCCAACCGCGGCGAGATCGCCGTTCGCGTCATTCGGGCCTGCCGCGAGATGGACATCCGGACCGTCGCGGTCCATTCCGAGGCGGACCGACACTGCCTTCACACCCTCATGGCCGACGAGCGGCGCTGCATCGGACCGGCCATGAGCAGCAAGAGCTACCTGGATGCCCAAACCATCCTGAGGGCGGCCCAGGAGACGGGCGCCCAAGCCATCCATCCCGGATACGGGTACCTGGCCGAGAGCGAGGCCTTCGCCCGCGCGTGCCGGGACGCGAGGATCGTCTTTATCGGACCCACCCCCCAGAACCTTCGCCTGGCCGGCGACAAGGTCGCCGCCAAGGAGGCCATGCGCGCCGCCGGAGTGCCGGTCATCCCGAGCGGTGAGGGGGCCATCCCCGGCGTGGAGGAGGCCCTGGCCCTGGGCAAGCGCATCGGCTACCCGGTCATGATCAAGGCCGCGGGCGGCGGGGGCGGACGGGGCATCCGGGTCTGCGGCGATGCGTCGGCCCTGATGGAGGAGTTTGCCATCGCCCGCTCCGAGGCCCGCGCCTCCTTCGGGGACGACCGGGTGTACATCGAGAAGCGCATCGACGCCCCCCGCCACATCGAGTTCCAGATCCTCGCGGACCGAGCGGGCAGGGTCATTCACCTGGGCGAGCGGGAGTGCACCATCCAGAGGAGATACCAGAAGCTCATCGAGGAGTCCCCCTCCCCCCGCCTCTCGCCCCGTCTCCGGGAACAGATGGCCCGGGCGGCCATTGCCGCGGCCCGGGCCATCGACTACTTCAACGCGGGGACCGTGGAGTTCCTTGTCGACCCTGAGGACCGCTTCTACTTCATGGAGATCAACGCCCGGATTCAGGTGGAGCACCCAGTGACCGAGGTGGTCACGGGAGTGGACCTGATCAAGGAACAGATCCGGCTGGCGGCAGGAGGGCACCTGGCGGCGTCCCTGGAGGGCCTAAGCCCCAACGGCTGGGCCATGGAGTGCCGCATCAACGCCGAGGACCCGGAGCGGGGCTTCCTCCCCTCTCCGGGCACCGTGGAGACATACCGCCCCCCGGGAGGATTCGGGGTCCGGCTCGACACCCACCTGTACCCGGGCTACGAGCTGCCCATGTACTACGATTCCCTCATCGGCAAGCTCATCGCCCATGACCGGACCCGCGAGGGGGCCATCCGGATCATGAAACGCGCCCTGGGGGAGTTCCTCATCCACCCCCTCAAGACCACCATCCCGTTGCACCTGCGCGTGATGGACGACCCTGATTTCCGCAGCGGCGTCTACACCACGGATTTCATCCGTCGCTTTCTCCCCCCGGATGAAGAGGATCACGACTCGTGACCCGGCGGCGTGCCGCGTGGCCCCCGGCCTCCGGCCCCTACTCCATGCTCTGCCCCTCGTCGCCCCTGGGAACGCCGTGTTTTTTTTCCAGGAACTCTCGACCCGTGGTGGGGTACAGGGCGGCGATGAGAAGCTCCTCCTCGTTGCGCGCCAGCCCACCCAGGGAACGGCGCAACTCCTCCAGCTCGGGCTCCAGGATGTCCGCCGGCCGGCCCGTGAACGGCTCCGTTCCCCGCTTGTATCCCTTGAGCGCCTTCTTGCGCACCTCGGGGTCAAGGGCCGTGGGCGTCTCTCCGTACAGGCCGTAACAGAGGTCCTTGACCTGGTTGGCGATCATCCGGTACCGGCCGAACAGGACGTTGAGGACCGCCTGGACTCCGATGATCTGGGACGTGGGGGTGACCAGAGGCGGGGTCCCCAGCTCCCGCCGTGTCAGGGGAAGGTCCTCATACACCTCGGGCAGGCGATGGACGTTGTTGTTCTCCCGCAACTGGCTGACCAGATTGGAGATCATCCCACCGGGGATCTGGTGCTCCAAGACCCCCACGTCGATGGTGGCCACACGGGTTGTGTCCAGCAGATGGCGGTACTTCTCGACAATGGGCTCCAGCTTGCGGCTCAAGCCCAGCAAGGTCTTCAGGTCCAGGCCCGTATCCCGGCCCGTTCCCGTCAACGCCGCCACGATGGGTTCCACGGCCGGCTGGGAGGTGCGCAGGGCCAGCGGGGCCATGCAGCAGTCCAGGATGTCCACTCCGGCCTCCACGGCCTTGAGGTAAGACATCTCGGCCATCCCCGATGTGCAGTGGGTGTGGAGGTGGATGGGCACGGTCACGGTGCCCTTGAGGGCCCGCACCAGATCGTATGCATCGTACGGGGAGATCAGACCGGCCATGTCCTTGATGCAGATGGAGTCCGCCCCCATCTCCAGAAGGCGCCTGGCCTTCCCCAGATAGTAGTCCAGGTTGAACACCTCACCGCCCATGCGGCGTTGCGTGAGTGAATAACATATAACAGCTTGAAAATGCTTCCTATTTTTCTTGACGACCTCCACGCACGTCTGGAAGTTCCGGAAGTCATTGAGGGCGTCGAAGATGCGGAAGACCTCGATTCCCACGTCGCACGCCCGCTCCACAAAGGCCCGGGCCACATCGTCCGGGTAGTTCCGATACCCCACCAGGTTCTGGCCCCGCAGGAGCATGGCAAACGGGGTTTTCTTCACGTACTTCTTGAGGATTTTGGGCCTTTCCCACGGATCTTCATCCAAGAAGCGATGCATGGTGTCAAAGGTGGCCCCGCCCCAGACCTCCATGGCCCAGAAGCCCACCGCGTCCATCTCCTCGGCCAAGGGGATCATGTCCTCGGTGCGCATGCGCGTGGCGAGCAGGGACTGGTGTCCGTCCCGAAAGGTATTGTCCTGAATCCTCACCGGCCCCCGGGAATTCGTCTCCAACGGGTTGCTCCCTGTCATCGTTTCCACCCTCCTTCGCAATGAGTCCTCTCCCGCACAACGGGTCTCTTCCACACTCAGCCGCCGGCGGCGCCCCCGGGCGCCCGCTCATCCATCCACCACACCACGGTGGCCCCATCTCCCCCTTCCCCGCGCTGCCCGGGCCGGAACCCTCCGATCCATGGACATTGGGAGAGCCACTGGCGAACGGCCTGCTTGAGCGCCCCCGTGCCGTGTCCGTGAACGATGCGCACCTCATGGCGCCTTCCAAGCAGGGCCTGATCCAGGTATCGTGCCACGGACTCCAGGGCCTCATCCACCCGCATCCCCCTCAGGTCCAATTCCGAAGGGATCTCCCCGGCGGCAGGCCCCCGGATCTCCGCCCCAGGCACCCTGGCCGGCCCGGGCCCCCCAGGGGCCTCCACGCCCCCCAGGGAGTCCCGCTGCACGGACAGCTCCTTGCCCCCCACCCGGACCCGCAGACGCCCTCGGGAGTCAGACGGCTCATCGAGGAGGATCCCCCGTTGTCCGATGGGGAGCACCTCCACCGGATCTCCAGCATGCACCGCCCCCAGGGGGAGGGGGGCGCGGGCCGGAGCCAGAGGGGGCGGGCGCATCCCCGCCTCCACGCCTCTGATCACTGCCCTCGCCGCCTCCACATCCCGCCCCGCGGCCGATCGCTCCAGGCTGCGAAGGGCCTCCCGGATGCGTTGCCGGGCCTCCCGAATCTCGGAGGAAAGGCGCCCCCGCTTTTCACGAAGGAACGCCTCTCTCTCCTGGCGCAGGGACGTTGCCAGCTTCTCCTGAAGCGCCACTGCCTCGGCCAGCCGCGCATTGAGCAATCGGCCTTGCTCCTCCCGCGCGTCGAGAATCTGGCGCTGCCTCTCCACCTCCCGGAGGAGGGCCTCCAGGTTCACCTCATCCCCCCGCAGGCGGGCGGCCGCATCGGCCAGGACCCCCTCGGGCAGCCCCATACGCCCTGCGATCTCCAGTGCCGAGCTGCGACCTGCCAGGCCCGGATGGAGTCGGTACGTGGGGACCATGCGCTCCCAGTCGAATCCCATTGCGGCGTTCTTGACCCCGGGTCGGTCCTGGGCCCAGGCCTTGACGGCCGCGTAGTGGGTGCTGACGAGCACCCGGCTTCCCTGGCTCTGGAGGCGCTCCAGAACGGCCAGCGCCAGGGCGGTCCCCTCGTGGGGGTCGGTGGAGCCTGCCAGCTCGTCCAGTAGCACCAGGGACCCCTGGTCGGCCGCCTCCAGGATGAGCCGCACATTGCGCATGTGTCCCGAGAATGTGGAGACGTCCTCATGGAGGTCTTGCTGGTCCCCGATGTCGGCGAAGACGCCGGTGAAAAAGGGCAGGCGCGAGCCCGCATCCGCCGGGATCGCCAGACCGGCCCGTGCCATCAAGGCCGCCAGGCCCGCCGCCTTGAGCAAGACGGTCTTTCCGCCGGCGTTGGGGCCGGATATCACCAGCATGCGCGCCCCGGGGTCCAGGACCAGATCATTGGCAACGACGCCCACGTTGCGCAGGGCCAGGATGGGATGCCGCAGGCCGCGAATGGCCACCTCCCCCTGCGCCGAAATCTGAGGCACGGAGCCCTGGTAGCTCATGGACAATCGTGCGCGGGCGTGGATCAGATCCAGATGGGCCATGACCTCCTGGTCCACCCGGATGGCCTCCTCGGTCGCGGCAACGGCGCAAGAGAGCTCCCCCAGGATCCGCTGGATCTCCTTCTCCACCTCCAGGGAGGCCACCCGCAGTTGGTTGTTGAGCTCCACCAGCCACGGGGGCTCCACAAAGTGGGTGGCCCCGCTGGCCGAGATGTCGTGCACGATTCCCCCCAAGGCCCCCCTTGCATCGGCCCGCACGGGAAGGACAAAGCGCCCCTCGCGCACCGTGTAATAGCTGTCCTGCAGGCTGCGGGCGGACTCGCGGTCCCTCAGGAATCCCTCCAATCTGCTCAGGACCGCCTCGCGCCGGCTCCTGGCCTCCCGCCTCAAGGCCTTCAGCTTGGGCGAAGCGTCCTCGCGCACGTTGCCGTCCTCGTCGATGGCGGAAACGACGGATTCACGCACCTGGGCTGCTTCCTGGAGGGCCGAGACCCGGTCTGCCAGCCCCGGGAATCGATCGCGCCTGGCTTGCAGGAAGACCCGCACGCCGCGAACCACTCCCAAGAAACCCGCCACCTGCCTGAGCTCCTGGCCCGACAGCCCCTCCCCCCTGGCGGCGCGGCCCAACAGGGAACTGAGATCCGGGAACGAATCCAGGGGGATGCGCCCCTCCCGGGTGAGCACCTCGATCATCTCCCGGGTCAACTCCATCTGCAGGGCGGCGGCGCGATCCGAGGCCTGCGGCAGCAGCGTCCGGCACAGATACGCCCCAAGGGGGCTCACGGCGTGGGTCTCCAGGCGGGCGCACAACTCCGGCCACTCCAGCAACTCAAGGGTCCGGGCCTCGATGGGGTCGATCTCGCCTGGGCCTTTCACATCCCCGGTCCTCACGGCTCCTACGAAACAGCCGCTGCAGCGAAACGAAAGCGAACGAACGATCATTCGTAAGGATCCTTGTTACCATAGCCCCCCAAATTGTGTCAAGGAGCTTCCTCTCTGTCCGATCTGCGGCGAATACCCACATGTCAAAGGATTCCCCTTGTTTGTGCCCCATGGTCATGATAACGTGGTGTCCGTTTGCGGCGGGCCATGGACCCGGAGAGGAGGAGCCGTGGCGGGCGATAAGGGGTTTTCGGAACGCGTGGAGAGCTGGCTTTCCAAGGTCCCGGGCCTCAGGACGTACCGGGAGAGAGAGCACAGACGCGAAACGGACAAACGCCTGCGGGAACATCTGGCGGGGAAGCTCCAGGAGGCCAGAGACCTCATCAAGCGCCTGAGCTTGGATCTGACCCAGAAGGGGTCTCTGGAGCCGTTGGACCAGCTGGACCGGCTCTCCTCCCACGTCCAGCAGATCGCCGATACGATCCGCCACGCCAGTTACGGATACGGGGGGATCTTCGACCTGGAGAAGATCCGGGAGGAGGAACTCGGCCGGCTCTACGAATTCGACCTCTACCTCCTGGATGACATCGAGGCCGTCCAGGCCGAGTTGTCCGAACTGCGGCCGGACCTGGCCCCTGCAGAGTGGGACGACCGCACGAGGGAGGCGGAGGTCCGTCTGGACGCCCTGGAGCAGCGGTTCCGCAGGCGTCGGGAGTTCATGGTCAAGGCGACTTGAACCGGGCTCCCCGCCCTTTCTTCCCCCAAACCAAGGAGGCTTTCGTGAGCCAGTTCCTCGAGGTCATCGAATGGTTCGACGACAGCGGGCGGGAGATGGTGCACCGGATCCCGGAGTCGGGATCGGCCGAGATCAAGTTCGGGGCGCAACTCGTGGTCCGCGAGAGCCAGGTTGCGGTCTTCTTTCGGGACGGCAAGGGGTACGACGTCATCGGGCCCGGCCGCCACACCCTGTCCACCTTGAACCTCCCCATACTCACCAAGGTCCTGAGCCTCCCCTTCGGATTCAAGAGCCCGTTTCGGGTGGAGGTCTACTTTGTCAACCTCAAGGTCTTCACCCATCTCAAGTGGGGCACCCGGGAACCCGTAGCGTTCAAGGACGCCCAGCTGGGTGTGGTCCGTCTGCGGGGATTCGGCATTTACACGGTTCGCATCGTTCAACCCCTGTTGTTCATCAACACGCTCATCGGCACCCAGGGGGTGTACACCACCGAGGAGGTGTCCGACTACCTGAGGGACGTCATCGTATCGCGGCTCAACGACCTCATGGGGGAAACCCTGGCCAGCATCTTCGAGCTGCCGCACAAGTACGATGAGCTCGCCGTGGCCCTCAAGGCCCGGGTGATGCAGGATTTCCAGAAGTACGGTCTTGAACTCGCGGACCTCTTCATCAACAACATCACCCCCCCCGATGACGTCCAGAAGATGATCGACGAGCGCAGCGGAATGGGGGCCGTGGGGGATCTGGACGCCTTTCTCAAGTTCAAGGCCGCCAAGGCCCTGGGAGACGCGGCCAAGAGCGAGGGCGGAGGGGCCGGTGCCGCAGCCGCCTCGGGAATGGGGTTGGGGGTGGGGGCCGGTATGGGGATGATTCTCCCGGGCATCCTCATGAAGGGCATGCAGGAGGGGGCCAAGCCACCGGGCCGCAAGAAGACCACATGCCCCAAGTGCTTCGCCAAGATCGCGTGGGACGCCCGCTTCTGTCCTGCCTGCGGGAACCAGATGCTCAAGGCCAACGCCTGCCCTCAGTGCGGCACAGACCTGCCTTCCGAAGCCAACTTCTGCATGGTGTGCGGCGCCAAGGTGGAGAAGGTGGCCCGCGCCTGCTCCAAGTGCGGGACAACGGCCCTGCCCCAGGCCGTTTACTGCAACCAGTGCGGAGAGAAACTGGACTGACCCGCTGGCCCGTTCCGCCGGGGGATCATGACCCCACAGGACGCCCAAGTCAGGATCGTGACCCGCTGCCCCCAGTGCGGCGGGGATCTGGATTTCACCGAGGAGACCCAAGTCGTTCGATGCGGTTATTGCGGCTCTTCCCTCATGATCGCCGGGCGACAGGGGGTCTTGCGCTACGTACTTCCCGCCCGGATCGTTCGCCCCGAGGACGCCAGGGCCAGGGCCGGAGGTCCTCTGGACCGCCGCCGGTCCCGCCCGAGCCCCACTGTGCCGCCTTTTCTCTTCCATGCCCCTTTCTGGCGGATCCAGGGGATGGCGTTTCGATGGGTGTTCGGCCAGCGGCCCATGGCCGTGCCCGCCGGTTCGTTCGGACCGCCCCCCATGGAATGGACCAAGACCCTCTCCACCCGCCTCCTGGATGCCACCCTGCCCGGCTTTGGAGACCTGGATCTGGGCGTCCGCAACCTGGGGATCCGCACCCAGGTCCTGGAACTCCACCCCCTGGGCCGGGAGGAAGGCGCCCCAAGCGCGCTCCTGCTCCCCCTGGAGGTCCCCCTGGACGCCGTACGGGCCCAGGCCGAACGCCTCTCCCAGGCTTTCTTGGACCCCGGCGACGTGGAGCCCGATTTCATCCTGGGACGCGCCGTGGGGCTGCGTTTCTCGGTGGTCTACTCCCCCATCTGGTGCATCCCCATGGAAGACGCGGCCGAGGAGGACGTGCGGCTCCTGGACGCGCTCACAGGGGATCTGCTCAAGCCCCAAAGCCCCCCCGGCGCCATCCTGGGGCGCATCCGGGAGACCAAGGGGGGCGGCGAGGACGGGTTCGGACAGATGCGCTTTCTTCCGTTCCGCTGTCCAGATTGCGGGTGGCGATTTCCCCTTCGGGTTCGAAGCGTCCTTCACCTGTGCCCCACATGCCACCGCCTCTGGGGGGAGCGGGACGGACACTGGGCCCGCATCCCCTACGCCGTGGTACCCCCCCCGGAAAACATCCCCTGGAGCGGCCTCCTCTGGGTGCCCTTTTGGCGGTACCGGGCGGGATTGGGAGCCGGGGGCCGGTGGATCCGGACGATGGCCGAACTGTACAGACTGGCCCCACCACCCCGACTGGTGCAAGGAGACCGGGAGGCCGCCCGGCCCATCTACTTCTTCATCCCGGCCATGCGGCTCCGAAACCCCAACGCCTCCCAGGCCCTTGCCAGCCGCCTCACCTTCATGCAGCCGGATCTCCCCTCGGGGCGATTCCCCGATGGATTTCGTCCGGCCAATGCAGGAGGCAGCCTGGCCGAAGGGGACGCCCGGCAGATGGGGCCCATCGTGCTGGGGGCCATGATGCCGCCCCGCAATCGTCAAACCCGTGAGTGGCTCAGGGAGGCCGAGGTGGAACTGCTCGAGCCCCGGATCCTCTTTCTCCCCTTTCGGAGACAGGACCTCTTCTGGAAAGAGCTTCGGACGGGCCTCTCCTTTCAGCACAACGCCCTTTCCGAGGACCTCCCCGGGGAGGACCAATGATCACCATCCAGTGGCTGGGCACGGCCGGTTTCCGCATCCAGACCGAGGGGCGGTCCTTCCTGTTCGACCCCAACGTCCGAGGCGGAAATTGGGACCACCCGCCGACGCCTGAGGAACTCGGGCTGACGGAGGCAAGACCCGATGTGGTCCTGATCTCCCACGGTCACCTGGATCACGCCGGCGACGTCCCCCAGATCCTGGAGGCCTGCGGAGCCGAGGTCGTCTGCAACGACACCGTGAGCCAACGCCTCCTGCATCGCGGCATTCCCCGGGAACGCGTCATCCCGGTGGAGGCCGGGACGCGATACTTCCACCGCGACTACCGGCTGGAGGTCTTCCCGGCCCGCCATGCCCCACTCGACCTTGGAGCCACCCTCCGGCTCGTTCTACGGGCACCATCCCGGGCCATGAACACCTTCGCCCGCGTGCGCGCCCACCCGGCCGGATCCACGCTCAGCTATCGCCTGGCCTTCTTCAGCGGATGTCGGATACAGCACTTCGGCTCGGCGGGGACGACCGATCAGGAGCTTACCGAGATGAGCGAGGCGGGGTCCCTGGACGTGCTCCTCCTCCCCCTCCAGAGACACAAGGCCTGGATGGAGCGGATCGTGGCCCACGTAGAGGCCCTCCGACCCCGCATCCTCATCCCCCATCACTTCGATGACTGCATGCCGCCCTTCACCGAGGCCATGGACATCGGCCCGGCCGTCAAAGACCTGGGAAAGCTCTTCCCTGGGGTCCGGGTAGTGAGACTTCATGAGAACGAGACCTTCCAGCTCACCACGTGGTAGCCTTCCGTCGGGCTCTCCGGGAGACGCGGGCGGGAGGACCCGTTGAAGGCGCTGGACGTCCTGGCCCCGTACGCGGAGATCATCCCGGATTTCAGCGACTTTCTGGACTCCCTGCAGGGAGATCCCCCCACGGGCCTTCGAGTCAATACCCTCTTGGCGTCCCCCCAGGAGGTCGCCCGAAGTCTGAGGAGTCGGGGGGTCCGCCTGGCTGCCACGCCTCTGGGGGAGACCTTCTGGACCGCGCAGGGTCTGCGCCATCCGGGGCACCTCCTGGAGCACCTCATGGGCCTCATCTACGTCCAGGCCGTCAGTGCCGGCCTGGCTGCACTGGTCCTCGCTCCCGGGCCGGGGCAGTGGGCTCTCGACCTGTGCGCGGCGCCGGGAGGAAAGACCACCCACATGGCGCAGCTCATGGAGAACCGGGGATGGATCATCGCCAACGAGCCCCACCCGGAGCGCCGCGGCGCCCTCCAGAGCAACCTGCGGCGCCTGGGAGTGACCAATGCGCTGGTTTCGGCATACCCCGGCCAGAGTTTCCCCCGACGCTGGAGGTTCCAGAGGGTCCTGGTGGACGCCCCCTGCTCGGGCACGGGAAACGGCCGAATTGGACTCCGGGGGGAGCTGCGGGGCGCAGGAGCCCCGTCCGGGCATTACACCGTGCAGCAGCGGGCGCTCCTCCTGCGGGGCTTCGATCTTCTGAGCGAGGAGGGCACGCTCCTGTACGCCACCTGCACCTACGACCCCGAGGAAAACGAGGGAGTCCTCCATCACCTGCTTTGCCAACGTCCGGCCAGGGTCCTGCCCATTGCGCTGTCCATCCCCCATGACCCGGGTGTCACGTCCTGGAAAGGAGAGGCCTACCATGACGAGGTTGTCCACGCCTGGCGAATCTACCCCCACCGGATCCCCAGCGTGGGATTCTTCCTGGCCAAGATCGGTCGAAGGTGAGCAACTGCGCCGGATCTGGAGCTATTTGGAGGGGCGATTCGGCATCCCACCGCAGGTGTCCTCTCTGTACACCCTATGGGAGCGCGGCGGCACCTCCTACATCCTCAGCGCGGCGGGAGCAGACCCGGAACCATGGGCCCCACTGAGAGTCGCCTCCGTGGGACTCCCCCTGCTGCGGCAAGTGGGCTCCCACCTCAAGCCCACCAGCGTCGGCCTTCGTCTCCTGTCTCCCTGGATCACGCGCAACCGCCTGAGCCTCACAGACCAGGACGCATGGCTTCTCCTCAGACAGGGCTTCGTTGCCTGGCCTTGGGGGGGGGCGGACGGGTACGTCCTCATGGAACTCCGCGCGGGAGTCCTGGGCTGCGGTCTGCTGCTGGGGGGCACGCTCCGCTCACAGATTCCCAAGTCCGAGGTCGCCTCACTTGCCCTGGGATCGGGCCCGGATGGTCCGCCGCACCCTCCCGGTTGAATTGCGGCGCAACAAGCTGTAGGCTCGCCCCATGAACGGCAGGGAGATCCGACGCATCGCCATCCGGTATTGCGGCGGCTGCAATCCGACATATGAGAGGGTGGCGGCGGTGGAGAGGCTTGTGGCCGCAGCAGGCGACCGGGTGCGTTTGGTGGGTCACGACGACCCCTGCGTGGACGGCGTCCTGGTGGTATGCGGGTGCCCGACGGCCTGCATGGAACCCCTCCCCCCCCATTGCTCTTCGTTCCTGTTGCGGGACGAGAGGGATCTGTGCCGGGCCCTCGCCTATCTCCAGGGGAAGTTGTGACGGCGCCGGACAGGATGGCCGGGCTGTGCGCCGGTGCAGCGGCCGGACACTCATTGATTGCACCGTGGCCCGTGAGAAGGCCGCAACCTCCCGCGGGATGCCAACGCAGACCGTATGGAGGTAGAATGATACCAAACATGACCAACCAAGGGGGGAGAGGATGGAACCAATCGTCACCAAGCAGGATTATATCCGCAGTCTCAAGGCGCTTCACCACACGGTCTATTACAACGGACGGCTGGTGGACGACGTGACCGAACATCCGGCCTTGCGGCCCCACGTCAACGCGGCGGCCGTCACGTACGAGCTGGCCCTTCGCCCCGAGCACGAGGCGCTCATGACCGCCGTGTCCCACCTGTCAGGGAAGCGCATCAACCGCTTCACCCACATCCATCAGAGCGTGGACGATCTCATCAAGAAGGTGCAGATGCTCCGGCTCATCGCCCATGAGACCGGCTCATGCTTTCAACGGTGCGTGGGCTTCGACGGGCTGAACGCGGTGTACATGACCGCCTTCGACACGGACCAGAAGCACAGCACCAGTTACTTCGAGCGCTTCAACAGATATCTGGCCCATGTCCAGGAGAGCAATATCATGGTGGTGGGGGGTATGACCGACCCCAAGGGGGATCGCTCCCTGCCGCCGGGCAAGCAGCCCGATCCCGACGTCTTCACCCACGTTGTGGAGCGCCGCTCCGACGGGGTAGTGATCCGCGGGGCCAAGTCCCATCAGACCGGGGCCGTCAACTCCCACGAGATCCTCATCATGCCCACCCAGGCACTGAGGCCCGAGGACAAGGACTATGCCATCTCCTGCGCGGTCCCGTTGAACGCCCCCGGCGTGGTGCTCATCTTCGGTCGGCAGACCAACGAGGAGAGGAAGCTGGAAGGCGGCATGGATGCCGGGAACCCCACATACGGGCTGGTGGGAGGAGAAGCCCTGGTGGTCTTCGAGGATGTCTTCGTGCCGTGGGAGCGGGTCTTTCTCTGCGGGGAGACGGACATGGTGGGAACCCTGGTGGAGCGGTTCGCCACGCTCCATCGGCAGAACTATGGCGGCTGCAAGGGCGGCGTATCAGACATCCTGGTGGGAGCTACTGCACTGGCGGCCGAGTACCAGGGGACCGCCGGGGCCTCCCACGTCAAGGAGAAGCTGGCGGAGATGATGCACCTGGCGGAGACCATCTGGGCCGGTTCCCTGGCGTGCTCCGCCATGGGGCAAAAGACCGCCTCGGGCGCCTACTACCCGGACCCCCTCCTGGCCAACACCACCAAACACAACGTGACCCGGCACATCTACGAGATCGCCCGCCTGGCGCATGACGTCGCAGGGGGCATCATCGCCACCATGCCGTTCCAGGGAGACCTGGAGAGCAGCGACGTGGGGAGGTATGTCAAGAAGTATCTGGTGGGTGCCGAGGGCGTGCCCGTCGAGGCCCGCATGAAGATCCTGCGGCTCATCGAAAACATGTCCGGAGGCACGGCCCTGGCAGAGGCCATGCATGGGGCGGGATCCCCGCAAACCCAGAAGGTCATGTATGCCCGACTGGGCAACCTGGAACAGAAAAAGCGGTGGGCCAAGCGCATCGTGGGAGTGGAATGATGGGATTCCCATCCGGCGAGGGTTCCGGATCCCGTTCTCGCCCCCCTTTCGCGCTGGATGACGGGGGTGGAAAGGAAGGAGGCGGGGATCTCAGAGGCGTGGGGGGCGGCGGGTTGTCTGGCGCGTGTCTATGGCCATTGCCCTCAGAGACCTACCTGGGCGCTGTGCCATCGAGGGCTTTTGCCCTGACCTGACCGAATCGGGCGAGTAACCCGCAACTGGGCAAGAAGCATCGTCTCATGCACATCGGCAAGCCCCTCGGTGGCTTCTTCCCGCCGACCATGGCAGCCCTCCTAGAGACTCGTTTCAATGAGCGGATTGCACTGCTCTGGCCTCTTGACTGACCACATCATCTGACGGATGGTCCAACTGAATCAACTTGTTACACCAATCTCATGAGCAAAAGGGATCCGGCTTTCTTGACAACCTCTGGGGCCGAGACTAGCATGGACGTAGCACGAACGGACAAAGCGAGGCCCCGCCCTCGGGAGCCTCGCAGCGGCTGCGGGCTTCATGTTCATCGATTCCCATGCCCATCTGGAAATGCCTCAATTCGAGGAGGATTTGCCGGACGTCCTTCACCGTGCCCAGGACTGTGGCATCGAGGCCATCGTCACCGTAGGAACCAGCCTGCTCTCTTCCCGGCGCTCCGTGGAAATCGCCCAGTCGGAGCCGCTGGTCTATGCCACGGTTGGGATCCATCCCCATGACGCCCAGGAATGCTCCGAGCAGGCACTGGATCGCATGCGGGACCTCGCCGCCCATCCCCGGGTGGTGGCCATAGGGGAGATCGGACTGGATTTTTACAGGAACCTGTCTCCGCCCCAGAAACAGGCCCAAGCCTTCCGCGCGCAAATCCGGCTGGCCCGGGACCTCGGGAAGCCCATCGTGGTGCACGACCGCGACGCCCATGCCCTGGTCGTGAGAATCCTGCGGGAGGAGGGCGCGGCCCAAGTCGGGGGGGTTATCCATTGTTTCAGCGGAGACCTGCCCATGGCCAAGGCGTGTCTGGATCTGGGCTTTTGCATCTCCGTGCCGGGCTCCATCACCTTCCGGAACTCCTCCAGGCTTCGAAACATCATCCAGAACGTGCCACAGGATCGCCTTCTCCTGGAGACGGATTCCCCTTTTCTGGCCCCCGTTCCGTTCCGGGGCAAGCGCAACGAACCCTGCCACATCCGGTACACGGCAGAGCGGGTCGCCAACATCCTGAAGATGCCCGTGGAGACCCTGGCTCGAAACGTCAACGCCAACACACGCGCCCTGTTCGCCTTCGCCCCGACCACATGAGGCCCGACCTTCCAAGAGGCCAGGCGTCCGGAAACGGACTTCACGAGCACCAGGGAGGGCCGGGGCCAGTCAGACCGTCAATCCAGTGGCGTTTGCAGGAGGGAGTGGACCATGTCCGAGGACATCAAGGAGCGCACCCGCCGGGTCGCCAGCCTGTATTTCGACGGATGGGAGGATGAGCGGCCCTTCGAGCTGTGGCGATCCTTCGACAGCGGGCTGGCGAGGGATCTCTCCCTCTTTGTCACCGGCCAGATGTACGGCAGGGAGCGAATCCCGCACGCGACCCGTCAACTGGTGACCGTGGCAGCGCTCACAGTGCTCCAGCGGACGGACGAACTCCGGATGCACATCCATGCCGCGCTCAACGTGGGGTGCACGCCCGAGCAAATCGCCGAGGTGATCTTCCAGATGGCCGTGTACGGGGGCATGCCCGTGGTCAACACCGCCCTCAGGGCCTTGCGCGAGGTCCTCGAGAAGCGCGGGCAGTGGCCCTTGCCGGGGCGCGAGGGATAGGAGCCGGGCCCGGTTTACATCTCGGCGTGGAAGGCGGCCGCGATGGCGCCGGGCAGTTCCCCCCAGCCCTTGGCCACCGAGAGGGGCCGTTCCCTGGGGGGAAACGCATCCCAGCGAGGCATGGGAAGGCGCTCCAGGATCTCCTTCATGCGCACGCCCCACTCATCCTCGGGCGTCCATCCCTTGCAGCGGGCATCCAGCCACAGGAGCACCGCGCGCATGCCCACCCGTCTAGCCGGGATGATATCGTTGTCCAGGCGGTCGCCAACCATGACCGCGGCACCCGAGTCGGTGTGGGCCTTGGCCAACCCCAGGCGGAAGAAGGCCGGATCCGGCTTGGACACCCCCTGCTGAGAATCCAGCAAGACGACGTCAAAGAGCGGGGAGATGCGCCATTGCTCGAGGCAATCCAGGACCTGGGGCGGCTGGTTGGCTAGGAGCCCCAGGCGGTAAGTCTGGGCGATGGCGGCCAGCGCCTCGCGGCATCCCGGCACCATGCGCACCAGTCGCCACCATTTGAGGGAGATCTGCTGTTGAATGGACTTGCGAAGTCTGGGCCAGGATCGGCCGTGGCAACGGTGGCCCATCCGTTCCACGGCCTCATGACCATGGCGCCGCAAGGCCCGCTCCACATCCCCCAAAAACCGATCCGTTCGGGCCATGGGACGATGGGCGGGCATTGCCTCGCGGATGAATCGGAACGCCTCACTCAGAAAGGGGTCGTCATCGATCAGGACGTTTCCCACGTCCAGGAAGACCATCTGCTGCTCCCGCGCCATGCATCCTCCTCAGGCACCGGAGGCGGGCGCGGAGGGCTCCATCCTTCAGCGCTCCCGCTGTCTCCGACGGGCCAGCATCCGGTTCCTGCGACGCCTGCTCTCCCTCTCCTTCCGACGCCGGTACTCGCTGGGCTTCTCGTAGCTCCGCTTCAGCTTCAGGGTCTTGAACAATCCTTCATCGTTGATCTTCTTCTTGAGCTGACGGAGGGCCTTCTCGACGTCGTTGTCGTGAACCTCCACCTCCAGGGCTCGGTATGACGTCAATCCTGTCACCTGCCTTTCGCGTCTCCATGATGGCGGGAAATGCATTTCCCGCTGGAACGGCCGATCCTCACGCGGCGCCAATTCCTTCTCGGGCCAAATGGCCTCCGCAGCCACCCGCCCTTCCCTGTGCCCCGCCCTCGGAAACTTTACTAATATATGCCATTTCCCTCGGCAGCGCAAGGTCAGTCTTGCGACG
>CAZEPJ010000074.1:0-22001 GCA_964514105.1 uncultured Desulfarculaceae bacterium | reverse complement strand
TCCGCACCCTGGAGGCCAAGGTCCGCATCTCCCAACAAACCAGCGAACCCCCCGCATAGGGGAGCTGAGGTGGGATGAACATCCGACAGGTCTCCATGGACCACCTGATCGGCGCGACCCTGGGCACCTCCAAGGTGATCAAGGAATTGGGCCGGGGCAGCATGGGGATCGTCTACGTCGGATATCAGACCACCTTGAAGCGACCCGTGGCCATCAAGGTCCTGCCCAAGGCCGTGACCATGGACCGGGTGGCCGGGAAGCGGTTTCGACAGGAGGCGGAGACAGCGGCCATCCTGAGCCACCCCAACATCATCTCCATCTTCGATGTGGGAGAGACCGACGAGCTCTTCTACATGGTCATGCAGCTCGTGCAGGGGGTGGCCCTTTCGGATCTCCTGGACAAGTTCCGCAAGCATCCCATCCCCTCCCGCCGGGTGATCCCCATCCGGGAAGTCCTGCGCATCCTCCACCAGGTTCTGGACGGGCTGGGGTACGCCCACAAGGAGGAGGTGGTCCACCGGGACATCAAGCCTGCCAATGTCCTGCTGGAGATCAAGACCCAGCGCTGCCTGATCTCGGACTTCGGCATCGCCCGGGAGCTGAGGGGCGAGGACCTGGACCAGGGCAAGTCCCTGGGAACGCCGCTGTACATGGCCCCGGAGCAGAGCGCCAACGTGGACGTGGACGGCCGGGCGGACGTTTATGCCGTAGGCGTCATGCTCTTCGAGATGGCGGTGGGAAACCTGCCCATCTATCCGGAGCCCATCCACAAGCTGCGGCACAGAAAGCTCACCGAGCCGCTGGGGCTGTTCAACAAGCGCCCGTCGGAGGCCCACCCGAGGGTGGACGATCGGCTCGAGGCCATCATCCTGCGCGCAATGGCGCGGGATCCCGAACAACGGTATCCCACATGCAAGGCCATGGCCGATGACCTGCGGGAATACGAATCGAGGGTTCGCCTCCAGCCGTCCATGGATGCAGGGGGGGCGTGACGCATGCCCCGGACCACCGAGAGAGCCTCCTCCATTCCCAAGCTGATCGCCGACCGCGTGGGCCGTACGTTCAACCTATTCTATAACCGGGTGAGCATGTACCACCTGGATCACCCCAGCACCCGGGACACCGTCTCCCAGCTCGTGATCGCCCTGAAGGAGGCCCTCGGGCACGCCTCGCCCCTGGCCGTGGTCCTGGACAAGGAACGCCTCTTCATCGAGGACGAGCCCCTCGACCCGAGGGTGAACCCGCAGCGCCTGGTGGGGCACATGAAGAAGGCCGGGGTCCAGTCGGTGTCGTTCGAGACCGGCGTGTCGGAGAAGGAGCTTCTGGCCTTCGCAAGGATCTTCGTTGACCTGAAGGCCTTTCCCACCAGCGAGGAGATGAAGGCGGCCCTCATCCAGCAGGGCGTGCGGCGAGTCCGCATCAACCACGTCTTCTTCAGGAAGGTGACCTCGGATGACGAGGTGGTCCGGGTGGGCGAAGGGGCCGAGCTTTACCGCGGTCCCGCCTTCACCAAGGTCCTCATCGACACGTCGTCCGGTTGGGGCGAGGCCGAGCCCCCCGGCAGGGTCTCACCGCCCCTCCCTCGGGCCATGGAGGACGAGTTGCTCCGGGAACTCCAGGAGAGCCTCACCCTCTCCCTCCTGGTGGAGGACCCGGCGGCGGTATCCAGGAAGCTTCTGGAGACCACGGGGGAGAGGGCCCGGGGGGAGGGCGAGGTGGGACCCACCCCCCGAGGAGGCGTGATCCTGGAAGGAATCCGGCGGCTTCGCGAACAGATCGACGAAGCGGCATCGACCCCGCTGGGGGCCAAGTCCGCCCAGGAACTGGTGGAGGCCGTCTACAAGCTCAGGGAGGATCTCAGCGCCGGTGTCGACAGGCGCAGGCAGCGGGGAGACCTGCTGGTCGAGGCAGGGGCCATCCGGAAGGAGATGGATGACCTGACCGATCAGGTCATGGTCCAGCTGGTGCGGGAGGAGTACCGGCAGGGGCAGATATCGGTCAAACGGCTGGCCCAGATCATACGGCGCATGATGCCCGATCTGCGGGAGCTCAAGCGCCTGTTGCCCCGGCTCAAGGAAGCCCTGCTCGCAGACGGCATGCCCCTCTCGGACTATCTCCAGTTGATCCGGGAACTGGAGCGGGAGTTGCAGACCGAGGAGTTGGCGCTCATCCTGGAGGAGGGGGCAGAGCAGATCGGCCTGTCCGTGGAAGACCTCATCGGGGAGATCCGACGAGATCCCAAGGTGGCGGCCGAACTGGTGGCAGTGGCTTCGGAGATCCGGGCCCTCGGAAACCAGGGCGATCAGAACCTGCTGACCCAGATCCTGGTGGAGTACGTCGAGCGGGTCGGTGGAGGGGTCGCCATCGAGCGGATCCGGGAGGAAGGTCCCGAGGGGGTCCACAAGCTTCGTGAGATGGTCTCTCAGGTCCACAGTGAGCTGCTGGACAAGATCCGGAAGCGCCTGGGCGACAGCTCCCTGGTGGGCCGGGTTCAGCGAGAGGTCGTCCAGCGCCAGGACAACGGGATGGCGGGGCTCAAGGCGGAGTGGGTCCTCAGGAGCTTCCTGGCCGACACCCGGGTGGCCACAGAGCCTCAGACCATCCTCAAGGCCATAGAGAGCGCCTATACGGACACCGCCCAGCAGGGAGAGGTGGTGGATCTGGTGGTCCAGGCCATGGAGGCGAAGGGCATGGACCCCGGCCCCTTGCGGGCCGCCCTGGCCCAGAAGGTGAGGCTGAGCCCGGGGGAGGCCGACCCCCAGAAAGCCCCCAAGGGGACCTTCAACCGCAACATGATCCTCTTCTTTTTGCGGGAGGAGGTCAAGCGGGCCAAACGGTATCCCTACGTCTTTTCGGCGTTGCTCATGTCCGTCCGATTGGCCACGGCCCTCAAACCCGTGCCCCTGGGTATGATCCGTCCCCACGAGATCCGCAACGCGCTGATGCTGCGCCTGACAGAGGTCCTCCGAGATGTGGATCTCGTGGGCTGCCTGGAGGACAACAAGGCCCTGGCCCTCCTCCCATTCACCGGAGGCAACGCCTCCCAGATCGTCCGGCGGCGCCTGCACGAGGCCCTGGACGGCAAGACCGTGGTGGTCAGGAACATTCCCATGAATGTCAAAGTGGCCGTGGTGGAGGATACCTTCGAGAAGGACCGCGTCCAGAATCTTCCCTCCCTGCTGGCGCGGCTGGAGGCCAAGCTCAGCAGGGCCCTGGGATCATGACATGGAGCGGGCCGCCAGGGGCGAGACCCACGGGCGTCGTGCGATCTGAAGGAGAGGGCGGCATGCACCGTCGTTGGCATCGGATCGTCATGTGTCTGGCCCTCCTGGTGGGCGCCCTGGGGCCCGAGCCGGAGGCCGCCGGGGCAGCCCGGCTCACCATTGTCCATACCAACGACCTTCACTCCCACCTGCGGGGCCATGGCCCGGAGGCGGACTACACGCCCCTCATCACAGGAGACGACGAGACGGTGGGGGGGGTGGCCCGGATCGCCGAGGTGATCCGGCAGCAAAGGCAGTCTCGGGGGGAGGGGCTCTTGGTCCTGGACGGGGGGGACTTTCTCATGGGGACCCTGTTCCATACGGTGAGCCGGGAGGAAGGAGGGGAGTTGCGCCTCATGGGCGCCATGGGATACGACGCCGTCACCCTCGGCAACCATGAGTTCGACCTCAAGCCCCAGGGCTTGGCCCAGATCCTTCATGCGGCCGCCAGGGGGACCATTCCTTCGGTGGTGGCGGCCAACGTCTTGTTCGACGCCCAGGATCCCGCAGACGATGCGCTGGCCCAAGCCTTCGAGGAGACGGGCGTCCGGCCGTTCGCCGTGTTTCGGCGGGGCGGGATCAAGGTGGGTGTTTTCGGCCTCATGGGACGGCGCGCGGCCGAGGTCGCCCCCTTTGCCCGGCCGGTGCGGTTCGGGGATCCTGAGGTTGCGGCGCGCAAGATGATCGCCGTATTGCGAGATCAGGAGAAGGTGGATCTCGTGGTCTGCATCTCCCACGGCGGCATCTCCATGACGGGAGAGGGCGAGGACGCGGAACTGGCCAGGAAGGCCCCGGGAATCGACGTCATCGTCAGCGGCCATACCCACACGGTCCTGCCCAAACCGGTGGTCGTGGAGAAGACCCTCATCGTCCAGGCCGGGGCGTACGGCAGATACGTGGGAGTCCTGGACGTGGAGGTCGAGGCCGGCCAGTGCCGCATGACGCGGTACCAACTCATCGAGGTGAATGATGCCGTGCCTGGCGACGCGGCCATTCACGCCCAGGTGGAGGCCCTCAAGGATCGGGTGGAAAAGCGGATCCTTCGCCCCAAAGGGCTGGGCTTCGAGACCGTGCTGGCCAAGGTGGACTTCCCCTTGACTCGCCAGCCCTGGGGGGAGTCCAACCTGGGGGACTTGGTGAGCGACGCCATCCGGTGGGCCGTTGACCGGGCTGAATTCCGCCCAGGGGACCCATTGAGCAGGACCCGCGTGGCCGTGGAGTCCAACGGCGTCCTGCGGGACCCGATCCTGCCCGGCAAGGAGCGAAAGCTTCTCCTGTGCGACCTGTTCCGGGCAGTTCCCCTGGGTTTCGGACCCGACGGGACCATGGGATACCCGCTCCTGAGCATCTATCTCACGGGGGCCGAGATCCGTCAGGCCCTGGAGGTCCTAACCACCGTGGCGCCGCTGAAGGGGAGCGACTACGTCCTGCAGGTCTCCGGCCTGAGATTCACGTACAACCCCAAGAGAATACCCTTCGATCGGGTGGTGGACATCTGGATGGAGGAGGGGGGGCAGTATTTCACCCTGGATACGTCCGCCGAGAACCCCAATCTGTACAAGATAGCGGCCAATCTGTACAATGCCACATTCCTCAAGATCATCGGGAGATTCACCAGGGGGATCCTCACCATCGTCCCCAAGGACCGGACGGGGCGCCCCATCGACGACCTGACCCACGCCCTGGTGGACGGTGATCCCTCGGTGGCAGGGATGCAGGAGCTCAAGGAGTGGGAGGCTCTGGTGGCGTTCGTCAGGCAGTTGCCGGACGCGGATGGGGACGGTCTCCCGGAGATCCCTGCCCAGTACAGAGAGACCGGGAAGCGCATCGCCTCGGAACCGACGTGGGACCCCCTCCGGTGGATTCGCCACGCCCGCTGGATTACATGGGTGACCCTGGGGTTGGCCGTCCTCAGCCTGTCCGTAATGACCGGTGTGGGATGGGGATTGATCCGACTTACCCGGAGGCGCAAATCCAGGAAGACCTTTACCACCCGGGGCATCCGCCGCTGACCGGCCAGCCCCACCTCATAACTTCCCTTTCTCCTCCAGCCGGGCCTTGAGGAGATCTCCCAGGGTGGCTGCGGGCCTCGTCTTGCCCCGCATGTACTGCCCGAATTCCTCATCCTCCAACCGACGGGCCTCCTCGGGAGACGGGCCGGGCAACGCCAGGGAGAGGCGCTTGCCGGCCCGATCCACCGACTCCACCTTGACCTCCAGCGCCTGCCCCTCGGCGACGATCTCCCGGGGATGGCCGATGCGCTTTCCCGCCCCGAGTTTGGATATGTGTATGAGGCCGTCCACCCCGGGCTCCAGGGCCACGAAGGCCCCGAACTTGGTCAGACGGACCACTTTGCCCACGTGGGAGGATCCCTCCGGGTACCGCTCCTCCACCGCGTCCCAGGGGTTGGGAAGGGTCTGCTTGAGGCTCAACGTGATCCGGTCCCGCTCCCAGTCCAGCTTGAGGATGGCGACCTCCAGGTCCTGACCCTCGGAGAGGGCATCGCGGATGTCCCCCACGCGTTCCCAAGCGACCTCGGAGACGGGCAGGAGCCCCTGGACCCCCCCCAGGTCCACGAAGGCCCCGAAATCCCGCAGCGAGGCCACGCTGCCGCGCACCCGCATCCCCTCCCGGAGGGTGGCCTTGAGGGACTCCTTCTGCTTGGCCAATTCCCCCTCCAGGATGGCCCGGTTGGACACGATCAGCTTGCGGCCTCCCTCCCCGTATTCCAGCACCTTGAAGGTGAAGCGCTGCCCGACGAAGAGGCTCGGATCCGCCACCCGACGAAGCCCCATGTGGGAGAAGGGGCAGAAGGCCCGCATGTTCCCGGCGATGCGGACCTCGAAGCCGCCCTTGACCTCCTTGGCCACCATGCCTTCGACGGGAATCCCGTTTCTCCAGGCGTCCTCGATGAAGGCCCGTGCGGCCCCCCCTGTGGTGATCCGGGTGGTGAAAAGCTGCTCCTGGTTGCGAGAGGAGAGGAAATACGCCTGGATGGTGTCCCCTTCCTTGCAGGTCGGCTTTCCGTCCTCATCGAGCAACTCCTTGGCATCCAGGTACCCCTCGCTCTTGCCCCCCAGGTCCAGAAAGGCCCACTCCGGCGTGATCTTCACAATCACGGCCTCGACCCTGTCCCCCTTGGTCAGAGACTCCCTCCCGCCCAGATGAGCCTCGAGGAGCGCCTCGAAGCTCTCCTCCTCCGCCCCTTCTTCCGCGCTGCGCCTCTCTTCGTCCATCCCTGCGCTCAACCCCCGTGCCTTTGCTTGAACCCACCGCCGCATCCATGGGCCGGCGGGCCTCGTGGGCCACCCACTGCGAGTATTGTCCGACATTTCCTGGCCCGACGCAATGCGGTCGGGGGGTCACGGACTCTTGAGGTCGGCCGTGCAGTGGGCGCAGCGGACCGCACCCGCCGGGATGCTGGAGAGGCAGTACGGGCAGTCGCGGGTGGCCGGGGCGGCCGCCGGGGCTTCCTGCTGGCGTCTGAGTCTGTTGATCCCCTTGACCAGCAGGAAGACCGCGTACGCGACGATCAGGAAGCTCATGACATTGTTGATGAACAGGCCGTAGTTGAGGGTCACGGCCCCTGCCTTCTGGGCATCGGCGAGGGAGGCGAACGGCCCTGGGGAGGAGCCCCCCTTGAGGACCACAAAGAGGTTGGAGAAGTCGACGTCGCCCAGGAGCAGGCCGATGGGAGGCATGATCACGTCGGCCACCAGCGACTTGACGATGGCCCCGAAGGCCGCCCCGATGATGATCCCGACGGCCATGTCGACCACGTTGCCCTTGACGGCGAATTCCTTGAACTCCTTGAGCATGGCCTTCTCTCCCTTCGTCCCGGGATGGTGGGCCGGTGGCCAGGCGCCCCGCCCACTGACGATCAAGGCTCAATCTCCTCGGCACGCGGTGAAAAGTCAACCCCCGCAGGAGGCCGTCCGTTGACAGGCCATGGCGCGGCTCCTACAATCGAGTCATTTCGTTTGAGGCGCCCGGGGTTCGGAGGTGACGGACTTGGTCAAGCTGCTGGCCATCCAGGGCAGTCCCCGCAGGGGCGGCAACACCGACATCCTCCTGGGCGAAGCCGTGCGGGGGGCGCGAGAGGCGGGGGCCCAGGTGCAGCGGGTCGACTTGCGGGACCTGACCATCTCCCCTTGCATGGAGTTGTACCATTGCAAGGAGGCGGGAGTCTGCTCCATACAGGACGACATGGTGCCGCTGTACCGCGCCATGGACGGCTGCCATCGCGTGATTCTGGCCTCCCCCATTTTCTTCTACAGCGTCACAGCCACGACCAAGGCCTTCATCGACCGGTGCCAGGCGGGCTGGGCCCGGCGGTACATCGTGAAGCAGCGGATCAGCTCGCCCGTGGAGCGCCGAGGGGCCTTCTTGGCCGTTGGCGCCACCCGGGGAAAGCGGCTCTTCGACGGGGCCAAACTGACGGTCAAGTACTTCTTCGACGCCATCGACGTGGTCTATGCGGACGAGCTGCTGGTTCGAGGGGTGGACGACAAGGGCGAGATCCTCCAGCACCCGGAGTATCTTCAGGCGGCGCGCGATCTGGGCCGGCGAATGGCCGGGCCGTGAGAGAAGGGGATTCCTGATCGGGTGAGGAAAGAGCCCATGACGCTGGCATTCCAGAGGAACAAGATCGTCGAGGTGGAGCCCCTTTCCGAGGGCGCACTGTGCGTTTACTGGCGGTTGAAGGACAACCTGATGGACGGGGAGATGCGACTCGAGATCCGGCTGCCGGATCTGGAGATCGTGGAAGCCCAGGGACGCCTGGCGCGAATGGCCCATCCGCTGTGCGCGGGGGCCCCGGCGCTCCTCCAGAAGGTCGTGGGCGTGCGTGTGGGGCCGGGCCTGCGGAAGATCGTCAGGGGACTCATGGGCGGGGGCGCGGGGTGCGATGAGCTGGCCGAGGGCGTCCTCGATTGCTGCAACGCGGTGATCCTGCACTTCACGGTGCCCCAGATCCAGGCCACGGAGACGGGGAGCGAGGCAGAGCGCCGCGAGCGCTTTCATGCCATGGTGCGCTTCAATCCGAGGCTGGTGCGAAGCTGCGTGGCCTTTGCCGACGACAGCCCCCTGATGCAGGGGCTCGACCTCTGAGGAGAAACCCATGATCAGCTTCAGTCGGAGCATGTTGGTGGGGGTGGAGTCTCTGGACGCCGATACGCTGCGTTTTCACGGGATACTCGAGGACCACATCTATGCCATGGAGGTCCGAATGGAGGTCCGGACCTCGGACGGCGTCATCCAGCGGATCGAGGGGCAGATGAAGCGCTACACCACCCCGGTGTGCCCGGATGCCGTTTCGGTCCTTCAGGGCGCCGTTGGCATTTCCCTGCGGGAGAGCGGTTGGACCTCGCGGGTCAATCAGACGGTGGGGCGCAAGGGATGCCAGCATTTCGCCGAAATCATCATCGAGTGCGGCCGTTGCCTCGATGCAGCGCGGCTGGCCCGTGCCGCGGCCCAGGGATTGAGGGCCGATCCCGGGGCAGACGTGGCGGGACTGGCAGCGGCGTGGGTGAGGGGCCATGCCGAGGTCCGTGGGACATGCCTGGCGAGGCAAACCGCGGGGTGAGGCCATGCGGATCGACCTTCACGTCCACACCCGGCCCCGCTCTTCGTGCAGCGGCATCGATCCCCAGGACCTGGGGGCCGAGGCCCGCCGCATCGGGCTGGATGGCGTGTGCCTGACCGAGCATCAGTCGCTGTGGGATCCGGCCGAGGTCCGGGCCCTGGCCCGGGAGAGCGGGGTGCGGTTCTTCCGGGGCAACGAGATCACCACCAATCAGGGCGACATCCTGGTGTTCGGCTTCGAAGAAGATGTCAAGGGCGTCGTATCCATCCAGGACCTGCGTCCGGCCGTGGAAGCGGCAGGAGGCCTGATGATCGCGGCCCATCCGTTTCGGGGCTTTCTCCTCTTCGGCATCGCCCAGCTCCAGATGAGCCTGGAGCAGGCCGCCCACCGCTCGGTGTTTCGGCAGGTCGACGGCCTGGAGATCCTCAACTGCAAGGTCACGGAGCCCGAGAACGCCATGGCCAGACGGGTGGCCGAGCATCTGGGCCTGCTGGGCGTAGCCGGCAGCGATGCCCATCGACTGGAAGAGCTGGGCAGGTGCGTGACCGTGTTCGAGGGGGAGATCTCCACCGAAGTGGAGCTGATCGCTGCCCTGAGGGAGAGGCGGTTCACCGTGGGGTCGCTGCGGTAGAGGGCCCCGTTGGGGGCGCGGGGCACCCCATCCCACCCGGTATTCTCTGGCCATCCCACTGAAACCCGGGCCCGGCACGGTCGGTGTCGGCGATTGACATCCCCCGGACTTCCCCCATAATGAGAGCATCTCGCGGGAAGAGACGGTGGGGGCGAGGCATGGGTCAGCGAAGCGTGGCGGAGGTCCTGGACTCCAGGAGCGTGGCGGTCATCGGGGCGTCTCGAGATCCGGCGAAGCCGGGGGCCATGCTCCTCAAGGTCCTTCAAGAAACGGGCTTCCAGGGGAGGTTCGCGGGGGTGAACCCCCAGGGGGGCGAAGTCCACGGGATGAGGCTCTATCGAGGTCTGGAGGATGTGCCGTTCCCCGTTGACCTGGCGGTGATGCTCATCCCGCCGCGGCTGGTGCCCCAGGCAACGGCGGTGTGCGCCCAAAGGGGGGTCAAGGGGATCGTCATCTCGGCCGAGGGGTTCGCCGAGTCCGGTGCCGAGGGGGCGATCTATCAGGATGCGGTTCGAGACATCCTTCGCACCAGCGGAATGCGCGGTTTCGGTCCCAACACCATGGGGATCGTGAACACGACCACGGGGCTTACCAGCTCGTACTTCGCCAACCCCCGGATGGTCCGCCCCGGCGCCATCGGTTTCGCCGCCCAATCGGGCATCTTTGTCGGGGCCCTCCTGCGGTACTTGGGGTCGTTCGAGTCGTTCAAGATCTCCAAGGGCCTGGGGCTGGGCAACAAGGTGGACGTGGACGAATCCGATGCCCTGGAGTACCTCGCCCGGGACGAGCAGACCCGGATCGTGGGTATGTATGTGGAGGACGTGCGAGATGGACGGAGATTCCTCGATGTGGCCCGGGATGCCGTGGCGCGAAAGCCCGTCCTCATGGTCAAGGGGGGGCGGACCGCGGAAGGGGCCAGGGCTGCCGCATCCCACACCGCCAGCATGGCTGTGGAGGACGCGGTGCTGGACGGGGCCCTGCGGCAGGCCGGCGTCCTTCGGATGCAGGGGATCGAGGACCTCTTGGCCGGCCTCACGGGGTTTCAGGACATGCCCCTCCCTCGGGGGCCTCGGATCGCCCTGGTGACGTACAGCGGTGGGCAGGCGATCATGAGCATCGACACGGCGGTGCGGGAGGGGCTGCGGGTCGCCCGCTTCAAGGATGCGACCCTGGAGAGGCTCTCCCGGGTGATCTCGACCCGATCCAAGGCCCAGAACCCCGTGGACCTGTACCCCGACATGAATACCCACGGTTTTGAAAAGACCGCCACGGAGATCCTGGAAGCCCTGCTGGAGGACGAAGGGGTGGACGGGATCATCTTCATCTCGTTCGCCATGTTCGGGGCCGAGCCGTACGTCCCGGTGATCGATCTGATCCGGGCGCGCCGGGTGAAGCCCGTCTTCTTCTCGCTGCTCGGGTCCAAGGAGGACGTGGAGTCCTGCCGCGCATTCCTGGAAGGGCACCAGATGCCGTTCTTCCTCTTCCCGGAGATGGGGGTCCGCGTCATGGCCCACATGTGGCGATACGCCAGGCGGATCGGGGAGGCCTAGGACGTGCCCGAGGTGGCCCGGTTCATCGATTTCCTCATGGGCCACAGGCGCTACGCCGGCCAGATCGTCCATCGCCAGTTTCTGCCCCCCAGGCCCGCCCGTCGCCGGGCCCCTGCTGCGCCCCTGGATTCGCGGTTGACAAAGGTCCTGCTGGGCCAGGGGATCCATGAGCTGTACGTCCATCAGGCCGAGGCCGTGGAGCGCATCCACCGCGGGGAGCATGTGGCCGTGGCCACGCCCACGGCCAGCGGCAAGACCCTGACCTATACCCTGCCGGTGTTCCAGACCATCCTGGAGGATCCCCGCAGCAGGGCCCTGTACCTCTTCCCCCTCAAGGCGTTGGAGCAGGACCAGCACAAGGTGGTCCGGGACTGGATCCACCGCCTCGGCGCCGCAGAGACGATCCGATCGGCCGTGTACGACGGGGACACGCCGGCCCACCGCCGGCGAAAGCTTCGCGAGGACCCGCCCCAGCTCCTGATCTCCAACCCAGACATGGTGCACCTGTCCCTCCTCCCGTACCACGCCCAGTGGAAGACGCTCTTCGAGAACCTCCGGTTCGTGGTCATCGACGAGCTCCACACGTACCGGGGGGTGTTCGGCTCCCACATCGTTCAGGTGATCCGGCGCCTGCGGAGGATCTGCCGGCACTACGGGAGCGACCCCCGATTCGTCGTCCTGTCGGCCACCATCGCCAATGCCAAGGAGTTCGCCGAGCGGCTCACGGGGCTCCCCTTCGCCCTCATCGAGGAAAACGGGGCCCCCAGGGCCGGCCGTCACCTGCTGTTCGTCAACCCTTTGGACAGCCCGTACACCCTGTCCACCCACCTCTTCCGGGAGGCCGTGGAGGCGGGGTTCAAGACCATCGCCTTCACCCAGGCGCGGAAGATCACGGAGCTCATGCACACCTGGTTGCTGCGGGAGCGGCCGAGGCTGGGGCGCCGCATCAGCTCGTACCGGGCCGGCTTTCTGCCCGAGGAGCGCCGGGAGATCGAACGAAAGCTGCTGACGGGGGAGATGGACGGCGTGATTTCCACCAGCGCCCTGGAGCTGGGGATCGACGTGGGGGGGCTGGACGTGTGTCTCCTGGTGGGCTACCCGGGGACCATCGTGCGAACGTGGCAGCGGGGCGGGCGCGTGGGACGGGGGGATCGCGAGTCGCTCATCGTGCTCGTGGCCCAACCCGACGCCCTGGATCAGTTCTTCATGCGGCATCCCCAGCGCTTCTTCGAGAGCCGGTACGAGAAGGCCGTCGTGGATCCGGGGAACCGCAAGGTCCTCACAGGGCACCTCCAGTGCGCCGCCGCCGAGTTGCCGTTGCGCCGGCAGGACGACCTGTTTGACATGGCCGGGGATCTGGGGCCCCTGGTGGCGGAGATGGAGCGGGAGGCGCTCCTCCTGCGCAGCGCAGACGGCGGGGAGTGGTTTTCGGCCAAGCGCCGCCCCCACGCGGGCGTCGACATCCGGGCCGTGGGGGAGACCTTCGCCATTCTGGAGGAGGCGACCAAGCGGGTGGTGGGGCAGGCCTCGGGGGGGCGCACGTTCTCCGAGTGCCACGCCGGGGCCATTTACCTGCACAAGGGGGAGCACTTTCTGGTCACCCGACTGGATCTGGAGAGAAGAAATGCATGGGTGCGGCGGGTGGAGGCCTCGTACTACACCCGGGCCCGTTCCGAGAAGGAGACGGAGATACTCAGCCGGGAGCGGTCGCGGCCGGTGGGGAACTTCGTGGTTCGCCAGGGCCGGCTGCGGGTCACGGAGCGGGTGGTGGGATTCGAGAAGCGGCGGATCTCGGGCCAGGATCTCCTGAGCAGCCATTCCCTGGACCTCCCCCCCATGGTCTTCGAGACGGTGGGTATCTGGCTGGAGATCGATCCGTTCATCCGCGACGGCGTGCAGCGCTCCGGTCTCCATTTCATGGGGGGGATCCATGCGGCCGAGCACGCCATCATCGCGCTGTTTCCCCTGTTCGCCCTGTGCGACCGGGACGACGTGGGGGGGATCAGCATCCCGCTTCACCCCCAGCTGGGGAAAGGGGCGATATTCGTCTACGACGGATTCCCCGACGGGGTGGGGCTCGCCGAACGGGCCTTCGAGGTGATCGAGGATCTCCTGGAGGCGGTGCTGGCCATGTTGGAGGCGTGCCAGTGCGAGGAGGGATGCCCGGCGTGCATTCATTCCCCCAAGTGCGGCTCGGGCAACAAGCCCCTGGACAAGAGGGCGGCCTTGCTGGTCCTCCGGGCCCTGCTGGGAAAGGTGAGTCCCCAGGAGTTGGGCGCCCGCGAGGGGATGGAGCAGGAGGCCGAAATCGAGACGGAGGCGAAAGCTGAGGCGGAGGTGAAAGAGGCGGTGGGGCCGCGGGTTCTCTTCTTCGACCTGGAGACTCAGAAACTGGCAGAGGAGGTGGGGGGGTGGGAGAACAAGCACCTCATGCGCCTCTCGGCAGCGGTTGTGTACGACGCCCATGTGGGCCGATTCCACCAGTTCCGGGAAGCGCAGGTCGAGGCCCTGATCCGTCTCCTCAAGGCTGCGGACCTGGTCGTCGGGTTCAACATCCGGCAGTTCGACTACCGGGTCCTCTCGGCCTACACCGCGGAGAATCTGGGCCGGCTGCCCACCTTCGACATCCTGGAGGACGTGCGCAGGCGCCTGGGTTTCCGGCTCAGCCTGGAACATCTGGCCCGGCAGACCCTGGGCGAGGGCAAGACAGCCGACGGGGTTCAGGCGGTGGCCTGGTTTCGGGGCGGGCGCATGGACGAACTGCTCGATTATTGCCAGAAGGACGTTGAGATCACCCGGCGGCTCTTCGAATTCGGCTGCCGGGAGGGGTTTCTCCTGTACGCCACCAGGGAGGGACAGAAGGTGCGTCTCCCCGTGGACTGGGATATTCAACGAATCTTGGACAGGGTCAAGGAGGGATCATGCGCGCGATGAGGCCATGCCGGATGGTGTCTCTCATGATGATCGTGCCCGCTCTCCTCGCCGGGTGCGTGCCCCTGGATCCGGTGAGCCAGCGGGAGATGGAGAGCCGGGTGTTCGAGGCGGACCCCGAACTGCTGTACGCCGCCCTATGCTCGGTGCTTGCCCAGAAAGGATACGACCTGGTTCAGGCGGACCCGGCGGCGGGGATCGTGGAGACGGGGATCCTGCAGGGAAAGTTCACCCGAAGCCAGGTGCGCGCCCAGATCAAGCCCCTGGGCCGGGGCAGGAGCCAGCTTCTGGTTGGCGTGCGCCAGGAGGAGCGTGGGGCCTTCAGCGCCACGTACAAGCCCGAGCCGGTCAAGGTAGTGGATTACCAGGACCTTTTTGAGGAGATCGACACCCAGATCTACCGGGAGCGGATCCTCAAGATCGAGCGCAAATCCAAGGAGCGCAAGCTGCAGTAGGAGGGTTGCCGAGCGCCTGGGGCGAGGGTGCTGAGGACGCATCTTCCATGTCCGAACAGGGAAAAGAGCTTGCCTCTCCACCCGGGCCCCCGTCCAGACCGTGTTCCAGACAGGGGGCTACGTCTCCATGGCTGATCGAAGCACGCACCGCAGGAGCACGTCGGCCCCGGCCGCGCAATCCTCCCACGCCGTGTCCTCCGCCTCCACGTGGCTCCTTCCCCCGATGCTGGGCACGAGGACCATGGCGGCCGGGGCGACCAGGGCCACATGGCCGGCATCATGGCCCGCGCCGCTCACCATGGCGTGGGTCCCGTGCCCCAGGGTCTGAGCGGTCTCCTCGATCTGTCGCACCAGGGGCGGATGGAATGGGACGGGGCGCACGTCCCAATGCCCGGCCGTGTGCACGATGCAGCCCCGTCGCCGGGCGCAGTCGTCGAACGCCCGCTCCATGGTCCGCCATGCCTCCCAGGCCACACCATCGTCCCAGCATCGGAGGTCCACCGTGAAGACGACTTCCTCGGGGATGATGTTGGGGGAGCCGGGCTGGCTGCGAATCCGCCCCACCGTGGCCACCAGGCCGCTGCCGGCGGCCCGGGCCGTCCCCTCCACCGCCAGGATCATCTCCGCAGCGGCGCACAGGGCGTCGCTGCGCCCTGCCATGGGGGAGGCCCCGGCGTGGTTGCCCTGCCCCCGAACGCGCACCTCCCGCCAGTGGAGGCCCACGATCCCGTGCGGGACCCCGATGCGCCGGCCGAGGCGCTCCAGGACGGGGCCTTGCTCGATATGAAGCTCGTAGTACGCGTGAACGGGCTCCGGCCGAGCGGGGGCGGCCCCCCGATAGCCGATTCGCTCCAGTTCATCCACGAAACGCCGGCCCCGGGAGTCCGTCTGGGCGTACGCCCGGTCTCGTGGCATCTGGCCGGCCCAGACGCCCGAGCCCATGATCCCCGGCGCGAAGCGCGTCCCTTCCTCGTTGGTCCAGTTGACCATGACAATGGGCCTGGATGCGCGGATGCGGTTTTCCCCCAGCGTCCGCAGGACCTCCAGGGCGGCCATGACGCCCAGCGCCCCATCCAGGCGGCCGCCCCTGGGCTGGGTGTCCAGATGGGAGCCCGTGAGCACTGGCGCCAGCCCGCCGGACGTGCCGGCCCTTCGCCCGAAGACGTTGCCCATCTCGTCCACGGTCACCTCCAGGGCGGCCTCGCCCATCCATCGAACGAGGAGGTTCCGGGCCGTTTGGTCCTCCGCCGTGAGGGCCAGCCGCTCCACTCCGCCTCCCGAGGTCGCGCCGATGCGCGCCATCTCCTCCAGGCTCCGGCGCAGGCGCTCTGCATTGATCCGAAGGTCCTCCCATTCCATGACCTCGAACCCTCCCTTGGACCGCGCTCGTGATCCGTCCGCCCCACGGCCCATCTTAACGCAGAGCCCGGGGGAAGCGAAGTCCCGCGTCTCGACGGCCGGCGGGCTTTCTGATCTAATGGGTCGGCTGCAAACGCCTGATCGGGGGTCCGGGGGCATGACCGTTGGCGGCAAGATGCTTGTCGTGGCGGCGCTCTATTTCGCCGAGGGGTTCCCTTTCGGGCTCGTGTGGGACACCCTGCCGGTGTACTTCCGGCTCCAGGGGGTCTCCCTCAAGGAGATCGGCCTCATGAGCCTTGTCAGCCTGCCGTGGTCTTTCAAGTTCCTCTGGGCGCCGGCCGTGGACCGATGGGGGCATCTGCGCCGGTGGATCGCCGGGACCCAATGGGCCATGGCAGCGCTGCTCCTGGCTGCCGGGGCCCTGGGCGGCATGGGCCCGGGGGCCCTGCTCTGGGCCTGGCTCCTCGGCCTGGCCGCCCTTTGCGCCACCCAGGATATTGCCGTGGATGCGTACACCATCCGCATCCTGGAGCAACGGGAGATGGGGGCGGCCAACGGGGTCCGGGTGTCGGCGTACCGGGTGGCCCTTATCCTGTCCGGGGGCGTCATGGTGGCCCTGGGTGGGGCGGCGGGGTGGGGAGCGGCCCTGGTCCTCTGCGGGGGCGTCATGGCGCTCCTGGGCGTCTTCTCCCAACGGCTCGACTATCCGCAGACGGGTGGACCGGACGGGGGGGGCAGGCACGTGCTGGAGCCCCTGCGGGATCTCCTGCGACGCCCCATGGCCGTCCACGTGGCTTTGTTCGTCTTGCTCTACAAGCTCGGGGACATGGCCATGGGCCCCATGGTCAGACCCTTCTGGGTGGATCGGGGGCTCACCACGGGCGAGATGGGCTTCATCACGGGCACGGGGGGGATCGTGGCGTCCATCACGGGCGCCCTGGTGGGAGGGGCGTTCACAAGCCGCTTCGGGATCTATCAGGGCCTCTGGTTCCTGGGGATCTGGCAGGCGTTGAGCAACCTGGGCTACGCCCTGGTCGCCATGGATCCGGCTACCGGCCACTGGGGCGTATACGGGGCCTCCATGATCGAGTCCTTCTGCGGCGGACTGGGGACTGCGGGCTTTCTAGCCTTCCTCATGAGCATCTGCGAGAAGAAGTGGGCCGCCACCCAGTACGCCCTCCTTTCGGCCCTCTTCGGGCTCACGCGCTCCATCTCCGGGGCCGCCAGCGGGTGGCTGGCCACGGGGTTGGGCTACGGGGACTACTTTGCGGTCACCTTTGTGCTGGCCGCCCCGGCGTTCATCTTTCTGAGAGGGGCCAGAAGCTGGATTCGGGAGAACGCGGGGGGGGAGGTCTTCATGGATCGAGAATGAGGTATAATGAGGGCAAAGCTGTTCACTCGATCCGAGGATCCATGCGCGCCATATGAGAGCTTCCCAGCCATTCGAGGCGGTCGGGCGGAGGTGGGGGAGTTCTGCGCGCGGCCTGAGGGGTCTGCTGGTCCTCGCCGCGATGGGCCTTGCCACGGCTTGTTCCGAGGCCAAGACAGAGGCCCCCAAGGCGATCCCCGCGGTCCCGGTGGCCGTGGCCTCAGTGACCCAGAAGACCATCCCCGTCCACCTTTCGGCCATCGGCAACGTCGAAGCCTACTCCACCGTGGCGGTCAAGGCCCGGGTGGGCGGCGAGCTCCATCAGGTCTTCTTCCGCGAGGGACAGGAGGTGCAGAAAGGAGATCTGCTCTTCCAGATCGATCCGCGCCCATATGAGGCCGCCCTGGCAGAGGCCAGGGCCAAGCTCGCCCGAAACGTGGCCCTGGCGAGGAAGGCCGAGGAGGATGCAGCCCGGTACGCCTCCCTGATCCACAAGAATGTGGTCAGCCAGGAGCAGTACGACCAAGTGCGGGCAAACCGTGCCTCCTTGCAGGCGGCGGTCAAGGCCGATGAGGCCGCGGTGGAGAACGCCAGGCTGCAGCTCAGCTACTGCGCCATCCATGCCCCCATCACCGGCCGCACGGGCTCCTTGCTGGTGCATCCCGGCAACATGGTCAAGCCCAACGACGACAAGGAATCCATGGTGGTGATCCGTCAGATCCAGCCCATCTTCGTGACGTTCTCGGTGCCCGAACAGTACCTCCCCGAGATCAGGCGCCGGTGGGCCGCGGACAGCCTCAAGGTGAAGGCCTCCCTTCGGGACGGAACCGAGGGCTCGTTGGAGGGCGAGCTTTCTTTCATCGACAACGCCGTGGATCCCACCACCGGGACCATCAGACTCAAGGCCACCTTCGCCAACGAGGACCACACCCTCTGGCCAGGACAGTTCGTGGATGCGGCCCTGCTGCTGACCTTCCAGAGAGACGCGCTGGTGGTTCCCTCCCACGCCATCCAGACCGGCCAAAAGGGCCCTTTCGTGTTCTCTGTCAAGCCGGACATGACCGTGGAGGCCCGGCCCGTGGAGGTGGGCCGCACCGTGGGTGGGGAGACCGTGGTGGCCCGGGGCCTCGCACCCGGGGAGCGGGTGGTGACCGACGGCCAGCTCCGACTTTTCCCGGGGGCCAGGGTGGAGGTCAGGGACGGGGAACCCGGCCGGAAGCCCGCCTCGTGAACATCTGTGAGCCCTTTATCCGCCGCCCCGTCATGACCACGCTGATCATGGCGGGGATCCTCATCTTCGGCATCATGTCTTACCGGCTCCTGCCGGTGAGCGATCTGCCCAACGTGGATTTCCCCACCCTGCAGGTCAACGCCAGCCTCCCCGGGGCCAGCCCCGAGACCATGGCCTCCTCCGTGGCCACCCCCCTGGAGCGGCAGTTCTCCACCATCGCGGGCGTGGACTCCATGACGTCCAGCAGCGTGCAGGGTGCCACGAACATCACCCTGCAGTTCGCGCTGAACCGGGATCTGGACGCGGCGGCCCAGGACGTGCAGGCCGCCATCGCATCGGCCCTGCGCCAGCTGCCGTCGGACATGCCGACCCCGCCCTCCTACCGCAAGGTGAATCCCGCCGACCAGCCCATCCTGTACCTGTCCATCACCTCCCCGACCCTCCCGCCGTACACCCTCAACGAGTACGGGGAGACCATCGTGGCCCAACGGATCTCCACAGTGAGCGGGGTGGCCCAGGTGCTGGTTTACGGCTCCCAGAAGTACGCGGTGCGCATCCAGCTGGACCCCGACGTACTGGCGGCCAGGGGGATAGGCATCGACGAGGTGTCCCGGGCCATATCCAAGGCCAACGTCAACCTCCCCACGGGCACCCTGTACGGGGCCCACAGGGCCTTCACGGTGCAGGCAGCGGGGCAGCTTACCGAGGCTGCCTCGTACCGCCCCATCATCGTCGCGTATCGAGGCGGGAAACCCGTTCGGCTGGAGGAACTGGGCCGGGTCTCGGACAGCGTGGAGAATGATAAGATCGCCGCGTGGTTCGGGGACCAGCGCGCCCTGATTCTGGCCATTCAACGTCAGCCCGGGACCAACACCGTGGAGGTGGCCAGGGCCATCCGGGCGCTGCTGCCCACCTTCGAAGCCCAGCTCCCCGCCTCCGTGTCGTTGAAGGTGATGTTCGACCGCTCCGAGTCCATCCAGGAGTCGGTGAACGACGTGAAGTTCACACTGGCCCTGGCCCTGGCTCTGGTGGTCCTGGTGATCTTCATCTTCCTGCGAAACGTATCGGCGACGGTGATCCCCAGCCTGGCCATGCCTATGTCCATCGTGGGGACCTTCACGGTGATGCACCTGCTGGGGTTCAGCCTGGACAACCTCTCCCTCATGGCCCTGACCCTGTCGCTGGGGTTCGTGGTGGACGACGCCATCGTCATGCTGGAGAACATCGTCCGCCACATGGAGATGGGGGAAAGCCCCATGGAGGCGGCCCTGAAGGGGTCCAGGGAGATCGGGTTCACCATCGTCTCCATGACCCTCTCCCTGGCCGCCGTTTTCATTCCGGTGCTTTTCATGGGAGGGATCATCGGGCGGCTCTTTCACGAGTTCGCCGTGACCATCGGGGTGGCCGTGCTGATTTCCGGCCTGGTATCATTGACCCTCTCCCCCATGATGTGCAGCCGATTCCTGAGACCCCCCGGCGCCTCGGGGCACGGCCGGCTGTTCGTCCTGTCTGAGCGGGGCTTCCAGCTGCTGCTGCAATGGTACGCCTGGGGCCTGAGGCTGGTCCTGAGGCGCCGGCGGGCCACCATGCTGTTCACGTTGGCCGTGCTGGTGGCCACGGCCTATCTGTTCCGGCAGATCCCCAAGGGGTTCATCCCCAACGAGGATACCGGCCAGATCACCGGGATCACCGAGGCCATGGAGGGGACCTCCTTCGAGTCGCTGGTGGCGCACCAGAGGGCCGTGGCGGCCGTGATCCAGGAGGATCCCAACGTGGAAGTCTTCATGTCCAGCGCCGGGGCCAGGGGGGGATTCATCGGCGCCAACCAGGGGACCGTCTTTATCCGGCTCAAACCCCGACACGAGCGGGAGCTCTCCGCCGACCAGGTGATCCAGCAGTTGCGGCGCAAGCTGATGGGCGTGACGGGCATGAAGGTCTATCTCCAGAACCCCCCCATGGTGCGCATCGGGGGGCGGTTCACCAAGAACCAGTATCAGTACACCCTTCAGAGCCCGGACACCGAGGAACTTTATCGATTCGCCCCGCTGCTGGAGGATCGGATCAGGGCCCTGCCGAATCTCATCGACGTGTCCACGGACCTCCAGCTCAAGAACCCCGAGGTGCGGGTGATCCTGGACCGGGACAAGGCCTCGGCCCTGGGGGTCACGGCCGAGCAGATCGAGGATGCCCTTTACAACGCGTACGGCTCCCGCCAGATATCCACCATCTACGCCCCCAACAACGACTACAAGGTGATCATGGAGCTCCTGCCCCAGTTTCAGAGGGACCCCGACGCCCTCTCCAAGCTATACATCCGCTCCTCCACAGGGCAGCTTGTGCCCCTGAGCGCGGTTTCGAGGATGAGCCAGGGGCTGGGCCCCATGAGCGTGACCCACTCGGGCCAGCTTCCGTCGGTCACCATCTCCTTCGACCTCAAGGCGGGTGCCGCCCTGGGGGATGCGGTGGTCGAGGTGCAAAAGCTCGGCCGATCGTTGCTCCCAGCTACCATCAGCACGAGCTTTCAGGGAACCGCCCAGGCTTTCCAGTCTTCCATGGAGGGTCTGGGTCTCCTGCTGGTCATGGCCATTCTCGTCATCTACCTGGTCCTGGGGATCCTGTACGAGAGTTTCATCCACCCCATAACGATCCTGTCCGCGCTGCCCTTCGCCGGCTTCGGGGCCCTGGCCACACTCATGCTCTTCGACACGGAGCTGAACATCTACGCGTTCGTTGGGATCATCATGCTGGTCGGCCTCGTAAAGAAGAACGGCATCATCATGATCGATTTCGCCATCGAAGCCCAGCGCAAGGAGGGGAAGAACCCCACGGAAGCCATCTACGAGGCCTGCGTGGTGCGGTTCCGGCCCATCATGATGACGACCATGGCAGCCCTCATGGGGACCCTGCCCATCGCCGTGGGCCTGGGCGCCGGCGCCGGTGCCCGTCGCCCGCTGGGGCTGGCCGTGGTGGGAGGGCTGCTCTTTTCCCAGTTCCTGACCCTGTACGTGACGCCGGTCTTCTATACGTACATGGAGACCTTCCAGGGCTGGTTGGGCCGCGGCGCCAAGGCCGCTGCGCCCGTCCCCGAGGCCTCTCTCCCCACGTCCCGAGGCGGGGAGTGAGGGGCTTGTGTCCCGACAATTCGTTTGACAGCCTGCATCCTGTCTGATAGAAATCCACTCATCGCAACGTGGATCATCTTGCTCGTCGGCCTGTTTTCCAACCCTGGAAGCCCGGGTCGTGAAGCGCCATTCCGTCAAGAATAGGGTCAGGAACGCCCTGTGCCAGGCGGCGGGGTCGGCTCTCCTCAGCTATCACCATGGCTGGAATGCCCTCTGGCGTGATCCGACGGGCGATGGCCCAAAGGTCCCCGGCTCGGCGGCGTGGGCGGCTGCCGGGGCTCCATTCGGGGACGCCGTTTTCGCCCATTTGCCTGGATGGAGCCAGTTGGTGCCCGACGCCGGAATGCAGTGACGGCAACAACCGCCCCATGAGAGGGATTACCCCAATCGTCTCGAGGACGTTTTGGGTAGCGCGGGGGGGGTCGGGTGCGGGTTGTGGGAGATGGTGGGCGGTTGGGGGGTGGGGGTGCTGATGCGTGTGGTGGTGTGGGTGGGCATGGCATTGG
>CAZEPJ010000073.1:9299-22267 GCA_964514105.1 uncultured Desulfarculaceae bacterium | reverse complement strand
TTCCAGCCTGCCATTATAGGCGGGGATTCGCGATTGGTCAAATCCACCATTCCTGATAACAAAAACGGGCAGTTGACCGGCATCAGGCGTGGCCCCGCGGATTGCGGCGATTCACTCGCCCGCCAGGGCCTCGGTCCAGGGATCGATGGTGAGCTTTCGCCAGAGCATGGCCGTTGGCAAGACGATCTCCCGCTCGCCACTGCGTTCGAGATACAGGTACCCCCTGACGCGTGACGCGCCCCGGGGAAGGAGCTGCACGGCCCGGGCCTCCCCGACCACGAAGAGCGTCCCCCGCAGTCCCGGTCCCACGATGAAAAAGTCGTACCTTGGGTCACCCCACATGGAAGACCTCCCGGAGTCATCATCCCCCAAGCAGACGGCGAAGACAACCCCGGGGCGCGCAGAGACCACGATCATGGCAAAGGCCCAGATGCAGGACGCCGAGGAGCGGCGAGGGAGGCTGCATGAAGCCATGCATCATGTCGAGGAGCGAACCGGGGCGATCTGCCGTCGGATCCGGGACAGATGAGGCCTGGATGGTGGATCCGGGGGGGGCGCCCGGGCCGGAAGGGCATTGACATCATCGTCTTTCTCCTCGAGAATTGGGAAAACGAACGCTTGCGGGCCCGGGTGTCCGCCGCCGGGCGGGCAAAGAGGGAAGATGGTGCCAGTCCATCGCTGCCCCGCAACTGTGATCGGAACGAAATCCACAGGTCCCCGACTCCCCGCTGAGGGGAGGGGATGACAAGCCACTGTGGCGCATGGGGCGCCGCGGGAAGGCGTGGAGAGTAGGTAGCCGTCAGCCAGTAGACCTGCCCGGGCCGGATCTGGATGACCTTTCGCGGGGAAGGCGGCAGACCTGCTCGGCTCAGGTGCCCCGGCCTCGAAAAGGTCGGGGCTTTTCTATTTGGGAGGCGGCGGTGAAAGGCGGCTTGGTTCAGGTGTACACCGGGAACGGGAAGGGAAAGACGACGGCGGCCGTGGGATTGGCCTTGCGAGCGGCCGGCCGGGGACTCAGGGTCCGCATCTTTCAGTTCCTGAAAGGGGGGGCCCCCGTCTCGGGAGAGTTTCTCGGATTGGACAGCTGCCAACTCCCTGTGGTGTGGCGCCGGTTCGATGACCAGATCCCGCCCTTGTTCCAGAAGGGCCCGGCGGACGACTCGGCGCTGCGCCGGGCACTGGAGCGCGCGCTGGAAGAGGTCCGCGCGGCGGTCGGCTCGGGGGATGTGGACCTGGTCATACTGGACGAGATCAACGTGGCCATGGCCCAGGGATGGGTACCCGTGGAGGCGGTCCTGTCCCTGTTGCGCGACAAGGACCCGAGTCTTGAGGTCGTCCTGACGGGCCGCGGCGCCCCCGCCCCCATCCTGGAGAGGGCCGATCTGGTCACGGAGATGCAGGAGGTCAAGCATCCCTTCAGCCAGGGCGTCGGGGCTCGCAAGGGGATCGAGTTCTGAGCCGGGGGCTCTCCAGATGGATGAACGGGGCCATCCTGCTGGGATGGCTGGCCCTGGCGGGCCCGGGCGGCCAGGCCCAAGGGCGGGAGATGACGGATGAGGCCGGCCGACGTGTCCAGGTCCCGGAGGCGCCGAGCCGCATCGTCTCGCTGGCGCCTAACATCACCGAATGTCTCTTCGCCCTGGGCCTGAATCGGGAGGTGGTGGGGGTCACCCAGTACAGCAGCTATCCCTCGGAGGCGGCCTCCCGGCCCCAGGTGGGTTCCTATGTCCAGATCAACCTGGAGCGGGTTTTGGCCCTGCAGCCCGACCTGGTGCTGGCCATCCGGGACGGAAACCCCAGGGAGCAGGTGGCCCGGCTGGCCCAGATGGGGCTGGCCGTATTCGTCATGGATCCCCGTTCCCTGGATGGGCTCTTCCGGACCCTGGAGACCCTGGGGGCGATCCTTGGACGTGAGCCTGCCGCCTCGACCCTGATCCGGGGCATGAAAGAGAGGCTGGAACGGTTGGGCGGGCTGCTGGCGGGTCGCCCACGCCCCAGGGTCCTCCTGCAGATCGGGGTCAACCCGTTGGTGACGGTCGGCAAAGGGACCCTCCAGGACCACTTGGTGCAGCTGGCCGGCGGCGAGAACATCGCGGGGAGCGAAGCCGTGCCGTATCCCATCCTGAGCGTAGAGCGCGTGCTGGAGATGCGCCCCGAGGTCATCCTGGTCTCCTCCATGGGGGAGAAGACGGACGCCACCCAGGAGCTGCGGCGCTGGGCCCGCTGGAAGGAGATCCCGGCCGTGGCGACCGGACGCCTGCATGTGGTCGACGGGGATCTCATCGACAGGCCCTCTCCCCGGGTCCTGGACGGCCTGGAGGAGTTGGCGGCCCGCATCCATCCCGAGGTGGCGGGGAGCTTGGCAGGAGGTGAGGGGACACAGGGTTCGGAATCCAGCAGTCAGAATGCGGGAGAGACCCCTCCAAGGGGATCCTCCTGTCCCGGGATGGCCTCGCCCTGACAGCCGCGTTCTGAGGACTGCTTTCTGTGGTGCCTGTTGGACCCGATGGTTCGCGTCATGGTCACCCCGGCAAAAATCTGGTCCCTGACCCTGGTGGGCCTGCTGGCCTTGTTGCTCTCCGGGGCCCTGGCCCTGGAGGTGGGTTCCGTGTTTCTGGGTTGGGGACGGGCCGCACGGGGGCTGATAACGGAGCTGGGAGGGGGCGTGCCCCTCCTTGACCCCACGGAGCGCACCATCCTCTTGGAGGTCCGCCTCCCGCGGATCCTGCTCACGGCGCTGGTGGGGTCGGCCCTGTCCGTGTCCGGGGTGGTGTTCCAGGCCCTGCTTAGAAACCCCCTGGCAGAGCCATTCATCCTTGGGTTGTCCAGCGGTGCGGCGGTCGGGGCCCTCCTCTCCATGGCCCTGGGGGCATCGCTGTTGCCCATGGCCATGCCCGGGGCGGCCTTCCTGGGGGCCCTGTTCACCGTGGCCCTGGTCTTCTGCGCAGCGGGTGCCAGGGGCAGGCTCCAGGTCACGACCCTCCTGCTGACGGGCGTCATCGTCAACGCCTTCTTCACTGCGGTGATCATGCTCATCCTGACCTTGAGCGCCGAGCAGCAGATTCATCCCATGATCTTCTGGCTGTACGGGGATCTGACGTCCGCCAGGTACCATGAGGTGGCGCTGGTGGGGCCCCTGGCCGGCGTGGCCTTCCTGGTGATCCTGGCCCATGGACGGGGCCTCAACCTCATGGTGACGGGAGACGATACGGCGATGCAACTGGGGGTCTCCGTGGAGAGGCAGCGGGCCGTGCTGTTCGCCGTGACATCACTCCTCACGGGGGCCGTAGTGTCCGTGAGCGGCATTATCGGTTTTGTGGGGCTCATCGTCCCCCACTTGGTGCGCATGGCCTTCGGATCCGACCACCGGCTGCTGCTCCCCTTGGCGGCGCTATGGGGCGGGGTCTTCCTGGTGCTGGCCGACGCCGTGGCCCGGGTGGTCCTGGCCCCCGGCGAGCTGCCCGTAGGGGTGGTCACGGCCGCCCTGGGCGCGCCGTTCTTCATGCTGCTGCTTCGTCAAAGGGGGTCGAGGTGGAGCCTGTCCTGAGGGCGGAGGGGCTCGCCTTCCGTTTTGGGAAGGCATGGGTCCTGGACGGCGTCACGCTGGCCGTGGCCCCCGGGGAGATCCTCGGCATCGTGGGACCCAATGCCTCGGGCAAGACCACACTGATGCGCGTGCTCAGCGGGGTGTTGCGCCCGCAGCGAGGGCGGGTCCTGATGGGGGGGCGTGACCTGCGGGGGCTTGACCGCCGCCAGGTGGCCAGGCAGGTGGCGGTCGTCCCCCAGGAGTCCGCCTTGACCTACCCTTTCACGGCCCTGGAGGTGGTGCTCATGGGGAGGTACCCCCATCTGTCCCCGCTGGGCTTCGAGGGACCCAGGGATCTGGCGGTGGCCCGGCGGAGCTTGGAGCGGACGGGCTGTGGGGCCCAGGCCGGGCGCTCCGTGAACGAGTTGAGCGGAGGGGAACGACAGCGCGTGCTCATCGCCCGGGCCCTGGCCCAGGAGCCTCGGGTGCTGCTGCTGGACGAGCCCACGGCCTATCTGGACCTCCGCCATCAGTTGGATTTCGTGGAGCTTCTGCTCGATCTTCATCGGCAGGAAGGGATGACCGTGGTGTGGGTCTCCCATGATCTCAACCTGGCCTCCCTGGCGTGCGAACGCCTCCTACTGCTCAAATCGGGCCGAGTCCATGCCCTGGGCAGCCCCCGGGAAGTCCTGACCGCGGAGAAGATCCGGGAGGTCTATGGCCGGCGGGTCCTGGTAGACCGCAATCCGCAGAGCAGCACCCCGCGCATCACCCCCCTGGTGGAAGGGGTGGACCCAGGAGAAACCCGGTGAGGCGAGACTCCATCGCGGCTGCGGGGCTGTCGGTGCTGCTCCATGCCTTGTGTCTGGCGGGGATAACACGGGTGCCGTGGTCTCCGGCGTCGGCGAGGCCGGTGTTCAAGGGGCTCGACGTGGTGGAGGTGGTGCTCCTCGCTCCCCACGGACCGAAGGAGACGGCGGAGGGCGCCCCGGTTCCGCCTCCAGAGCCGTCAGCCGTCCCGCCCCAGGAGCGCATGGAGCCTCCTGCCGCTCCGGAGCCCAAGCCAGTTCCCCGGCCACCCGCGCGGGTGAGCAAGCCGGCGGCGACCCGGCAAGGTCGGGTCGCCCAGGCCCCCCCGGCTGTCCTTGCGCCACCCCCCTCGGTGGCCGCTTCCGAGCCGACCGGCGAGGAGGGCTCCGACCCGACGGACCTCCTAGAGAAGGTCGCTGCGGTGCGAGGGGGAGCGGCCGGGGCGTGGGACCTGGGCGACGGCGCCGGGACCTGGGCAGGGGGAGCGCACGGCGGGGCCGCGCTGAAGGAGGCCGTCCCGCGATACGACGTCAACCCTCGCCCTCCGTATCCCGAGACGGCCCGCCGCCGCGGGCTGCAGGGAACGGTCCTCCTGTCCGTCCTGGTGAGGAGCAACGGAACCGTGGGACACGTCAAGCTGGCCAAGACCTGCGGACATGATCTGCTGGACATGGCGGCCCTGCGGACCGTGAAGGAGTGGCAGTTCGTGCCCGGCACGCGGGGCGAGCGCCCGGTGGACATGGAGATCCGGGTGCCGGTCCGGTTCCAGCTCCAATGACCGGTTTGCGGGCGCTGCGGCGTGAAACGGCGGTTCAGAGCGGCCAAGCAGATGGTCTTGGAGCAGCTGGCGCTTTGCCGGGCCCTGTAACGGGACCCGCGGACTCCCAGGGCCGCCCGATGGCTCCTCTGGGCGGCCCTGGCCTACGCCCTTCTCCCCGTGGACCTGATCCCTGACTGTATCCCCGTCCTGGGCGCCCTGGACGGCCTGATCATCCTGCCGCTTGCGGTCTGTATGGCCCTCTCCGCATGATCCCTGGTGACGTGCGCCGCGCGCATCAGGATCGCATCCAAGGGAGGCGAGGGGGGCTCAGCTCCCAGATATCCGCCTGAGCTCCGATGGGAGGCCGAAGACGACCTTTTCCTCCGACATGGTCGTCAGTTCCTCCACTTCGTCAACGCCCATGGCCTGGAAGAAGCCGATGACCTCCTTGACCAGATGCTCCGGGGCGCTGGCACCGGCCGTGATCCCCACCCGCTCCACGCCCCGGAACCAGCGCGCATCGATGCCCGAGACGTCGTCGATGAGGTATGCCCGGGTATGGAGGGCCTGGGCCACCTCGGCCAGCCGGCGGGAATTGGATGAATTGCTCGATCCGATGACCAGGATCACCTCGGTTCTCGGGGCGATCTCCTTGACCGCCCGCTGCCGGTTGGTGGTGGCGTAGCAGATGTCCTTCTTGGACGGAGCGATGGCCGTGGGAAAGCGCCGCCGGATGGCCTCCACGACATCGCGGGTCTCGTCCAGGGAGAGGGTGGTCTGGGTGATGACGGCCACACGATCCGGATCCGGCACTTGGATCCCATTCACGTCGGCCTCGGAGATCACCACGCGGATGTGCTCGGGCGCCTCGCCCGTGGTCCCCTCCACCTCCTCATGCCCCTTGTGGCCCACCAGGAGGATGGTCCGCCCTTCCCGGGCGAATCTCCGCGCCTCCATGTGCACCTTGGTGACCAGGGGGCACGTGGCGTCGATCACCCGAAGGCCCCGGGTCCTGGCCAGGTCCCGAACCGCGGGAGACACCCCATGGGCGGAGAAGATCATGACCTTGCCCATGGGCACATCCTCCACCCGCTCCACGAAGCAGGCGCCTCGGTCCCCCAGGGCCTGGACCACGTGGGTGTTGTGGACGATCTCGTGAAACACGTACACCGGCGGGGGGGTGCGCTGCAGGGCGATCTCCACGGTTTCGATGGCTCTCTTCACCCCGGCGCAAAACCCCCTGGGCCTGGCCAGGAGGATGCGACGAAGCCGGTTGGCCGGGGGCTGACCTTGGAGGGATGGATTGAAAGGAACGGAGTTCACGGATGTTGCCTCTTTCTCGAGCGTCGGACCTGTGCGGGTGCCGGGCGGGCGGGGGCGCGCGCCGGCCGCCCGGGCCTTCATTGCTGGCTGTAGAACCGTTCCTTGCGCGCCACCCGACCGCCGATGAACGTGATGACCGTGGTGATCTTCTGATAGCGGTCGGGCTCCGAGAAGTAGTAATACGACTTCATGAGGGCATTGCCGGGCGTGTAGCCTTCGAAGTTCTCCTTGTCCGGGGGGCCCAGGCGGACCAGTACCTCGGCCTCGGTCATGCCGGCCTCGATCTTGCCGAAGTCCAGAAGATCCACCTGCCCCGCCCAGATGGATGGGGCCCAGATCAACGCCCCGGCCAGGGTTATGGAGAGCCATGCCCTTCTCACCGCCCTCCTCCTTCCGTCGCCTTCGTTATTTTTCACCATAACGCGTCCCATCCCGCCTGTCGATTGACGCCGCAGGTCAATCGTGGTACAGATCGCCAAGGGCAGGCCGGACACAAGGATCTCGGCCCGCAACCCGCCCAAGCGCGTTTTTTCCCCGAAGGGAGATCTGGATCATGAGACAGCTGTTCATCCTTTCGGCCATCGGAAAGGATCGTCCCGGCATCGTGGCGGACGTCTCCGAGCTCATCTACGAGGGGGGCTGCAACCTGGAGGACTCCAGCATGAGCCTCCTGGGGAGCCACTTCGCCCTCCTGGTGCTCCTTTCGGGGGAGGAAGAGGGGCTGGGGGAGCGCCTCTCCCGGGCATGCAAGCGCCTCGAATGGGACAAGGGATTGACCATCTTCCTTTCTCCCATCAGAGGCGAAGGGGGTGAGCCTTCTGTGGCCAAGGTTGATCCCGACTACGAGGTTCGGGTGGTGGGCCTGGATCGGGCCGGCATCGTGTACCGCACCTCCCGCCTCCTGGCCGCAAGGGGGATCAATATCGTGGACCTCCACACCCATGTGGAACCCGCACCCAACAGCGGCAGCCCGGTCTTCACCATGCTGGTGGAGGTGACCGTCCCGCCCGAAACGGACCGCAAGGCCCTCCGCCGCGAGCTGGAGGCGTTGGCCGACGATCTTCACCTGGAGATCTCCCTGACCAAGCTCCCCAAGGCGCGCTGAGAGGACCCCCCGGCTACCCACCGTCCGGGGCCACCAGGATGGGCTTGCGGGCGGCAGCCACTTCATCCAAGCGCGAGAGTCGGGTGACGTGGGGCGCCGACCTCACCAGCCCGGGCTCCTGTTCTGCCTCCTGGGCGATGCGCCGCATGGCGTCCACAAACCGATCCAGGGTCTCCCGGCTCTCCGTCTCCGTGGGCTCGATCATGAGCGCACCCTTGACGATGAGGGGGAAGTATATGGTGGGAGGGTGAAAGCCGTAGTCCATGAGCCGCTTGGCGATGTCCAGGGTCTGAACGCCGTGGCGGGCCTGATTGCGGTCCGAGAAGACGCACTCGTGCTTGCAGATGCGGTCGAATGGGAGGTGGTACTGCTCCTTGAGGGCGGCTCGGATGTAATTGGCGTTGACCACGGCCACCTCGGTGGCCCGGCGGAGGCCCGCAGGGCCCATGGAGAGGATGTAGGCGTAGGCCCGCACCAGGACGGCGAAGTGCCCCAGAAAGGCCTTGACACGGCCGATGCTCTGGGGATGGTCGGCCGTAAGGACGTACCCTCCCTCGCGGCGCTCCACCCGAGGGATGGGCAGGAAAGGCGCCAGCACGGCCCTGACGCCCAGGGGGCCCGCCCCGGGGCCGCCGCCGCCGTGGGGCGTGGAGAAGGTCTTGTGGAGGTTCATGTGCACCAGGTCCACCCCCATGTCCCCCACCCGGGCCACCCCGGTCAGGGCATTGAGGTTGGCCCCATCGCAGTACACCAATCCCCCGGCCGCGTGAACGATGCGGCACACCTCCAGGATGTCCTCCTCGAAGAGACCCAGGGTGTTGGGATTGGTGAGCATGAGGGCGGCCACATCCCGGTCCATGGCCTCGGCAACCCCCTCGGGCGAAAGGAGGCCCCGGTTGTCCGAGGGGATCTGAACGACCTGAAACCCGCACAGGGCGCAAGAGGCCGGGTTGGTGCCGTGGGCCGAGTCCGGGATGAGCACCTTGTGCCGGGCCTCTCCCCGGCTCCGGTGGTAGGCCCTGACCATGAGCATGCCGGTCAGTTCGCCGTGTGCCCCGGCCGCCGGCTGCAGGGTCACGGCGTCCATACCCGTTATCTCCGCGAGGTACTGCTCCAGCTCGGCCATGAGGGCCAGGGCGCCCTGGACCAGGGGCTCCGGCTCGTAGGGATGGATCTGGGCCAGGCCCTCGAGGTTTGCGGCCTCGTCGTTCACCTTGGGGTTGTATTTCATGGTGCAGGAGCCCAGGGGGTAGAAGCCCGTGTCCACCGAGAAGTTCCACTGGGACAGGCGCGTGTAGTGCCGGACCACCTCCGGCTCCGTGAGCCCCGGCAGGGGCAGGGACTCCCGCCCGTACCCCTTGGGCAGCCATGCCTCCCAGTCGCCCTCCTCCGCCTCGGGCAACCCCACCCCCACCCGTCCGGGGCCCCCCATTTCGAAGATCAAGGGCTCCCGAAAGGTCAGGCCATGGGCGGCCTCGGGAAACCCGCGCCTGTCATCCCCCATGGGTCGCCTCCCGGGCGGCTTCCACCAGCCGTTGAATGTCCTGCGCCGACCGCGTCTCGGTGCAGCACATCAGCCACAGTCCCTCCCACCGCCGGTCCCATCGCCCCAGGTCCCACCCCCCCAGGATCCCCTTCTCCACCCAAAGTTCGTTGAGCAGGCCAGGATGAATGGGCGGACGCACCGTGAACTCGTTGAAGCATTGGTCCTGGAGGATCTCGAATCCGGGGATGGATGCCAGGCCCGAGATGGCCTCGCGGCTCCTGCGGAGGTTCATTGCGGCCACGCCTCGGAGGCCCGAGGGTCCCAGCAGGGCGAGGTACACGGCTGCCGTGAGGGCGCACAGGGACTGGTTGGTGCATATGTTGGATGTGGCCCGCTCCCGCCGGATGTGCTGCTCCCGAGTGGCCAGGGTGAGGACAAAGCCGCGCCTCCCCTGGCGGTCACGGGTCTCGCCCACCAGGCGCCCCGGCATCTGTCGCACCAGTTCGGAGCGGGTCGCCAACAGGCCCAGGTGGGGGCCACCGAAGGCCATGGGGATGCCCAGGGACTGCCCCTCTCCCACCACCACATCGGCCCCGTACCCCCCCGGCGGCCGGAGGAGCCCCAGGGAGAGGGGCTCCACCACGACGACGATGAACAGGGCTCCCACCTCCCGTGCCCGCCGGGCCGCCTCCCTCAAACCGGAGAGATCCTCGATGCTCCCCAGGCAGTTGGGGTTCTGGACCACCACGCACGACGTGCCAGGCCCCAGGCGGGCCGTCAAGGCCTGCCAATCGGTCCCCAGGGCCGCGGTGGCCGGCACCTCGTCCCAATCCAGATCCAGGGGCGCCGTCAGGGTTCGGGCCACCTGCCGGTATTCGGGGTGCACGGTCCCGGAGACGACCAGTTGCTCGCGCCCGGGCCGCACCCTCTGGGCCATGAGCACGGCCTCGGCCAAGGCGGTGGCCCCGTCGTACATGGAGGCGTTGGCCGCGTCCATGCCCGTGAGTCGGGCCACATAGGTCTGGAACTCGAAGATGGCCTGAAGGGTGCCCTGGCTCAGTTCTGGCTGATACGGGGTGTATGCCGTGTAGAACTCGGATCGCCCAACGAGGTGCTTGAGGGCCGAAGGGATGTGATGCTCGTAGCAGCCAGCCCCCAGAAAGGAGACCGTGCACCCCACCGCCAGGTTTCGGCCGGCCAGGTGATGGAACCGCTTCAACAACTCCCACTCGGGGAGGGGGCCGGGGACGGCCAGATCGCGATTCAGGCGCACCGATGGGGGGATGTCGGCGAACAGTTGGGATACGGAGGTCATGCCCATGGTCCGGAGCATCTCCTCCACATCCCCCTGCTGGTTGGGGATGTACATCACGCCTCTTCCTGGGCCAGGCGGACCTCGTACCCTGCGGCATCCAGCAGACCGTCGGCCTCTCTGGGGTCGTCCATGATGACGGCGATGAGCCAGGCCTTGCCGTACGGGTCCTGATTGACCCACTCGGGGTGGTCGGCCATCTCCTGGTTCACCTCCACCACCTCCCCGCTGACCGGCGCATACAGATCGGACACGGCCTTGACCGACTCCACCACCCCGAAGGCCTCCCCGGCCCTCACCCGAGCGCCAACCGCCGGGAGTTCCACGTACACGATGTCGCCCAACTGCTCCTGAGCGTAGTCTGTGATCCCGACCACCGCGCGGTCTCCGTCCACCCGGGTCCACTCGTGGTCCTTGCTGTAGCGAAGATCGGTGGGAATGGCCATGGTCGCCTCCTGAGGGGTCGAAACGTGGGGCCCGCGTGCCCAGAGGGTATTGTAGAGGGTGGATGTGGAATTGCAAGGGAAAGGGCAGTGGTGGTATAAGGGGCTCCCCGGGAGCGAGGGAGCCATGGCAAGCGGGCGGGCCGGACAGATCCAGGGGTACCTGTGCGTGGTGGCAGCGGCCGTCGCCTGGGCGACCTCTGGAACGGCGGGCAAGGCGTTGTTCGAGGCAGGGATGAGCCCCTTCGACCTGGTCCAGGCACGGGTGACGGTCTCGGTGCTGGTCCTGGCCGCCTGGATGGCCTTCTTCTCGCCAGGGAGCCTCCGGGTCCGCCCCCGGGATCTGGCCTATTTCGCGGCCCTGGGGGGCGTGTTCCTGGCCCTGAACAACATCGCCTATTTCTATGCCATCAGCCGCATCCAGGTGGCGGCGGCCATCCTGCTCCAGTACCTGGCCCCCGTGCTGGTGGCGGTTTTCTCCATGCTCTTCTGGAAGGAGCGGACCACGGCCCTCAAGGTGGGAGCCCTGGGACTGGCCGTGGGGGGGTGCTATCTCGTCGTGGGGGGGTACAGCCTGCAGCTGCTGCAGATGAACCGGGACGGCGTCCTGGCGGGCCTGGCCGGGGCTGTGTGCTTCGCGGGGTACACCCTCCTGGGAGAGCGGACCATGCACCGCTACCCCCCCTGGACCGCCCTCCTGTACGCCCTGGCCTTCGCCACCATCAGCTGGCACATCCTGCACAGCCCTTTCCATTACGCCGCCGCCGGGTTCAGCCTCGCCCAATGGGGCGGCATCGCGTACATCGCCGTCATGGGGACCGTGGTCCCTTTCGGCCTGTATTTGGTGGGCGTCAATCACATCCGGGCTACCCGGGCCATCATCACGGCCACCCTGGAGCCCATCTCCGCCGGGTTCATGTCCTTCGCCCTGCTGGGCGAGGTGCTCGAGGCGTTCCAGATCCTGGGAGGGGGTCTGGTCATCGCGGCCATCGCCCTGCTCCAGCTCCAGCGGGAGCAGGACTCCCTGGCCCCCGCCGCCATCCGGGGCGAGTCCGGTCCTTGAAGGTCCGGCCGGGGAACGCCGTGGCGGGGCCCCGGGGCTCGTGGCGGGTGCACCTGCCCTCCGGGGCCTATCCGGCGAAAAAGGAGATGATGTAGCTGCCGGCCAGAAAGACGATGAGGAGCCCCAGCATGAGCTTGATGGCCTTCTGGGGCACGAACTTCTGGAGCCGCGCCCCGCAGTACATGCCCGCACCTCCCCCGGCCCCGAACAGCAGACCCAGGGGCCAGTCGGGCGCGGTGGCCAAACCACCCGACACCGGGATCACGCTGTAGAACAAGACCCCCGCGATGGAGGTGAGCAAGGTGCCCATGAGAGCGGCCCCGGCCACGGTATAGACCGGGAGCTGATAGACGGCCACGCAAAAGGGGGCGATGATGGCCCCCCCGCCGATGCCGTACGTCCCGCCGATGATCCCCACGAAGAAGGCCAGGAAAAACATGCCCGGGGCGCTGAAGGAAAACCGCTGGCCCCAGAACTCGTAGACCACCCGGAAGATGGAGAACGACACGGTGCTGACCACGGCATGGGCGGGCAGCCCAGCCGAGACGCGCGCGGCTTGATCCTCCTTGAGGGCCCTGGCGTGGCGGTTGAACTTCTCCTCCAGGGCCTTCATCTCCTTCTTCCCCTCCTGGGAGCGCGGGGTCAGCTCGTACAGGAGCCGCCCCCCGATGTACAGGAGGACACAGCCCACGAAGAGCTTGAAGGCCCGGGGATCGGGAAGGAAGAGCACCCGAAGGAAATAGCCGATGAATACTCCCGGCAGGGTCCCCAGGATCACGATCCACGTGAGGGGCCAGGCCATGCGCCCTTCCTTGATGTATCGGTACACCCCGCTGGGGATGGCCACGATGTTGTACACGAAATTGGTGGCGCTCACCGCGGGGGAGGTGAAGTGAAGGACGCTGACCTGGAAGGGGAGGAGGAGAAAGGCCCCCGAGATCCCGCCCATGGAGGTGAAGGTGGAGACGATGAAGGCCACCAGGGGGGGAACCAAGACCCAGGTCTGGACCCCCGAGACGGGAAAGGATGCAAACAGAAAGTCCATGATATCCCCCCTCTTGCCTCGCCGGGATTGCAACGGCGATTGCGCGCCAACAGATCCCGGTCGGGGCGGACTGGGAGTGTCCGATTACCAAGGCT
>CAZEPJ010000073.1:0-9199 GCA_964514105.1 uncultured Desulfarculaceae bacterium | reverse complement strand
TTCCTCGGGCGTTCTCGGAGCGTATGGGTTGTGACCCACCCTTCCCCTTTGCCATGCCAAGAGAATTGACACGAAAAAAAAAGAATTCGTGTTTGACCAAGGCTAGCCTTCTCCCCCTTTCTTGTCAAGCCTCTTGGGGGCCCTTGCGCGGTCTCTCAGGAGGGGTAATAATCGGCTGAACCGACACCTGGTTGTGGTCAAAGAAGAGCGAGGCAATACCCGTACCGCCATGTCCAACTCCCGGACCCATGCTCGGATCTCATCTTTTCCGGATCGCGGCCGGTGTCTGGATACGGTTCAACTGGCCAAGCTGGAGCAGTCTTTTCGGGCATGGGTCGAGGCCTCCCACCGCGCGGACCTACAATTCTCCAGAAAGCGAATCTGGTTGATCTTTCTGTTGATCCGCTACACCGGCGCCAGGCTCAATGAAGTCCTCCAGTTGGACCTCCACCGGGACATCGACTACAGGAGTCACACGGTTCGTCTCCACAAGTCCGGTTCCGAAAGAAATCGTTCATGCCGCGAGGTGGAAATCCCAGAGGTGCTCTCGTCCGAGATACGGCAGGCCCTCGATGCCCCGGAGTTTGCCAGTGCAAGGGGCGACATCTTCAGGGTGGATCCTGCCCATGTCCGCCGCAAGTTCTACGAACTGGCCGCCAAGAGTGGAGTGCCGAGGGGGTTGGGCGCCCCGGATGCCATACGAAGATCGCGGGCCGTTGAACTCCTGCAGAACAACGTGCCCTTGCCGGTGGTGCAGAAGATCCTGGGCCATTCGACGCCGAATCTGGCCGCCTCATACGTGGAGTTCTCCGACGAGGAGATGCGTCGCGTCGCGAGGTTTTTTGTGGACAAGGAGAATCAACGGAAGACCAGTGCCCGCAACTCCTTTTTCGGAAAGGTGAGCCAGATCCGGAGAGGCGATGTCCAGGCGATCATCGAGATCGCATCCTTGGGCGGATATTGTATCCATGCAGTCATTACCGAAAACAGCCTCAGCAGACTTGGCCTGAAGCCGGGCACTCTGGTTGCGGCGGAAGTCAAGGCCCCATGGGTGATGCTGTACAGGGGCGCGGCACAGCCCAACTGCACGGCGGAAAACAAGTTTGCCGGAACGGTTCACCAAGTGACCAGTGGAAGCATCATGGCCGAGATCGTGGTGCGCATCCCAGACGGCACTGAACTCTGTTCAGTCGTCACCGAGGAAAGCAGAAGAAGGCTTGATATTCACGAAGACGATCCCCTATGGGTTGCGTTCGATGCCTCTGCGGTCATCCTCCATGTGGATTGATCCGACCTCCCCCATTGGGCAAGACCCTCTCGGATACCCCCCCAAGAAGCCCGCTCACAGGAAGATCGCGGAAACGGCTGAACCCGCCAGAACGACCCAAAGGATGTCGATCTTGAAACGCAGCGCGCACAGAGCGAGGGCCGCGAGGATGATCGAGGCGATCGTCCATGGAGCCGCAAAGCCAAAGCGGACCGTGACCGCCGCAAGCATTCCCACAAAGGACAGGATTGCGCCTCGAATCGCTCGATGAAAAAACCGGGACCGCTGGAGGCGGTCGAAATGCGGGACCATCGCGAGGAGTAGGATAAAAGAAGGGCCGAAGATAGCGACGCTTCCCACAAAGGCGCCCAGCACGCCGGCGATCTGGTGTCCCACAAAGGTCGCTGTGATGACAATGGGGCCCGGGGTGACTTGGCCCAGGGCGATCCCGTCCATGAACACCTTCTCATCCATCCAGTTCCTCACTGCAACCACCTCGTGGAGCATAAGCGGCACGGACGAGAACCCCCCGCCAAAGGCGAACAGGTCTATCCTCGCCATGAGTGTGGCAAGGTCAAAGAGCTTGCGGTCCAGGACAAGAAGCGCGCCCAAACCCCAGACAAAAAGCAGCGTCGAGATAAGTGCCGGGGACATCTGTTTCAGGGAGCCTCGCTGGACCGTCGGGGCCTGCGGCGGGACCTCCTTGGCCGTGTCTTTGCAGATTATCAGAGCGATGATCGCCGCAATACAGATGCCCATCATGGGATTCCATCCCACCCCAGTGATCACCGCTCCAACTCCGGCCAGGAGGACATCCCTGCCATCCTTTATCGAGCTTCGAGCAAAGTCGACGGCGGCACTGGCCATGATGGCCACAACGATTACCTGGAGCCCGGTGAATGCGGCAAGGACCGCCTGGATGGCTTGGCCTTCCTGATACAGGGCAGACAAAATGACCATGAGGACAAAGGCGGGAAGACCAAAGCCCACATAAGCGGCCAGCGCGCCCAATGGGCCACCTGCACGGAGCCCCACATACGCGACCGCCTGCATCACGGTCGCCCCCGGTATGGACTGACAAAGGGCCAAGCCTGATCGAAAGGACGCCTCCGATACCCATCCTTTCTTCTTGACTGCCAGCTCCCGGACGCATGCCATCATGGCAGGCCCACCGAAGGCGGTCAGCCCAAGCCTGAGGAACGAAACAAAGAGCTTCGAAGGCGGCACTCCCGGCACCGCGGCATCAGATCCGAGGCCGGTCGTCATGGGGCTCTTCACGTCCTCCATCCGGCCCACTCACCCGCGATCCGGGGGGTCGTTTGCTGTGGAAGACCGCTCGACAATCGCTGGTTTGTCACCCTGGCATAAGTGCGTCTGGACGTCCCCGTGGCATTCCTTGATCTGCTCGGGGGTGCAATCCTCTGCTTTGCCCTTGAGTTTCTCGGGACGCTGGCAGCAGTCTTGACACATCTTCGAACCTCCTCTCTCCAACGGATCGATTGTTGGCAAAAGGGTCCTCGAACAAACCCCTTCTTCACAGGTGGGTTTGTCGGCCACCCGTGTGAGCATTTGTGCCACCTGACGCAGGGCGTCTCGCTGGACCACATAATGGGTCCAATAGCCCCGCTTTTCCCCCCGCACCAGTCCCGCCTTTCTCAACGTCTGCAGATGCTGTGAGATGGTGGCCTCGGAAACGCCGACGCGCCGGGCCAGGGCGCCGACACACAGGTCGTGGGTCAACAAGAGCCCCATGATGCGGAAGCGGGTTTCGTCCGCCAATGCCTTGAGGACCGTGATGCCGGGCTCCATCTACTCCCCGTCTGCACTTATTTAGGTGACAGTCTAAATGGATCGTAATATGGTTGATTGGTTGCGTCAACCGCGAATTCATATCCTGGCTCTGTTCCGTCCGTGTCTCCTTTTCCCGCCGGGCCCGGTCGTTCAGCGTGTGGGCTCCAGGCATCGCCGGGGTCCAGAGCCTGGCTCAGAAGAAGTACCTCGCCCGGAACTCCACGCGGTAGTCGTTCGGTTTTTCCCCGTACTCGGTCCCGCTCTTGCCGAAGAGCATGGCGCCTCGGAGCCTCAGCTCGAGGTTGGTGATCGGGCTGTAAAGCAGCTCCGGGATGAGGGTGAAGCTCTTGTCGTTGAGGTTCCAGATGGTGGTGAGGGCCGGCGTGAAATAGAGGATGTCGAAGGGTTCTTTCTGGCTCGCTCGAAAGTAGATGTAATCCTGCATGGGGTTCGGCCTGGAAAACGGGCTCTCATCGGCGCTGGGGAGCTGAAATGCGGTCGTGGGGGACGGGCCTCCCGGCCCGGGTGAGGGGCCAAGGGGTTTTGGCTCGAAGGCCCTGTTCACGAGGTCGACGAAGTTCTCCAGGTCGTCGCGGCCGAAGCCGGGCCCGTTGTGGTAGTACTCCAGGATGAGCGTCAAATCCGTGGGGGTCAGGTAGCGAAACCCCAGCAGGCCGCTCAGCACGTCGCGATGCTTGATCGTGAGCGGCCGGCCGCGCTCCAGCGACGGAATCTCGGCGTCATTGATCCAGGCCAGTTCCCCATGGACCTCGAAGTTCGAGAGTATGTTGTGGGCGAAATCAAAACCGTATCGGGTGGTTCGGCTGTCTCCGGTGAGAAACATGAAGTCCAGGTCCGTATCCCACAGGAGGAGGTAGAGCTTGGCGGCTATATTTAGATCGCCCCGTTGCCCGAAGTCATCGTTGATCTCACGAATCACGGGCATGAAAACGGGCGTGAAGGCCACGGTCTTGAGTGGCCCGTCGAAACTCTTCACCAGATCAGCGGTTAGAACATAGAGCCCCTCCAGCGCCTCCTCCGGGTCCTCCGGGTTCTTTGGTCGATCCACAAACGAAACCGGATTCCAGGCGTATCCCTTCCCCCACTTGTTGGGCTTCTTGCCCAGGTCCACGGTGAGGTTCTGGGATGGTTTGAGGGTGAAAAAGCCCTCCATGAGGACCGGATCGCCATCCCAACCCAGGAAGTCGTTGCGGGCGAACCCGTCCACGCGAAACCGGAAGGACCCGATCCCCCACCTATAGCCCCCCTCCAGCCTGAGCCGCATCAGGTAATTCTCCACCGTAGGTCCCTCATCCCTGTTCTGGAACCGCAGCTCGTAAAAGGCCGCATCCCGATCCAGCACGAAAAGCGTCGGCTGGAACTCCACGAAGCCGCCAAAGGTGTACGGCTTGGCCTCGACCTCCTTCTCGATCTGCGAGATATCCACCTTGTAACCTTCCTCGGCGGGCCATGCCGGCGATGAGACGAGCACGGCCGGCACAAGGGCCGCGGCCAGGTTCCGCCACCTCATCGCAGGGTCTCCAGCTTTGGGAGGAAATTCAACGTGAACGCCTCATCCGCGAGGTCCCTCTTCTTGATCTTGGCCAGGATGAGAAGAGACTTGTACCCCTTGTACAGGGGGCTGTCCGTCTCCACCACCGCGGGCCGCTTGATTCCGTCCCCGAAATCCTTGATTTCCTTGAAATAGATGGTCTTGATGAGCATGCCCGAGGCGGCGATGCACTGGATCTCCGTGGGCACCAGGGCCTCTTTGTCCACGGTCATCTTGAGCCGGTCGTATGCCACCGCCCCCGTCTTGGCCTTGAGATCAATCACATACGTTTTCTCCTGCTCCTCGATCCGTTCCACGTTGTACTCCACGCTGTAGTCGAGTTGCAGGATGTCCGAGTTGTTGAAGACCCCGCCGATGACCGACTGGAGGCTTGTGATCCGGACGGGTTTGGCCACGTTGGGGATATAGAGCCACATGTTCTCCCCGAGCCTGAGCGTGGCCCGCCCCTTCTCGCTCGCCGGCGCGATGAACAGGGCGGCCACCTTCTCATCTCCCTTCTTCACGGTGAAGAGAGTGTACTCCCGCTGTCTCCCGTCGGGCTCGATGTTGACCAACTTCCGGTACGACTCAAAGGAATCGGGCGTCATATTGCGATCCAACTGCTTCAAGATCGCCTCCCCGTCCAGGGCCGAGGCAACGCCACCTCCCTGGGCCATGCCCATGAGCATCGTCATTCCCACCACAAACGCTTTCCTCATGACCCTTCTCCTTTCACACATGCCCCAGGGCATCGATGGGCTCCATCCGGGAGGCCTTCCACGCGGGCTGGAGGCTCGCGATGACGGCCACCCCCACCACGATGGCCAGTACCGAACCCAACTGCCAAAGATCCAGTCCGGGAGTCAGAAGCAGGTTCTCCCGCCGTCCGAAGCTGAAGGTCACTTTGGACCATCGGAGGATCACGACGATCACGCCGCTCAAAATGCCGCCGGAAACCGCCCCGACTCCCCCCATGAGAAGCCCCTCCACCAGGAAGAGAGAGAGGATCCTCCCGGGCAGGGTGCCCATGGCCGCAATGGTCCCGATCTCCCGGATGCGCTCATACACGGCCATGATCATCACGTTCATGATGCTGATGAGGACGATGGCGATGAGCATGATCTTCACGAACAGGGTCATGGCGTCGATCATTTGAGCGATACTGTAAAAGGGGGAGAGCTTCTCCCAGGTGTGCACATCGAAAATCGGCTTTCCCTGCTTGTTGAGGAACGAGGAGAACCGGGTCTCCAGTTCATCGGCGACTTGGTGCAGCGAGGAGAATTCTTTCAAGCGCAGGGCCACCTCGCTAACCTCCCCGTCCGTGATCCTCAGAAGCTCCCACGCGTCCTCGATGTGAATGTACCCATCGCGGCCCCCGGGCCCGGATGCGCTCTCGAGGATTCCCCCCACCGTGAAGGTCTTGCCGTTCACGGACCCGTCCTTGTTGGTGGACACGAGGACCACCGTGTCATCCGGTTTGACGTCCAGTCCCCTGGCCAGGAGTTCGGGCACCAGGATCTTTCCCCGCTCCAGGGAGCTGGCGTCCCGGTTGCCCTGTTGGATCCGGGTGGGGAACAGCGGGCACGTGGCGATCTCCTTGTCGGGATAGACCCCGTTGACGCGGATGTTGGTGGTCTGCTGAAAGTTGCTGAAGCCGGCGCCGAACTTGACCCGTTGGGAGTAGGCCTCGACCCGGTCGTTTTGGGACAGGGCCTTTTCCACCGTCTCCATCTGCTTGCCCACCATGTTCATGGTGAGGGGCAGGGTGTCGATGGCGGCCAGGTAGCCTTTTCGGTGGATCTGGATGTGGCCGATGAAGGAGTCGGTCATCTGGCCGATCATCATGTCCTTGAAGGAACCCGCCACCGCGACGAAGACCAGAACGAACACAATGCCCAGGGTGATCAGGCCCACGGTGAGAAGCGATCTCCTCTTGTATCGGGCGAGGTTCCTGGCGGCGATCCTAACGATGTTCCACATGGGTCTCTCCTTGGGGTTTGATCTGGCCGTTGAGCCTCCCGTCATCCAGCGTGTGGACGGTTTCCACCTCGCGAAGGAGCCGGCTGTCATGGGTGGAGAAGACGAAGGCCGTCCTGAACTCCTCCTTCATCCGCTTCATGAGCCGGATGATGGTCTGGGCCGTCTCCCGATCCAGGTTGGCCGTGGGCTCGTCCGCCAACAATAGCCGGGGATGCGTCACCAGCGCCCGGGCGATGGCCACGCGCTGCTTCTGCCCACCCGAGAGCTGATCCGGAGGCCGCTCCTTGTGTTCCATCATCTCCACGGCCTCCAGGAGGCCGTGGATCCTGTCTCTCCGCTTCGGGGCAGGCAGGCTCTGCACCATGCGCAGGGGGTACTCCACGTTCTCGTAGGCCGTGAGCACCGGGATGAGGTTGAAGTTCTGAAACACGAAGCCGAGATTATCGCCCCGGAACCGAGCCCTCTCCTTGGAAGAGAGCCCGGAGACATTCTCTCCCGCAACGACCAGTCTGCCCTCGGTGGGCCGGTCCAGGCAGCCGATGAGGTTGAGCAGGGTGGTTTTCCCGCTCCCCGAGGGCCCGGCAAAGGCCACGAACTCCCCCTCCTGGATGGTGAAATCCACGCCCTTGAGCGCCCTGACCTCCGCCTCGCCCGACCCATAGGTCTTGACGATCTGCTCCGCTGTCACAATGCTCATTCCTTGCCTCCTCAATGGGATAGATCCTGAGACGACTTGGATCACCTCTCGCAAGTCCGCACCCCTCTTCAGGACCGTCCGTTCTCCAGCGGCTGTTTCCCTCCTTCATGCAAGGGCTGTGCCCTCGACCGGGGATGGACCTCCGCCGAGGCCTGCCAAGGCCCCGCTCCGACCCGCCAGCTCCGGAAGCGCGCTCCCGTCCTGCAAAAAGTCACAGGCCGGCGCCCATGTTCAAGGGGGAACAGCAAGGCGATCGCACGCTCTTGGATCTTCGAGAGTCGACAGTTATGTCGAGGCTGGACAGAGGGATCATCAGGGCTTGACACTGCCTGCCCCATCGGGCTGCGCCGCTCAACGTCCGGATCAGGGGCTCGACAGATATTGCCGGAACGACCTGAGCCTGTTTCGTCGGATGGCCGTATGCTTTTGAGTGTGGAATGCGGGCTCGAAAATCTGGAGGCTCCTACTTCAAGCGGTACTTCTTGAGCTTGTATCTCAGCATCCTCTCGCTCAACCCCAGGATCTCGGCGGCCCGGGTCTGATTGGAGGACGCCTCGGCCATGGCCTGCTCGATGAGCCTGCGCTCCAACGACTCCAGGGCCGCCCTTACTCCCTTCTTGCCTTCCGGAATCGCCTCGGCGCGCTCCTCTTGGGATCTGGGGCCGAAAGGCAGATCCTCGGTCTCGATCACCGTTCCCCGGGTGATCACCACGGCCCTCTCCACGATGTTCTCCAGCTCGCGGACATTTCCGGGGTAATCATACTTGAGAAGACGGTCCATGGCCTCCTTGCTCACCCCTTCGATCCTCTTCCCGTTCTCCTTGGCGTAGCGTTCCACGAAATGGTCCACAAGCGGTCGGATGTCCTCCCGCCTCTCGCGCAACGCAGGGATGCGCATGGTGATCACGTTGAGTCGGTAGTAGAGGTCCTCGCGGAAGGTCCCCTCCTTGATCGAGGCTTCCAGGTCCCTGTGGGTGGCGCTGATGATGCGCACATCCGACCGGAGATTGCCGGTTCCGCCCAGCCGCTGGAACTCGCCCTCCTGGAGGAAACGAAGGAGCTTGACCTGCACCGTGGGGGAGAGATCCCCGATCTCGTCCAGAAACAGGGTCCCGCCATCCGCCTGCTCGAAGACTCCGACCCGCCTCTGAATCGCACCGGTAAACGCGCCCTTCTCATGGCCGAAAAGCTCGCTCTCCAGGAGGGACTCGGGCAGAGCCGCGCAGTTGACCGTGACCATGGCCCTCTCGGACCGGGGACTCAGGGAGTGGATCAGCCGCGCGAAAAGCTCCTTTCCCGTCCCACTTTCCCCCAGGAGCAGGGCCGTGGCCTTGCTGGATGCGACCCTTCCGGCGAGGTTGATCAACTCGGCCATCTTGGGGTTCCTGTGGATGATCCGCCTCTGATCCACTCCTTTCGCGCGAAGCCGCTGCCTCAGGATCTCGTTTTCCCGGATGAGGGTCTGTCGCTCCGCGATCCTCTCCAGGACGATCAGCAATTCTTCCAAATCCATGGGCTTGGTGATGTAGTCGATGGCTCCGGCCTTCATGGCCTCCACCGCGGTCTCCACCGTCCCGTACGCCGTGACCATGAGCACGTCCAGGTCGGGCTGGGTTCGCTTGATCTCCCGCAGGACCTCCTGGCCGCTCATCCCGGGCATCTTCTGGTCCAGGATGACCAGGTCCAAGGACCGGGAACGGATCAATTCCAGCGCGGCCATTCCATCCGGCGCTTCCTCCACCCGATGGCCTTCCTTCCTGAGGAAATCCCGGAGCATCTCCCTTTGGGGCCGCTCGTCCTCCACGATCAGGATGTCCAGTTCTTTCATCCCTGCCCTCCACCCACGGGATCCCCCGCTCGACCCGGGAGAGAGACGGACACCGTGGTCCCCTGCCCGGGTTCACTTCTCACG
>CAZEPJ010000072.1:0-22644 GCA_964514105.1 uncultured Desulfarculaceae bacterium | reverse complement strand
GCATCGTGTATACCTCCTTCACAAGCTCTAATGTATCCACGAAACCGGGTCAACTTCAGTTCATCCTCAAGATCGGTGATGTTGTGGGTGTCCCAGAATCGGGCCAGTTCTGCAACAGAGTCTGTTTGTGGGATCCTGCTCATCGGTTTTTCGCCTGACTGAATCGCCGTATTTCGTTCTTGGTCATCGGGCGAGCCGTGACCGGATATCCCGTGCCATCCGGGGACTGGATGACCACACAGAAGAGATGGCTGCCGGCAGGGCTCTGCCCCAGTACGCAATTCAGCGGGTTCTCTCCCTCTGTCTTGCCGCGTAGCACGAGGGGTTGACCGAAGCACACTTTCTCCATCTCGTGCGCACTGATGCCATGGGTTGCGAAGGGTTCCACTCGGTCTCGCGGCCAGATGAGTTCTCGAATCCTACTCCTCTGGCCGGGGTGGAGCAAGTAGCCCGCCTTGTGACGCATCCTTAAAGCCGGACCTATTGGTTCTCCCCTGGCCCTCTGCCTATTGGTCGGCTGGGCCCAATAGGAGAGATCAAGGAGATATGGGGTACCGGCCCGACTCCTTGGCCGTCCTGACCAGGGCGTGGACGTTGTCCGGAGGCGTTTCCTTTGGCACCATGGCGCCGTACAGGGTCACGCCGCCGCCCGGCCCGATCCTCGACACGACGTCTCTCACCTTGTCTTGGATTTCTCCTGCAGAGCCTCGAGAGATGAGCTTTGCCGTGAGGCAGTAAAGCATCGGCCGCCCATGGCCTCTGAGCATGGCCTTGTACTCGACCGGGTCCATGTCGGGCCTCCTGTCGAAATCCTCGCCGAAGGCCCTGACATTGGTGGATCCGGCCGAGATGACTCGCCGCACCAAGTTGCGCCAATCCGGCAGATAGGAGGAACCCCAGATGCCGCCCCAAGAAGCGCCTGCAGGGCTCAGCATGCCTATGGCCCTGGCCGTGTACGGCAGGACGAACTCGTCGAAGAGCTCCAGGGAGACCAATGGCGGCGACGCCCAGGCGTCGATGACGGAGGTCGCCATGGCCCCGTTCTTCATCTGAATCGCTGCGAAACCCGCCGCCAGGTGGGCGCAGAACTCCATCAGCCGGTGCACGAAGTCCCGATCCTCCATGATGTCCATGACCAGTTCTTGGTATCCCCGCAGATTCACGGCAATGGAGAATGGGGCCGTCACCGCGGCATAAACCCCCATGATATCCCCCACGAGGTCCTTCAGCATGGCGTTGACCTCCAGGACCCAGGGCATTCGACCGGAGTCTTGGAAGTCCGGCAGGGTCAGCGCCTCCAGATCGGCGCGTTTGCTCACAATGCGCCGGCCGATCTCCGGAAACCCGTCTCGACAGTAGACCAACGGCGCCCCGAGGGCCTCCGCCTCGATGTTGTAACAATCGGCAAAGCCACATGGGAGATCGTGGCCGTATTCAAGGAGGGCCACGAGCTGACAGTAGACGTGAGCCGAGGGATCCTCGCAGATCCTTCTGACCGGGACTCCGGCCAGGCTGGCGGCATGCTCGTGGATCTGAAGGATCACCGGAATCCGATCGGGCTCCTCGAACCGATTGGAAATCCCAAAGCGCTGCAAAGGGGTCATGGGTTCTCTTGCCACACGCTCGTGAACCTGATCCGCAAGTTCCCTCAGTCGGCTCTCCTTGAACGCCATCGGGCCAGCCTCCTCCCGAACAAAAAAGCGGCGTCCGCCACCCTGTGGGACCTATCGTGGCGGCAGCGCGCCGCGGCTACAACAACGCTGGTGTAAAGCATTGTAGCCTCGCCGCGCCCTCGGCGTGGAAACCCAGCGGAGGCAGTGACGACATCGACTCATGGTCGGACAGGCTCCTGCGGTGCCGCGTGCGGGTCCAGGGGATAGATGGGCCGCCGGAGCTTGGTGAACCTGAACAGGCTGTAGTCGGAGCTCGTGATCCCCACCCCGTCGCACTCGATGATGTGGCGCGCGATGGGGGCGAACGCCGCCCGGTAATGGAGCCTGGACTTGAGCAGCAGGTATCGCTTGGCCGTCGGTTCGATGCCCACGCTCCGGAAGTGTCCCAGGTCAAAGGGCTCCTGATTCCGTTCGGTGATCACCAACTGGACGTTTCCCGTGTCCAGGACCGCGGTCCTGCCCATGAACGCCCGGATCCCCGTGTACATGGGGCCTCGGATGATGAACTCCCCGTCCGTGATGGCGCGCACCACCCCGCTTACCTCCAGGGGCTCCCCCTTGCGTCCGATGGCGGGCATGTCCATCTTTCCGCCCAGCTTCAGGGCAACCCGCGCACCGACCCCGACCTCAATGGCTCGGGCCACGGCCTCGGGATCGCAAATGGCGAAGACCGCCACGTCCTGCAGGCCCTGGCGCATGACCTCGGCCACCACGGCCATGGTATCCTGAGTCCCTCCCGAGGCGCAGTTGTCCGCGTGGTCGATAAGCACCACCGGCCCCTCGCGCAACTGCTTCGCACGGGCCACGGTCTCCGAAAGGGGCTCCAACCGATACACGAAATCCGCCCGACGATCCCACGCAGCGTCCAGCAGCTCTTGACAGAGCGCATCGGCCCGTTTCCGATCCCCGTCGGTGAAGACCACCGCGCTCAAGCCTGCGTCATGGATGTCCGCCAGGGGGAAGCCGCCAAAGACCGTGGCTGCCAGGGCGCCCCTCGCCTCGACGGCCTTGGCCATCTCCACCAGATCCTTCATGGGCGGTTCGTGCGTTCCCATGCGCAACGTGTGCGGGAGCATGGGGAGGTTGCCCCAGGAGACCACCGGCTTGATTTCGCCCTTCATGGTCCGCAGGAGAATCTTTCCGGCCAGGGCGCCCGCGTCGTACATGTCCACGTGGGGATACGTCTTGTAGCCCGCCAGGACGGTGCAGTTCTCCACCATCTTTCTCGTCAGATTGGTATGAAGGTCCAGCCCCACCGCGATGGGGAGCCCGGGGGCCATGGCGCGGACGCGCTCCAAGAGCGTCCCCTCTCCGTCGTCCGTCTCCTCGCTGACCATGGCGCCATGGAGGTCGAGAAACAGGGCATCGCACCCTCTCTTGACTTCCTCACAAACGGCATCGGTCATGGATCGGTAGGCATCCCGGTGCACGGGCCCGCTGGGAAATGCCTCCGCGGCCACCGGGGTGACGATCTCGGCCCCCTCCTGGAGAGCGATATCGATGAACGCGGCCATGGGAGTGTTGGTGCCTTTGTACGCATCCAGGGCGTCCTTGCCGAAAAACGCCCCCCGCGCGCCGAATCGCTCCAGCGGTGTGGGGACCGGCGAGAAGGTGTTGGTCTCGTGTTTCATCATGGCGATGACGAAGCGCATGGTCTCCTCCTTCCCGATTCCTGAGGCGATTGACCAAGGGGCTGCCGCGCTCTCGGTGCGGATGGCGTAGGTGCTGCGGGGCACTTGATGAAACTGGTGCCCCCGGGGTGACTCGAACACCCGGCCTGCGGATTAGGAATCCGTCGCTCTATCCTCCTGAGCTACGGGGGCGTGGACTGCCCCTATTATGTGGCCCCCCATGTCGGCCCGTCAAGGCGCGGGAGAGGTCACGCGGCGGTGCTCAAGCTGAGGGCCCTTCGCTGCCGTCGCCTCGGATTGCAGTGGGGCATGGCCGCTGGTCCCCGGGCGCGCTCAAGGCCGGGTTGTGCCGCCCCCAAGCGTCTATTTCCTCCGTGGGATCGGAAGGAAACCCACGGAAAGGCCTGCGCATGGCCTCCTTCGGCCCCGCCCCTCAGCCTCCTCGTTGGCCCGGACAGCGCCCGGTTTCTTGGATCGGGGCAGGTTGGTGGGGAGCCAACCCGCATTCCAATCGTCGGCCCCCGGGCCGAGGTCGCCTGGCCCTCTTGATCGCGGGATGCGGCACGGATCACGCTATTCGAGGTCGAAGCTGGGACGTCCGGGTGCCGGGACGAGGTCCGGACGGAAGGGAAGCCTCGTCCGTCAGTTCTCCTGCACCTCCACCTGCACGAAGAACACCCTCCGGGAGCCCTCCTCCAGGAGCCGGAACCAGTTGGCCTGCATGCACACGGTCCCCCAGCGGAACCCCCCTTTGGTGAGGAGATATCGCACGGCCCTGCCCAGACGCTGGCCCTCGCCCACGTACCAGCGAAGCCCCTTCTCGCCCATGGCCTCCTGGACGTGCTGCCAGGTCTGCAGGGTGACGTGCCGCACCAGGTAGTTCACGGCGGACTCCCACTCCAGCTCGGGGATATCCATGCCGTTGTCCTTGGGCCACCTGGGCCTGGCGCGCAAATCGGCCATATCGTCCCTATGTTCCCGGGGAAAGAAAGGACGCGGCCCCCTGGGGTTCGGCCGCCATGAGGGCCGGATCCAAGGGCCCTCCACCTCGAAACGGGCGCCATTGTACCTCATGGACATGCCTCGATCAACAGCCTCTGCCCCCCCCGGTCCTGGCATCTTGACACCCTCCCTGGCCTTGGGTACAAGAGGGGGGAAGGAAAGACCGGGGACCTTTCATGACAGCAAGGGGTGGTGGGTTGATGGCCAAGAAGGCCTCCGCAAAGGACAAACAGGCGGGCAAGGAGAACAGAAGAGGCGAGGACCGCCGAAGCGGGCAGGACCGCCGAAGCGGGCAGGACCGCCGCGACCCCGAACGCTTGGAGACCCCATGGCAGGGACAGGCCGACCGCCGAAGCGGAAAAGGCCGGAGGGAAAGGCACCGCCGAAGCGGGGTGGATCGCAGGGGGTACAGCCCAAACTCCCCGGAGCAGGGACCCACCGAGCGAGAGAAACTGCCCCTGGACACCCCGGAGACCTGAGCCTCCGCGTTGCAGAGATCAGATTCCCAGGTACGCCTTGCGGATGTGCTCGTCCGCCAGAAAGGCCTCCCCCTGCCCCTCCCCCATGACGGATCCGTTTTCGAGGATGTACGCCCGCCGGCAAAGCTTCAGGGCGTGGTATACGTTCTGTTCCACGAGGAGGATCATGGTGCCTTTGCGGTTGATGTCCTCGATGATCTGGAAGATCATGGACACCAGAAGCGGCGACAGGCCCAGGGAAGGTTCGTCCAACATGAGCAGCCTGGGGCGCGACATGAGCCCCCGCCCGATGGCCAACATCTGCTGCTCCCCCCCGCTCAGGGTGCCCGCCCGCTGGTAAAGCCGCTCTTCGATCCGGGGGAAGAACCCGAATATCTCCTCCATGGTCCGGGCCCTGGCCCGCCTGGTCTCGGGGAACTGGGCCCCCATCTCCAGATTCTCCTTCACCGTCATGGTGGGGAAAAGCTGGCGCCCTTCGGGGATGTGGCTGATCCCCGCCTCGACGATGCGCGATGGGGCGGTCCGGGTGATCTCCCGCTCGTCGAACAGGATCTGACCGGTTCTCGGCCGGAGCAGCCCGGAGACAGACCGAAGGACCGTGGATTTCCCGGCCCCGTTGGATCCAACCACCGACACCACCTCTCCGGAGCGGACCTCCAGGCTCACCTCCCGCAGGGCCTGCAGATCCCCGTAGAACACGTCGATGCGGTTAACCCTGAGCACCCAGGAACTCCTTGCCGAGGTACGCCTCGACCACCTCCTTGTCCCGCACCACCTCCTCGGGACGTCCCTCGGCGATCTTCTGGCCGTAGTTGATGACGATGACCCGCTGGGAAAGGGCCATGACACCCCGCATGACGTGCTCGATGAGCAGCACGCTGACCCCCTGTCCGTTGATCCGCCGGATGAGCTCAATGAGTTCATCCACCTCCGTGGGATTCAACCCGGCCATGACCTCATCCAGCAACAACACCCGGGGCTTGGTGGCCATGGCCTTGGCCAGCTCCAGACGCTTTCGAAGGGGCAGCGGCAGCCCGCCCGCCAGGGCGTGGCCGTACCGCCCCAGCCCCACCGTCTCCACAATGGCCAGGGCCTCCTCCCGCGCGCGCCCCATGACCCGCTGCCGCAGCATGGCCCCCACCAACACGTTGTCCAGGACGGAGATGTTGAGGAAGGGCCGAACGATCTGAAACGTCCGAACCAGGCCCAACCGACAGATCTCGTGGGGCTGTCGCCCCTTGATGGATCGACCCCCCAGGCGCAGGTCCCCGCGGTCCGCATCCAGGAAGCCCGTGAGGCAGTTGAAAACCGTGGTCTTGCCCGCGCCGTTGGGGCCGATGAGCCCCAGGATCTCCCCTTCCACGAGCTCGAACGACAGGTCCGAGACCGCCACCAACCCCCCGAACTGCTTGGTCAATCCCTGGGTGACGAGGATGCTCAACGCTCCAGCCTCAGAACGGGCTCCAGGGCCCGGCGGACATACACCAAAATGCCCTTGCGCATGAAGAGGACCACCAGGATGGCCAACACCCCATAGAGGATGAGGTGAAGACCCTCCAATCCCCCCTTGGAGAAGTACGCGCGGGACAGCTCGGCCAGCGGCGTGAGGATGAAGGAGCCCACCACGGGCCCCAGGGCAGTGCCCATGCCCCCGACGATGGGCCGCAGGATCAGTTCGATGGAAAGGCCCATGCCCAACACGGCATGGGGGCTGATGTAGAAGATGTAGTTGGCGTAAAACGTCCCGGCGATGCCCGCCATGAAGGCGCTGATGCCGATGGCGATCATGGAGTACTTGAAAGCGTCCACCCCCAGGGCCTGTGCCGCCTGCTCGTCCTCACGGACCGCGACCATGAATCGTCCCATCCGGGAGCGCTCCAGGATCCGCACGACCCCCACCGACGCCACCATCAGGCCCAGGGAGATGTAGTAGTACGGCACGTTGCCGCGAAACTGGAAGTTCCAGAAGGACGGCCGGAAGTCCAGAAAGATGCCAGCAAATCCGCCCAGGGCCGGGATGTGGGAGACCCCGAGCCTGGCGATCTCCGCGAACGAGATGGTGAGGATGACGAAGTAGACCCCCCTGAGGCCGAAGCGGAAGCCCAGAAACCCCAGGAACAGGGCCACGGCCACGGCCAGAGCGCCCCCGGCGAACATCCCCAGCCAGGGCGAAAGGCCCCACTGCTGGGCCATGTACGTGGAGGCATATGCCCCGATCCCCACGTACAGGGCGTGGCCCAGGGAAATGTGGCCCGTGTACCCCGTCAGGACGTTCCACGCCTGCCCCAGATAGGCGTAAAAGAAGATCATGACGAAGATCCCCAGGACGTACTTGCTCAGGAACAGGGGAAGCACCAGGAGCGCGGCCAGCACGCCCCCGAGGAGCAGGTAGAGCCTCGTCATCTCCTGCCCCCGAAAAGCCCCTGGGGGCGGAAGAGCATGATGAGCACCAGAAGGCCGAAGCTCACCACCTGCTTGAGCGTGGCCGGGACGAAGAGCGTGGACAAGGATTCGGCCACACCCAGGATGAGGCCCCCCAACAGTGCACCCAGGAGATTCCCCAGCCCCCCCAGGATGACCACCACGAAGGCGGTCATGGTGAAATCGTGGCCCAGATGGGGGGACACGGGCATGAGCGGGATGAGCAGGGCCCCCGCGGCGCCGGTAGTCGCCGCCCCCAGGGCGAAGGAAAGGCTGTTGATGCGGTCCACCCGGATCCCCACCAGCACCGCGCCCACTCGGTTGTCCGCCGCCGCCCGGATGGACTTGCCGAGGTCCGACCGCTTGAGGAACAGGAAGATGGCCGCGGTGATGACGATGGCCAAACCGAAGGCCAGAAACCGGGAGACGTCGATCATGATGTCGCCCAGATCCAGGGTGGCCAGGCCCAGGGCCGTCTTGGGGCTTCGATGATCCGGCCCCCAGAACAGCAGCGCGGCGTTCTCCAGGATGAGCCCGATGGCCACCAGGGGGAGGACCTGCATGGCCTCGGGGTAGTCCAGGATGCGGTTCACCACACTCGACTGGATGAGGTACCCCAGCAGAAAAATGGCCCCGGCCACGAGGACAACGGATATGTAGGGATCGAGCCCCAGGAGCACAAGGATCCAGTAGGCGATGTACATGCCCATGACCATCATGGGCCCATGGGCGAAGTTGATCACCCCCATGACGCCGAAAATCAGGGAGAGACCCACGGCGATGAGGCCGTAGATCCCTCCCAACAGGACGCCCTGCACGGCCAGTTGCAGCGCCAGGGTGGTGTTCATCAGCGCTTGCCCACGGAATCCCGCTCCCTGTCCCCCCGTCCCGGCCACCTGCCGGGCGCCGAGCCGGGGGATCCTCCGTTGTCGTGCGTCCCCACTATCCCCGGTCCCAGAGCTGAGGGGCGGGGAACACGAAGGCGGCCTGGGCGAACTTCTTGGGCAGCACCACCTTCACCCGTTTGAGGGGATCGGGATCGGGCAGGATCTGAACCATGGCCGTTGTGGCTCCCATGTTGTCCCCGTTGGGGAGGAATTTGACGGCGTCCCCCACCATGGGGTGATCCTTGAAGTCCGTCTTCTTGAACGCCTCCACCAGCTTGTCCGGGTCCGCGGACTTGGCCCGCTCCAGGGCGTCCGCCACCACCAGGATGCCGGTGTACGCGTACCCGTTGTTGGTCTCCAGGTACGCGTTGAAGTTCTTGAGGAACAGATCGTTGGCCGCCTTGTACACGGGGCTCTCGGGGTTGACCCAGGGCACGTTGTCCATGACGTAGAGGATGAGCTTGTCCAGATCCTTCACCACCGAGGGCTCGTACCAGCCGGGCGACCCGGGGCTGATGATCCCCATGAGCTCCACCCGCTGCTTGAACAGTTCCCGGGTCATGAGGGTGGAGTCGCCGGGGCGGCAGATGGGAAACAGGATATCCGGTTTGGCCGCCTTGATCTTGGCGACCTCGGCCGAGAGATCCGGAACGCCCAGGGGGTAGCTGATCTCCTCCACGATCTCCATGCCGAGGTTCGCCGCCTTGAATGCCTTGATGAAGAACGCACCCTGGGTCTTTCCAAAGGCGTCGCCCACGTACGAGACCACGGCTCTCTTGGGGGTGAGCTTCTTGTCCGTCAGGATCTCTTTGATGAACTCCACGCCCTTGTTGGCGAAGGTGGTGGAGGTGGGAAAGACCCGGAACGTGTACCTGTAGCCCTTCTGGGTGATGTCGTCCAGGGTGGCGACGTCGCACAGAAACGGTACCCCCCGCTGTTCGCACAGCGTGGCGATGGCCATGCCGGTGCCGCTTTCAAAGGCGCCCACCACCACCTTGGCCCCCTCCTTGATCAGTCGATCGGCCTCGGAGCGTCCCACCTCTGCGGAGGTCTGGCTGTCCCCAAGGAGCAGCTCCAGCTTGGCCCCGCCCATGGATTTGATGCCGCCCCGGGAGTTGATGTACTCCACGGCCATTTGGGCGCCCCGGCGCTGTCCCTGCCCGATGACGGCCAGGGGGCCCGTGACGGGCTGGACCGAGCCGATCTTGATGGCCGGCGCCTGGGCCCTGAGCAGAGCCGGGAATCCGCCCAGAGCGGACGCGGCACCCGCGGCGGCCGTGGTCTGAAGAAAGGTCCTGCGACTGATGAATCTCGTGGAGCTATCCTTGCACCTCTTCATGGCGTCCTCCTTCAGGGGGGGTAGGATCCCGGCCGGATCGCCGCCAGCCTCGGCAATCGTTCTGCGCGGGATATGGCCTAAGATGGTATCTAGATATACGGAAAAGGCCGGGGATGTCAAACGAAAACCGGTGAGGATGGACTCCTGCCCCGTTTCGCCTCGTCGCGTCCACTGCACCGCTACCCGGCGAGGCGCCCCGCAGTCGGACAGGCCGGACCTCCTCAGACCATGGGGAGTCAGTCCAGCTTTCCCTGCTTCGCCAGGGCCATGTAGTGCGCCACGTCAATCTCCTTGGGACACACGTGGGAGCAGGCCATGGAGGTGTGGCAGCGGTAGACCCCTTCCTCGCTGTACAGCAGCTTCAACCGCTCCTGGCGCGCCCGTTCCCGGGGATCCATGAGGCGGACCGTGCTGGCCAGGACGGCGTTGGGCCCTAGGAAGCTGCGATGGGAAGCGATGCACGCCGTGGCACAGCAGAAACAGTTGATGCACCGGGTGGCCTCCACGTACTTCTCCATGGTCCCCGGGGCGATCTGGTACTCCTTGCCCGCGTTGGGGTTGGGCGCGGGCTCGATGATGTACGGCTTGACCTTCTCCACCCGCGCGTAGGCCTGCTCGAGGTCCACCACCAGGTCCCGCACCACAGGGGCCGCGGTGATCGGTTCGATGCAGAATTCCCTGGTCCCGAACTCGGCTATCGCGTTTTCCACCAGGAGCTCGCAAGCCAGAAGGGGTTTGCCGTTCACCTTGACCGCACAGGTGCCGCACTGAGCGTGCTCGCACGAGGAGTTCCACGCCAGGGTAGGGTCCTGTTCGTCGTTGATCCTGCGAAAAAGGTCGGTGAACCGAAGAATGCGCCCCGCCTCCAGCTCGTACCCTTGAACCCACCTTCTTCCCGTGTGCGGATCGAATCGGTGAATGCTCAGCCTCAGCCTGAATGTCTCTCCCATGGCCACCTCGCACGATCAGTGCCGGACCCGCCCCGCGACGGCCCGGTCTTGCCTAGTACTTGCGCTCGATCATGCCGAATTTCTCGGCGTGGGGACCTCCCGCCGCGTGCAGGCTCATGTCCACCGGCCGAGTCTCCAGGCGCATTTCGCCGAACCGGGGCATGTAGAGCAGCGTATGGTCGTTATACTCGGGGCGCCTCTCCGGGAAATCCTCCCGGAAGTGGCCGCCCCGGGAATCCCTCCGGTTGAGGGCCCCCTGTGCGATGACCAGGGAGGAGACCAGCAGGTTTTCCAATTCCCATCGCTGCAAGAGCTCCGGGTTCATGACCAGATCCCGGTTGGAGATGGGCACCTCGTCGGCCTCGGCCTTGAGCGCCCTGATGGCGGTCACGGCCTCGGCCAATCCCTCCTCGGTGCGAAAGACGCCCACCTTGTCGGTCATGAGGGCCTGTAGGTTCCGCCGGAGCTGCCCGCAATTGGCCTTGCCCGACGCGCTCACAAAGGCGTTGAACTGGGCGAAAGTGGCTTCCCCGGCCCCCGCCGGCAGCCCGTCGGGGACGTCTCCCAACGCCTCCAGGGCCCTTCGACCGGCGTACCGGCCCATGGTGATCAGCTCCAGAATGGAGTTGGTGCCCAACCGATTGAACCCGTGGAAGCTGGCGCACGCGCACTCGCCAACAGCGAACAGCCCGGAGATGAGGTTGGCGGCCCCACCCAACACCTGCCCGAATTCGTCCGTCGGGATGCCTCCCATGTGATAGTGGTTGCTCGGACGGATGGGGCACAGCTCGGTCCTGGCATCGATGTTAACGAATTTCTTGAAGAAACTTCCCACCTCGGGGATCTGCGTCTCGTGGACGTGGGCCGGGAGATGGCGAAGGTCGATCCACACATGCTCGATGTTGTGATCCGGATTCAGGACTCCCCTCCCCTGCCGCACCTCCGTCTCGATCGCACGGGCCACCAGGTCCCGTGGGGCCAGTTCTTTCATCTTGGGGGCGTACCGGACCATGAACGGCTCCAGGTCGCGATTGCGGAGGATGCCTCCCACCGACCGGAGGGTCTCGCTGGCCAGGATCCCGGGCCCCACGATGCCCGTCGGATGGAACTGGACGGCCTCGGGGTCCATGACCGGGAGGCCGGCCCCCAGCACCAGGGCCATGTGATCGCCCGTGTTCTGCCTGCAGTTGGTGGTCACTCGGAAGACCTGTCCGCACCCACCCATGGCCAGGACCGTCGCTCCGGCCAGGATGGGGACGAAGGCCCCCCTTTTCTGTTCGAAGACCACCGCCCCCACGCACCGACCGCCTGCGAACAGGAGCTCCGTGGCCACGGACTGATGAAGGAATGCGATCCCGCCCCGAAGGACCTCCCCCCACAGGGTGTCCATGATCCCCTTGCCCGTCCGGTCCGCCTCGAAAACGGCCCGAAACGCCGAGGCCTCTCCGAACTGGATGGTGTGCCCCCCGAAGGTCCGCTTGCTCAGCCGCCCGTCCATGTCCCGGCTGAAATGCATCCCCCGGTTTTCCAGCCAGATGATCTCCTCCCAGGCCCCGTCCACGATCTTCTGCACAACCCGCTGATCCGCCATGCAGTCGGATCCTTTCCACGTGTCGTACATGTGGTACACGGGGCGATCCACAGGGTCCCCGGGATCCACGGCGGCGAGCCCCCCCTGGGCGGTTGTGGTGTGGGATTTCTGGGGGTGCGAGACCTTGGTCACGGCCACCACCCGCGTCCCCGGCCGCCTCTGGAAGATCTCGGCCGCACAGCGCAGCCCCGCCCCCCCGGCCCCGATGATGAGGACGTCGCAGCGAACGGAGTCGGACAACCTGAAACTCCCGGACATTGGACCTCCCTCGATCAGATGAACAGGACGACCTTGATCCCCACCCAGGCAAACAGTGCCATGACCCAGGCGATGACCAGACCCAGGGCCAGGCGCGCGCGTCCCAGCCCCAGGTAATCCCCGGCTGCGGACCACAGCCCATAGCCCCCGTGGAACAGGGCCGACAGCAGCAGCGAGAGATCCACGGCCTTGATGAAGTAGTTCTGCAGCCGATGGATGACGAGGGCCGAGTCGTGGCCGACGGACAGGCTGAGGTGCATGAAGAGCAGATGGGCCGGGATCACGACCAGCAAGTACGCCCCCGTGATCCGCTGCAGCTTCCACAGGGCCCGGTGGGGGTTGTCCCAGATCCGCGCCACCACTGCGCCGCACAGGGCAAGTCCCCCCAACGTCGCCATGAGCCAGAAAAACACGGCCGAGACCTCCTGATTCCCCAGGAGCATCACCAGAGCCAAGAGCAGCAGGTAGAGGGCGGAGAGGATCGCCACCCAGCGGATGGCCCCCTTGTCCCGGCGGTTCCCAAACCCCTCGTAGAGGATCAACCGGCCCCCGTTCAGGGCGTGATAGATCACGGGGATGGCCAAGGCCCACTCCAGGAAGGTGAAGATGAAGATCTTGAAGATGCGCATCTTGGCGTCATAGGACGCCGGTTCCAACAGGGAGCTCAGCGTGTAGATGTGAAACCAGATGAACAGCACCAGGAAGGCGCCGCTGACACGATGTCCCCAGCTAAGCAAATACGGCCAGCCCCGAGCGCCCACCAGTCGGGCCACCAGAGGGATCTTCTCCAGTCGAGCGACGATGGGTGCCTCAAGGGCGGCCAACATGGTGTCCGACCGCATGGAACCGACCTCCCCGAGCAGCGCTATCGGCGGCCCCCCGGCCCCCGCCTTAGGGCGCGCTGACCACCCGCTGCTCCTGCAGGTATTCGAGAAACCTCTCCAGGGCCACCTGAATGTGCTCCCGCACCACCCGTTCCATGACGTCGGCCGGGGTGGCGCGGTCCTCGAAGAGCCCCAGGATACGCCTGTGGACCTCCACCGACTTCTTGAGATCCTCCTTGTAATACTGATACGAGAACCGATACCACAGGTTGTGCATCCGCAAGGTCCTCAGGATGTTGATGAGGATGTCGTTTCCCGATGCGTTGATGAATACCTCGTGATACAGCAGGTGATGCTCCCGAAACGTCCTGGCGTCCCCCTGCCGGGCGGCCCGCTCCATGTTTCGAAATGCCTGTCGCATCTCCGCCAGGTCCTCTGCGGTCATCCTGGGGTGGGCCTCCCGCGCCGCCAGCCCCTCCAGCGCCGCCCGCACCGGGAAGTGGTCCTCCACATCCTTGGGCGTGACCACTTTGACGAACGTGCCCCTCCTGGGCTGGATAAGCACCAGGCCCTTCTTCTCCAAATCGCGGAAGGCCTCGCGCAGGGGCGAACGGCTGATGCCGAACTGCTTCTGGAGTTCGGCCTCCACGAGCTGCTCACCGCCCTTGAGCACCCCCTCCAGGATGGCATCTGTGAGGATGCGCGAGACCTGTTCCACCAAGATGGCGGGCTTGAACTCCGAGAAAAAACGCCGTTTCGGCAGGTCCTCCATGGGAACCCCTGTCTTGCCCCCGGCGGGGGGGCCGCGCAGCACACCCTACGGCTGGACCGGCTCGCCGGCCGCCCCGAGGCAGTACCGGCTGATGTCCGTTTCCATGGCATCGCACGCGGCGCACCGCGGGGCAGCGAACCCATTGGGGATCACATACACGTCGTTGCAGATCGGGAGGGACACGGACGCATTCCATTTCACCGGTCGGTCACCTCCATCCAATTCCCCCGCCTGCGCCCTCCAATTCCAGGAGTCCCCCCTCCGTGATGATCCCGCAAGAAGCCACGAAATGCCGTCCTTGGTCTTCCCGTCGGAATCATCATGTTCCAAGGAGGACAAGACCCAGTATTCTCAGTGAATGGATCCCGGAGACGAGCTCCCCGGCCTTGCTGAAGCCCCATTGCCGTCGCACTGTCATCGAGCCCCCCGCCCCCATTCAGGCCTTGAGCAGATGGGCCATGTCCCCCAATTCATCCAGGGCCCCGACTCGCTCGATCAGGAGATCCGCCCTGCCAGGTGCCAGGACGGCTCCGGTGAGGTCCCGGAATTTGGAGGCCACTTCCCCCGGGGACAAGGGGTTCTCCGGATCTCCCTTGGGGAATTCGCTGCTGCCCCGCAGCCGCATGCCGTCCCGCGTGAGGATTTCCACCGCGGCCGGCCACCTCCGGGGAAAGGCCGCGGTCAGCATTGCGTCGCTGCGCAGCCGCACCTTGGCCATCATGGCGCGGATCTCCGGGTCCCGGAGGCTGGTCTCGTCGAAGTCGGCGAACCCCACTCGGCCCCTTCCCAGGGCCAGGGCCACGCAGAAGGGGAGACTGAACTTGGCCAGGTACGGGCTCGTGGGACGAACGTTCTCGAGGAGGTCCAGGGAAGCCTGGTACACCCTCACGTTCACCTCTGCGACATCCTCCGCCTTGCAGTGGCGCCCCCCCGTGGCCGCCAGCACGGCGTCTATGGTCGAGTGGGTGTGTCCGCACGAGGCGTGGTACTTGAGGGAGTTGCGCTCCCACATGGAGACACGTCCCAGGCCCTCGACGCACTTGCCCTCGTCGAAGTCCTGGGACGTGGCCCGGAAGAACCCCTTATCCCCTTCCAGGATCCGGGCAGCCCCCGTGAAACCCCGCTGGGCCAGCAGGGCCGCCAGCAGGCCGTTCATGGCGGCCTTGGCCGCGTGGAGCTGTTTGCTCATGGCGTTCTCCGTCAGGAACTCCCACAGCCCCCCGGCTTGGGTGCCCGCGGAACCCAGGGCCCAGACCATCTGATCCTCGCTCAGTCCCAGGATCTTGCCCGCTCCGGCGGCCGCCCCGAAGGTACCGCACGTGGCGGTGTTGTGCCAGTAGCGATAGTGGCTCGTGCCCGCCGCCAAGGCGACTCGGATTCCCACCTCGTAACCGGCCACGATGCCCACCATGAGATCCTTCCCCGAGGCACCCCGCCGCTCGGCGGCCGCCAGCACCGCCGGGATGATGGCCGTGGCCGGATGCAGGATGGATTCCCGGTGCAGGTCGTCCATCTCCACCACATGGGAAGACGCCCCGTTCACCAGCGCGGCCTGAAGGCAGCTGCTCTTGGTCCCCTCGGGGATCACGGTGGCCTCGGGCGTCCCCCCGAGGCTGCGCACCAGATCCACCATCATCCGCGTGGGCGGCAGCGTCTTTCCCGCATAGGCAGAACCCAACCAGTCCAGAAAGTAGTCCTTGACCTTCTGCACCTGGTGGGAGCCGAGATCGGCGTAGGACAAGCCGCAGACAAATCGAGCCAGTTGCCTCGCCAGCGTCAGATCCCCGCTCATGGCCCTGTCCTCCCCACGCCCGACGGCCCCGGTCCCCGTTACCCCGGGGGCCGGTTGAGAGGCCGCAACTCACAAAGGCAGACCCCGACCCACATTCCACGGGACCCATCGTCGATAGTCGACTGTCGAATTAGCACACACGCTCGCCCGGTGTCAAGGACCGCCGTGCGGCGGATGGACCCGAGAGCCTCCTGCGCAATCAGGTGGCGGGGCGACCCTTGCCCCGGTGGTACTGAAGCCCCAGGACGACCACGAGGATCCCCAGACCCAGCAGGTCGCTCCTCCAGCCCGGTTTGATGAGTCCCAGGGCCGCCACCAGCAGGGCCATCCGCTCCGGAGTCGTGGCTCTCCAGAGAAACCAGCCCTGCACCGCCGCTGCCAAGGCAGCGGTCCCCGTGATGCCGGAGACGATGGCCAGTGCGATCTCCATCGGCGTCCCCTCCAGCACCATGGCCGGACCGTACACGAACATGTACGGGATCAGGAAGCCGGCAATGGCGAAACGCATCCCCTGCCAGCCCACATCCCACGTTTTGGCATTGGCGATGGCAGCGGCTGCAAAGGAGGCCAAGGCAACGGGTGGGGTCAGCGCCGAGATGCAGGCGAAGTAGAAGATGAACAGATGGGCTGCCATGGCCGGCACCTTGAGCTGAATGAGGGCCGGTGCCAGCACGGAGGCACAGATGGCGTAGGCCGCTGTGGTGGGCATGCCCATCCCCAGGACGATGGCGATGAGCATGGTGAAGATGAGAGCCAGAAGGAGATTCCCCCCGGAGTGATTGATGATGATCATGGCGAACTTCATGCCCAGGCCGGTTTGCGTCAGGACGCCCACGATGATGCCGGCCACGGCGCAGGTCGCGGCGATCTCGACGGAGGCCCGGGCACCCTTGGACAAAGTCTGCACCACGGCCTTGAACCCCATGCGCGTGGCCCTCCTCAGCCAGCTTGCCACGATGAGGGAGATGATGGCCAGCATGGCCGATCGGTACGGCGAGTACAGAAAGATCATGAGGCAGGCCAGCAGGATCAAGATGGGGACAAGAAGATAGCCCCTCTGCGCCATGATGGTGCGCAGCACCGGCAGCTCCTCGCGCCGCATCCCCCTGAGCCCCGCCGATGCCGAGTAGAAATCAATCATCCAGTAGGCCGCGGAGTAGTAAAGGAGCGCCGGGATGATGGCGGCGAGGCAGACCTTGGAATACGGCACGCCCAAGATCTCGGCCATGAGAAAGGCCCCCGCCCCCATGACCGGCGGCACGATCTGGCCGCCCGTGGAGTTCATCGCCTCCACCGCCCCGGCCACGGACGGCCGGAAGCCGCTGGCCTTCATGAATGGGATGTTGAACACCCCGTCCACCACCACATTGGCCACCGAGGAGCCCGAGGCCGTGCCGATCAGGGCGCTGGATATGATCGAGACCTTGGCAGGCCCCCCCCGGAGCCGGCCGGCGGCACACCGGGCGAAATCCACGAAGAATCTCCCGGCGCCTGAGACCTCCACGAAGGCCCCGAACAGCACGAACAAGAAGATGTAGTGGGCTGAGGCCAGGATGGGCAGGCCCAGGATCCCGTCCAGGCTGAAAAGGTAGGTCATCATCCTCGGCCAGGAGTACCCCTTGTGGTACAGCAGGCCCGGCATGTGGGGACCCAAGTACCCGTACAGGATGAACGCCGCGGCCAGTATCGCCAGGGGCCAGCCGGTTGTGCGCCTCGCCATCTCCCAGACCGCCGCGACGAACATCAGGGAGAAGACGAAATCCCACGCGGTGGGGAGTACCCCCACGCGATAGATCCAGTCGTCGAACTCGATGAAGATATAGACCGCCGGGGCCACGGTGAGGACCAAGAACAACAGGTCCACCGGGTGCACTCGATCCTTGACTCGGGTCTTCCAGCCGGGGACCAGCAGGAAGACCAGCACACCTGTGAACACCACGTGCATGGTGCGGAAGTACCACGGGTCGATGGCCCGGATGGTCAGGACGTAGATGTGAAAGAGGCTCATCCCCAGCCCGATGGCGAAGATCGCTTTGGAAAGGATCCCTCCCAAATCTCGAAACCCCGAGATCTCGAGATCCTTGATCCTGATCTTCTCGAGCTTTTCCTCCACCTCCTTGATCTCCACGGCCTTGACGCCGCTCAGGTCCCCATCATGGCCCATCATCGACTCCTGTCCCCGTGCAGCCCCCACGCCCGTGCATGCCGGGAATCGGGATCCCTATCTCAAGCGATCGCGCGTCTTTCTCTTCAGGGATCGTGCGTGCTCATCCCCCATCGAAGAGCCCCACCAGGGAGAAACTCCCCACGTCCACCAAGCCCCGATCCGTGAGCTTCAGTTCGGGAATGACGGGCAGGGCCAGAAAGGAGAGGGCCATGAACGGGTCCTCCAGGGTGCAACCCAGCCGTGCCGCGGCATCCCTCGCTTCCTGGTGCGCCCTGGCGACCCGCTCCAGCCGCCACAAAGAGATGAGACCCGCCACGGGCAGGGGAAGTCTGGAAGTCACCCTCGCCCCCTCCACCACCGCGATGCCCCCCCCCATGGCGCATACGGCCCCGACGGCGCGCAAGAGCTCCTCGTCCCTCACCCCCACGGCGATCACGTTGTGGGCGTCGTGGGCCACCGAGGACGCCAGGGCGCCCCGCGTGAGGCCGAAACCTCGCACGAACCCCAGGCCCACTCGACCCGAGGCCCGGTGCCGCTCGACCACGGCGATCTTCAGGATGTCCCTGGAGGGATCGGACTCCACCGCCCCGGACCGCACCAGCGGCCTCTCCCGCCGCTGCCTCGTCAGGATCTGGCCCGGCACACGCTCCATGACCCGGATGCGGCCCGACCGGGCGGGGATTCGAAACGCCTCTGGGGTCAAGGGGGCCACGTGGAACGACGGCGCCGCGTCGGGCGCCCTGTCCCGCCCGAATCCCCGCAGTCCCTCCCCCTGCCGCCACACCACCTGGCCGCCCACCAGGGTCATCACCGGATTCGGCGGCCGGATGGAATCCATGACCACGGCATCGGCCCACCGCCCCGGCGCCACGGCCCCCAGCTCGCGCAAACCGAAATACTCGGCCGGATTGAGGGTGACCATCCGGATGGCGAGAATGGGATCCAGCCCCAGGTCCACGGCCTGCGCCAGGACGGTATCGAGATGCCCCCGTCGGAGGAGCTCCTCGGGGGTTCGATCATCGGTCACCAGGAGGCAGCGCCCGCAGGTGCGCTCGTTGACCAGGGGAAGGAGGGTCGCCAGGTTTCTGGCCGTGCTCCCCTCGCGGATCATGATGCGCATCCCCCGATCCAGCTTTTCCCGGGCCTCTGTGAGATCCGTGCATTCGTGGTCCGACCCGATGCCGCACGAGATGTACGCATTGAGGGCGGCGCCCGAAAGCCCAGGGGCATGGCCGTCCACGGTCCGCCCCCCCAGGCGGTTCAACTTGCCCAGCACCCCGAGATCCCCCTGGATCACCCCAGGGAAATTCATCATCTCGCCCAGACCGGCCACCCACGGCTCGCCGGACAGGAGGCTCAGATCGTCCGCCTCCAGCGACGCCCCCGAGGTCTCCAGGCGGGTGGCCGGCACGCACGAGGGGAGCGTGAAGTAAAACCGAAACGGGACCCCCCGGCAAGCCTCTCGCAGCCAGCGAATCCCCTCGAGCCCCATGACGTTGGCGATCTCGTGGGGATCCGCCACAACGGCGGTGGTCCCCCGGGGCAGGGTCGCCCGGGCAAACTCTCGAGGCGACAGCATGGTTGATTCCAGATGACAGTGGCCGTCGATGAACCCCGGGGAAAGGTAGCGCCCCTTGAGATCCAAGATCCGTTTCGCCCGGTGCGTTCCCGGACCCACGAACCGCCCCATATGCACGCCGATGTGGGCCTCCTGGACTTGTCCGGAAAAAACGTTCACCAACCGCGCGTTCTTCAGGAGCAGGTCAACGGGGACCCGCCCGGTGGCTGCATCCAACCAAGCCGCATCGATCTGCATGAACCGCTCCCTCCCCGCATGTGCAAGATCCCAAGGGGGACCCCACCCCGCCCTCCCGTAGTCGCGCCCTCGCAAAGGCCTCCCACCAGGGGCGGGCCTCATGTGGGATCCGGGCCGTAGATGAGCTGCTTGAGGCGGGCCGTATCCGTTGTCTTCATCTCCTCGAACATCACGCCGTACAGGACGCAACCAGGCGCTCGACCGGGGGCACGGCTGCGGATACGACCCCAGGCGCTGAGGGGCACCGCGTCCCCGGCCAGCCTCACCTCCAGGGACAGCTCGGTGCCGACCTGCAGGTCGAGGGCCGCCGGCTCGTCCATCCGAAGCCTCAAGCCCCCTAAGGAGATGTCCAACGTGGTGCCGTGCAGACGGCCCTGGCCCCGTCCCGTCCCCCCCCCGCCACGGTTTGGGAAGGCCTCGAACTCCACGGGGAGTTGGATGTTGAGCCGCGGGTGCGCCCGGCGGTCCTGGGCGCCGACGCTGGCCTTGGCGTCTCGCGACACGTTGAGCCGCGTCACGCTCAGTTCGTTGAGGGTCTTGAGGATCTCGGGGTGCTGCCGGAAGGTCTCTTCCAGGACCGCCAGGGGGAGTTCGGCCAGCAGGCTCTCCTCGGCGGCGAGCACCGAGGCGCTTCGGGGGGCTCCGGTGAGCAGCCCCGTGGCGCCGAAGGACTGGTCCGGTCCCAGGGCCGCCAGCAGGATGCGGTCTCCCCGGTGGTCGTGCGTGAACATCTTGACCAGACCGTCGAGCACGAGAAAGAGGCTCCGTCCGGGGTCTCCCTCCCGGAAGATCAGCTTCCCCTCGCCCCAGAGCCGGACCTGTGCCCCCTGGGCGAGCTGCGCCCTCTCTGTCCGGGAAAGTCCCCGGAACAGGGCCACGCGCCCCAGGGCCTCCTCCATCCGCCGGGACCCCTCCACCCCCCTTGAGGTCTCCATCCCGTCCTCCTCCGCCCTCTCCCGAACAACCGCCACCCTCCCGGCCTACTCAAGGGTCAGGGAAATCCCGTACCTTGCCGCCGCCTGCCACATCTGGGGCCCGTCCCTCACAACTCGGCCATGAGGATCCCGACGGCTTCCTCCAGCGTTGTGATCCCCTCGTTGACCATGTCCAGGGCCTGATCCCTGAGGGTTCGCATGCCCTCCTTCTTGGCCACCTGGGCCACCTGGACCTCGGTGGCCCCTTCGGTAATAACCCGCTTCATCTCCAGAGTCCGCACGGGCATGACCTCGAAGACCGGTGCCCGGCCCCGGTAGCCGATTCCGTGACATCCCTGGCAGCCCTTCCCCCGGAACATGTGTTCCAGTGCCGAAAGGACGCCTTCGTCCACCTCCATCTTCTCTGCCTCACCCACCGGCACTTCCTCCCGGCAGGCGGGGCAGATGCGCCGCACCAGCCGCTGGGCGATGACGAGTTTCACCGAGGAGGCCACGATGTACGGCTCGATGCCCATGTCCACCAGGCGCACCACGGTGGACGGGCAGTCGTTGGTGTGGACGGTGGACAAGACCAGATGTCCCGTGAGGGCCGCCCGTGTGGCGATGGCCGCGGTCTCGTAGTCCCGCATCTCTCCCACCAGGATGATGTCGGGGTCCTGCCGGAGGAATGCCCGAAGGGCCGTGTCGAAGCTGAACCCGATGGAAGGGCGCACGTTGACCTGGGTGATGCCCTTGAGGCGATACTCCACCGGGTCCTCCGCGGTGACGATGTTGACGTCCTCTGTGTTGAGCTGCTGGAGGATGGTGTACAGGGTCGTCGTTTTCCCGCTTCCCGTGGGTCCCGTTACCAGGATCATGCCAAAGGGGTTCTTGATGGCCTCGCTCACGAGCCGGAACCCCTCGTTCCCGAACCCGAGCTGGGAGATGTCCCCCCGGATCTCGCCCTGGCCCAGGATGCGCAGCACCACCTTCTCCCCGTGGACGCTGGGGAGGGTGTTGAGACGAAAATCCACCACAGTCCCGTCGTCCAGCCGGACCCGCAGCCGCCCGTCCTGGGGGATCCGTCTCTCCGCGATATCCATCATGGCCATCACCTTGATGCGGGAGACGATCTCGTGCTTGGCGCTCGAGGTCGCCTCGAGCACCTTGACGAGGGCCCCGTCGATGCGATATCGCACCCGCACCTCGTCCTCGAAAGGCTCCACGTGGATGTCGCTGGCATTCATCCGCACGGCCTTGATCAGCAGCGAATTGACCAGGCGAACGATGGGAGAACTCCCCTTGGTGTCGATGTCGGTCAGGCCCCTGGACGTCTCCTCCGAGGCGTCGGCTCCGGGCTCGATCTCCCGTGCGGCATCGATGGCCGTCTGCATAAGGGTCTCCATCTTGCGCCCTTGGGACCCGGTCACCCCCCCATCGGATTCCCCCCTTTCGCCGGCCTTCCCCTGCGCCGAGGTCGCCGGGGTAGCAAAGCGACCCGCCTCCCCCTCGCCGTACAGACGTCTGTGGCCCCGCTGAAGGGCCTCTGGCCCAGTGACCGCGGCCCGGACGGTGCACGAACAGGCGGCCGAGAGCTTGTTCAAGGTCCCCTCATCCGTGGGATCGACCATCGCCACCCAGAGCACCCCTTCGCTGCGCCGGATGGGGAGGCAATGATGCCTCCGGGCGAGGCCCAGCGGGATGAGGTGCCTCATCTCGGCGTCCATGGCCACCCGGTCCAGGTCCACGCTGCGGCAGCCCGTCTTCCGGGCCACGGCGTCGGCCCACTGCCTGTCCGTCAGGGCCCCCGATGCCACGAGGATTTCGGCCAGGGATGCCCCTGGCCGCGCCCTTTGGCCCTCCAGGGCCGCCTGGAGCTGGGCCCTGGTCACGGCCCCGGCCTCCACGAGCATTTCACCCACGGTCGCCATGGCCTCTCCCCCTTTTCGCAACCACACCCAAAAGGGAATCGAGGGCGTCCGACCGTCCGGGGCGCGGCCCTCGCACGCCCACCCAACCCATGCTTTTCCCCGACAAGGGGCCCGAGTCGCTCCCGGATCCTCGCGGATTCGACCCCCCCCCAAGGAAAAAGAGCGCCTGGGCTCAATCGTACCGGAGCCGCGGGGGA
>CAZEPJ010000071.1:14489-22743 GCA_964514105.1 uncultured Desulfarculaceae bacterium | reverse complement strand
CGAAAAGGTGCGGGAGGCCTTGGGGAAGTGATGGAAAGCAGGGTGAAGGGCGGGGACAAGGCTGGACGCGGGCAGGGGGAAGACAGGGGATGGGCAATACAGGAGCCGGAAACAAGGGGGTGACCTCGGGGAACCCCCAACGTCGGGAGGCGGGGCATCCTGCCGGCGAGAAGCCCTCGGGAAGACCGGGCGCCCCGGAGACGCAAGGCGGGAGAAATGCCGCCCCTGTGGCAGCGTGAGTTGCGCCAAGAGGGCCTGGCGAGGGGGGCTGATCATCCATGGGAAGTGAGGTCCTGATCCTGCTCCTGGAGGCCATGGCGATCTATTTCCTTGTCCTCTGGGCCCATTGCCTGAGACACCGCTTCGGCACGGTGCACTTCTATGCGCTCTTGGGCGGGATCACGGCGGTCATGTCGTGGGTGACCGATGCCGGGCTCAGGGTGGAGGCCGCCGGGATCACGTTCGTGGTGGGCTCCACGGTCTTCTACACGTCCCTGCTCCTGGGCGTGTTCGTGGTCTACGTCTTCGACGGGCCCCGGGCCACAAGGATCGCCATCAGCACCGTGGCGGGCGTCTCCATCATGGTCCCCCTCATCGCCGCGGTGCTTCACTTCCAGGCCGGCCTGATCGGCGGCGAACCCCTCATACGGGTGCCCATGCCCGATCTGCGGATCAACGCCGCCTCGGTGGCGGCCACGCTCATCGACCTGATCTTCCTGGCCGTGGCCTGGGAGTATCTGGGGAAACCTGCCCTGGGACTGTGGCTCCGGGCCTTCCTCACGCTCCTGGGGGTGATGTGGCTGGACGTGCTGCTGTTCGCGACCGGTGCCTTCGCCGGAACGCCGGCGTACCTGAGCATCATGAAAGGGACGCTCGTCAGCCGCCTCATGGTATCGCTGTTCGCCCTGCCCTTCCTGTACGGTTACCTCCTGTGGCAGAGCCGAAAAAAGGGGGTGGAGATCGAGAGCCGTCCCGTGCTGGCCATCCTCAGACAGGTGGCGGTGATGGAGGTGGAGCTCTCCCGGGCCCGGCGGGAGATCGAGGCCCGAAAGGCGGCGGAAGCCGAGCGGGACCGGGTCATCGAGGCGCTCAAGCAGGCCCTGTCCGAGGTCAAGACACTGCGGGGCCTCCTTCCCATCTGCGCGAGCTGCAAGAAGATCCGGGACGACAAGGGGGGCTGGACCCAGATGGAGGCCTATGTCCGGGCCCATTCCCAGGCCGAGTTCAGCCACGGCATCTGCCCGGAGTGCGCCGAGAGGCTCTACCCCGGACTCTCGGGACGATGAGCGGGCCGGGGCGCGGGCCCCGGGCCGTTGAACACCGTCTACCAGGAGGCGGCAGGATGGACATGGACAAGAGGCCAACTGCATTTTCCCCCTGGATGAGGACCGCCTCGGCCCTGGTCTTTCTCGCCTTCGTGGCGGGAGGCGCCTGGTTCTTCCGAACCCACGGCGAGATCCTGCGGCGGCAGGCCGAGGCGCAGCTCGAGGCCGTTGCCCGGCTCAAGGTCGACCAGATCTCCCGCTGGCGAACCGAGCGCCTGGAAGGGGCGGCCGAGATCTCGGAGCGCCCCCTGCTGAGGGAGGTGATCATCCGATGGCTGTCCAAGGGGGACCCCGCGGACCGCCAGGCGCTGCTGGCCGAGTTCCGCGTGGTGCAGCGACGCGAAGACTACCTGGACATCCTCCTGGTCGATCCCCAGGGAAACGTCGGCTTGAGTCTCGCAGGCCTGAGCAGCATCCACCTGGGGGCCGCCCGGGAAATCGCCGCCGCCTTCCGGGAGCGCAGGCCCGTCCTCAGCGAACTGCACGTGGAGGAGGAGATCCCCATCCCGCACCTGGCCGCCGTGGCGCCCATCTTTGGAGGCCATGGGAGACAGGGGCCGCCCCTGGGCGCGGTGGTCCTCGTCAGCGATGCGGCCCAATTCCTCTTCCCCCTGATCCAGTCCTGGCCTGCCCCCAGCCGCAGCGCGGAGACGCTCCTGGTGCGCCGGGACGGGGACCACGCGCTCTTCCTCAACGATCTGCGCCACCGGCCGGATGCGGCCCTCAAGCTGCGCATCCCGCTGCGTCGCACAGACGTGGCGGCGGTCATGGCCGTCCTCGGTCACCAGGGCGTCTTCCACGGCAAGGATTACCGGGGCGTGGAGACGGTCTCCGTGCTCCGGGCCGTGCCCCATTCCCCCTGGTTCCTGATAGCCAAGGAGGACGCCGCCGAGGCCATGGCCGCCCCCAGGCGGGAGTCCGCCCTGATCCTGGCGCTCCTCTTTGGGTTCGCCGTCCTGCTGGGCGCAGCGGGCCTGCTGCTCTGGCAGCGCAACATGAAGACTCACTACCTGGAGCTGTACCGGTCCGAGGCGGCCCGGCGGTCCAGCGAGGAGCGGTTCCGGGTGACGCTGACGAGCATCGCCGACGGCGTCATCGCCACCGACACCGATGGCCGGGTGGAGATCCTGAACCCCGTGGCCGAGGTCCTCACGGGATGGAGCCAGGACCAGGCCCGGGAAAGGCCCCTGGAGGAGGTCTTCCGCATCGTCAACGAGGAGACCCGCAGGCCCGTGGAGAGTCCGGCCGCGCGGGTGCTGCGCGAGGGTCTGGTGGTGGGGCTGGCCAACCACACGCTGCTGCTGGCGCGGGACGGCACGGAGCGGCCCATCGCCGACTCGGGGGCGCCCATCCGCGGCCCCCAGGGGGAGATCGCGGGCGTGGTGCTGGTGTTTCGGGACCAGAGCGAGGAGCGGGCGGCCCGACGCGCGCTGCAAGAGAGCGAGGCCCGATATCGGCTCTTGGCCGAAACCACCCGGGACATCATCGCCCTGCACGACATGCAGGGCCGCCTCACCTACCTCAACAGGGCCGGCTTGGCCTTTCGGGGATTGGATCCATCGGACGTCCGGGGGCGCTCCATCGCCGACTTCGTGCCCGAGGAGGCCCTGGCCGAGATGGCGGCGCGGCGCACCCGCCGGTCAAGCGGGGACGGTCCCCTGTTCCTCTACGAGACCGAGTTCGTCAATAAAATGGGGGAGCGAATTCCCGTGGAGGTCAGCTCCACGATTGTCCAGGGTGAAGACCCCGCTGCCCAGGTCCTGATGGTGGCCCGCGACATCTCCGAGCGCAGGCGGTCCCAGGAGGAGCTCCGGCAGAGCGAGGAGAACTTCCGGGCCCTGGTCAACAGCGCCGCCGAGGGGATCGTCGTGGTCCAGGGCGAGCGGATCGTGTTCGCCAATCCCAGGGCGCTTGACTGGTTCGAGACATCGCCCGAGCAGCTCGTCCGGGCCCACTACCTGGACTTCACCCATCCCGAGGACCGGCCGCTCATCGTGGAGCGGTACCGGCGGCGGGCCATGGGAGAGCCTGTGGATGACTGCGCCACGTACCGGATCGTGGGCTCCGGGGGGGGCGGGCGCTGGGTGGAGGGCCGCGCGAGCGCCGTGAGATGGGGCGGGGATCCCGCCACATTGGTCTTCCTCATCGACATCACGGATCGCAGGATGGCCGAGGCGGAGCGGGAGCGCCTTCAGGCGCAGTTGCTCCAGGCGCAGAAGATGGAGGCGGTGGGTCGGCTGGCGGGGGGCGTGGCCCACGATTTCAACAACACCCTGACGACCATCCTGGGATATGCGGGGCTGGCCCTGCAGGAGACGGGCCCGGAGAGCCCCCTTCGGGAAGGCCTCTCGGAGATCCGGCGCGCTGGCGAGCGATCCGCCGAGCTGGTGCGCCGGCTCCTGGCGTTCGCCCGCCGGCAGACCATCGCGCCGCAGGTGGTCGATCTCAACGAATTGGTGGAGGGGACCCTCAAGCTCCTCAAGCGGATGGTGGGAGAGGACATCGACCTGGTCTGGCGGCCGGAGGCCGGGTTGTGGCCCGTTCGCATGGACCCCTCCCAGGTGGATCAGATCCTGGCCAATCTGTGCGTCAACGCCCGGGATGCCATCTCCGGGGTGGGCAAAGTGACCATCGAGACCAAGAACGCGGTCTTCGACCCGGCGTACTGCTCGGGCCATGCGGGGTTCGTCCCGGGCGAATATGCCATGCTAGCGGTGAGCGACGACGGATGCGGCATGGATGAGGATGTGCGGCTGCACCTCTTCGAGCCGTTCTTCACCACCAAGGAGGTGGGCAAGGGCACGGGGCTTGGGCTGCCCACGGTCTACGGCATCGTCAAGCAGAACGACGGGTTCATCAACGTGTACAGCGAGCCGGGCAGGGGAGCCACCTTCAGGATCTACCTCCCCCGGCACGGGGGAGGGGCGGTGGAGGGCCGTCGGGAGGAGGCCGAGGAGGTCCCCCGGGGAAGGGGTGAGACGATCCTGGTGGTGGAGGACGAGACCTCGGTCCTGCGCCTGACCCAACGGGTGTTGACGGAGTTGGGCTACCGGGTGCTGGTGGCCTCCACGCCGGGCGAGGCCTTGGCCGCGGCCGAGGGGCATCCAGGGGAGATTGATCTGCTCATCACGGACGTGGTGATGCCGGATATGAACGGGCGGGAGCTGGCCGATCGGCTCAGGGCGGTCTGCCCCGGGATCGGATCGTTGTTCATGTCGGGGTACACGGCGGAAGTGATCTCCCGGCATGGGGTGTTGGAGGAGGGGGTGCACTTCGTGGAAAAGCCGTTCACACCGCAAATGCTGGGGCGCAAGGTGAGGGAGGCCCTGGGGGGGTGAGGGGCAGTGGGGTCCTGGGGCGAAGAGGGACGCGGCAAGGGGGCGACGATGGAAACGCGGCAGGGGCGGAGGGCCTGGGGGCGGGCGCGTCCCTGTAAGGTTTGATTTCCGGCGGGCGAAAAGGCAAGATAGCAGCAAGGGGGGCATGCAGCCGGCCGGCCCGGCAAGGGGGCCGGGGACGGTCTGGGCACGGGCCCTGGGTTGAAGCGTCTTTCGGCACTGCGGGCAGAGCCCCACGCGGAGGCGAGGAGATTGCGTCCTGATTGGATGGGGACCATGGAGAGCGGGCCGGATGAAGCGCGTCCGAGGGGGGCGCCGCAAGGGGGTCTTGCGCCTCCCGAGGGCGGGGTCGGGGGGAAGGGCCCCTTGTGGATCGGCGGCGCGCGGGTCCTGGCGGTGGACGACGACCAAGCGGTCCTGAGCCTCCTGGGCCGCCTCCTGGAGCGGAGCGGCTTTCGATGCCGCCTGGTCTCCACGGCCTCCGAGGCGCGGGCCGCGATGGAGGAGGAGGCCTTCGATCTGGCGCTTTGCGACGTGCAACTGGCCGGGGAATCGGGGCTGGAGGTGGCCAGGCACATCGTGGCCCGGTACCCGGACACGGCGGTGGTCATGGTCACGGGCATGGACGACCCGGCGGTGGCCCGGGAGGCCATGGAGATCGGGACGTACGGGTATGTGGTCAAGCCCTTCAAGTCCGGGGAGCTTCTCATCCGCCTGGCCAACGCCCTTCACCGCCGCCACCTGGAGATGGAGAACCGGCTTCATCGGACCCTCCTGGAGGAGATGGTCCAGGCCCGCACCCAGGCCCTGGACGCCACCATCGAGCGCCTCCGCAAGACCCTGGACGGGGCGGTGCAGGCCATGGCCCTGACCGTGGAGGCGAGAGACCCGTATACGGCCGGCCATCAGCGCCGCGTGGCCGAGCTGGCAGAGGCCATGGCCCGGGAGATGGGGTTCTCGCCCCATGGCGTGGAGGGGATCCGGGTGGCCGGCACCATCCATGACCTGGGCAAGATCTCCGTCCCCGCGGAGATCCTGAGCAAGCCGGGACAGATCTCGGGGATCGAGTTCGCCATCATCCAGACCCACAGCCGCACGGGCTACGAGATCCTGCGGAACATCGACTTTCCCTGGCCCGTGGCGGACATGGTCCTGCAGCATCATGAACGGATGGACGGTTCGGGGTACCCGTCGGGCCTCCAGGGGGAGGCCCTCCTGCCCGAGGCGCGCATCCTGTGCGTGGCCGACGTGGTGGAGGCCATGTCCTCCCATCGGCCGTACCGCCCGGCCCTGGGGCTGGCCGCGGCCGCGGCCGAGATCCGGGGAAAGCGAGGGATCCTGTACGATCCGGCCTCCGCGGATGCCTGTGTGGCGCTCCTGGAACAGAAGGGATTCACGTTTTCGTGACCCGGGCCCAAGAAAGGGGCGGCGGCATTGGGGGCATGCGGGGGGGGCGGGCTGCACCAAGAGGCTCGATTGCATCAAGGGCTTGCACCCCGAGTGCCCCATGCAGGAAGGCGGGGGCCTCGGGTCCCCAATCCGCCATCCTGGGCTGAAGTCACCCATTGCCAAGCGCCGATCGCCCATCCCACAAGGGGGTGTCCATGGGTTGCGATGAGCCGGTTGTGGCGTACGTGGAGGGAGACGGGACCGGGCCTGAGATCTGGCGGGCGGCCCGAGTGGTTCTGGATGCGGCCGTAAAGCGGGCCTACGGCGGGGCGCGGCGCATTGGGTGGGAGGAAGTCCTGGCCGGGGAGAAGGCCTTTGGAAAGATGGGAGAGTGGCTGCCCCCCAGGACGCTGGAGAGGATCCGGGAACTCGGCGTGGCCCTCAAGGGGCCCCTGACCACGCCGGTGGGCACGGGGATTCGATCCGTGAACGTGGCATTGCGCCAGGCGCTGGACCTGTACGCCTGCATCCGCCCCGTGCGATACATCCCCGGGGTTCCCAGCCCCCTCACGCATCCGGAACGGGTGGACATGGTGGTCTTTCGGGAGAATACCGAGGACGTGTACGCGGGGATCGAGTTCCCGTCGGGGAGCGCCGAGGCCGAGCGGCTGCGCGCGTTTCTCAGGGATGAACTGGGCAGGAAGACCCCCCAGGCGGCCGCCCTGGGGATCAAGCCCGTCAGTCCCGCCGCATCCAAGCGACTCATCCGCCGGGCCATCCAGCACGCGCTGGACAAGGGCCTGGCTTCGGTGACGCTCATGCACAAGGGCAACATCATGAAGTTCACCGAGGGGGCGTTTTGCCAGTGGGGCTACGACGTGGCCAGGGAAGAGTTTCCCGAAAGGACGATCGCCGAACGGCATGTGGCCGAAGGGCATTCCTCCGCGGGAAAAGTTGTCATCAAGGACCGCATCGCGGACAACATGTTCCAACAGGTCCTGCTCAGGCCGGAAGAATACCACGTCATCGCCACCACCAACCTCAATGGGGATTACCTCTCCGATGCCCTGGCGGCCCAGGTGGGGGGGCTGGGCATGGCCCCGGGGGCCAACGTGGGCGACGAAGCGGCGGTGTTCGAGGCCACCCACGGCACGGCCCCCAAATACGCCGGGCAGGACCGGATGAATCCCAGCTCCCTCATCCTCTCGGGGGCGCTCATGTTGGAGCATCTGGGATGGGTCGAGGCGGCACGGCTGGTGGAACAGGCCCTGCGGGAGACCATCGCCGCCCGGACGGTGACCTATGACCTGGCCCGGCAGACGGAGGGCGCCAGGGAGCTATCCTGCTCGGCCTTCGCAGCCGCCGTGGCCGCCCGCGCGGGGGATCTGCCCGGGCCGTAGGCCGCTCAGGCCCCGGCTCAGAACTGGCCGTGGCGGCCGGCGCCGTGGGCAAACCGCCCGGCCCCCGCCAGGGTCTCCCCGGTGCGGATGGTCTCCAGGCCCAGGCGGAACTCGTTGGCCATGGCGTCCCCAAAGGGGAGGGAAAGGGACTCGTACGCCGAGCGCCGGTCGCTCAAAAGACAGCGCGGCGGGAATCGGGCCAGCTGCTCCCCCAGGCTCACGGCCTCGTCCAGGGCCCTGCCCGGGGCCACCACCCGATTGGCCAGGCCTATGGCCAGCGCCTCTCGGGCCCCCACGGGGCGCCCCGTGAGGATCATGTCCAGGGCGTGGGACAGGCCGATGAGCCGGGGGAGTCGCACGGTGCCCCCGTCGATGAGGGGCACTCCCCAGCGCCGGCAAAAGACCCCGAAGACCGCATCCTCCTCCACCACGCGCAGGTCGCACAGGAGGGCCAGCTCCAGTCCTCCGGCCACGGCATGGCCGGCCACCGCCGCGATGACGGGCTTGGAGAAGACCATGCGGGAGGGCCCCATGGGGCCGTCCCCCTCGGGATCGATCCGGTTGGCCCGCCCCTCGCCCAGGCCCTTGAGGTCGGCCCCGGCGCAGAAGAACCCCCCGGCCCCGGTGAGCACCGCGACCCGGGCCGTCTCGTCTGCCTCGAACGTCCGAAAGGCCTCCGCAAGGGCATGGGCCGTGGGGCCGTCCACGGCATTTCTCACCTCGGGCCGGTTGATGGTCACCACGGTCACCGGGCCCCTGGGCTCGGTCAGGACCACCGTGGCGCCCTCCATGGGTGGGGGGG
>CAZEPJ010000071.1:0-14479 GCA_964514105.1 uncultured Desulfarculaceae bacterium | reverse complement strand
CCCCCTCCCCGGCGCCCTGCGCCCGGGCCTGCCCCCCCGGGGGCCCCCCTTGGGGGGGGGGGGGGGGCTGCAGCGTTTCCATGGCATCACCGCCTTTCCTCCTTGGGCACGCCCCCGGGGAACCCGGCAAAGGGGATCCCCGGGGCCCAGAGGGTCTCTCGTTGCACCATATGTAGCACGACCGGCGGGGGACCTCAACGGGTGCGGTTGTCACGGGCCGCTGACTCACCTACGATAGATACCGAGCCGTCATGCACCCGATGGAGAGTGTGCCATGCGCGAAGGGTCCCTGGAGGAGAACCCGGTCCTGTTCGGGGCGGATCCCACCGAGGGGATCGTGGCCGTGGAGCCCGTGGGCGATGGCGCCATGCGGCTGTTCCTGCGGCGTCCCGAGGGGGTGGTGACCCAGGATGAGCCGTTCACCCCCTTCCTGCTGCTGGAGGACGCCCGGCTCCTGGAGGGCTTCAAGGGAGCCGTGCGCACGGAGGCCCTGTCCGGGGACAACCCGTACCGCTGCCTGGCCCTGTTCGAGGCCTGGGGCCAGTGCCTCAAGGCCCGGGACCACCTCCAGCGGGCCACGGGGGAGCCCGCCTCCTCTGCCCAGGCCCCGTACCTGTTCGTCTCGGACCCGGTGCACCAGCACCTGCTGCTCACCGGAAAGACCCTGTTCAAGGGCCTGCCCTTCCAGGCCCTTCACCGGTTGGCCCTGGACATCGAGACGGCCTGCGCCCCGGGCTTCGAGTTCTCCAATGCGGAGCGAGAGCAGGACCGCATCCTGTCCATCGCCCTCATGGACAGCCGGGGAAACTCGGAGCTCCTGTTCGGGGGCGACATGGAGGAGCCGGAGATGCTCCGGGCGCTGGGGGAGCGGATCGCCGGGATGGACCCGGACGTCATCGAAGGGCACAACCTGTTCAACTTCGACCTGGAGTACATCGCGGCCCGCGCCCGCCGCCACGGGGTCCCCCTGCCCTGGGGCCGGGGGGGCAGGGAGCCGTCCGTCCGCCGATCCCGCTTCACCGTGGCCGAGCGGATCATCGACTACACCCGCATGGATCTCTGGGGCCGGCATGTGGTGGATACCCTCTTTCTCGTCCAGTACTACGACGTGGCGGCCCGGGAGCTGGACAGCTACGGCCTGAAGGCCGCGGCCCGCCACTTCGGCCTGGCCGAGGAGGGCCGCACCTACATCGAGCGGGACCGCCTCCAGTGGCACTTCGAGCACGACCCCGAGGCGTTCAAGCGCTACAACCTGGACGACGTGCGAGAGACGCTGGCCCTGTCCGAGCTGCTGGGCTACTCCTTTTTTCTCCAGGCCCGCATCTTTCCGTACACGTACCAGAACATCTTCGTGCGGGGCAACGCCACCAAGATCAACGCCCTGTTCCTCCGGGAGTACCTTCGCCGGCGGGCGTCGGTGCCCAAGCCCTCGGGGAGGGCCGACTTCGAGGGAGGGTACACGGACGTCTTCCAGACGGGGCGGGTGCAAAACGTGGTCCACTGCGATGTGGCGTCCCTGTATCCGTCCCTCATGCTCGCCCACGGCCTGCGGCCGTCGGGGGACTTCCTGGACGTCTTTCTCCCCCTCTTGCGGGACCTCCGGAGGGTTCGCCTGGAGGCCAAGGCCCGGGCCCAGGAGGCCCGATCCGCCCACGAGCGGGACTACCATCAGGCCCTCCAGCAGACCTTCAAGGTCCTCATCAACTCCTTCTACGGATACCTGGGGACGGACATCCATCCCTTCGCCGACCCTCTGGCCGCCGCCGAGGTGACCCGCCTGGGCCGGGAGCTCATCCGGCACATGCTGGACTGGCTCTGGCAGGCCGGGGCCCATGCCGTGGAGATCGATACGGACGGGATCTACTTCGTGCCTCCCCCGGGCGTGGACACCGAGGCGGGGGCCCGGGAGCTGGTGGCGCGTCTTTCGGCCACGCTCCCCGAGGGGATCGACGTGGAGATGGACGGGGTGTACCCGGCCATGTTCTCGTACAAGCGGAAGAACTACGCCCTGCTGGACTCCAAGGGGGGCATGACCATCCGGGGCAGCGCCCTTCGCTCCAGAGGCATGGAGCGGTATCTTCGGGAGTTCCTCTCGGCCATGCTGCGCCTGCTCCTGGAGGGCAGGGCGGGGGAGGTCCCGGGGCTCCTGGACGACTACCGCGCCCGGTTGGGTCGGTCCCACCTGGAGATCGCCTGGGTGGCCAAGACCGAGACCCTGACCGAATCGCCGGAGGGATACCGGCAGAAGGTGGAGGCCGGGAAGCGCAACCCCGGGGCGGCCTATGAAATCGCCGTTCGTTCCGGGCGGCCCTACCGCGCGGGCGACCAGATCAGCTACTACGTGACGGGCAGCGGCAGGAACGTGCGGGTGTACGACAACTGCAAGCCGGCGTCGGAGTACGACCCGGCCCGGCCGGATCTCAACGTGGCCTATTACGAGGCCAAGCTGCTGGAGCTGGCCAGGAAGTTCGAGGAATTCCTGCCGGCCAGGATCGCCTCGCCCGCCAGGCGGGTCGGGAGAAAAGCCAAGCCCGGCAAGGGGGCGTGAGGATGGGGACGGCGAGGCAGGGGGCGGCGGGCCGGGGAGGCGGATTCCGGGGGGGCGCAGGAGGAAGCATGGGGCGATGCGTCGAGATGGGGCTGCTGGTTGCGGCGGCCGCAGCGGGCATGGCGGGCGGGGCCATCTTCACCCAATTCGTGTCCGGCGGGCCGGCCTTCGCCGAGAGGCGGCTTCAGCATGAGCGGCTGGTGGCGGCCGAGGAGTTCCGACTGGTGGATCGCAGCGGCGAGACCCGGGCCCGGCTGGCTTCGGACGGGCAGGGGGCCAGGCTGGTCCTGAACGACAGGGCCGGGCGACCCCGCATCCTGGCGGGCATGGACCCCGCCGGAGAGCCTTTTTTGGCCTTTCAGGACGAGGCCGGGGAGTTCCGCCTCCTGGTGGGCACGTGGCTCAGCGGACGGCCCCAGCTGACCCTCCTGGACCGCCAGGTGGGGCAGCGGGCCTCCCTGGCCCTGGGCGACGGGGACGCGCCCGGGCTGTGGCTGAGGGACGGGGAGTCCAGGACGCGCCTGAGCCTCTCGGTGGCCGCCGAGGGGGAGCCCGGCGTCATGCTGCGCGGTCCGGGTGAGGTCGTCCGGGCCCACATGGGGTTCAGCGAGGACGGGGACGTCACCCTGAACTTCTACGACGGGGGCGGCCAGCCCCGGGCCGGTTTCGGGGTCTTCGCCCGGGGAGAGCCCACCTTGCAGCTGGCGGACGGACAGGGGAACCTCCGGGCTGCGGTGGGCAGCGCCGGCCTCCAGGGGGGCGACCGTCCGGTCTCCTCCATGACCCTGTTCGACGAGGCCGGGCGCATCCTGTGGATGGCGCCGTGAGGGGTGTCCGACCATGAGGTTCTCGGAGGTGGGGGAGTTCGGCTTCATCGACCGCATCGCCCGGGGCGCCATCCATCGCCCCCAGGGGGTGGTGCAGGGGATCGGGGACGACGCCGCGGTCTTTGAAACCCGCCCCGGATGGCCCATGGTCCTGACCACGGATCTGCTCGTGGAGGGGGTTCATTTCCTGCGCCACGCCATCTCCCCCCGTCAGTTGGGACGCAAGGCCCTGGCCGTGAACCTGAGCGACGTGGCCGCCATGGGCGCGGAGCCCCTGGATGCCTTCGTCTCCGTGGCCATCCCGGCGGAGCTGGAGGTGGAGTACATGGAGGCCGTGTACGGGGGGCTGGGGGAGATGGCCCGGGACCACGGCGTCAACCTCCTGGGGGGGGACACCACCCGCTCCCCGGGCCCCCTGGTGATCAACGTGGCCGTGACCGGCACCGCGCCGGCGGGCCAACTGGTGCTCAGGAGCGGGGCGCGCCCCGGCGACGGCATCTACGTGACGGGCTTCCTGGGGGACGCCGCAGGCGGTCTGGACTTGATCCGCAGCGGCAGGGCGTGGGAGCCCGCCGCCACGGCGTACCTGCTCGGGGCCCATCTGGACCCCCGGCCCCAGGTGGCCGAGGGGCGCTTCATCGCCCAACAGCGGATGGCCACGGCCATGATCGACGTGAGCGACGGGGTGGCCTCGGACCTCGGGCACATCTGCGTCCGCAGTGGGGTGGGGGCGGTGATCCGGGCCGAGGCCCTGCCCATTTCCCGGACCCTTCGGCAATACTGCGCCCGGTTCGGGCTGGATCTCCTGCGCCTGGCCCTGGGCACGGGGGAGGACTACGGGCTCCTCTTGACGGTGCCCGCCGGCCGGGCTGCGGATCTGGAGGCCCGGTTCCTGGAGCGGTTCGGGCGTCCCATCCGGCGCATCGGCGAGATCACCCCAGGACCGCAGATGCTCCTGGTGGCCAGTGACGGCGAACCCAGGCCCCTGGCGCCCGAGGGGTGGGACGGCTTTCGAGGCCAGGGGTGAGCGGGGAAAGGGGATGAGGCGCACAGGGGGCGCCAGGGCCGCCGAGACACAAAGGCGCCTCCCGGTTGAGGAGCCCCGGACCCCCAAGGGAACATGACCGAGACCCCCCTTTGTCACGGCGTGGGTCCGGGCGGGGCGGGCCGGAGGCCCTCCGGGGCCTCCGGGGGTGGGGGCACGACGTCGGTGGGCTTCAGGGGCGCCGGGGTCTCCGGGGGTGGGGGCTCCAAGTCGGTGGGCTTCAGGGGCGCCGAGGCGGGCAGCAGGGTGAAGATCGTCAGGGTGACGTCCAGCTTGCCCGCCTCCTTGGGGTGATTGCGGATCTGGAGGTTTCGGACCCGCAGGATTCGATCCGACGACTCCACCCGATACAGGAAATCCACGAGCTGTTCCGCGGAGAGCTCCACTGCCTTGAGGGAGACCGACGCCTCCCGATACTGATCCGATACCTTGGCCTGCTCCGGTTTGAGGTACTGGACCTGCTCCATGATGCGGCTCTCCCGGGCCATGGCCTCGATGACGGCCGCCACGGAGAAGGCCTCGCTGGCCCGACGCTTGAGCCGCTCCTGGATCCTGGCCTCCCGCTCCCCCAGCTCCCCCAGGGCGGCGTGGAGCCGCCTCACCTCCTGCAGGCGCTGGCGCTCCGAGGCCACGGCCCGATCCAGCCGGCGCATCCGCTCCAGCGTCGGCAGGATCCAGGCAAACAGAACCAGGAGGATCAGCCCGGCCGCGATCCCGGCCCCCAGGGCCCGCCTGTCCCTTGCGGTCAACCGGATGACGGGCAGGCGGCTCATGACAGCTTCCTCCGAGCCCCGCACTGGAAGTCCCAGAGCTGGTTCTTGGGGTTCTTCTTGGCGCTCTTGATCTCAACGGCCTCCAGCAGGGGCGAGGCCTGCCAGTGGTCCTTGGCCTTCTCGATGGTGTCGTAGGCGTTGGCCTCGCCCCGGAAGCTGATGACGTCGCCGCTCAGGTCGAACTCGGTGAGGCGCAGGTTGCGGGCCTGCTCCCGCACGCTGATCTCCCGCAGGAGCTCCACCACCGTGCCTCGGGGGTCCTGTCCCAGGAGGTTGAGCTGGCGGGCCTGGCGCTCCTCCAGGGCCTTCTGCATCTGGCGGGCCGGGTCGGCCATCTGAGCCCCCTGGGGCATGACCTGGCGAAAGAGGGCCTGCGTCTCGCGCTGCAGGGCATGCAGGGCCTTCTGGCGCGCGCTGACGCGGGCGTGGAGATCTGCCATGCCCGCGGCCGCGGCCACGACGAAGAGGACCGCGGCGGCCACGGCCCGGCCCCGGTATATGGACAGCCCGGGCCGGTAGGCCAGCTGCCCGACCCGCAGGTCCGCGGTGCACCGTCCCCCCCGGGCGCTCCCGGCCAGTGCCAGGCCGATGGCCGTTGCCAGGCGGGCCGGGGGGTGCTCCGTCGGCTCCTCCAGGGCCACAGGGACGGTCTCGGACAGCTCCAGCGCCTCTACCGGCATCCCCCACTGGGCCGAGAGCCATGGGGCGGCGCCATCCACACAGACCCCCCCTCCCGCCAAATACACGACCTCGGGCCACGGGGCGTCGCCCCGGGCGCGAACGGCCAGGAGGGTGCGCTGGACCTCCCGGGACAGGGCCGCGGGGATGGTCGAGGAGTCGGGGGCGGCCCCCAGCCCCATGCGCAGGCTTCGCATCAGGCGCATGCGGCCCTCGTTGCACAGCAGCAGGTGGGTCTTGGACGCCCCCATCTCCACCAAGGCCAGGCTGCCGCCCCGGGAAGGCCCCTTGGGGGCGAGGCGGCCCAGGGCCGCGGCCTCGGGCTCCAGGATGGCCGGATCGGGCCCGGCGGCTCGAAACCGTTCCAGCCACTGGGAGACGCCCTCGCGGGGCGTTGCCATGGCCAGGACCTCGGTCCCCTCCCCCCCCGAGGCGACCACCACGTACGAGGCCACGATCTCCTCCACGGGAAAGGGGACCTCCCCTTCCAGCTCGAAGGGGAGGGTCCGGGCGATCTGATCCGGGTCCTTGAAGGGGAGTGTGAGCCGCCGCACCACCATCCGATCCGACGGAAAGCCCAGGTGCAGGCGGTCTCCCCGCTTCCACCATTCCCTGCGACCCAGGATCTCGGCCAGCCCGGCCAGCCCGTCGCACACGGCGAGCCGGCACAGGCGCCTCCGGCCCGATGCCGAGAAGGCCACCTGGGCCACCTTGACCGAGGATGTCCCCACGTCCACTCCCAGCACGCGTCTTTGCCACATCATTGGACCCTCCGGCCGATGACCCTGAGTTGGTCGGTCTCCCGCTTGACCAGGACGTCCGCCCGGGCAACGGCCCGTCGGTACAGACCCTCGCTCCGGATGGAGAAAAGGCCCGAGTTGAATCGAATGCGGGACGCCACCCCCCGCTTCCGGAACGGATCGGGCAGGAGCTGGGGGCCCGCCAGGGGGGTCTCCTGCCTCAGGGAGATCACCTGGCTGGCCAAGGCCTCGTCAATCTCCGGCGAGAGGGTCTGAAGCACCACCGCCGAGGCCGTGTTGACGTTGATCCGTCCGTCGGTGGGGCTCACCGTGAGGAAATCCGCCAGGACGGACCCGTCCTTGAGACGGGCCTCCAGGATCTCGCCCCATCCCTTGACCAGGTTGATCTCCCCCAGGGTCCGCAGCGGCCCGTTGCGCGCCGAATACGGCCTGTCCAGCCTCTCGTAATAAGCGTTTTCCGCTCCGTTGAGCTTGTTCAGGTCATCCCGGTCCAGCCAATCCTCCAGGCAGTCGAGCATGGCGTCGCGCTGGTCCGAGGGAACCCCGAAGATCTCCAGGAGCCGATCCAGCTGGCGATGGATGAACTCGTCGGTGGTCGATCCATCCTCCCTCACCAGGCGGTTCACGTCAATCTTGTCGCTTTCGTCCGTCACCTGGACGGCGAAGGCCCCCTCCATCCCCTGCAGGGACTCGATCTCGGCGCTTTGCCGCAGGAGGGCCCACGGCTCGCCGGCGTGGTCCACATCGGGGGTGTCGTCCTGCTCCAGCAGGTACAGGGCGGCTTCCACCCCCGAGATGGCCAGGCACTCGGCCTGGAGCTGGTCGCGCACATTGCCGGCCGAGGCCAGGTGCACCCGGGTGGTGAAGGTGAAACGGTGGACCAGCACGGCCAGGATCACCACCATGAAGAGGGTGACCAGCAGGGCCATCCCCGAAGAATCGGCGGCGCGATCCCCCAGGCGCGTCACGGGGATGTCTCCTCTTGGCCGTCTCCCGACGGCGGCAGCAAGGCGTGAAGGGTGTAGGGCGTCGGTTCTTCACCCGGCCGGGCCGGGTCCGCCATCCAGAGCTTCACCAAGACGGATCGGGGAAGGTTGCGCTTGACCCGGGAGTCCCATGAACTGGCGGTCTGGCCGGCCTGGTCCAGGCAGAGGATCTCCAGTCCCAGGACGTCATCAGCCAGCACCCACTCTTCCCCGCCCGCCAGAAGGTCCCGGCCGGGGGTGGGGTTCTCGCGGCGGACCAGCACGGGCCGGCGGCTTTCCACCTCCCGGGCCAGCCGGTATTCCACGGCGTGGACCCACGGGTAGCTGGTGGCCACGGGGCTCCAGAAGGGGGCCACGGTCAGAAAGGCGATGCGGTCCCAGGGCCGCCCGTCCTCCCGGATGGGTTGGACCAGGAACAGCACCTCCGGATCCTCCTCGGACTGCGGCGCGATGGCAGGGACCGCCACCTCCTCGTCCTCATCGTCCTGCTCCTCCAGGGTCGCCTCGTCCTCGGATACCGAGCGGGGGTCCCAGTACGCGCTCTGGAGGTCCCTGGCCAGCATGTTCAGGGCCAGCCGGGCCACCTGGGCCTGGCGTTGGACCTCGCGGGCGCGCTCCATGCCGCGGACGTGGGTCTCGAAGCTGGCGTAGACCGTGGCCAGGACCACGAAGAGCAGCGACATGGCCACCAGGATCTCCAGCAGGGTGAAACCCCGCCTCACGGCGACTCCCCCATTCGGGCGAGGACCCAGAAGGAGAGGGCCTTTTCGGGTCCCGCGCGATCCTCGAAGACCGCAAACTCCAGCTGCACCAGGCCCCGGACCCCTTCCCGGCGCGCCCGGACGATCCACCTCCACCCCGGATGATCGGCTCCCATCTCTCCCTCGCCGTCCTCCACCGGCAGGAGCCCCAGTTGGAGCCGGGCCAGCACGTCTCGGGCAGCCAGGGTGCCCTGGGTCAGGATGCGGGTCTCGGCGGTGAGCCCCAGGTTCCTGGCCTGGAGGGTGGACAGGGTGGTGAACGCCACGGCCAGGATGGCCAGCGCCACCGTCACCTCCAGGAGGGTGAAGCCGCGGCAAGTTGCAACCGGCGATTTCATGAGGAGACCCTTCGGCGGATGAGGTATCCGTCGGCCAGGCGCACGGCCCCGGACAGGGGCTCCACCACCAGGGTATACTGGCGTCCGCCATCCTCCTGGAGGTGTATGACCGTGGGTTCGATCCATCCCGTGGGCCAGATGAGGGAAAAGACGACGCCCATGGAGGATCGGTCCTCCCGGGGGGTGGAGACGTCCAGGAACCTCATCCCCCTGGGCAGACGCCTGGCGATGGACAGGGGGTCCGAGGCCGTCTCCAGGCGCCCGTCGGCGGTCAGGAGGGCCGTCCCGTACGTCCCCTCGGCCAGGTTGTACACCAGGGCCATGGGCGTTCGGCTCAGGATGGACTCCTCGCGAGCGGCCATCAGGACGTTTTCCAGCTCTCTTTGCACATCCCGCTCGGCGTCGGGGTCCATCATCCGCTGAAGCCCGGGCACGGACAAAAGGGCCATGACGGCGATCAGGGCCACCACCACCGTGATCTCCATGAGGGTGAAGCCCGCATCACTTCTGGTCCAGGGCCCAGCTCTGAATGTCCGCATCCCTGCCCTCTCCGCCCTCCTGGCCGTCGGCGCCGAACGAGACGATGTCGAATTCCTTCCGCTGCAGGCCGGGAGAGAAATAGGCGTACCGGTTCCCCCACGGGTCCTTGGGTTCCTTCTCCAAGTAGGGGCCCTTCCACTTGGTGGGGATCCGCCCGATGGCCGGCTGCTCGAGCAGGGCCTGCAGGCCCTGTTCGGTGCTCGGGTAAAAGCCGTTGTCGATATAGAACATCTTCAACGCCTGCTCGATGTTTCGGATGTCCGTCATGGCCGCCACGCGCATGGCCTCGTCCTTGCGGCCCAGGATGTTGGGGGCCACCAGGGCGGCCAGGATCCCGAGGATGGCGATGACCACCATCAGCTCGATGAGGGTGAAGCCGCCAGCCGGGCCGGGCGTGCGACGGGGGCGGGTGGGATCCGCAAGACCCGTCCGGGTCATGGGGCGTCCGGGCCTGGCGCTCCGCGGTCCCTTTTCGGGCCCTTTCTCAGCGGTCAACACATCCATGGCTTCCTCCTTCCGGTCTTGGCCCCTCACCCCAGAAGCCGGCTCATCTGGAGGATGGGCAGCAGAATGGAGATCACGATGAACCCCACCATGAGCCCCATCACCAGGATGAGCAGAGGCTCCATGAGGGAGGTGAGGGCCGAGACCTTGGTCTCCACCTCGTCCTCGTACGCATCGGCGATCTTGAGTAGCATCTCCTCCATTGTGCCGCTTCGCTCCCCGGCGGTGAGCATCTGGATGACCATGGGCGGGAACGATCGGCTCTTCTCCAGGGGGACGGTGAGCTCCTCTCCCTCGTTGACCTCCTGGATGGCGGTCTCCACGTGCTGGGCCATGTAGCTGTTGTTGATGACGTGCTGGACGATGGACAGGGCGGATGTGAGGGGCAGTCCTCCCTGAAGCAGGGTCCCCAGGGTCCGGGCAAATCGGGCGATGACGAGCCGCTGGTACAGGGAGCCGAACAGGGGAAGCCGCAGCTTGACGCGGTCCCACTGAAGGCGCCCTCCCGGGGTGGCCAGGAGCCGGCGGCTCAGGACGGCAAAGGCCGCGGCGCCCAGGGCGAGGGCCCACCACCAGTGCACGAGGAAGTCGCTGGCGGCGATCAGGATCATGGTGGGGCGGGGGAGCTGTTGTTTGGCCTCCAGGAAGAGCCGGGTCACGATGGGGACCACATAGGTGAGCAGGAACACCAGCACCAGCCCGCCGATGGCCATCATGGTGATGGGGTAGAACAGGGCCGCCTGGACGCGGTTCTTGAGCTTGACGCTTCGCTCCAGCAGGTCTGCCAGCCGCTGGAGCACGGCCTCCAGGGCCCCGCTGGACTCCCCGGCGTGGACCATGTTGACGTACAGCTCCGAGAAGAGCCATCGGTGCCGGGACAGGGCGTCGGCCAGGGGGCTCCCGCCCAGCACCTCCTCCCGGATGTCCACCAGGGCCCTTCTGAGGCCCCGCTGGGTCGTCTGCTGGATGATCGTGTCCAGGGCCCCCACCACCGGGATCCCCGCCCCCACCAGGGTGGCCAACTGCCGGGTCAGGGCGGCCCGCTCCTGGGGACGCACCCGCCGGATCAAAACGGGCAGGCGCCATGGGGGCTGCCCGGCGGCCGTGGGAGCGGCCACGGCCATCTCCCCGCCGGCTCCGGACTGGATCTCCACGGGATAGAAGCCGTCGGCGCGCAGCTTGACGCGGGCCAGCCTGGCGCTCTCGGCATCGATGATGCCGGAGACCTTCTTTCCCCGGACGTCCAGGGCTCTGTACTCGTACACGGGCATGGCGAGGTCCCCGCCGCTCCTTGGGTATGCCAGAAAGGTACCACACGCCGCAGGCGCAGACAAGAAAGGGGTCGGGGAGGCGGCGACGGTCCGGGCCCCAAGCTGCCCGCCCGGGGGGCCGCCCCTGAGCCCGTCAGATGAGCCAGGATTCGGCCTCCCGGGGAGGGCAGGGGGCGGCCTCCAGGAGCCACTCGCGCCCTCCCTGCCGCGCCCTCACCGGCCTTGGCGCGCCCTCGGGGGTCCCCCCGTACCTCAGGCAGAGGCCGGCCCCCAGGGCCACTCGTTCCGGCGATCCCCCGTGGGGGATGAGCAGCGTGGGGCCCGGCTGCTCCGCAGCCCAGAGCAGGATGTCGTCTGGCCCGGCCATCTCCTCCAGCCGCCCGTTTTCCCGCTCATTGCGCCCCACCACCATCTTGCCCCCCGAGGGGGGCCTGAGGTGCCGCCCCAGGGTCAGGAGCCGCAGGTCCCGCTCGGTCCAGACGGGCTCGCGCTCCAGCAGGTCGGCCAGCCGCCGCGAGAAGGATGGGTCCGTCAGCAAGCATCCCCCGGCCGGGCTGGGGTACGAATGGAGGCCCCATTGCCGGGCCAATTCCATCTGGGGCTTGCGCGAACGGCCCCGCAGGCCCAACAGGCGGCTGCGGTCCACGAGGCCCCGCTGCTCGGGGCCGCTGGGGGGGAGGCACAGGGCGCTCAGGGGGCGCACGATGAGCTCGGGCCTTCCCGAGGCCCGGGCCACCTCTTGCAGCGCCCTGGGATTCTGGGAGAAGGGCCGTTGCCCCAGAACCTCGCCCGAGAAGAGAAAGTCGTAGGCCTCCCGGTCCAGGATCTCCCCGGCCTTGCGGAACATGAGGGCGTGGCAGTCCTTGCAGGGATTCATGTGCCGACCCCGGCCGAAGCGGGGTGCCAGCACCACCTCCAAGTGTTCCGCGGTGATGTCCGCCACCCGATGATCCACGGACAGCAGTTGGGCCGATTGCCTGGCCCGCTCGCTTCCGAAGAAAGGGGTCTCGAAGGTCACGGCCAGGACCTCGACCCCCTGCCTCCGAAGGAGCTCAACAGCCAGCATGCTGTCCAGTCCGCCGCTGAATATGCCGATGGCTCGACTCATGGCCCGTCCGCCGACGGGGCGAGGACGCCCGCCCCGTTCACTCCCCCATCACCTTGACCAGGACCCTCTTGCGCCGCCTCCCATCGAATTCCCCATAGAAAATCTGCTCCCAGGGCCCCAGGTCCAGGGCCCCCCCCGTGACCGCGACCACCACCTCCCGGCCCATGATCTGTCGCTTGAGATGGGCGTCGGCGTTGTCCTCCCCGGTGCGGTTGTGCGCGTACCTGGAGACGGGTTGGTGGGGGGCCAGCGCCTCCAACCATGCGTCATAGTCCTGGTGGAGGCCCGCCTCGTCGTCGTTGATGAATACCGAGGCCGTGATGTGCATGGCGTTGACCAGGACCATCCCCTCCCGGATGCCGCTCGCCCGGACGCATTGGGCCACCTGCCCCGTGATGTTCACGAAGCCCCGGCGGGCGGGAACGTGGAACCAGAGCTCCTGCCGATGAAAACGCATGGCGTCCTCCTGCCATGGGTCACGAGGCCTTGGGCGGTCCGCCGGCCGCCGCCTGCCCGCCGTCGATGGCCCGCAGCGCCAGGGTGCCGGCCTCCAGGTTGCGTTCCTTGTCGATGGAGATCAGCCGGAAGTCCTCGTAGCTCTTGATGAGGATGCCGGCCATCTCGATGAGCGGCTCGAGGTGCTTGGCCCTTCCCTTGAGGACGCCATCCATCTGCCCCAGCAGGGCCACCGAGTCGGTGTACACCACCAGCCGCTTGACGTGGAACCGCTTGGCCAGCCCCAGGGCCGCTATGAGGGCCTGGTAGTCCGCCGCGTTGCGCGTGGTCCGCCCCAGGAACTCGCTGGCCGTGGTGATGAGTTCCCCCGTGGCCTTGCGCAGGACCACCCCAACGGCCGCGGGGCCTGGGTTGCCGTGGCATTCCGCTCCGATCCAGGCGTAGGCGTTCATGATCCCTCCGTGGCAACGGTGGCCGCCCCGGTCCCTCCGGCCTCAGGCCCCGCGCGGATGGTCATGGGCGCCGAGGGGCTCCATGCCTCGGGACAATCCCCGCGGCCGGACGGCGGCATTCCCTGGGCCGTCTCGTTGCTGCTATGATGATGGCACACGGTCTCGGGGTCAAGGAGGCGCCATGCCCAGACGATGGGTGGTGGCCATGGTGGGGCTCCCCGCCCGGGGCAAATCCACCATGGCGCGCAAGATGTCCGATGCCCTCCTCACGGACGGGTTCAAGGTCGGCATATTCAACAACGGGGCCCTGCGCCGGCAGTGGCACGGGGACCAGACCGCGCATCCCCAGTTCTTCTCGCCCCGGAACCCCGAGGGGGTCCGCCTCCGGGAGCAGTTCGCCCGGATGAACCTGGAGATGGCCCGGACGTTTCTCCAACAGGGAGGGGATCTGGCCATCATCGATGCGGCCAACGTGACCCGGGGGCGTCGCCGGCTGATCGAGGAGGCCTTCCCCGACGTCCCCGTGCTCTTCGTGGAGTGCGTCAACGACGATCAGGAGGTCCTGGAAGCCAATCTCCGGCGCAAGAGCTCTCTGGAGGAGTTCAGCCACCTCACCCCGGCCGAGGCCCTGGAGAGCTTCCGTCGGCGCATCGGGTTTTACGCGAGCATCTATGAGCCGCTCGCGGACGAGAGAAACCGTGTGGTGGTCGACTCCTTCCAGGGGCGCATCCTCAGCGAGGAGATGAGCGACGTGATCCCCAACTACGATCGGCTGCGGGATCTCATCGTCACCCGGTTCGTGGAGAACCTCTTCCTGGTGCGCCACGGCGAGACGTACTTCAACCTGGAGGACCGTATCGGGGGGGACTCGGAGCTGACCCCCCGGGGCTGGGAGCAGGCCGAGGCCCTGGCCGAGCATTTCTCCCGCTATGCCATCCCGCTCATCTTCACCAGCGCCAAGAAGCGGGCCATCCAGACGGCCCAGCCCATCGCCCGCAGGCAGGGGCGATGCGCCGTGGTCCCCCTGGGGGAGTTCGACGAAATCCACAGCGGGGTCTGCGAGGAGATGAGCTACGGGGAGATCCGGACCCGGATGCCCGAGGTGGCCCGGGCCCGGGAGAAGGACAAGTACGGCTACGTGTACCCCGGGGGGGGGGAGAGCTATGCGACCATGGAGGAGCGGGTGGAGCGGGGCGTACGCAAGGCCTTTTACCTGTGCGGGCCCGACGACAACGTCATGATCGTGGGCCACCGGGGGGTCAACCGCATGATCCTGGCCCACTTCGTGTACCGGCGGCGGGAGGACGTCCCGTACATCTACATGCCCCAGAACGGCTATTATCGGATCCAGATCACCCCGCACAAGAAACTCTTCGAGCTGATCCGATATTGACCGGGCAAGCGCCCCGTCTTCCTCCCAGCGGGCCCTGG
>CAZEPJ010000070.1:0-22819 GCA_964514105.1 uncultured Desulfarculaceae bacterium | reverse complement strand
TCAACGAGCCTTGACCCTGACCCGCCACCTGTTGTAATGTACGGTTGACGTGATCCCTTCCAAGTGCATCCAGGAGGTCCGGCATCATGTTCAAGGTGGGGGATTTGGCCGTGTACCCTGCCCATGGTGTGGGGGTGATCCAGTCCATCGAACACAAACAGATCTCCGGCAACGAGCACAACTTCTACATCATGAAGATCCTGGACAACGGGATGACCATCATGATCCCCACGGACAACGTGGAGAGCGTGGGGCTTCGAGGGGTCATCGATCCCACCGAAGTCCCCAAGATCTACCGCATACTCCAGGAGCGGGATCTCGACCTGGTCACCCAGACCTGGAACCGCCGCTATCGAGAGTACTCGGAGAAGATCAAGACCGGATCCGTGTATGAGATCGCCGAGGTCCTCCGGGATCTGGTCCTCCTCAGGTACGACAAGAACCTCTCCTTCGGCGAGCGCAAGATGCTCGACATGGCGCGGAGTCTGTTGGTCAAGGAGATCTCCGTGGCCCAGCAGCGGGCCGAGACCATTGTGGAGCAGGAGATCCACGGCCTCTTCGACATGTGACCCCCGGGAAGTTCCCGCATGACCATCCTACAGATCCTCCGTGCCCTCTGGGTTGTGGTAGGCGGCCTGCTGGGATATGTTTTCGGCGCGCTGTGGGACGGGGAGCCCCTCGCGAGCCAGGTGGGCGCCTTGGCCGGTGCCCTCCTCGGGCTGCTGGTCGCGATCCTGGAGTCGGCCCTTGGGAGATATCCCTTGAGGAGCCTCCTGGGCGCGACCATGGGGCTGCTCCTGGGGCTGGCTGCGGCCCGCCTCATGCTGGGCATCTTTCCCCCGGCCTCGCCCACGTTGCTGGACCGGGCACTGTTGTCGGTGGGGCTGCTTTTCTTCCTGGGGTCCCTGGGATGGGCCCTGGGACTGCGCAAAGGCCAGGAGTTCAACCTCCGGGGCCTGTCCTGGTCTCGCCGCGAGGAGCGGGGCCGGGACGTCCTGCTCCTGGACACCAGCGTCATCATCGACGGCCGGGTGGCCGACATCTGCGAGGCCGGTTTCCTGCGCAACACGATGGCCATGCCGCGCTTCATCCTGAGGGAACTCCAGCAGATTGCCGACTCATCGGATCCCATGAAGCGGGCCCGGGGGAGACGCGGCCTGGATGTCCTCAAGAGGATCCAGGACCAGGGCGGCATGGAGGTGCAGATCCTGGATCAGGATTTCCCCAGGATCCGGGATGTGGACGGCAAACTGGTGGAGATGGCCAGGCTGTTGGGTGCCCCCATCCTGACCAACGACTTCAATCTCAACAAGGTGGCGGAGCTCCAGGGGGTCCGCGTTCTCAACATCAACCAGCTGGCCAACGCCCTCAAGCCGGTGTTCCTCCCGGGAGAAGTCATGCGGGTGCGGATCATCAAGGAGGGCAAGGAGGAGGGGCAGGGCGTGGGATACCTGGACGACGGGACCATGGTGGTGGTCGACAGCGCCAAGCGTTTTCTGGGCAGGAGCATCGAGGTGGCGGTGACCAGCGTGCTTCAGACCGCCGCCGGCCGCATGATCTTCACCGTGGTCAAGAACAACGGGGAAGCCCATGCCCAGAATGCGCGGGAGTGACGGTTGGGCGGCCCCGGCCCGGATGGGAGCCACTCCGGAATGAAAGGGCGTGCCGTTGCACTGATCCCGGCAGCCGGACAAGGCCGCCGCATGGGCGGGCCGGTGGAGAAGCAGTTCATCCAGATTGGGGGACGTCCGCTCCTGGCGGCCACCCTGACCCCTTTCCAGCAGTGCCAGGGGATTCAGGATATCGTCCTGGTGGTCCCCGAGGCCTGGGTCTCCATGGTTCGTCGCTCCATCGTGGATCGCTTCGGGATCTCCAAGGTGCGCAAGATCGTCCCGGGCGGTCCGGAGCGCCAGGATTCGGTCCGCCTGGGCCTTCATGCCGTGGACTGGCCGTGCGACCTGGTGCTGATCCACGACGGGGCCCGCCCTCTGGTGACCGAGGAGATCATCCTTCGGTCCCTGCGGGAGACGGCGGTTCATGGCGCCACCCTGGTGGGCGTCCCGGCCACGGACACCATCAAGGATGTGGACCCGGATGGCAGGGTGCGCATCACCCTGGAGCGGGGGAGGCTCTGGATGGTCCAAACCCCTCAGACCTTTCGACGGGAGCTCATCGTCAGGGCCCATGAAGACGCCCGGGAGGCCGGATTCGCGGGGACCGACGATGCGGCCCTGGTCGAGCGTCTGGGGCATCCGGTCATGGCGATCATGGGCTCATACGACAACATCAAGGTGACCACGCCCCGAGACCTGAAGCTGGCAGAGGAGGTCCTGGCCGAGCGGGAACAGGCCCCCGCCTCATGAACGCCAGGATCGGCCACGGCTACGATGCCCATCGATGGGGCGAGGGGCGAGCCCTGGTTCTGGGTGGAGTGCGGATCCCCCATGCCCTGGGGCTGGTGGGACACTCGGATGCGGACGTGCTGCTCCACGCCGTATGCGACGCCATCCTGGGCGCCCTGGCCCTGCGGGACATCGGCCACCATTTCCCGGACAGCGACCCTCGCTTCCATGGCATTTCCAGCCTGCTTCTGCTGGAGCAGACCGCACGGCTCATGCGCGACGGGTGCTGGCGGGTGGCCAACCTGGACGCCACGGTCGTGGCCCAGAGGCCCCGATTGGCCCCCTTTATCCCGGAGATGGTCTGCAACATGGCGCGGGTCCTGGGGGTCGAGCCGTCCCAGGTGAACGTCAAGGCCACCACCACGGAGGGGATGGGGTTCGTGGGCCGCGAGGAGGGCGTGGAGGCCCATGCCGTGGTCCTCCTGGTCCCCTGCCCAGAGGGCCTCGCGCACCCCCCCGCGCCGCGGGCCCCCGGGGAGTGAGCAGGCGCGAGACGCCTCGTGGAACCCCCGTCTTTGATTGACCTCCCTCATTGATTGACAAGTCAAACACCCTTCCCTAAGATACCTGCGCGCCCATGAAGGCCTCCGCGGGCGCGCGCGGACGGTCCGAGCTCGGCAAGGGGGCGTCCCTCCCGGACGGCCCATGGGGAGAGACGTCACCTCCGGTGGTCCCATCCCCGCGCCGCATGATGCCCCCGGGCACCCCCCTTGGCAGGAATGGGAGATGAGGGAACCGGAACGTGGCGCCTCCAGAGAGCCCGTCGATCGTCACTGGGACGATGAAGGAGTCATCCCCAAACAACTGGGTCCGGACACGGCCTATCTGTTTGACCGGATGACGCGGGCCACCATCGAGGCGGTGGATGCCCGGGCCGGGGAGCGGGTCCTGGACGTGGGGTGTGGGCGGGGGCTGGACCTGTGTGCCCAGCGGGGGCGCGGGGCACAGCTCTTCGGCTCCGATGGATCAAGGGTCATGGCGGCCCGGGCGGCCGGCACGCTCACGGCGGCTGGCGTACCGCCTGCAGTGGTGTGGGCCAGCGCGGAGCACCTTCCCTTTGCCCCCGGCGCATTCGACAAGGTCTACTGCAAGGGCGCCATCGATCACTTCTACGACCCGGCCAGGGCCCTGGCAGAGATGGCCAGGGTGCTCGACCCGGAGGGACGTGTGGTGGTATCCGTTGCCAATTTCGACAGCCTGGGATGCCGCCTCGGCCGCCTGTTCAACAGGGCCCACAGGCTCTTGAGAGGAAGGGAAATGCCCAGGCCGCACTTCTGGGAGATCCCCCGGGATCACATGTACCGGTTTGACCGGAGGTTCCTGCTGGGCTGCGTCCCCCGGGACGTTCGTGTGGAGCGGGAGCTGGGGTTGTCCCTCCTGTGGGGCTTCCCCCATTGGGGCCGCCTCCTGGAGGCGCTCCCCCGCCGGCTGGCTCTGGGCCTGCTGGGCGCCCTGGATTGTGTGGCCCGAGCCGCTCCGGCCCTGGCGGATGTCATCGTGATCCGCGGGAGAAAGATCCCGGGCGCCTCCCGGGAGCCGGGGCCGGTCCAGCACCGCGCATCATGGCGCGGGCAAGACATCAACGGAGTGGGGACAATGAAGCGATACTCCCGAGTGCAGGGGCTCCTCCTGTGCGGAGGCACGGTGCTTGGAGCCGTCCTTTTCCTCATCGGCGTCGCCTTTCAGAGCTACTGGGCCCTGGCCATTCCCGTGGCCGTCGGCTTTCTGTGGCTCCTGGGCCTGGGTTTCTGGATCGGATGGACCCTCCTGACCATTGATGTCGAGCCCCCCAAGGAGTGATCGCCCGGCGGCCATGAGGATCTGTCTTCTCTGCTATCGAGGCAATCCCTACTGCGGCGGACAGGGGATCTACCTGCGCCACCTCACCCGGGAACTGACCGGCCAGGGGCATGAGGTCACTGTGCTGGTTGGCCCCCCCTATCCGGACCCCATGCCCTGGGCACGGATCGAGCGGCTGCCCAACCACCAATTCTGGGGCCGCCGCTCGGCATTCCTCCCGCCGGAGGACCCCATGGCCATCCTGGGGCCCCTGAACTTCTTCGAGTTCGCCACCAGTCGACTGGGCTACTTCCCCGAGATCCTGGCCTTCAGCCTGCGCGCCGCCGGGCGTCTCAGGGCGCTCCACCGGGAGCGGCCCTTTGACGTCATCCACGATGTGGAGACCCTGGGATACGGCCTCCTCTTGGCCCGGAGTCGCGCACTGCCCGCCGTCTCTACGGTGCACCATCCCCTGAGCCGAGACATGGCGGCCCACCTGGCCCACTCCCGCTCCTGGACCGAACGGTACTACAACGTGGTCTTCTTCCCCCTGATCATGCAGGGCATTGTGGCGCGGCGGGTGGACGCCGTTATCACCGCCACCGAGGCCGGAAGAAAGGAGATCATCCGGGCATTCGGGGTGCGGCCCGAGCGGATCCGGGTCGTCCTGACGGGCATCGACGTGCATCTGTTCTCCCCCGACGAGGGCGTGCCCCGGCAGTCCGGCGAAATCCTCTTTGTGGGCAATGCCCAGGATCCCCGAAAGGGGATGTGGGAACTCCTGCAGGCCCTGCGGCTCCTGCCAGACGGGACGCATCTGACCGTGGTCGACGAGGGAGAGCCGGCCAAGCCGTACGCCCCGGCCCTGGCCAGATCCATGGGGCTGTCCCACCGGGTGTCCTTCACGGGGAGATTGAGCCAGGAGGCCCTGGTCCATCGTTACCGCCGGGCCGCTTTGCTGGCCCTGCCGTCCCGATTCGAGGGCTTCGGGCTGCCCGTGGCCGAGGCCATGGCATGCGGAACGCCCGTGGTGGCCAGCCGCGCTGGCTCCCTGCCCGAAGTCCTGGGACAGGACGGGCAGGGGGGAATCCTGGTGCCGCCTGGGGACCCGGGGGCCTTGGCCCGGGCCATGTCCGAGATCCTCTCGCGCCCGGCGTGGGCCCGGCAGCTCGGCGCCGCAGCCCGGCGGCGGGCGGAGCAGTGCTTCAGCTGGGAGCGCACGGCCCGAGGCACGGCGGAGGTTTACGGGTCGGTGATGCATCGGGCGAAGGCGCCCGGGGCTGCCGGATCAGAGGGAAACGCCCGATGGAACGGCGCAAGGACAAACTGAAGATCTGCCTGCTGACCTATCGGGGCAATCCCTACTGCGGCGGGCAGGGGATCTATGTCCAGTATCTGGCCCAGGAGCTGGTGCGACTGGGGCACGAGGTCCACGTGCTGTCGGGGCCGCCTTACCCCGTTGGCCTGGATGGCGCCCGGCTCCACCGCGTGAGCAATGAGATCTTCTTCGGTCATTCCACGGGACAGATCCTCAGCCGGACCCCGGCCCGGGCCCTTCTGTCCCCCCTGAACCTGTACGAGTTTCTCTCCTCGAGGCTGGGGGTCTTCCCCGAGATCCGGGCCTTCAGCTTCCGGGCCTATGCCCGACTCCGCAAGCTCCTCCGGGAACACGCCTTCGACGTGCTTCACGACAACCAGTGCCTGGGCTACGGGTTCCTCCTCATGAAACACTTCCGCATCCCCCTGGTGGCCACCATCCACCACCCCCTGACCATCGACCGCCGAACCTGGTTCGAGGGGCCGTCGAGATTGCGCCAAAAGATGCGGATGGTCCTGTACTATCCACTGGTGATGCAGCGCATCGTGGCCCATCGCCTGGATCGCATCGTCACCGTCTCCGAGGACGCCGCCGCCCGCATCCGGCGCGACTTCGGCGTGCCCGGGGAGCGGCTCCGTGTCGTCTACAACGGTCTGGACGCCGACGTGTTCACGCCCATACACCAACAGCCCAAGGTCCCCAATCGGCTCCTGTTCGTGGGCAACGTGGCCGATCGAAAGAAGGGGGTCTTGTACCTCCTGCAGGCCATGGCGCGGCTGGGCTCCGAGGTCCACCTTGTGCTGGTCGACGGCGGAACGCCCGCGCGGGTTTCGGCCCAGGATCTCATCGGGCAGTTCGGCCTCGAGGGCCGCGTCCAGATCACGGGGAAGATCGACCGGGACGAGCTGGTGCGCCTGTACGCCTCCGCCCAGGTGGCCATCGTCCCGTCCCTGTACGAGGGGTTCGGATTCCCGGCCGCCGAGGCCATGGCCTGCCAGCTGCCCGTGGTGGCCACCACCGCCGGGGCCCTGCCCGAGGTCGTGGGCCCCCCGGGCGAGGCCGCCCTTCTGGTCCCCCCGCGGGATCCCGACGCCCTGGCCCAGGCCATTCGAAGCCTCCTGGACGACCCGGATCGGTGCAGGCGGATGGGCGCGGCCGGCCGCCGCCGCGTGCTCCGGATGTTCACCTGGCGCCGGGCCGCCCAGCGGCTGGTGGATGTGTACGGCGAGGTCATGGGTGCTCACCATCAGTCTTGATACCCTCCGTCCCCGGGATGGGGATTGGATACTGGATGCGGGATGCGGCGAGGGGAGGCACACCTTTGCCCTGTGCCGGACGGCGTGCAGGGTCTTCGCCCTGGACCGGGACCTCACCTCCCTGCGCAAGGCCCAGTACGTGCTTCGGGAGATGAACAAGCGCGGGGAAAGTCGTGGGGCCTCCCTTCTCCTGCGGGGCGACGGCCTGCGCCTCCCCTTCGGCGACGGGGCGTTTCACAAGATCATCTGCGCCGAGGTCCTGGAGCACATCGCCGACGATCGCGCGGCGGTGGCAGAACTCGTCAGGGTCCTCAGGCCGGGCGGACAACTGGCGGTGACCGTCCCGACGCCCTTCACCGAGTGGGTCTACGGAAGGCTGTCCCGGCAATACTTCCGGACCCCCGGAGGCCACATCCGCATTTACGCCCCCAGGGCCCTTTGCCGCATCCTCACCGAGGCGGGTTTGCGGATCTACGACGTGGGATTCGCCCACGCGTTTCACAGCCTGTACTGGCTGCTTCGCTGCATGTGCGGGTTGGAGAACAACCAGGCGCCCGTGGCCAGGGCCTATCACCGATTCCTGCACCGCGTGGTCCTGAATCCCACGCTCAAGCGCTGGGAGCGCTCGTGCAACCACCTTTTCCCCAAGAGCATAATCGTCTATACCCACAAGCCCGCAGGTTTGGCCCCTCCTACGTCTCCTCGTTGAGAAGCTGGCGGAGTCCGCGGACGCGCTGCGGCACGCCCCACTGCTCCAGCAGCGCCCGGACGGCCTTCGGGACCAGATCCCCCCAGGGCTCCCCCGCGGCCATGCGGGCCCGGATGTCGCTGGCGCTGATCCCCTTTTCCCCTCGCTCCCGGGACCAGAGGACCTCGGTCCGAAGCCCCAGGGACTGGAACTGGGCGAGCTTTCTCCTCCCCCATGAGTCGAAGATGGTCAGGAAGAAGACCGCGTCCAGGGGCACGTATGCCCCGTAGAGTTCCGGGAAGTTGATGGGAAAGGGAACGATGGAGAAGTCCCGGTGCCCCAGGCCGCCCTCCATCAGCACGGCCTTCACCAGGAGGTATCGTTCGAAGTAGGTCAATGGATTGGCCGACGGGTCGCTTCGATGAGGGTCCGCCGGATCCTCCCGCGTCAGGGTGGGATCCGGGTTGGTGATCCCCACCACCAGATGATGGCATCGGGCCTTGCCCGCCATGAGGTAGCGCACGTGGTCGTTGTGCACGACCTGGAAACGCCCGTGGATGACCCCCACCGGTGCCACCCTGCCCTCGCCCGCCCAAGCCGTCATGTCCCCCCACCCCGGGTGGCGGCCTGCCACGCCCTGGCCACCCGCCACAGGACCACACCGTTGGTATGAACCGCCAGGTAGACGAGGACCGCCTCGGGGAGCCACGGCCACAGGACGCTCCCCAGCCCGCCGACGGCCACCGCCGAGACCCGCGTCCCCTTGCTGGCCAGGGTCGGCCCGCCCAGTGGGATGTTCAACCCCTCGGCCCGGGCCGAGCTGTAGCTGACGAGGCCTGTGCCCGACAGGGCCAGGAACCCCAGCAGCCAGATGGCCCAGACGGGGCCGGCACCGGCCGGCCCCAGGCTGTACGCCAGGAGCCCCAGGACCATGGCCCCATCGCCGTATCGGTCCAGGACCGAATCCAGGAACGCGCCCAAGGCGCTCTGGCGGCCGGTCAGCCGGGCCATCTGCCCGTCCACGCCGTCCAGCACCTGCGAGACCGCCGCCCACAGCCCGGCGGGGCCGCCCCAGCCTGCGGCAAACAGCGCCCCCGACAGCACCCCGGCGGCAACGGCCCCCAGGGTGGCCATCCACGGACGCACCCACGCCACGGCGCAGAGCCGAGGGGTTATCCGCGCCGAGAGGTGGCACTTGATCCATCTCAGCACGAACCGATCCGTGGGCTTGATGCGCCAGTCGTCGTCTGACGGCCGGGAGGTCATGATCACGCCGCTCCCTCGCAAAACGCAGGCCGCCTCACCGCTCAGGCCCTCTTGGAGCGGACCTTGAGGGCCTTCATGATCTCCTCCACCTCCTGCGCCCCCTCGGCGTACAGCCCCTCTTCGTCCGGGGCCAGGTGCTTGAGGAGCCGGAGGAACTCCCCCGCGTGCACGCGCTCCTCGTCGGCGATTTCCTTGAGCACGGCAACCGCCAGTTTGTCGTCCGTGGACTCGGCCAGCTGCATGTAGAGCTGCACGGCCTCGTATTCGGCGGCCACCATGAAGCGCACCGCCCGGACCAGCTCTGCCTCGGTGAGCTTGCGGCCGCTGCACATCCCCGAAAACGGAGACCCGAACTCAGGCATGTTCCACCTCCTTGGGTTCCCACACGGTAAATAGGCCCCTCTCCGGCGCCCGGGCCAGGTCGAAGCCCCCTGTCATGACGGCCACGCACGCCTCGACCACCTCGGCGTCGTAGAGCGTCCCCTTGCGTCCCTGGATCTCCTGGAGGGCCGCTTCCGACCCCAGGGCGGGTCGATAGGGCCGGTGGGAGGCCATGGCCTCCACCACATCGGCCACCGCCAGGATCCTGGACTCCGGCAGCATCTCCCCGCCCCGGAGGCCCTGGGGATAACCCGAGCCGTCCATGCGCTCGTGGTGCTCCAGGATCATGCGGGCCACGGGCCAGGGGAACGGCACACCCGCGAGGATGTCATGGCCGACCCGGGAGTGGGTCTTCATCAGCGCGGACTCCACCTCGCTCAGGCGGGCCGGCTTGCTCAAGATCTCCGCCGGGATGGAGATCTTTCCCAAGTCGTGGATGACGCCGGCCGTGCGGATCCCGTTGATCCGATCCTGGGGCAGCCCCAAGGCCCGGGCGATGGCCTCTCCCAGCCGGGCAACCCGCGCCTGGTGGCCAGCCGTGTACGGGTCCCGGGCCTCCACGGTCCTGGCCACCACCTGGATGACCCCCCCCGCAGCCATCCGCAGGTCCGCCAACGCCCGTTCCAGGTTTTCCTCCCGCTCCCGGAGGTCCCGCTCTGTGCACTGGAGGCGGGCGACGGCGTCCTCCAGGGCCGAGGTGCGCTCCTTGACCGTCCGCTCCAGGATCTCGTGTTGCCGGCGGCTCTCCGACTCCAAATCCCTTCGCCGCAGGGCGTTGGCCACGTTGATCACCACCTGGCTGGGCTCGAACGGCTTGAGGATATACCCGTACACCCCGAGATCCAGCGCCGCCTCCACCGTCATCGGGTCGTCCACCCCCGTCACCATCATGGTGGCCGTTTCAGGATGCCGGGCGGCGATGTATCGAACCAGGTCCACGCCCGATTCACCGGGCATATTCACGTCGCAGATGACCAGATCGACCTCTTGGGCATCGAGGCATTGCCTGGCCTGGGCTGCGTCCTCGGCTTCGGCGCACCGGTGACCCCTCATCTCGAGCACCCGCCGCATGAGCCGCCGGATGGGCGCCTCGTCGTCTACGACCAGAATGCCCGCCAATTCGTCCTCCCAGCGCGGGCGCCCGGACCCCTCCGCGCCCCATTGACATCCCGTGGCGGCTACCTTTTTTTTCCCGCGCTCTTGCGATATGTTCTTTTTGCGCGAAATCCCGCGCCCTGTCAACCTCTTCCAGACCCTTGCCCGGTGGGGGAATCGGCCATGCGTGACGAGAGGAAGTCCAAAGCCCAGCTCATCGCAGAGATAAGGGCCCTGCGCACGCGTCGGGAGCAAGCCGGTCAGCTCGGCGCCATCCCCACGGTGGAGCAGGGCGTCCGGCTCGGGGAGCACTCCGCCCTGCTGGCCCTCATCGAGGAGTCCCGGGAGGCCTTCTACGTCAGTTCCCGGGACGGTTGCCTCCTGGCGTGGAATCCGGCCTTTCTGGACCTCTTCGGCCTGGGACAGGACGATGTGGCCGATTTCGACGTGCGCAGGACGTACAGCGACCCGGAGGAGCGTCAGCGCTTTCGGCAGGCCATCGAGAAGACGGGGGCCGTTCAGGACTACGAGGTCCTCTTGAGGAAGAAGGACGGGGCCCTCATGGACTGCCTCATCAACGCCTCGGTTCGGCGGGGGCCCGACGGAAGCGTGCTTGGGTATCAGGGGACCATCCGCGACGTTTCCGAGCAGAAGCGCGTCCTGGCGGCGTTCCGGGCCAACGAGGCCCGCCTGCGTTACCTCTTCGAGAACGCCCCCGTGGGCATCTTTCAATCCACGCCGGACGGAAGGCTCCTGAGCGTCAACAGGCGCTTCGCGGCCATGTTCGGCTTCTCCTCTCCCCAGGAGGCTGTCTCGCAGGTGAAAGACGTCGCCTCGGACCTGTACGTCCACCCCGAACACCGCGCCACGCTCATCGGGCAGCTGATGCGCCGGGGGGAGGTGTTGAACTCGGAAGCCGAATACCTCCGCCGGGACGGGGGCACCTTTACCGGCAACCTCCACATGCGCCTCGCCCGCGGCCACGGGGATGCGGAGGCTTATTTCGAGGGATTCATCGAGGACATCACGGAGCGCAAGCGGGCCCAGGAGATCCTCCGGGAGAGCGAGGTCCGGTTTCGGCAGCTCTTCCACCGGGCACCGGTGGGGCTGTTTCAGTACGACAGGCAAGGCCGCATCCTGGACGTCAACGACACCGAGCTGGGCATGCTCGGCTACGCCCGGGAGGAGATGATCGGCCGCCCCGTCTGGGAGTTTTTCGCGGAGCCTGAACCGGGGCGAAGCCAGGTCCTGGAGAAGCTGGCCGGGACGAGGCCGCCGGCTCGAGGGATCGAGCGCCTGTACCGGCGCAAGGACGGCACGCAACTTCCCGTGCTGGTCGAGGACCGGATCCTCACGGCGGCCGACGGGGCCATCGAAGGCATCCTCAGCACCATTCAGGACATCACAGCCCTCAAGCAGACCCAGGAGGCCCTCCGGGAGAGCGAAGAACGCTATCGCAAGTTCGTGGAGATCTCCACCGAGGCCATCATCGTCCGGTTCGAGGGAACCATCGAGTATGTCAACCCCGCGGCCGTCCAGCTGCTCCGCGCTCGCAGCGCCCAGGAACTCGTGGGCAAGCCCTATCTGGACATCGTCCACCCCGAGGACCGCTCGGGCTCGGCGGAGCGCGTCAGGAGGTCCCTGCAGGAAGGCTGGGTCGCACCGCCCCGCGAGCATCGGCTCCTTTCCCTGGACGGTCAGGTCCTGGAAGTGGAGTCCACGGGCGTGGCGTTCACCGACGGGGGGCGCCGATTGGTCATGGGCGTGTTTCGCGACATCACCGGCAGGAAGCTCGCGGAGAAGCGGCTTCAGCAGGCCAACCGGGAGCTGGAGGAGGCCAATCGCCGCCTCCAGGCGGCCATGGAAAACGCCCAGCGCCTGGCGGCCCAGGCCGAGGCAGCCAGCGTGGCCAAGAGCGAGTTTCTGGCCAACATGAGCCACGAGATCCGCACCCCCATCAACGCCATCCTCGGCATGACGGAGCTCGTCCTGGACACGGAGCTGTCCCCGGGACAGCGGGACAACCTGGAGATCGTGCGGGCGGCGACGGATTCACTGCTGGGTCTGATCAACGACATCCTGGATCTCTCCAAGATCGAGGCCGGCAGGATGAGCCTGGAGGCCATCGAGTTCCAGCTCCGGGACACCATCGGAGACACCCTGCGGACCCTGGCCGGCCGGGCCGGGGAGAAGGGTCTGGAGCTGGCGTACTGCGTGGCGGCCGAAGTCCCCGACGCCGTAGTCGGGGACCCGGGTCGGCTCAGGCAAGTCCTGGTGAACCTCGTGGGCAACGCCGTCAAATTCACGGAACAGGGCGAGGTCGTCGTGGGCGTGGAACTCGAATCTCCCCCCGGAGAAGAGGCGAGCCTGCGCTTCTCGGTTTCGGACACGGGCGTCGGCATCCCGCCCGAGAAGCAGCAGACCATCTTCGATCCGTTCGTGCAGGCCGACGGCTCCACCACGCGCCGATACGGCGGCACCGGCCTGGGACTGTCTATCACCCGGGAGATCGTCGCCATGATGGGCGGGCGAGTCTGGCTGGAGAGCCTGCCCGGCACGGGGAGCACATTCTATTTCACGGCGACCTTCGGTCTGGGCGCCGGGGGGGCCACGCAGATGGATCGCCTGGAGCCCGCCGAGCTCACGGGGCTCCCCGTGCTCGTCGTGGACGACAACGCCACCAACCGCCGGATCCTGGTCCAGATGCTGGAAAACTGGCACATGTCTCCGGTGCCCGCCGGCGGCGCTTCGCAGGCCTGGGACCTCCTGTGTCGGGCTCGGGATGCGGATGCCCCCTTCCCGCTGATCCTCCTGGACTGGATGATGCCCGAGCAGGACGGGCTCTGGCTGGCCCGACGGATCTCGCAGGACCCCTCCCTGGCCTCCACCCGGATCATCTTCCTCACGTCCGCGGGGCGCAGGGGCGACGCCTCCCAGTGCCGGCAGCTCGGGGTGGCCGCGTACCTCACCAAGCCCATCAAGCAGTCCGAGCTCCTGGACGCCATCACCCTGGTGTTGGCCGGGGCTGCCCCCGACCGAACCACCCCTCTGGTGACCCGCCACTTCCTGCGGGAGACCCAGCCTGCTGCGCCCCTGGGCAAGCTCCGAATCCTGGCGGCCGAGGACAACGCCGTAAACCAGAAGGTGGTGCTCCGCATGCTGGAGCGGGACGGCCACCGGGTCACCCTGGCCAACAACGGGAGGGAGGCCCTGGAGGCCCTGGAGGCGGAGCCCTTCGATCTGGTGCTCATGGACGTTCAGATGCCGGAGATGGACGGCCTGGAAGCCGCGGCTGCCATCCGTGCGGCGGAGCGGGAAGGGGGAGGCCACATCCCCATCATCGCGTTGACGGCCCACTCCATGGCGGGAGACCGGGAGAGGTGCCTGGCGGCCGGCATGGATGACTATGTGCCCAAACCCGTGACCAGGGCCTCGCTCCTGGAGGCCATGGGGAGGGTCCTGCGAACGACATCCGAGCCGGGGGAGGAAGGGGGAAAGAGGAAGGCCCCGGGGCAGGATCGAGGTGGTGATGCCTCGCCGGTTTCCCCCGCGCTGGAGGCGAAGATCGTCCTGAGCCGGGACGCGCTCCTGGGGCGACTGGGATCCGATGAAGGCCTCCTCAAGGAGATCGTCTCCATGTTCATCCAAGAGTACCCCATTCACTTGGATCGCATTCGGGAGGCCATGGGCCGGAAGGATGCGGTCTGCGTCCAGAAGGCCGGTCATGCCTTCAAGGGGATGGCGGCCAACTTCGGAGCCGAGGCCGTGGTGGACGCCGCGCGCCGGGTCGAGTTCTTGGGGCGGGACGGCAACCTGGGGGACTTGCCCGGGGCCGTGGCCCGCCTGGAGCGCGAGGTGGAGCGGCTGGTGCCGGCCCTGGGCCGCATGGTCCAAGAGATGGAGGAGGTATGAGGCTGCTCGTCGCCGAAGACGAACCCATCTCCCGACGCATCCTGGAGGCACGGCTCCAGGGATGGGGGTACCGGGTGGTGGTCGTGGACGACGGGGTGAAGGCGTGGGAGACCCTGGCCGCCCAGGACCCGCCGCGGCTTGCCATTCTGGACTGGATGATGCCGCAGATGGACGGCATCGAGGTATGCCGGAGGGTGCGGGCCCGAGGCGAGGAGCCCTACATCTACATCATCCTGCTCACCGCCAGGAGCGAGAGGGATGACCTGGTCACGGCCATGAACGCGGGCGCCGACGACTTCCTGGCAAAACCCTTCGATCCCCTGGAGCTGGAGGTGCGCCTCCGGGCGGGCCGGCGCGTCATCAAACTCCAGGAGGACCTCATCGCGGCGCGCGAGGTGTTGCGCCATCAGGCCACCCACGACGCCCTCACCGGCGTGTGGAACCGCGCCGCCATCCTCGACGTGCTCCGGCGGGAGACGGCCCGGGCCAGACGGGAGAGGGACCCCCTGGGGGTCATCATGGCCGACCTGGACCGGTTCAAGGAGATCAACGACGCCCACGGGCACCCGGCGGGCGATGCGGTGCTGCGGGAGGCGGCCCGGCGGCTGGCCGGGGCAATCCGGCCCTACGACTCGCTGGGACGGTACGGCGGCGAGGAGTTCCTCTTGGTCGTGCCCCAGTGCGACGCGCCGTGCACGGCCCGGGTGGCCGAGCGGCTCCGCATCGCCGTGGGTCAGGAGCCCATGTCCGTCCCCGGCGGCCGGATCATCGTGACGGTGAGCCTCGGCACGGCCTCGCTGGAGGGCCATTCCGCGGTCCACGGGGAGGCCCTGATCCGGGCCGCCGATCAGGCCCTGTACGAGGCCAAGGCCAAGGGTCGCAACCGGGTGGAGGCGGGGCGGGTCATGGATCCTTCCGGATGAGGCCGGTCGGCAATCCGCCATCCGCGCCAGGGGCGGGTGCCGGGGCTTCATCCGGCCGCGGGCCCTCGAACGCGTATCCCCGCTCCCTGGCTGCCTCCACGTACGACCCCGAGGCCAGGCGCAGTTCCCCGGCCCGGGACACGATGATGGCCGACTCACCCTGCACCGGACACTTGTGCTCGCAGTACCCGCACCCGTTGCACCGGCTCTCCGTCACGAAGGGGCGACGCCTGCCGTCCACATCGCGAAACTCGATGGCGTCGTACGGGCAGATCTCGTCGCACACCAGGCATACCTTGTCCTGTTCCCACACGAGGCAGCGCTCCCGCAGCAGGACGGCCGTTCCGATCTTGGCATGGGTCCGCTCCATGAGTTCCAGCGGGCGGATGGCACCCGTGGGGCACACCAGACCGCAGCGGTTGCAGTTCTTCTCGCACGGGGCCAGGCGCAAATCCAGTCTGGGCGTCCAGACCCCGTCCAGGCCGGCCTCCCAGAGGGTGGGCTGGAGGGTATGGGACATGCACGCCCCCATGCAGAGCCCGCACCGCAGGCATTGATCCAGGAACTCCCCCTCGGGCAGGGCGCCCGGAGGCCGGATGAGCCGATCCCTGGGCGCGGCCCGTCCGGCATCCAGCGGGGAGGTGATCCCCACCAGGAGGCCTGCGACCCCGGCCGCCAAGGCCCCCCGCCGACTGAGGACGGGCGACGCCATGCGGGCGGGGAGGCCGCCTCCGGGGGCCGGCAGGAATCGGATGGCCGCCGTGGGACAGGCGTCGGCGCAGCGCCGGCACCGTATGCACGCTTCCTGGAGCGTGCCCCGGGGGTCCTCTCCCACGGCCTCCATGGGGCAGGTGCGCGCACACGCCCCGCAATCGATGCAGGCATCCGTCACCCGCCGTCCGACGGGCGCCCAGCGGCCGAGGGCGCCCAGCAGTGCCCCGAGCGGACACAGGATCCGGCACCAGAACCTGGCCCGCCACAAGGAGAGCCCGACGATGGCCCCGAGCCATGCCGCGGACAGGCCCGTGAGCCAGTACCTGGGGTTCTCCAGGCTGGCGTTGGACAGGGCCACCCAGTCCAGGCGGACGAACGCCGGACGAAGGATCTCCAGGGCCATTCCTCCCGCCCCCTCGAGCCAACGAACCGCCAGGAGCCCCAGAGACCGGCTGAAGAGAACCAGCGGATCCAGCCAGGACACCAGGGAGAACCCCGCAGCGGCAGCCACCAGGGTCACCACCAAGAGGCATTCCTTGAGGCCGGTCAGTGCCCGCAACCCCGCCGGAAGACCGCGGCGGGCCCCCACGAGCCGCGCCCCGCCGTCCAGGACGCTCCCCAATGGGCAGACATACCCGCAGAAGGCGCGTCCCGCCACCAAGGCACCCGCGGCCGTGGCAACGGCCATGACAAAGGCCCCGGCCGCCGCCGGGACCGCCAGCAGCACGACCAGCGCAGCCAGCGGGTCAAGTCGAAGCACGAGGTCGTGGGGCATGGACCCCACGAACCCCCAGGCTGCCGAGAAGAACAGGGAGAGGAAAAGAACCAAGGACAGGGCCTGAATGGCGCGCCTGGTCCTCACGCCCCGCGCTCCACGATCTCCATGCGCTCCAAGGACAGTTCCCCCAGTCCATGATCGTGGGCGGCCCGCAGGTGCTTGACCTGTTCGGGTCGCGCCCGCTGTCCGTACCACGCGCCCAGGGTCACGCCGTACGCGTCCACCGCCAGGGGGTCCACACCGGCCACGACCTTGTGCCACTGGGCCACCTGCCCCGGCCCGCCGGGCCCCGCGGTGAGCAGGCCGCGGGTGGCGTCCAGGATGGTGACCGTGGGCTTCAGGATGGTGGCGAGATCCGCCACGGCCTGGTCCAGGTCCAGGTCGCGGTGGAAAACCCCCCGATCCCACACCAGACCCATCAGCCCCTTGAGGCCCAGGCTCACCCCCGTGGCCGAGTGGGACTTGGCCGTCGGGAGGTTGATCCAGCGGTCCGCCTCCAGCAGTTCCCGCATGACGGCGGTCCGTCGCAGCGCCTTGCCCCGGGGGATTTCCATCTCCCGGTAGAGATCCTTCCCCCTGGGGGCCAGGAAGCGGACCTGGGGGATGGAGGCCATGGCCTCTTTCAACCCGCTGCGACTGAAGCAAAGCTCCGGGTTGCCCAGCGTGTTGTCCACCACAACGACGCGCTTGGCGCCCGCCTCCAGGCAGAGCCTGGCCACTGCCACGACCACCTCGGGACTGGTGTTGCACCCCCAGGAGGGGGGATTGGGAAAGGAGACGTTGGGCTTGAGCACGACCCGATCCCCGCTCCTGACAAATGCGCCCATTCCCCCCAGCGTCTCCAGGGCCAGCCTCACGGCCTGGCCCGACTCACCCCGAGCGACCACCAGGGGGGGGGTCGCAGCCCCCGCGCCGGCCCGCCGTGCAACAGCGAGCCCTCCGGCCGCTGCGGCGGCCAGGCACCCCGCAGCCACCCCCAGGAACGTCCTTCGATCGTGCGCCGCCGCGCGGGCAAGGCCCACGGGCGGATCCTCCGTCTTGGGCAAAGAGCTCATCTGCTTCACCTCGTCACACGGCATGCCGACCCGACCCGCCGGGGCAGGTCAGATCCATCGCCCGCCTGGGGCCCCCGGCACCCCGCTTCATCGCACCCTGGGCGGTTGATCTCCGCCCGTGGTGTCCCTGGGAATGAACTCCACCGGGATCCTCCCCAGAAAGCGCTCATCGAAGCCCCCCCCGGGGGGCGGCGGCTGGGCTGCCCCCGCGACGAACCGCACCCCGTGCGTGCGCATCTCCGACCGATGGCCGGCCCGGTCCTCCAGGGTCACCGATACCCGGGCCCAGATGTCGAAGAGGCGGTTCACGTCGGCCCCGAAATCCATGGTGTTGAGGGTGATGAACCCGGAGATGGCCCTGGCCTGCCCCGAATCCACATCGATGCGCACCGGAGTGAATTGCCGGCCCGGCATGTTGAGCCAGACCTGAACGTAGGTCATGTCCCCATCCATGTCCGACCCCCGGATATACAGGCGCCACGCATCCACGGGGGATACAGCCTCCGCCGCAAACGTGGCCTCCAGTCGCGGCGGGTTGGGCCCATAGGCCGCATCCAGCTCCCGCGGCCCCCGCTCGTCCAGGACTGCGCATCCCCCCAGCGCGAGGGACAGGAGCCCCCCCAGGACCGCGGCACGCCGTGTCATCACGCCCATGTCATGCGTCATGATCCTTGCCTCCCCTTTGTGTTTGCCAGAGCCACCGCCCGCTGCCCTTATGTCAATATCCTCCGGCGCAGGCATGCTGTAAAGGGCCCCTGGGGCTCAGGCGCCCCGCAGGTACTGCCGGATCCCCTCCTCCACCTCCCGGGGCACGGATATCCCGTCCTCCCTGAGCCGGGCCAGGTACTTGTCGAAGGAACGCACATGCCGCACCGACGAGACCAGTACGCGCAGATGTTCCCGCAGTCGATCCTCCAGGGCAGCGCGAAACCCGCCCTTGCGCATCAACGGGCCCTCCACCTCCTTGATGAGCCGGAGGTTTACAGGGCGGCACACGGCCCGGTAGAAGATGAAACGCTGGAGATGACCGTCCTGCCCATTTTCCTCCTCGATGGCCCGGGCCACCCGGTCCAGATCCAGGCTGTCGCAGACCTCGATCTCCAGATGCCTCTGCCGGAGCTCCTGGAAGACAGCCCCCAGGGGCCGCGGCACCGAGCAGGCATCCAGTTCATCGGGCACGCACTCGACTCCCCGGAGGTAGACCACCAGATCCACATCGGAGCCTCGCCGGGCCATGCCGAAATTCAGCGACCCCAGGAGGTCGAAGGCCACATGCATCCCCTCGGCCCGGATGCGCCGGTACACCCCTCTCAGCTCCCGGACCAACGCCTTGGACTCTGCCGTCTCATACCCCAGGAAAAAGGACCGGATGCGCTGAAGCCGGCGGATGGGTCGTATGTGCCGCGGCCTGGGGACATCTCCCATCATGGCCGAGAACCGGCGTTCGTCCAGGACGATGGCGTCCAGCCCCCTCTCTCGGGGCTCGTACGCCACGATGTCGTAGAGGAGGCGCCCCTCCAGGCGTCGCACAGTGGCTCTTCCCAGCCCCCCCGCGTCCACCTCCAGATAGAGGAAGTAGCCCCCCGGGCGCACCCGGGTCACCTGAATGGCGCTGCCGAAATTGGAGGGGTTGAAGAAGAACGTCCCCCCGGAGCGCTCCCCTCCCCATGCCTCGTGCAGGTGGCCCGAGAGGACCACGTGGGGCCGACACTCGTCCACGTAATCGCGCAGGCGCGCACTGCCCACGTGCCCCAAGCCGGCAAGCCGATCCAGGTGTCCGTAGACGGGATGGTGCAGGGCCACCACGTGGGGCCGTTTCTCCCGGAAGAATTGCCCGGCCTCGGATCGCGCGCCCCACGACCCCGGGCCTTCCCGGTACGGGACCTGAAGGTGGTCCGGGATGCCGGGGGTGAACACCGGTGCCCCTCCGTACCCGGCCACCCGGCACCCCCCGACCTCGACGCACCGGAGATGGAGGTCCAGATCCCCCAGGGCCGTGCGCCGAAGGTCCATGTCGTAGTTGCCCGGGAGCAGCCGCACCAAGCCCTGGGGAAAGCGGTCCAGGCGCCCACGAAGCCGCTGGTAGGCCTGGGACATGGCCCGCTCGGCCCTGCGGCTCAGCGAGAGGTACTCCCGGGCCTGTGCGGCGCCGATGGCGTCCCCCGAGTCGTGGGAGAGCCGCTGGGCAGCCTCCCACAGGCTCTCCTTGGGGCCCTCACCCCTGGCCCGTCCCCGCATGATCTCCTGCAGCTCCAGAAACCGCCAGGCTGTCCGGTACCTGGGAAAGACCCGATACAGGAGGTCCCCACCCAGCACGTACAGGTCCGCGGCGGTGAGCTCCAGGAGGGCCTCCAGGGGCCCGAAGGCGTCGTGAATGTCCGCCAGATAGATCAGCCGCATGCAGATCCTCTGATGCCCCCAAGTGTTCAGTGCACCACCGGCAGGAACAGGGGCGGCATGGCCGCATACGTGATGGAGCAGTTCGGACCGTACTCGGCCGCGGCCATCTCCAGGGCCTCTTCCACGCTCCGCATGGGAAGCCAGCCCATCCTGCGAGCCACATGGGGCTCCCTGCAGCCCGCTGCCATGATCTTCCCCAGGTATCGCCTGGGGGCGGCACTGGTGGCGTAGCCCTGCACCGGATGGACGCCGTGGAATCCGTAGCCGTGGCGATACCGGTGGATGAACTCCGGACGGTGGGCGTACTCCTCCGCAAACAGCTCGTAGAGAGCCACGGGGTCCTGCATCCTGGACAATCCCTCATCCCAGAAGGGTCTGTACGAGGGATGATGAACGGGGTCCCACTGGTCCAGCAGCGGGTTGGAGAAGACCACCGTCCCGCCCGACTTCACCAGCGGCCTGTTGCAATAGTTGGCGAACAGGTACCCCAGCCCCATCCGGGAAATGAGCAGGGGATTGATGCGCCCGCCCATGGAGTAGGGCATGAAGTCCGGGAGCCCGAAGACCACCACGTCGCTCTGTCCGTCCACCTCCAGCGCCTTGCGGCGCGCCAGCGCCTCCAGGGAATGGGCGTGGACCAGGTCAACGTCCCCGCACGCCACCCCGCTCATCTGGGCCGGGAAGGACCCGTTGATCAGGGTCTCGACCTGGAACACCTTCTTCCCGGCGGCGGCCAGGTGGCGCGCCAGGTGGGCGCCCATTTCCCGGATGCGCCCATGGAAAAGGTTCCTCTCCGGCTCCATGCACGAGGCCGGGAACTCGGCCAGGTAGACCTCCGGGTTATGGATGTGTCGGATGGTCCGGTGCGTCCCGAGACCGATGACCGTGGATTTCCAGCCGCCATTGAAGGGCACCCAGGTGATGTTGACGTAGAAGGTCTGGTCGCACTCCACCAGCAGGCGGTTCACCTCCACGTCGTACCCGCTCTCTGTGAGTCCCAGGTGGACGACCTGCGCCGGGTCCTCCGCATCGTGACACAGGAGTTGGGCCGGCCCGAAGGTCGCTAGGATGTCGTCCCCCAGGACGGCGCGCAGCTCGCTGCGTCGCCACTGGCGGTGGAGGCCGTTGGCGCAAAGCAGGGTGATATCCCTTCGATGCACCCCCGCCGCATCCAGCTCCGCCAGGAGGCACCCGATAACCCGCTGGCGGTTGTCGGGCCGGGCCATGGGCGGGGCGGGCACGGCCAGGTCGTCGAAGGCGATGAGCACCCTGGCCCCGGGCCCCACCAGCCGGTCCACGCCCTGGTGACCCATGGGACGATGCAGGGCCTCTCGCATGGCCCCCTCGGGATCGGCCAACACCTCATGGTCGGGCCGGGCCTGGAGGACCCGGGTGCGATCCGGGAAATCGACTTCCACCGCGTGGTTGCCGCACAGGATGGGGACCTTCATGACCGCCTCCTTCGCGCGCCGAGGATGCAACGGGCATGACCCATTCTATCGCCAACCGAGGCTGCCACCAACCCAACGCACCGAGCGCCGGGCTGTTCGGCAGCGTCTCCGTACAGTACAATGGGAACGAACCACAAAGGGGGACGCTTCCGTGAATCCCAGTCGGCCAAATGTCGTGCTGATCACCCTGGACTGCGTTCGGCCTGACCACCTCGGGTGCTATGGATACCGGGGTGCGGAAACCCCTCATCTGGACAGCCTGGCCGCCCACGGCTGCCTATTCGAACAGGCGGTCACCCATGCGCCCAATACCTGGGTGGCCCATGCCACCCTGTTCACGGGCTGTCTCCCCTCCCGCCACGGCCTTCGCGCAGCCACCCACAGGATGTCGATCCAGACCCCCACCCTGGCCGAATGGTTCTCGGGGCACGGCTTCGCCACCGGCGGCTTCCCCGGCACCAGCCTGGTGGGCAGCCCCCAGGGCTTCCACCGCGGTTTTGAGATCTTCGACGAGGGGTGGACCCGCGATGCCTTGCTGGCCCGGGATGTGGCGTGGCGCACCGGATGGCACCGGACCCTCCAACGCGCCATGGACTGGTTGCAGACGGCTCGGGAGCCTTTCTTCCTGTGGCTCCATTACATGGACACCCATCACCTGCCCCAATACAGCCTCCCCGAGCACTTCCGCAAGGCCTTCTCCCCCAGATGGCAACACTACGACGGGAAGATCTCGTACGCCGACGAGGCGTGCGTGGGAAGTCTGCTCCGGTTCCTGGGAGACCGGGGCTTGGTGGACCGGACCCTCCTCGTCGTCTTCTCCGACCATGGGGAAGAGCTGCACGCCGATAACCGGCCCCTCCACGACGGGGCTTTGGGCGATGACGTGATCCGCGTGCCACTGATCTTCCGGCTGCCTGCCGGGGGCGGAAAGCCGGGGCTCCGCGTGGGCCAGCAGGTGCGTCTGGCGGATCTGTTCCCCACCCTGTGCGACCTCACGAGCCTGCCCTGCCCCCCGGGCCTCCACGGACGGTCCATCGGACCCCTGCTGCGAGGTGGGCCGGACGACGGACCGCGTGCGGCCTATCTGGAGAACTGGCCCAAGGGATGGCTGGGGATCCGCACCCCGGAATGGAAGCTCATCTTGCGGCGCAGCGATCCCAACCAGGCCCCCTGGCCCCGGGCAGAGGTGGAGGGACTCTACCATCTCCCCACGGATCCATGGGAGAAGCTGAACGTCGCAGAGGCCCATCCCGGAGTCCTGGCGGAGCTTCGAACCCAGTGCCTCTCCTGGGCGGAGGGGTCGGCCGCAGATCCTCTTGGCGGCCCGGAGCGGACCCGGGTGGAATGGGCCCTGTCGGCGCTGGGCTACCTCTGATCCGCTCTCCCGGCCCACAGGGGGCC